>JBJXHE010000069.1:0-34909 GCA_046160785.1 Planctomycetota bacterium
AAGTCGGGCGAATCGGTAATGAGTCCAAGACCCAGCGATGACGCCGGCGCGTTGTCACAGCTAATTATGAAATTCGGCGAATTGATCATGGGGGCGTGATTCACACTCAGCGTCTGTGTACCCGCGCAGCCGGGTGTGCCTGTGCCGAAGACTGCAATTCCCGGATTGTTATCAAGGTCGAAGATGTAGGCGGCACCGGAGACTGTAGCTAAATTGTTATTTTGATCGCCATTCACGCCTGTGGCATTGCTCGACTCCCCAGGTGATCCGACAACGGCAACGTCGCCTGAGAGCGCAATCGAGTGGCCAAAACTGTCGAAGGTTCCTGGGTTCGAAGCCTTCAAGAACGCCTGCTGAGTCCATGTTGTTCCGCTTCGAACAAAGCTGTAGGCCGCACCTGAAACATCATTTCCCTGCGCCCAGGCTCCAACGATAGCCGCATTGCCGGACACTGAGACTGAGAAGCCGAATTCATTCGTCTGGGCGGCATTCGACGCCTTCAAGTAAGCCTGCTGACTCCACGCGGCTCCGCTTCTTACAAATACATAGGCAGCGCCTGAATTCACGGCGGCGTTATTGCTCTGATCTCCGTTAACCCCAGCGGCGTTGCTGTCCTCCAGACGCGCACCGACAATTAGCGTATTCCCCGAGATCGAAACCGCATGTCCAAAGTTATCGTTCACGCCAGTATTTGAAGCTTTCACGTATGCTTGATGACTCCACGACAGTCCGCTCCGCACGAACACATACGCCGCACCGGAACTAAAGCTATTGTTATCGTTCGCGTTCCCGTTGATGCCGGTTGCATTACTAGACTCAAAAACAGCCCCGACAGCCACTGTGTCTCCGGAAACCGACACGGTGTGCCCGAACCAATCGAAAGCACCTGTATTCGACGCCTTTAAGTATGCTTGCTGGCTCCAGACTGTGCCGCTGCGCACAAAAACATAAGCTGCTCCCGACGCAGTCGAGTCGTTGTTTGATTGATTTCCATTCACGCCGATCGCATTGCTGCCTTCGCTGATAGCTCCGACGACTACTGTATCGCCGGATACTGCGACTGAAACTCCAAATTGATCGTTGATCTCAGTATTCGACGCTTTTAAGTAGGCTTGCTGGCTCCAAGTAGAACCGGAACGTACAAATACGTAGGCAGCGCCCGATGTCAACGCGTCGTTATTCGTTTGATTTCCATTGACGCCGGTCGCACTGCTGTCCTCTGCCAAAGACGCATTCAAGATCGCCGCGCCAACTACAATTGTGTCGCCGGAAATTGCGACGGAAGAGCCGAAGGCATCTTCAGCCTCTGAATTCGATGCCTTCAGGTAGGCCTGCTGACTCCAGAGAGATCCGTTTCGAACAAACACATAAACCGCCCCGGCCCTGCTCGCGCTATTGTTACTTTGGTCTCCATTCACTCCAGTGGCGTTGCTAGACTCATAGGGCGCGCCGACTATGACAGTGTTCCCCGACGCAGACACTGCCCATCCAAACGTATCGTTCGTTTGCGTATTCGACGCTTTCACAAACGCCTGCTGTGCAACCGGATCAATCGTGATCGGATACTGTGCACCAGAGTCATCGACTGAAATGCACAATTCGCGCGCGCTCGACGCAAAGTGCGCGGGCAGAGTCTTGCCACGAGCGTCGAAGACGGTGAGGTTTGAATAGTTGAGTACAGTGCCGCCGTCTTTATTTACAAACGCAACGTCACGGCCACTCGGCAGTACTCTTGGTTTAAGCTCACCTTTGACACCGAGTGTTAACGTTAATAATCCTACTGCGCTCGTTGGCCGATTCTTCACCGAGAATCCGTGTTCAAGACCTCGCGTGTCGTTCTTGTACCACTCTGTAAGCGTGTTGTCCCAGTTGTAAGAAACACTCTGGCCCTCGGTGGAAACGTTAGCTTTGGACCCAACCGTTTTTTGATCTGCACCAATTCCGTAGCTTTGAAGCTCAAGACCCCACGACCACGCGTTCCCATCCGGACTTGTTACAAATCTGCGTCCATCGAATTGTGTACTCCACTGTTGCCCAGGATTTCGAAAGCGGAAGCCCCCGTCGATAGGAAAGGCCTTGTGACGACCCGCTTCGTACGCGGCACGGATGCTCGACCAGTCGGAGGCAGCGAGTCCGTTCGGCACCGCGTTCTTTGATGCCGCTGCTGCGGTTTCGGCGCTTTCTTTTGCCCCTATCGCGTTTTTCTGAGTATCCGAAAAAAATGCCCCGCTGAGAGCGAGAATGGTTACAAATGCGAACCGCCAGGTTGTGAATTGAATCATGCTTCCACGGGGTGCAAGAAACAGAGGGTGAAAAAAACGAAACGTTGAGTGCACCAATTCAAAGCCCAACACGCGGTTGGGTCAATCCATAATTTCTCGGCCCGCAAAAGTTAACAATAAACGCTCGTGCTATTCCACAACGTCACCCGGCTCAGGCATCGTGCCCTCGACGAGCCGCGCGATCAGTATATTTCCTTCCGTACGTTCTATCTTTAATTTTGTTTTGACGGCGCCACGGTCGTCGCGAATGACACAATCGGTGGGATCGCTGCTGCCGGGTTGTTTTTGTAATATAACAGTTTTTGACGCGGGAACGACCGCGAGCACGCGCGTGTTCGCGCTGCTATCTTTCCTTTCGAGGAGTGCTGGACACTCTTGCACTCGTATCCAAAACTCCAGCGCGTGAAAGCCAGACTTAGCATCCACGCGCTTCAAACCGGTAACGCGAATGCCGTCGACCGGCATCGGCATGCGTCCAGGGTTCCAGGTCGAGTCCACTGTTTCGGGAAATTGTATTTTTACTTTTCGATCGCCCGGCAAAATCATTTCCCGTTCGACCGGCGGATCTAACAAATCCGAAATCCGCACCGAGAAATGGAGATGGAACTGTCCGGACACACCTTCGACGATGGGCGTCGCCAAGATTAACAATCCTTCCTGAACGACGTCGATCACGGGATCGGCCACCATCGAGCCGCGCGAGGAATGCACTTCGAAATCTGTAATAAAGGAATGTTGCTGAATCACAGCAACGGACGCCTCCTCTCCGAAGCGAACGTTAACATTTTGATCAATCAATAATTTTGGATGCGCACTTCCCTCGAGTTTTTTATAACGTTCCCTTTCTGTATCAAATTCCGAAACGCCGAGCGGGTGCGTCACCGGATTGCGCTCGCTTTTATTAGGAACATTGCCGACGGGGCCGTGGTCGACGGCGAAAATTTCTAAGGTATAAACGCTGCGGGCGGCCGCGCGGAAAGTATCTAATACTTCGGCAACTCTTTTCGCGGTGTTCTGGCCCGTCAACGTCACTTCGAGATCGGTCTCGACCGCCGCTGTTCGAGATGTTATATCAAATCGGGCTGTCTCCTTACGAATAAATTGAGCCTGCTTGACGCCCTCGATCTCTACAATTTTTGTATAAACTGCAAATTCCGCCGGCGTCAGCCCGCTAAGCCGCGGGTCTTTCCATCCCATCTGATCCAGTTGTATCATCGGCTTGGCCTTTCCTTCGCGGCTCCGAAATTCGACGTGGCCAAATGTGCGTTCCGCCGAATCGCTGCGCGTGTTCTTTTCATTAAAGATACCTTCGAGCGGAATCGTGTATTTGTAGACTTGACTCTGCGCTTTGGCTTGCTCCTGTGATTTCTTAAAATTGGGGTGGCTCGGCTTTAGAATGCTTTCGCCGGCTTTTTCTTGCACCGCGGCCGATACGCTCTGTCCGGCGAATGTTATCAATAAAGCAATCCCTAGAATTGTAGTTTTCATTTTGAATTAGGTTTGGCAGCAAGAATGGTAATGTTCGATTTCATCGAACAATAATAGAGTACGTTTCCGGGTACACGCGGGTTTCAACCACCGGAGCGGGCGCGCCGCGCCCCAGCGAAATGCGCGCAATACTATAATTACAATAGATCGTCACGGATTCGCTGGTTTGGGCGATCCCATTCACGGCGCTCGGCGCCATGAATGAAAAGCTAACTACAATTCCACCGGCCGCGAGCACGAGCGCCGCCGCCGCGCGAAGGATCATGCTCCGCCCTTTAAAAATAGTGATCTTGCGCGTTGAGACTGCATGCGGAGCCTGCCGCAGATTGCTCCAGAGCTGAAAATCCAAATGATATAACTCTTCGCATCGCGCGCATCCCGCGAGATGGGCGCGGGCGCGCTCGAACGCGGCGCCATCGGGCGCAACGTTAACGTTTGCGAATTGAAAGACGGTGTCTAGGAATTGGCACGTCATGATGCAACTTCTTTTTTTGTTAACAAGTTTTTCTTAAGCTTTGCGCGCGCGCGCGAAAGCCAGGTCTTGATCGTGTTCGGCGGCGCGCTGAGCAATTTGGATATTTCTAATACTGACTGCCCTTCTTGATAATATAACAAAATCGCGGCGCGCTCCATCGCGCTCAGCGTCGAAAGATCAAATTCAATGTTTCCAGAAACCTCCGGCGCCGCGGAGGATTCCGTTTCGACAGTGGCATTTGTAGTTTCATATTTGATGGCGGCGCTTGAACGTAAATAATCAATGGCTCGATGAACGGCCGCCACGCGCAAATAGTTGAAAGCATCGCGATGTTCATCAATTCGATTTCGTTCGCGCCACGCGCGCAGCCAGACGTCTTGCACGAGTTCCTCGGCGATCGCGCGATTCTTAACAAAACGAAGCACGACGCCGAGCAAACGCGGCGAGAATTGTAGTACCCAGCCGTGAAATCGCGCGGACGGTTCCAATCTGTGGATATTCTACGAAAAACGGCGCTGTCTGGTTTCACTTGATGGAGATTTTGTCCGGACCTCGCCTATTTCATGCAGTTGAGTCCCTTAACTACAAAACCCATGACGACGGCACCGGCGATGCACTCACCGTTGCGGGAGATGCGACTTCGAAGAATCGGCGTTTTGAATTGTAATCGGGTTCCCCGACGCAGTCAGGTGTGCTGAACTTCCGGCCGTTGCCAGACTCACAATGACGGGTGCCTCGACCACGCGGTCGGCGGGCGCAATGTGGTACGAGCCGCGGTAGATAGCAGACTCTTCGCCAGGCTCTCCCCCAGCACGCGGCACACGAGAGAATTCCACCATCGGGATCTTGGTGCGTAGTGTCCCGATGTTGAATGTCGCAGTACAGCTGGGTGCGCCGAGCACAATGACTTCAATCCACTGCCCCGCGCGCCAGCCGCCGGGCGGCGGCGCCGTCACTCCCGCCGCGGATATGTAGGGTTCGCCGACTGTACTCCTGGGATTTTCAGGTACTTGCTGCCCGGAGACGGAATCGCCTGAGAGTGCATCGCCGACCCGTGTGGTCCACGCGACTGCGAGGTCGCTGTACGGCCCTTTTCCGAGTGCAGCGAGAGGAGACGCGGCAGCGCTGATGTACCCTGTCGGTCCGCCCGACACTCCTGCGGCATCCGAAACGCCAACATTAATTTTTACGAGTTCACTTCGATCGATGCACGAGACGAGCCGCACGCGCCCTTCGACTACGGTGCGAGACTCGAGTACATAATAATTTCCGGACCAGTCGAGCAACTCGCCGAAGAGAATCGCGTCGACACTCAGCAACTTTCCGAGTTCAACCGGATCCATCGACGCCGCCTTTGCGAGCAGACCCTTGTGTGCGAGTGCCGTGTCCGTCGCGCGTGTTGATACAACTCGAAGCGGCGTCCCCGTGAGTCTAGCAGCCAAGAGTGTGCGCAGCGTCGCCGCGCCCATGCCTGAGTCGGGGCCTGCTTCAGGCACTGAAAATGTTATTAAATTGGCGAGCCAGATGAACGGCAGAAATGGAATTACAAAGGCACTGCGGTTCCCGCTCTTATTTTCAAACGGGAGCATCGCGACACGCAGCGGCTTCGCGTGAGTGGGCTCAAAATCGGGTGTGCGATCCACCGTTTTCCAACTCGATCTGCAACTTGCAAGCACTGTTATGGACAGTAGACCAACCGCGAGTAGAGTCGTAGGCCGTCGCATGGTTATGAATATTGTTTAAAAATGATTATTACAGAATTAACGGGCGGTGGAATTTGAAGAAGACGCAAGCGCGATAGTGATCGGAGCGGACGCTGGACCGCTGTTGCCAGCAGAAGTGCGTGCCGAGACTGCGTAGAAGACACTCCCTTCGCCTGCTGGAATGGTGTCTTCGTAGTGTGTCGTGTTGACTACAACCGAAAAGGGCGCACTCGTTCCAAGCCTCACGAAATCGTAGGCTGCTGCACCCGCGACCGGGCTCCAGGCCACCCGCACTTTCCGGCTCGCTGCATCGGCTACTTCGGCGCGCACATCGCGCGGAGAATCGAGGCGCACCGCACTCACGTAGAGCATCGAGTCGCTGCTCTTTGTTTCACTCGGATCGCCAAAGCTATTGTAGAGAACGACGTTGACTCTGCCCTTCGCTTCGCCCCAGCCGGCTTCAACCCGGTATGTGCCGTTGTAGATCCCGGGGGCAGTCTCAACGAGCGGAAAACCCCCTGCCAGTCCGTCAACGGTTGCAATTCCGCGTGCGCGAGGTGTGCCCCGCGCTTCAACGCGCCAGACTACGCCTGGTCCGAGGCGTTCTTGACTACTGAGGGAGACGGATTCAACGCGCGGGCGCATCTGGAGTGCGCCAGGATTCTTGTTTTCTGGAACTGCTTCCGCGAGCTCGCGCGAGACGCTCGCCGCGAGTCTGAAGAAACTCTCTTCACTACCCGCCTGCACTGTCTGCGAGACCGCCTTGAGCGCCTGGCCGCTTTCTAATAATAAACCTCCGGACCGCGACGCCGACAGGTCTGCCGACCACAGAGTGCGCGCGTTCCGCGTGTCAAGCCAGCGCACTGTGCCCGTGAGACCACGTCTATAAAAAACAGCGGCGGAGAACCCCTTGTCTTCAAAGCCCGAAATAACAACTAATGCATCGACTCCAACGCTTCTGCCGAATGCGGCAAGCTCTGCATCACCCGGGAGCCATCGGCCGTTCCACGGTGAGTAGCCGCTTCTCGCGAGTTCTGCGTCGACAAACTCATCGTCGAGTTTGGAGTACTGTCGCTCGGTGAGAAAGGCGCCCATGAGGTTGCGAAGAATCGTACTACTGCGCGGCGGCAGCGATCCGTCGATGGGCAGTACTGCTATCGTCGCAGGCGGCTGGCCCTCAAATTTGGGAAACTCTTTCGGCGCGGACCGGCATGCCGTTGATAATAGGAGTAATAACGCAAGCACGGAATAGTACATGTGTCTCCTTTGTGGAGTACGCGCGAATGTTATCATTTGGAACGCACCTCAACGTAACCTTCGAGTGTCGCCGACTTGCCCACGAATCTTAGTTTATAGATGCCGGGCTTGTGAAAGCACAGTGAGACAATGCCGCCGGGCTCGATCGCGCGCGAAGTGGCGCCCGTCGAGAAACACTGGAAACCCTGTACTGTTTCGCAGTCCTGGGATGCCAATAAATCCCCTTCGAGCCTGACTTGCGCAAATCCCGCCGGGTCGCCACTACTAAAGAAGATGGTTTCGCCCGCCACGATCTGTGCGAGCGGTCCATCCATAGTAGAAACACTGCCCGAATCGTTCGCGTTTACCGCAAGTGTGATGACGTACGAACCCTGGCGCGCGGCCGAAGGCAAGGCTCGTTCGGCCGCTGGCACAGGTGCCGGCCCAGGCGGCGGCGCAGCACAGGAAACGCCTAGAAGAGCCGCGAATTGCACAGCCGCAAAAAGTAATGTTCCCACGTGAGTTGATTTCATGGCAGGCAGGCGATCCTACAACCGTTGGCGCGGCCGTGCGAGAGGCTGCCCGCCTCCTCCAGCCAGAATTCGGGTCCAAAGGGCCAGCGAGCCGCCAAATAGCAATATGAACTCCAACTTTTCTATCCACGCACTCATCCCCCGGTTCGCTACGTTCATTCCCGCGGCGGCGATTGTTTTTGTAGCATCGCACGCGACCCCGGCGGCGTCAGCCCAGTCTGTAACGGTCACCGCATTCGAACCGAATAGCTGGTTTGCGTCCGACTCTGCTCTGGGTATCAGTGGATTCGTCATTGAAGATTTTGAAGACACTCGCGTTCAGTCTGGACTCAAGATCCAGTTGTCTGGAGGTAGCGCCGACTACGGGCCGAGCAGTGGAGTGCCACATGTGTTTCAGTTCCCAACAGATGACCCCAACGTGATTCAGGTCTTGGCCAACGGTGTCTGGGACGGAAATAAAGTACTCTTGAATCGCGCGACGGCACCCATTCCGGTCGGCTACGTCGACGCAGAGTGGGCGGACATGGTCTTTAGCTTTGCGGACGGCGCGTCGTCGGTGGGATTTAGTATGGAACAGGTGGAAGTCGGCGGCACACAGATGACCGTGACTACAGATACGGGAACCTCGATGTTCGCGCTCGACACGATTCCGAACGTCTCGCTCGGCGGCGGCCGCAATGGTTATATTCGCATCGATGCGGACGCCGGCGTCAAGATTCTTTCTGTAAAGATTGATAATCTGAATGGCGACGGCTTCGCGTTCGACCACTTAGCGTTCAAACGCTTTCTCCCCCCTCTAGTCTCTCACTGGCGCTTTGATGAAACGTCAGGGCCGACTGCATACGATAGTACAGGAGCATTTAATGGAACTCTTGCGGGCGGAGCACAGTTTGTAGCCGGCGGGATTTCGAATCATGCAATCAGTCTTAGTCGCGCGTCGAACTCTTTTGTGAACATGGGAACATCGTTTCCGAGTTTCACCGCTGGTGATTTTACCGTGAGCACGTGGATCAAGACGACGTCATCATCGGCAAATGACGCCATTCTCACGAAGCACACATCGACTTTATTCAGCGGTTATTACTTCGGGATCAATACATCCGCATGCTACGGCGTGTCAGGCAAGGCGTACTTCTACTCGGGTTCGCCGCTCATGTGCGGCGAAGAGCCGGTGTCAACGACAACCATCAACGACGGCGCGTGGCATCACATCGTCGCCGTGTACGAGTCGGGAGGAAATGTTTCGATCTATGTAGACGGCGCACCCGCGGAACAGTCGAAGGCCGCCAAGCCGATGATCGCCGCGGCTGCGGCGCTCCTCATAGGCGGCGGTACTACTGCAGGTGGCGTTCCAGTTCCAGCGTTCGACGGCCTCATCGACGAAGTTCAGATCTACTCGGGCGCGCTTACGGAAAGCCAGGTCAACACACTCTTTGCAAGTCCAGGCAAGAGTCTCGAATTGGCGACTGCGATTCCGGCTGCACAGTCTCTACTGCCGACTTCTGTTAAGTTAAAGTTGAATGCAACACAACCTTCAAAATCGACACTCCAAGTCAGCGGCTTCCTCGACACTGGCACAGCGGAAGTAGACTTTACACTACCGGCGACAATGACGTTTGGCGGCTATTCCGTGGGTCCGCTGCCACTGGTCGCGAACTCGACCGGCACTACGTTTACTCTCCAAAACGATCAGGTCAAATTTGTTATTAAGCCTTCGAAAACGGGGAGCAGTAGTACCCGGTTCACGGCTAAGGTCACGGATGACATTGGCGGACTCATCGATCCAAACCTCGTGCTTAATATTCGATTCGAAAGCGATGACATCGAGGCAACTGGAAGTGCGCAGTTGCAGGGCGGCAATTTTGCACTCGGCAAGTCTACTGGATTCGTCGAGTCGCCCGAGACGTACGCGCTGAAAGCGAAGGCCACTGTCGCCGGCGGAGGTAACGACTCCCTTCAGTTGACCCTATCCTTGCCGGGCTCTGCCACCCCAGGTGCATCTTCTCTTACAATTAGCTTTGGCGAAGCATACGCTGGCTTTGTGCCGGCAGAGTTATTTGTACAGTCGGGCGAACGTTATACATTCAAGGGACCGAAGACAGGAATCACGAACGTGACGATCGACTACACAAAACAACAGTTGGTCATCAAGGCTAAAGGCATCCATCTCGGTGCGTTTGCAGAGGGCGAAAACACCGTGAGCATGGGTATGATCCTCGACGGCGAATCGAACGTGTTTACCGTGAAGATGATTAAGAAAGGAACCGCGCTTGCGTATTGATCCGATTCATTACAAAAAAGCACGGCCGCGATTTGTCATTTATCGCGGCCGTGCTGACCAAAAAACCCACGCTCTGTATCTGCACAGCGCCCCGCGCTTTGCAGACCTTGCACACTACCTCACGGCGCCTGAATCACGATCTCAAGGCCGTTTGAAGAACTAAGATCCTGAGGCGGCAAGCTACAAATTCCGCCCCAGTACCAGATCGTCTGCGAGTAGAACTTGCGCCCAATGAGCGCCGCATCGTTGGGAACACCCACAGTCGCTGCCGCGTTTCCATTGGCGTCGCTCACGATATCGTACGGGATGATGTCGGTGGCTCCAACAAAGCTCACGTGAAACAGGATCCCAACTGCAAAGGTGTCCGAACCATTGGTGTCTTTCACATCTGTAACCAGACCAAGGCCCAGCGAAACGGGCGGCACATGATCCGTTAGGAGCGTGAAGGCCGGGTCACCGATGGTGGCCGCAGAAGAGGCGTCCATGTACTGAGCGCCGTTGCAGCCGGGTGTGCCGACACCGTAGTTGCTAAGCCCGTTCGGTCGCAGCACTCTAGTGGAGATCCGGAAAGCACCCGCGGACGGATCGAATGCAGCGCTTGCGAGCAGCGAAGCCCCAAGTTTCAGTGAGCGTCCGATCGGGTCCTTTTCATAGTACTCTGTGTTCCAGACGGGCCAGCCGACAGAGTCGAGCAGCGCACAGCCCTCGGACAGCCGCACTCCGTAGACATCAGGTTCGAGGTCGTAGTTCTCAGGATTGTTTTGTAGCGTTTGATAAAGCACAACGTATTCCTTGCCAGTCCACGCCACGGTCGGCTTGGACTGTCCACTCACCGCAGTTGACGTAAGCAAGACTCCAGTGTGGCTGATCGTGCCGTTTGGAAGCAGTCGTGCTGCATACACATTGCTGTTGATCCAGTTACTTCCTGAACTGTAAACGACAACTGCGGAAGCGTGGGAGCTCGCGACATCGACCATGCCCCATTCACTGCCACCCGCGATGCCACCTCCAAGAGATGCCTGCGGCGTCGACACACCCAAAGCATCGATGAAGGAATACACAATTCCATACTGGCTGTCGTCGTGACTAAAATGAGACTCTGTAACGGCGAGCCAGCGGCCGCCAAGCGTCGTGAGCCGGGTTCGCGCTGCGAAGCTCGTTCCAATCCACAGGTTTGGATTGTCAAGAACCACTCCGTCAATGCCGCGCACACGCGTCGCAAAGGAGTCGACGAAGTGTGGGTAACCCGTCGTTCGAAGTCCACAGACTAGGAAGTCATTATCGAGAGCGGCTACATCCGGCGTCCAGCCTGGCAGTACAAAGATAGGACTCGGATCTAGGAAGACTCCGTTCGAGTCCATTCTCCTTGCGAAGATCTTGGACTGCTGGCCGTCGGCCCACACGATCAGAAACACGGAACCATTCCACGCAGCGCCGCCGGGAGTCAGCAGCACATGCGACGCAGAGGTGACCTCGAACGGATTTGCATCCAAAGCAACACCAGACTTCGCCACACGCTGGGCGAGTATGCGCGAAGTGGATGCACCTGCTGCTCGATAGGTCACGAGGTAGATACCATCTCCAGTCGCGATCCGGGGCACCGTCAGGCTCTCCGGCGACACTGCGATCGCCTTTTCCGTTCCGGCAACGCCAGCGGCACTCAGTGTATTTCCATAGAGATCATCGTTCGAGTTGCGAATGTCGTCCCATACAACGAGCGACGAACCGCCAGGAAGGGCACCGATAGAAGGCGAATACTGGTTTGCAGTTCCGGAAGTCATGGAAACACCACTGGGATCGAGTACTGTCCCAATGGTAGATACGCGCGCAGCATAGGCTCTAGACGCCTTCAACCACGCCACGACCCACTGGCTGCCGCTCCACGTCACCGTGGGATTCGGACCATAGGATTCGTTCGCAGAAATCGAGATGGGTGTCGCGTTAAGGACGTTTCCCGCCGGGTCAATTCGAGTTCCAAGCACATCCGTGTAGATGTACCAACCTGGGCGTTCCCAGGCGAGAAAGAATTGAGTTGTGTTGGCCGCCAAACGGCCGCGCCCTGACGGGGCAAATAGTCTGGGTGTAGTATCCAGATTTACGAGACTGGAGTTGAAACGAAGGCCCTTCGTTCCCGCAGACTCATTCCACGTGGTCAGGAAAACACCAGATGTGTATGCGAGGTCTACGTTGAAATAGATGAAGTACGTTGCGGGTACAATCTCAACACCTGCGGGATCGAGCACAACACCCGCCGGAGACACACGGCGTGCAAGAATTCCGGTGTTTCCAGAAGTTCCAGTGGATGCAATCACCCAATTATTGCCGTCGCTGGCTACACCATAGTACGCAGCAGATTGCGACGATCCAAACGCAATGGGTGTAGTATCAAGCACAACACCCTGGCCAGATACGCGCACTGCCGCGACCTGATGCGTGAAGTAACCTCCGATAGGAGTGTTGCTATCAAATACGACAAGCCAGTCTTGGCCGTTCCAGGCGACACGCGGAGCGCGTTGATCTCCAGCGGATGTGCAGACTGGAAATGGCGTCGCGTCTAGTGTCTGACCATTCGCGTCCAAGCGAATGCCATAGATGTCGAAGGTTCCCGAACGGGCGTCATCCCAGACCAAGAGTGTACTGTTTGCCCCGAGAGCCGAGGCAGACACTTGCTGAGCGCCCGACGCCGGCCCCACTTGCATATTTCCAGGCAAGAAGGTCGACGGCGACAGGTTCTGGGGAACAGGAGAAAACAACAGTGGCAGAGCTAAGAGGTGTAAGGCAGATAACATGAGGGTGGGCATATAGTTGGACAGGTTGGCTAGGGGAAGAAACACGCGATACAACTGAGTCAATTTGCATACCATCTCAAATCCTAGATTTCCCTAGCGAACTTGCCCGTTCGATGCTCGAGTCTGTATCATTTCGATGCACATGTATTGACATGTATTACCCCTTGAAACAGCTCGCAAGAGGGTGGCTTGCACCTCTTGAAGGGTCGTTCGAACCGAGACGTTATTGTAACAAGCAAGCGCGGAATCTTGAACCGGACGCCAATTCGTTCCCCGGTGGAGCACTACGCTTGCAGAACTTTGGTCCACATCCCACTCAAACGCGTTAGACTCAGCGCCCATGAGCACACCCCTTATTGTTGCCTTCGTCGCGGTATTGTTAGGTTCATCGGCATTTGCCCAGGCAAAAAAGGCCGGCCCCGATCTAGATGAAGCTAAGAAAAAGCTACTCATGCCAGACGAAGGGAACGTTCGCGCTGGCGCCAATATTTGTCTGGAGGCGAACAACGCTGAGTCCGCGGAATTATTGTTAAAAACGCTCGGCGCGTCGCAGCCACACATGCGCGATATCGCGTTTGAATTTCTTGAGAAATTCGCGAACCCCTACGCGATCGCCGTGATCGAGAACGCGTGCATGGTTCACAAGGATGAGAACGTGCGCGCGTGGTGCGCCGATTTGTTGGGTGCTTACCAGGGTAAAGCGCGGCTCGAACCGCTCTTTCGCGCGCTGCAGGAACCGAGCGCCGCGATCAAAGCCTCCGCCGCCCGCGCGCTCGCGCGCCTCAAAGCTAAAGAAGGCGTCTCGCGCGTCGCATCATTAAAATCGCATGCCGACCCTGTCGTGCGCGCATATGCTAATATTGCGTGGGCGATGGGTGATATTAAGAATAACGCAAAGGCGTTCGCGGGAATTATAGATAAAGACGCGGGCGTTCGCACGGCGCTTCTCGGCGCGCTGCCCGACATCGCTCCCGATCTCGTCGTCGAAAAATCAAAAGCTAGAATTGCGGATGCCGACTGGCGCGTCCGTTTGCAAGCCGTCCAGAATTTACAAACAATAAAAACAAAGGATTCCGTCGCCTCGCTTGTTTTATTAGTTGCGGACGGCCGCCGCGCGATTGCTAATACTGCGGAAGCGGCGTTAATTAAATTAACAGGTAAGAAATTTCACGGCGACAAGGCGTGGAAATCGTGGTGGGAGGGCGAAGGGGAAAAGTTTGAATTTCCCGCGGACACTGCCCCCGCTGAGTCGCCGGCGGCAACAGGAGAAACGGGCGTATTCTTTGGTTTGCCGATTGATAGTGATCACGTTGCGTTTTTGATAGATCGCGGCGCGACCATGGGCAACCCCGCGCCGAGCGGGAAAGGCACAAAAATGGAGGAAGTGCTCGGCGAACTCGAACAAACATTAAAATCGCTTCCGGCGGGCACGAAGTTTAATGTTCTTGCTTATAACAATACGACCTCGGCATGGAATAAAAAGGCGCAGCCGCTCAACGAAAAGACAATAAAAGGCGGCCTCGACTTCCTGCGCTCGCAAAGCCTCGCCGGCCGCAAAAACATCTGGAGCGCGCTGCTCGCCGCAATCGAAGATTCCGATATTGATACAATTTATCTCATGTCCGACGGCGAACCCGAAGACGGCGTTTACGTTCATTACAATCGCGTCGTCGACCACCTCAAGCGATTGAATATATTAAGAAAAGTCGTGATTCATACCGTTCACGTGAGCGACCCCGCGTGGAGCGCGGCCACCGCCGAATGGTATCGTTCGCAGCTCCGCGAGATCGCGAAGGGAACGGGCGGGAAGTACGTGGAAAAGTAAACGCTGCCGCGAGGCTCCGGGGTCAGGCACCTCAATTTGGAGTTCCTGACCCCAGTTATAACGGGGACTGTCCCCGTTTTTGTTTTTAAAGGACTTGTGATTGCAAAGTGACAGTTGTGTCACATTCGGCGTAGCACGGGGTCAGGCACCCCAGTTAGGAGTGCCTGACCCCATGCGGCATTTCTTACTGATTAATCTTACTAATCGCTTTCGCTATGGCGTCTCGCTCCGCTCCCGCCGCCGTATTCTTTAACTTTTCAACTAATACCGGCAGCGCATCTTTAGCTTTGAGCGTTCCTAACGATTCGAACGCTGCGATCCGCACAACGGGATCATTATCTTCCATCATATCAAATAGTTTTCGCAGTCCGTCGGCCGCGCTCGTTCCGCGGTTTTTATACCAATTCTCCCACGTCTGTTTTTGTTCATGATACTCGCGGATTTGTTTCAACGCATTACTCGCCGCCTCGCGGACGCGGTCGTTGGCGTCACCCAAGAGTGGAACCAATTCCGCGGCCGCGTCGGCTGATAACAATCGCCCGATCGCTACAGCCGCCACTTTCCGAACCTCGGCGCTTTTATCATTTAACAATTTTCGAACTGTTGTAACTCCCGCAGGCTGATTCCAATCCGAAAGATAATCTATAACGGCGCGGCGAACGTTCGGATTGGCATCCGTCCAACACTCGGTAACCTTATCGATCGCCACATTTGTAAATATAGCATTCCTTCCAAGAATCTGAATCGTACTCTCTCGCAAATCCGGCGGGCCTTCGCCGAACCCGTTTGAAAGCAAGAACTCGCTACCGGCGTCGCCCCACGCGGACGGAATCGATGCTATCACTTCATAACGATATTCGGGAACTTCCGACCAAATTTGTTTTAGTATCGGGATGCCAATATTCGCATCAGCCTTAACGATTGGCGACAATGCATAACGGACATACTCTGAATTGCGCGCCGATAAGACCGCGCTGGCCTTCCTGCGAATCTCCTTATCTAATAGTAGCTTTCCTATCAATTCCGCGTCGTCCTTGTTCGCTAATTCGAATATAGCATTCCAAAGCATGTCGAAGACCGAATGGCTGACAACAAAATTATTCGGATCGGATTCGCTCGGTAACGAACTCTTCAATAGGCGATCAGATAATATTGAAACGATAAAATCACGATGTTTCTTATCCGCCGCCCGCGCGCTGGCCGCAAAATTAGTAACTAGGCTTGTATCATTCACAGCCGGAAGCGCTTCGCGGAGTTCTGTTTCGAACGAGCGGAGACCGAATCGTAGCATTAAGCTCGCGGTCAACCATCGTGTACGTTCAAATTCTTTGGCACTGTTTTTTAAAGTTTGCTGCAAGAACTTATTTACAAATTCAAGATTAAATATTTCGTGATTCTTGGATCCAACCTGTTCGAGCCACTGCAACATCAGATTCGATGTATTCGCCGACTGGGATGTTAACATTAATTCCGCGACTCGATTGCTATCTTTGAAAGTCGCGAGTTTTAGTATTTCGAATGGAACTTCGCTTCGATCCAAGACTCCGGGAGATTCTGCCAAAATTGGACATAATAATGAAACGTCGTCCGCAACGCCTATTTTCCTCAAATGATAAACTAACAATGAGGCAAGAGAATTTGCCATCGCATTCTCACGAAAACCAATATGCGTTCCTTTTGTAGATTCGCGCAGCGCCTCCGCGATCGGTAGCAAATCTTCCCGGCGAGCCTGGGAATTGGAATAGTTGATCAGTTGCTCTGCAACTCTATCTATCACATTTTTAACTGTATCATACCGTAACGAAAGCAAAATCGGTATTGTATTCGGCCCGCCTATACGACGTGCCGCTTCGGGAATTCTCGAGCGAATCGCATCCGAAGGATCGACCACTAATAAAGAAACGGCCCGCGATAATTCAAAATCTTTATCCTGGATCTTCGGTAAATTAAGAATGGCAATGATCGCAGCGTTTCTCACTTCCGTGTTCTTATCGCGAAGCAAACTAATAATTACTTTTTCTCTTTCGGGTATGGTCATCGATAGAATTGCTTTGGCGATCGCCCTGCGAACCTCATCGACTTCATCCTTAGCAAAATGCTCAACAACGCTGGAATCAAGATACATTCCAAAGTTATTTATTAATTCGACGCGAACCTTCGGTGATGAATCTTGATACACAGATTGGATAATACTCTTACGTTTTTCTGCATTATTCCGAGTCTGCGCACTCTGCGCTAACAATTGAATCGCTAATACTCGCACCGCGGGATCCGAGTGTTTTAGCATTCGCTGTGACCCTTCAAATCGAGTGTCTTCGTCGGCCCCAGAACCGTGGGGAGGGCTCATCAAGACCCGCGCGCGTGAAGCGACCACGGGATCTTCGGAACTTAACAATTTCTCCATCGCGAAGAATGCACCGTTGTCGCCGATCTTTTGTAAACACATCAACAGTTCATCAATCACATGATCCGACGCGAGTCGATTTGTAATGATACGATCAATCGCCGCGACGGCCGGAGGGCCAAGAGCCGTGATGGTGTCGCGAAATTGTATATTTACAATAGTTCCGTTCGCTAACCCATTGATTTGACCGAGTATTCTTCGTTCCACCGGCGAATTCACATCTAATTCCTGGGCACTCCTCGACACGTTTGCTTTTCCTAGCTTCTTCTCGATTGTGGCGCGCCAATTCTTAGCTTTCTTGGCCGCTTCGACATCGGCGACCTTTTCAACTTTCATCAATATATCAAGTGCCAATTTGTAATTTCCCGTTTCTTCGAGCGTCGAAACGCGTTCGAGCATCTGGGCGGGAGTTTCGAGAGGCGGGGATTCCTGCTGGCCGAAGCCGTTCGCGCAGAAACTAACGATCGCAAGCGTCGCCGCGGAAATGGTAAGAATAGCGGATTTGTTGTATGCGTTCATGTCTTTGTTTTTGTAAGAACTCAGTGGACGCATCTTCGACGATCCACGCGCGATTTGCTCGACAACAGTGTGACAAAAATATGTCAACAAATTGTCACAATTGAAAATCCGAAGCGTCAGCGCACGAGGCGATAGCCGACGCCATGCGCCGTTAATAGATATTTCGGCGACTCCGGATCGTCTTCGATTTTCATTCGCAGCCTCCCCATGTGCGTGTCGACCGTGCGCGGACCTGTAAATAATGCGCTCCCCCACACTTTTGTTAAAAATGTTTCGCGCGACACGACGCTCCCCTCGTTTGCGATCAGTAATTTTAACATTCCCGCTTCCTTCGGCGGCAGCGTTGTTTCAATTCCGTTTTTAGTAATTGTAAATGCATCAAAATCGACGCGGCACGCGCCGATCGTTTCTTTGGATAAAATCGCCGCCGTCGATTTCGCTCCCGGCCTGCCGCGCCGCAGCAACGCCGCGATGCGTGCTAATAATTCGCGCAGCGAAAACGGTTTTGTTACATAGTCATCGGCGCCGATCTCAAATCCGAGAACTTTATCAATTTCGTCGCCGCGTACTGTTAAGAATAGTATCGGCGTTTCAATTCCCGCGCGGCGCGCTTCTTTGCATACTTCAAATCCGCTCTTGCGCGGCATGGATATATCCAATACCGCGATCGCGAAATCCTCCGATTGCAGTTTTTGTAATGCCGTCGTGCCGTCGCCGACGGCCGTCACGTCGTAGCCATCGTTAGCAAGTGCGTCGCGCACTCCAGTGCGCAGCGCCGCATCGTCTTCCGCCAGCAGAATCTTTGCTTTCATGTTTTATTATTTATATTTTCAGCAACGGCAAGTTCAATCATAAAAACGGCACCGCCGCCTTCGCGATTTCGAACTGTTAGATTGCCGCCGCTCGAATGAACAATTCTTCGCGCGAGAGCGAGACCGATGCCAAGCCCCGCCGTGCCGCGCACCGAATCACCAATTCCGCGGGCGAACATTTGAAATAAACGTTCGCGGTCGCCTTCGGGCACACCCGGGCCGCGGTCGGCGACTTCGATCATATAACTATTTCCCGAACGCTGGCCGTTTAGTTCTATGATCTTTCCGCTGGATGCATATTTTCGCGCGTTATCTAATAAATCAAGAATCGCCTGCGACGTGGCCACGGGATCGGCGGCGATGTGCACGTCCGCGCCGGCACGCTGAATGTTAAATTCAAGATTCGCCCGATCCGCGACGGGGCGAAACGAATCTTCAACTGTTTTAAACAATTCCGCGGCCGTTGCGTAATCCATTGAAACGGATTCGCGCGGGCGTTCGAGTTTTGCTAACGATAGCACGCGGTCAATTAGGATTGTGAGCCGCTCCGCTTCGCGGCCGATCGTTTCAATATATTCTTTCTGTTTTGTAGTATCGCGCACGCTTCCATTCGCTAACATTTCGCCGTAGAGGCGAATCGACGCGAGCGGAGTCTTTAATTCGTGCGTCACGCCCGACAGAAATTCCGACTTCGCCTGCGCCGCTTCAATCTCGCGATTCGCGGCACGATACAAAAGCCACGCTCCTGCGCCAACGGAACCACCGAGGAGAATCACTAAGAATCCAAGCGCATAATATATCGACTGATTGAACACTTCTGGAATGGCCGCGTCTCGCGCGAGCCCGATTCGTAATAATCCGTCCGTTCCTGCGACGGCCGTTTCATTCACTAATTCTCCCGGTTTTTGTGAAAATGCGATCGGGGTTTCGCTGGCCGTTATTTGTTGTGAGAAATGCCGGCCGGCAAACGCCGCGGGATCGATTTCGGCGGCGACGCGGCGCCCGTCGCGAATATTAGATACTATAAATAACGCATTTTCGAATGCAGCGGCGGGCCCCGGATGCGAGGCAAGCTCCTTCGCGTGCCTTAGCATTCTATTGAGTATCGCGCTTTGATTTTTAGCTTCGAGCGCGCGCGCACGAGCGGCGGCGATTTCCATATCTGTTACAATCGCTGCCGCCGCGATTTCTTCAACAATCGCGACCGCGTCTCCGTGAAACGGCCCTGCAAGAAGATTTGTAGCGACTTCGGCGGCGCGGCCGCGTTCGCCTTTTTGTAAAGATAATTGAATTTGTAATAATCCCAAGAGCATGCGGACGGGAAGCGCGCGCTCCGGCGATTCGAGATTCGGATTCTGCTCGACAAGTCTTGCGAGATCAGATAGATGCTTTTCCGCTTCATTAAATTTACCATTCCGCGTTGCGAAACCCGCGCGCGACATCGCGACCGATGCACCGAGGCGCGGATCCTTAGCAGCCAGCGCCGCGTTTTCAAACGCAAGCGCCGCTTCGCGCGCATCGTTAATTGTAAACTCGCGGTAAGCGGCCTCTTCAAGAAACGTCGTCACGCGCTCGTGCTCAACGGGCGAAATCGCTTTTGGCCCAACGGGAGGCGCCGGAATTAACATTTCGCCCGAAGCCGAAAGCACCGCAATCATAACAAATTCATCAGCGGCGTTATTGTTAAGAGTCGCAATGCCGTTCGTTGTTATATCAATACGGTCGAGATCGGACGCTACTTTCTCGAGTTCGATTTGTAAACTGCGTGCCGATAAATCAATTTTTTGGCGCACGCGATCGCGTTCCCGCAATTTCGCGACGTCCGATTCGGTTGCAATTGCAAACAAACCCGCGATTGTTAATAATCCGGCGCCCGCCACGATCGTGAGCGGCAGCGCCGCGCGGCGGCGTTTTGCACGGGTCGTTTCCGCGGGAAGCACAGGGTGTTCGACGATGTCCGCCACCTATTTTTGTTGATTAGCGTTTCTGAACGTAAAAATCATAAATAATTCGTAAAGCAACGGCAGCCCGGAATACGAAAAGGCCGCGTCACTCGCCGCAACCTGCCCGGATATGTCCAACATTTCGCCTCTTCAGAATGATTCCAATCTAAATTTTTGGGCCGTCGTGCTCGCCGCCGGCGAGGGAAAGCGCCTTTCGGGCCTCACGTCCGCGATCTACGGCCGCCCGCTCGCGAAACAGTTCGCGGTTCTCGACGGGAAGCGTTCACTGCTGCAACACACGCTCGATCGAATTGTTAATATTGTCCCGCGCCGCCGAACGTTAGTCATCGTCGCCGAACATCAATTATCCATCGCGCGCGAGCAGCTTGAGAGCGAACCCGAGATCGAAATTGTAACACAACCGAAAAATCTCGACACGGCCCCGGGCGTTTTATTGCCATTAACTAAAATTTACAAACGCGATCCGAATGCACGCATCGCGTTTCTTCCGAGCGATCATTATATATCCAATCCGGCGGTTTTTGTAAATTCGCTGCGGGCCGCCGACGCGGCCGTTCGAAGCCATCCCGAATATATCACAATGCTGGGCGTCGCCGCCGACCGCGCGGAAACGGAATACGGCTGGATTCGCCCGGGCGCTCCTCTTACACAGCTAAAATTAAGATCCACCGGCGCGCGACGAATTGTTGAATTTATCGAAAAGCCAGATTATACGACGGCGCAGGAATTATATCATTCAGGCTGCCTCTGGAATACGTTTTCTTTTGTAGCTTCCGCGCCGTCGCTTTGGAATCTTTTTGTTACATCACTCCCCGGGCACGCACGCGCCTTTGCCGACTATTCAAGAACGCTCGGAACTACCAGAGAACCACAGGCGCTCCAAAGAATATATCAACAACTACCCGCCGCGAACTGTAGCAAAGACGTTTTCGAAAAGGCCGCCAATCTCGCGGTTGTGCCTCTTATCAAATCGGGCTGGTCCGACTGGGGCTCTCCGCACCGCGTGTTCGAAAGCCTCGCCGGCACACGCGCTGGCCTCGAACTCGAAGAGCGCATGCTCCCGCGAGGGCCCGGCGTGTATCGCGTGCTCGCGTCGACTACTTGATATAACAATTGGATCGTAAAAGATCGCGTTGGGTCGCGTGCTCGCGCGCATAACCGTGGCGCAAAAGTAAAAATCGAGACCAACCCGCCTGGACCACTGGCGCCGAATTGTTACAAACGCCTTCTTCCGCGCACCGATGCGCGCTGCGCCGCGACCCAACGCGATCTTTAGCAAGCAATGTTATTATATTAATTCTTTAAGAAAGCGCTCGCGAGCAACACACGGCCGGGAATAATAATATTAGAAATCCCCGGCCCTTCCCCCAAACGCCAGATCTGCTGCTACTGTTACCGATATTTCCGGTGTGTGTCGCGCGCGCAGCGCGCATCGGTGCGCGGATTCACGGGTCTCGTATCGCCGAGCGCGGCAGTGGTCCAATCGCGTATGTATTTACTAATACTCCGGCGCCACGGTTATGCGCGCGAGCACGCGACACACACCGGAAATTCAAATACCCGTCAACCGTTATAACAACAAATGCGCTATAACAAATCCGATATATTAAATACGCTACACTAAATACGCCGCCGCGAAGCCGATCTGCGCGACCATCATCATTCGATACATATGAACCCACGACGGGTGATTCTCCGTCGTCGCGAGAGCTTCGGGATCCCTAAGAATGAGCCAGACGGTGTACGCGCCGTATAATACTAATGTGATGGAGAGACCCCAGAGCACATAGGGATTGCCGGTTAAATAAGCCATTCGCTCGACGGTTCCGTTCGGCTGTGTAAAGTCGCGTTTTAGATACATTCCCACAGGAATCAGCATCCATGGAAATATAAAGAAAGGCGCCATCTGGTAGGCCGCGCTTTTCACTCCATAACGAACGGGTAATGTATAACATCCCGCGGCAGCGTCGCCCTTCATATCAGAAAAATCCTTGGTCGCCGCGGCTCCCGTAAGAAATAACATAAAGACTCCCCCGATGAACCATGGTTCCACATCGGCGAGTACGGTTCCGACGCAGCTCCAGCCGCAGACTTTGAGTAAACATCCGCGCGGAATCGCAATGGTTATTTGTGCCGGCCACGCCCAGCGCTTGGTACGAATCGGCGGGCACGAATAAATTAATGTAAAGATCGCGCCGATCGTTGCGATCGTGAAACATTCGTGCGTCGCGAAGAAGCCCGTGGGCCCGTTCGCAATTTTAACAAGCGGCGTCACAAAGTACGCGGCGCCGAGCGATATCAAATAGAGAATTGTAAAATAAACAATCGTTTCGGCGACGGTCACTTCGCCCGCCGGAAGCGGGCGCGTGGGTTTGTTAATCGCGTCGTTTTCGAGGTCGGTCCACTGATTTAATACATTCGACGCGGCGTTGAGAGCGGCCGCCATGAGCGAGCCAATTAACAAATATGGCCAGACTTCATAAAACAATTCCATGCGCGTGATGTGCCGGTGCGCGGCGACGGCGCCGATCGCGGAACACGCGCCTGATAACATTCCGAGCAGCGGCGGCAGCAGCGTGAACGGCCGAGCGTACTTCCAATAAATAACAAATTTAGATTGTTTACTTTTTTGCGCGCTCGGCATAGTTGTAGCGTTCAGTTGTAACTTTGAGTTGTAGCTTCGGAACTCACTTTAATAATATTACGAGGGCGTACGCAAGCGCGCCGCCCGCGACGCACAGTAGAAAATTAGATACTTCGTGATTCAACTTTTTCCGCCCGGCCATGAACGCGTTGATCCACGATTCAAAGACGTTTCCGCCAAACGCTGCGATCGTAACAATCACGGCGCCTTTCCACGCGGCCACGGGCGAATAGTAGTTTAAGAATCCTCCGAGCGCCGCGAGCAGCGCGCCCGCGATGAGACCCGCGACCGTGCCCTCGACGGAAACTGCACCGATCTCGCCGGGTTTCGCGCGGCGAAATGTAGTTAACAATATTGGCGTGCGGCCGATGGCTTTTCCGACTTCCGTTCCCGCAGTGTCGGCCGCAGCCGTCGCGAAGGTTGCTACAAATGCCGCGTGCCACGCGCCCGCCGGATCTCCGAGAATAGTAGCAAACACCGCCGCGATTACACCCGGAAGAAGTTTAGCAATCGCGTTTTTCGCGCCGCGCCGCCCGCCTTTCTCCTCCGCGATTCCGCGCGCCTCTTTTTCTTTAGCACCGAATTTTGTTAATGAAGAGCCTATAACAAAAAATGCAACAAATATAACCCAGCCCTGCCAGCCCGCGAGCGCCCACAGCGACGCGCCGAGGATCGATCCTACAATGAGTCCCGAGAGGCCGACGGTCTTTGCCGCGAACGCAACAATACCGCATCCAACATTAACGGCGAGGCCGATACCAATTTGTTTCCAGTCGGGGTCCATGGGTTTTGCGCGGCCTTTATAAATTAAACAAACGATGCCATGGTCAAAGGATCAAGATACAAATAAACGATACCTGCCGCGATGGCGGTTCGAAAATTATCATCGATTTTTACATAGATTGTTTCCGCGATTCCCGCTGCGAAGGACGCAGCGAGCGAGATGGTCCAAATACGATAATCCGCAAGCCCGAAACCGGCGGAGTTTGTTTGCTTTCCGCTCGACCACGATACATTAAGAAAATTGTAGATTTCGCTGAACCACCCGTACACCGCCGGTTCGCGCGGCTCGACGAAATTGTAAACTAACGCTCCCGCGCACGTTCCGAAGCAGATGAATGCTAACAAACCCTGTAAACTCTTCTCGCGGTTCCACGGAAGTTTATTTGTGCCGTACGCGCGTCCGATGAGCGCCGCCATCGCGTCGCCAAAGGCTAAGACTGCCCACGCCGCCGCGGCGGTTCGCATTGGAAATAGTAGTACTAATAATAACACCGCCATCGGATACGCGCGTATTCCCGAAAATTTACTTTCGTTCGGCCGAAAGATGTGCGGCGCAATGACCGGCATCGCAAAAAAGTTAAATGCAATTCCAGCAACACAACAAATAACGACGATGTGCCACGGCAGCCAAAGCAATGTTAACGATAGAAGTCCTGCGCTCGCGTGTGTGAGTCTGCGGATGGCTTCGCGCGGCGCGACGGAGGGCATGCCGGAATCTTACAGAACGCAATGCGCGATTCGATAAGGCGGATTCCTAATCGGGCTTCCAATAAATCGTATAAATTGACAATTCTTCTGATGGCTCGAATGCGGGCCCGCTGAGCGAGAGCGCCGCGCGCAACGCGGGTTTCGACGGCGGCGGAGGGCCGGTTATCCATGTCCACTTTCCTTCAATCCATCCAATCGCGGCCGCACCCTTCGCCCGCTCGGCATCAGCCCACGCCGCGAACTCTGTCGCGGGTTGTTTAGATTGCGCAACCCACTCCCACGGAATTCCAAAATATAAAACTAAGAAATTGCGCAAATGCATAATATTATCAATCGGTGGATCTATCAAATGGAGCGTCGTTTCGGCGGTATCGGAAAAGAACGGCCGCACCGACTGCGCCGACTCTGTCTGCATTTGTGAAAACGGTTTATAATAAAGTTCGTTTAACTGTACGATCGAGCGCATCGAAACCGCCGCGAAGACCAGCGTTAATATCATAAAAGCGGCTGCCCCCCAGCGTTTTGTAAAAGCCACGTCTGCAATAACTCCCGCCATCAGCGCGGCGCCGAACGTCGGGAAATAATAAAGACGGCTCGACGCATGGTGCTGGAACATCGTCGTACAGACGGGCAACAGCGCAACGGCGGCAATCGCGAATGCAAATAATCCCGTTTTGATAACAATTTTTCTGTAAATTAATACAATCGTAGAGAATCCGGCGAACAGCGCCGCGCCAGTCCACGGAAAAGTTGCCCCCGGCACGGTTCCGATCGGGCTGTAAAGAATCGGAAATGCGCCGAGAACGCGCGCAATCGTAATATTACCTAAACCCGCCATCGAATCGGTTCCCCACTGCTCGCCGCGAAGCGAGACGTAAAACCGGTCGTTCGTTAATATAAAGATCCCAAGCGCGGCGAGAATGCAACTGTAACGAACCGCGGCGGCACGCGTCATGAGCCTCCGTAAAAAACCGCGCGGACCGCGCAGCGAGACATCTGCAACTACAAGCCATCCGACAACGGTAATACCCGTTTCCTTTGTAAATAATGCCAGCAGCACCAAGATTCCGGTCGCGATCGATTTGTAATATCTCGCGTCCTTAATATTCGTGATATGTGTCAGCAGCGCAAGCGCGCAAAATCCGGCGCAAAGGCTCGAATTGTGAGAAGCCATCCAGAGCGTCGCCTCGCTGTGCGAAAAGAATGTAATAAATAAGAGGGCGGCGACCCACGACGCGGCGCGCGATAGCTCTATTTTTCGCGCAATGCAATAAATAACAAATCCATTGAACCCGTGTATCAAAATCCCAAATATAAAATAAGGAACGGGATTCAAACCAAAAACGGATTCGAGAATTCCAACATACGCCGACCAAACCGGCCGGAAATAACCAAACGGCCGCAGCGAAAAAAGACTTTTACGGCCTTCTATCCATTCTCGACTCTCGGCAAGAAACGTACTGTCATCAAAAAGAAACGCATTTGAAAGCGCGCTCGAATACACAATAAACGCCGCGAGAATACAAACAAACGCGGCCGCGAACGGCTCAAACCGGCTCGTGTTTTTTTGTTGGATTGCGGAATCGGTCACGCGGTTTCGTAGCGCGCGGCACCAAACTCAAAATTCAAAACTGGCATCGCGCGAATCGAGTGGTAATAATGCCGGCCGTTCTTTCATAACCGACAGCATTTGCGGTTTGAGTAATCTTCACACCATTATTCATGGGAAGCCGGTGCAAATCCGGCGCGGACCCGCCGCTGTATGTGGTAACGAACGCGACACGGTCAATAGGGCCGGAAGCCACTGGGATCGACGCCCGGGAAGGCGTCGCGAACGAATGACCCACGAGCCAGAAGACCTCGCGAATGCGCCATTCAAGACTTTATTGTAACATTACATATCCGGCGAGGACTCCGGAATACTACAAATGCCAAGAATAACGCGTGTTTATACAAAAACCGGCGACGACGGATCGACGGGCCTCGGCGGCGGCCAGCGCGTCTCGAAAGATTCGTTGCGGATTATTGCATACGGAATTGTAGACGAGGTAAATTCACAAATCGGCGTCGCGCTGGCGCACGGCGTAAATATGAAGTTAGAGGCCGCGCTGCGCCGCATCCAAAATGAACTTTTTCATTTAGGAAGCGATTTGTGCATTCTTGAGGAAGATAAAGAAAAAATGCCGGTGCCGCGCGTCGACGCGAAACACGTGCTCGCTCTCGAATCGCTGATGGATGAACTCTCGGCCGAGCTCGCGCCGCTTGATAATTTTATACTTCCGGGCGGCTCGCTCACCGCCGCGCAACTGCACGTGGCGCGATGCGTCTGCCGCGAGGCCGAGCGCGCGGCGGTGTCGCTCGCGCGAGCCGAGAAAATTGGAGCATTCGTCGTTCCATACTTAAATAGGCTCTCCGACGCATTATTTGTTATGGCGCGCTATGAAAATAAGTCTCGCGGAAAGGTCGACCCGATGTGGGACTCGCGCGCGTGACGCCCTCAATTTATTATTAGCACAGTATATATTTAACAATCCAAGGCAACATGGCATTACGAATCGTTACACTTCTTCCGTCGGCTACAGAAATCGTTTGCGCGCTCGGCGCGCGCAATGAGATCGTTGGCATTTCGCACGAATGTGATTATCCCGAAAACATCAATGCGCTGCCCGCGCTGACGTCGCCGAAAATTAATATCAAAACGTCGAGCGGAGAAATTGATAAGAACGTCCGCGCCGCCGCGCAACCCACGCTCGCGATTTATAATTTAGATTCCGCGAAGCTGCAGTCGCTCGCGCCCGACGTGATTATTACACAAGACCTCTGCGACGTCTGCGCGGTTTCGTACGACGAAGTGTGCGCAGCCGCGAAAACGATCGCCGGAAAGGATGTTAAGATTGTTTCGCTGCATCCCGAGCGATTTGATGATATTTTTTCAGATATACAAAAAGTCGGCGCCGCGATCGGGCGCACGGCGGAAGCAGAACAGTTCATTAAGGAATCACGCGCGCGCATCGCAACCGTAAAGGATCGCGCGGCGCGCACGTCGAACCGCCCGGCGATATTAACAATCGAATGGCTCGATCCCGTGATGATCGGCGGCACGTGGATGCCGGAAATGGTTGAAATCTGCTCTGCGACAGCGCTCATAACAAAACCGGGCGAGAAGGCTCCAACAGTAGATATCAAAAAACTCGAGACGCTCGACCCCGAATGCGTGATTATTAAACCGTGCGGTTTCGACGTCGAACGCACGCTGCAGGAATTGCCGTTGTTACAGAAAAATCTGCCGTGGTTCGACTGGGACGCCATCATGCAGGCGCGCGTTTATGTGTGCGACGGAAATGCTTATTTTAACCGCCCGGGGCCGCGAATTGTAGATTCGCTCGAAATCCTCGCGGCGTGCATCCATCCGAAACAATTCCGCGACTTCCGACAGAAATACGCGAAGTCCGTCGTTGAGATTCAAATGGATCTTACAGTGAAACGCTGGGACGACGAGTACATCGGTATTGAATAGATATGTTATCCATTCGGCGCGCGTCGGCGATTTTTTGTATTCTTTTGTGCGCGTGCTCAAAACCTTCGGGCAGCGCCGCCGCCGGAATTGAATCTATTCCCTCGCGTATTTGTAGTGTTAATTTGGCCGCCGACGAAATGTTAGCAGAACTTGTTTCCGTTGAACGCATGGCCGCGGTCAATGTTTATGTTGACGATCCTGGACTTTCGAATGCCGCCGGAAAATATCCGGCCCACATTCCGCGCGTGCGCGCCGAACTCGAACGCGTACTAACATTAAATCCCGATCTGGTCTGCGTGAATCCTTACAATACGGCAGACTTTCTTGATTATTTACAAAAATCCGGGCGCCCTGTTTTTCGTTATGATGAAGTCACGAGCATCGCCGGAATTCAACAATATCTGCGCGAACTCGGCAAGCGCGTCGGCGCCGCCGACAAAGCGGAGCAAATGGCCCGCGACATGGACCGCCGCCTCGACGCCGTCGCCGCCGCTCTCAAAAATATAACAAAAAAACCGAGAATTTACTATTGGGCCGCGTCGTGGACGGCCGGTTCGAACACTACAATTCACGAAATCATCGAACGCGCCGGCGCCGTCAACGCTGGAGCCGAAAACGCCCGAAGTGGAATGTATGAAATGCCGCTCGAAGATCTCTTCGTGCTCAATCCTGATATATTACTATTGGATGCGCGCGATAGTTTATCTGCCCTCCCGGGCCGCGACCTGCCTGCGCAGTTACAAAAACTGCGCGCAGTGAAGGATGGCCGCGTCGTGTTTGTCGCCGGAAAATCATTAACAACCCTTTCGCATTTTATTGTAGACGGCGTCGAGGCGCTCGCGCGCGAGTTACATCCGGAATGTTTTGCAATAAATAAATAGGAATTGTAAGAACATCGAGACATGCGCGGAAGAACAGTAAAAATCGGTCTATTTCTATTACTGATCGTGGCGGCGTTCGCAGCGGCATATGGAAGCGCCGATATTCCCCTTTCGAACGTCGTGCGAATTCTGCTCTCGACGCTCGGCGTCGGCGACGTCTCCGATCTGCCGCAAAATGATATTAATATTATTTTGGACCTTCGCTCGCCGCGCGTTGTTTTATTAACACTCGTCGGCGGCGCGCTCGCGATTTCGGGAGCGGCGCTGCAGGCGATTTTTCAAAATCCGATGGCCGATCCGGGAGTGCTCGGAGTTACAGGCGGCGGCGCGTTCGGCGCAGTATTATCCATCTATCTCGGGTTCACCGACGTCGTTCCGCTCGCGCTCCCTTTCTTTGCATTAGCGGGCGCGCTCGCGAGTTCATTCTTAGTCTATCTATTGGCGCACATCGGCGGCCGGCCCACGACGACAACATTACTATTAACGGGAATCGCGATCGGAACGCTGACGGCGGCCGGAATGGGTTTTTTGTTAGCAGGCACGGATGAGTATCGAGTGAAGCAAGTATTCTTTTGGCTCATCGGCGGCGCGGAGGCACGGACGTGGAACCATGTTCTGCTTGCAACGCCGTTTATTTTCATCGGAACGTCGATATTACTTTTCGCGAGCCGCCCTATTGATATATTATCGTTAGGCGAAGACCACGCGCTGTCGGTCGGCGTCGCGGTCGGCCCGATGCGAATGTTGCTATTATTCGCGTGCGCCGTCGCTGCGAGCGCCGCCGTGAGCGCGTGCGGATCGATAGCGTTCGTCGGCCTCATCATCCCCCACGCGATTCGTTATCTTGTGGGTGCGCGCTCGCGGACGCTGCTGCCGGCGTGCTTCCTGGGCGGCGGCGCATTCTTAGTGTTGTGCGATCTCGCCGCGCGCGTGGCGCCCTTCAAAACAGAATTGCATTTAGGAGTGCTGACGGCGTTCCTCGGCGTGCCGTTTTTATTATTTTTAATGATCCGCGCGAAGCGCATTTCAAATTAAAGTAATATTAAATGACGCTGAACGCCGCACGCATCCAATCCGAGTCCGCGGGTTTTCGCGTCGGCGCTCGCGCCCTTGTAGAAGATATATCCATTACGATTCGCGCGGGCGAGAGCGTCGCGATCATAGGGCCGAACGGGTCTGGGAAAACTACACTTCTTCGATTATTAACAGGCGCACGGCGAGCGACGTCGGGGCGCGTGTTGCTCGACGGCAAACCTATCCAATCTTTTTCGCGGCCCGAGATCGCATGCCAGATTGCATATATGCCGCAAAATACATTTACGGATTTTGATATTCGCGCGGGCGACGCCGTCGCAATGGGACGCTTCCCGCACGTCGGCGCATTTCGTCCGATGACGGCCATCGACGCGAGCGCCGTAAAAGAAGCGATGGCCGCAGTCGGTGTCGAAACATTAGCAAATCGATCATTGCCAACATTATCCGCCGGCGAACGCCAGCGCGTATTCTTAGCAAGATCGCTCGCGCAGGGCTCGCCAATCTTAATATTAGATGAACCGATCAGCTCGCTCGACATCGGCCACCAGATCGAATTTGTTGAAATACTACAAAAACTGCACGCCGAGGGGAAAACGATCCTCGCCGCGATCCACGACCTGCGCCTCGCGTACGAACATTTCCCGCGCGCCGTTTTGTTAGATCACGGAAAAGTAACGGCCGACGGCGCGACTCGCGACGTGATCACGGGCGCTGCGGCGCAGAGCGCGTTTCACGTTAAAATTGATATTGATGGAGAGTTTAAGATTACGAGGTGCTAGCAGCCCGTGGCTCTAGAATGACCACTTGCCCGAAGGAAAGAAGAACCGTATAACGCGCGCCGTCGGCTGACCTTAGGGTCAGCTGAGCATGTGCCATTTTTACTTTCCTACTTTTCGTGAGTGGCTAACGATGTCCCGTATGCTCAAATTCCCGACTTTCATGGCGAAAGGAAAATTAATATCGCTGGGTCTTGCTTCCGCGGTCACGCTTTCTACCGCTGGATATTTTCAAGTTACTGCAGCAAAGACTCCACAACAGGGATCAGCTGGACTCAATAAAACGGTCAACGTTAGTAAGAATGCGCACTTGACTCAGCAACCTGGCACACCGGGAAAGCTGGTTCATAAAAAACTCCACCGCGCGCAAAAACCTCCGGTCGATGTCACGAGCTTCGCGTCATCGTATGTGCCCGACTTCATCGACTTGAATCCAGTCGTGCGTGCATACTGCAGTATCCACGGTATCGAAGTGGGTTCGCCGACTTGGCTGGCTTTCGGTACTACACTGTTTCCGAATCAAGGTGGCGGCCAGCCAGACTATGGCTGGCGCAAAGACCACCAGATCCCAGAGGTAAACAGTGCAGACTACTTGACTGTTGCACATGCCATCCTCGCAAATGTGGGTTACCGCCCAATATTTTATTTTGACAATCCCGGCGGCGTTCGACAGGGATATGGCCGGCCGTGGAATTGGAAAGCAGATCCGCTGATCGACGATCCTGTGACTACAGGGTGGTATGCGCCGAATTCAAAACTCGTCATTGGACACGACATTCAGCACTTCTCCTTCAAGTACCTTTCGACCCTCGCCGCCCAGACTGATGTTACAAATGAGGTCATCATCGCAAAGGTCTTTATGTGGAGAGTCGCGGCAACACTCGGCGGAATCCTGCGAACCAACTATCACCAATATTTGCACAGTAGCCGCGAGGTTGGGCGGGTACTCGATTTCGCTGTTGATGCTGCAATCACATCGTGGATTGATGACTCGGACGCAGAGTCGATCTTAAACTGGGTGAAGAATGTAGTCATGCCGTCTGTTGGCCCCACTGGAATTGGTTTTGTTTATGTTCCCGGCTCTGAGGGCTACCATCCACAACCCGAGCTCGGACCCGGCTCTGTTTCCTATTGGTTCCCATGGCAGGACGCAATGATGGCCGTTGGCATGGATCGTCTTGGGCGATACTTGCAGACTCTGCATGTACAGAGTCTTTCAGAATTAGGAATTCAGCTCCAAGCTCTAGCTATGAAAGTTGCGCAGAATGTGGCTAGTGTTATCTCCGCCGATGGAGCCTGTCCGCACTCAGTCGGGATTGATGGGACACTAGGATGGATCGATTCGGAGAAGTATGGTTATGGAGTCTGGTGTTATCGCGCGCTCCGGATTGCAGGCGCAAATGGCAAGGCCGATGCAGTGTATCAACGATACAAATCGGAGCCTAAGTGGTGGACTTGGTTTGTTGAGTCAGACGGGTCGTGGAATCCGGATTTGCCTGTAGCGAAGTGACCCCGCTTCACTCACGCCACTTCGTTCACAGCTTCTTCTTTTCCGTCTCGATAAACTCAACAAGATAGCGAATCTCCGCTCCCTCCTCGCCGTCGACGCTGATTTCTGTAAAAAACTTCGAACCGGCTGCGTTCTCCGCGCCCTTCGGGCGGAAAATGATACATTTCGAGCCGCCGAATCCATCACTATTAAAATAAAAGTCTGTGATCGGAAGCGGGTCGCGCGCGGGTGCGTACCACTCGTCGAGCGGCGTAACTGTAATTTTAACTTTATCCGCGGCTCGCGGCGTGATCTTCGATGATACAAATGAAATGCTCCACGCGGCGTTTCTGTGAAAATACTCTCTCGGGAAGTAACCGCGCGCGGGATAAGCTATCAAATCTATTTGTGGTATTTTGGTGCGGCTCGAATCCATCGACCACATCGCCGACCACGGGCCGTCATTACCAAAACCGGTCTTTAACATTCGTGGATTTAGACACCAGCGGCGATGGCCGACGCGGTCAATATTCGATGGATCGGAGTCGTCCATGTACGAATCTACAGATCCGACGACGCTCGATCCTGCGGAAAGATTACTGTGCGAAGTGCCGTTGTAGCCTTTTTTGTAGTCTTTGTCGGGCCACCCGGGATTCGCGGGTGTGTGGTCGAGCCGGCCGATCGCTTTGCACAATTTCGCGCCCCACAGCGTCGCATCGTTCATCGCGGCATCGAGCTCCATTCCATCAAATGGAACCTCACACAAATAGCGGTATTGTTGCAAACGCCGCAACGCTAATAAACGCGGATCGTCGGCCTTGAATCCTTCCTGCGGCGGCAGCGTTTTTATTTGATTTAACGTTTCGCGGATTTCCGCGGCCTGGCGCGGATGCGGCGGCGCGACGCCGTTCAGAGAGAGCAATTCTCCCGTTTTCCATTCCTGCGTCGAAACGACTTTTCGTTTTTCAGTAATATCAATTTTTCCGTGCTTTTCGCCTTCCCTAAAATGAGCTTTGATTTCGCGCGCGAGCGTGTCATCGCGCTCCAAATAGGAACCGTCGAGCTTTCCTTTTTTGTAGCTTGTGCGCAGTCGTAGCGAACCTCCCGGATACAATTCCTCGAAACTTCCCTCGATATCGCCCGCTCGATAGCTTGTCCGTATTTTTATCTTTCCGTCTTCATAACATTCCAGATACGGTCCGTTCTTACGATTCTCCGCATCGACGGTATAACGAGCTTTGAGCGTGCCGCTCGGCCAGCTTTCTACAATTTCGTTCGGTTTCTGCGGCTCCTGCGCGCAGATAAAATACATCAATACGAGAGCGGCGAATCGTTTCATCGGCCTGTCCAGTTCGGTGTGCGTTTATTAAGAAACGCCGCGATTCCTTCGTTCGCGTCGCGCGCGGTCATCACGCTTTTTTGATAAAACTGTGCGACCGACGCGAGATCGTTTATAAACGTTGCGCGCGTTTTCATTCGGGCGGCAGCGACTGCTAAACGTAATGATAGCGCGCTTTTTTGATAGAAATGTTTTTCAATATATTCTTCCGCGGCCGACTCGGGATCCTGGTCAACGCTGTCGGCGATGCCGATCTCGCGCGCCTCCTTCGCCGCGACCGTCCGCCCCGAAACTAATAATTCCTCGGCGCGCGCGTGCGTCAATCTCAACGGTAATAATAACGATGCAAACGGGGCGACGACGCCGAGCGACACTTCGGGCTGTCCGAATTTTGCGTCCTTCGACGCTACAATTCTGTGACAGCACGCGGCGAGTTCGAGCCCGCCTCCTAAACAATAACCGCGCACGACGGCGATTGTCGGAATATTACACATCCAGAGCAGCGCACACACCGACGACATCGCACCAAGAAGTTTTGTTATTTCCGCTCCGCCGTGCTCCGCGACCGACGCGCCATAACTAAAATGACCGCCCGCGCCTTCGAGCGTGATGCACTTAAGCGCCGCCGCCTCCGGCCGCTGCGGAATTGTAATATTAGCTCTTTCGTCGAACGCGCATAATTCCTTCGCGGGCGCCTTGAGCGCCATTAATAAATCGTTGAGCAGCCCGACCGTTAAAATATTACCTTTGCCGCCGTCGAATATAATTCGACGGCGCGCGCCGCCGCCGGAGGTAATGGTAGTAATGGGCATTCCGTTTATATTCGTTTTAATTATTAGCTTAATTATTTTTTGGAAGCGACGCGGGCGGCGCGAGTTCGGAAAGCGGGACGTCGAGAAGTTCATAATCTTGCCAGCCCGGAGCATCAAAATGCCACCATTCGGTCGCAAGCGGCGAAAAGCCAGCGGCGATCATACAATTCGCGAGAATCGCGGCGTGGCGCTCTGCGGCGGGAGTCGAACGCGCACCCGCCGATGCGCGCTCGGAAAAGTCGTCATGAAACGTTGGCATTTCGACTTCTCGATTATTTATATCAGTTAACGTGACATCCACCGCGGCGCCGCGATTATGCCGGCTGCCCTTCGCGGGATTTGCAACATAACGATCGTCCGGCACGAGATTCCACATTTCGCGCTGCACGGACAGCGGCCGGTAGGCGTCCCAAATCTTTAGTTTAAATCCGAGATCTTTTAATGTTGCATTCGCTCGCGCGAGGCGGCGCGCGGCGTCGCCGCGCAAAAACGCGCGATCGGAATGATAAACATTGCGTTTCATAAAATTATCCGATTGGTTATAACGCAATTCGACGAGAATTGACGGATCGGCTGAGCGAACGTCGACGAGCGCCTCCCGCGCCGCGGCGAGA
>JBJXHE010000070.1:0-34404 GCA_046160785.1 Planctomycetota bacterium
TTCGAGCCCGGAGTTAGCTTTCATGTTGCAATTTTCCTTCGATACAAATCCGCAACGCGGCGCGCGCGCGGCGAACTAACGATTTGATACTATCTTCGGTGTAGCCGAGCGCGCCCGCGATCTGCGAGCGCGATTGTTTTTGTTCATATTGCAATTCGAGCGCGCGGCGCGGGGACGATTCGAGTTGTTGTAAACATTCGCGAAGCGCGACGATGTACGCGTCGCCGCCGTCCGGCTCTGCTACAGATACCCAATACGCGTCGGCCGTCTCGAGTTCGTTATTTGTTATTTCGCGGCCTAAAGTTGTTCCGCGTTTTATTAATAAACGCCTTGCTACAGTTCGTAAGTAGCCCGCCGCGGCGGCGGCGCCTTGGTCCGAAAACGGCTGGCGCAATACCACTAAAAAAGTCTCCTGCACCAAATCCTCGGCGAGCGATGGATCGCAACCGAGGAATCGTAAGTATCGCCATAGACCGGTCTGGTGGGCCGATACCAGTTCAGCTATGTCGAGTGGAGGGGATTTCATCACGGCGGGCACGCACCCAAAGGCGGGCACGGCGCGGAAAGGGTGCAGAGATTTTCGGAAATTGTAATGTTACCCCTCTTGGAATCGCGGAAAAGGAGCGGCGGGATTTCGCGATCGCGACCGAATCCACGCCACCGATTCTATCAAAAACGCGATCAGGAACGCGGCGGCCGCGCAGGCCGCGGGAATGCTAGCAAGCGATTCTTTAAGAATCGGGCGCGAAGGAAGCGCCGAGGCGGAAAGCGCTTCGCCGGCGGATATATCCAATAAACGCGGTTCTAACAAATTCACGGCCGACTCGCGGCCGTCGGCGAACGTTAGCTTTCCGAGGCGTGAAATGCTCCGCCGATCTTTTGGTAATATTCCTGCAAGCGCCGCGAACGGGTCGGCGCCCGCGCGCACAAAGGGTATAAAATCGCGCTCCCCTTTCGCACACCACGCGAACGCACGCCGCATGAAAATCGGGAAGGCCGCCTTCAGAATTGTAAAATTACTATTTTCCAATTGAAACGAACACCACACGCGCCGCGCGGCGCCGCGCGACTCCACGGCAACGACCGGGCCGCACGCCGCGGAAACGATAGAATTAAATTCCGAATGCAGCGCGGCCGACCGCTCGGCTAATAATAAATCGAAAAAAAGCCCTTCTATCAAAAAGTGTTTCGGCTCGATTCTAATAATCTCAGAAACCTTCGAATCGCGGCGCGCGACGGACGCGTCCGCTTTTGTAACACCAAAGAAAATGCCGCGAGGCGGATCGCCCTCCACGGCGCCGCCGTTTTGTATCACGACCGCGTCGCGCGGTGCGTCGGCGGCACTCTTCGCAATCGCTAACGATACGCCGAATTCCTCCGCAAGCGCCGTGAGCGCGGATTCTAAGAATATCGACCCGCCGCCGCCGGGGCGAACATAAACAATCGGCGCCCTCGCGGGTTTTTCAATCATAAAGAACGCCTCCTGGTCGAGCGCGAACGCGTCGGATTCCACCATACGAACTCGGTGAAAGCCGCCTTCTCCGCGCGGAAACGGAATGGTTACATCCGCGCGTCCTTTCGCGGGAATGAATACTTTCGCCGACGCAACTGTAAGATCGCCGCGCTCGACGATACAATTTAACATTTCGCCCGCCGCCTTCGTTGTCGCGATTGTTAGCTTAACACTCGCTTCGTCTTCGGGAAACGGATCCGAAACTTCGAGTTCAATAATACCCGTGTTTGCAACGACCGAACCTGCGCGCTCCGTCACGATTTGTAAATTCGCGTTTTCAATAACATTTCCGAGAACTTTACTTTTCTCGCCAGCCGCGTCGGTAAATAAAACGATGGGCGCTGCAGCGCCCGCGAGCGCCGATAGCGGTTTTGTTAAATCCGATGCAAACGGTTCAGCCTCAATTTCAGCGAGCGCGCGTTCCCACTCCCGACGGTCGTTTTGCAGAGCTGTATGAATCTGTAGCTCGCGCCCCAACGATACAATTCCAAAGCGGTCGCCCGGGCGCGCGGCGCCGAACATTTGTTGTATTTTTTGTTTGGATGCGTCGAGACGCGACACGCCCGACTCGACCGCAGTCATCGATGCCGAGCGATCAATCGCTAACATTAGATCGCGCGGGCCTTCCAACTCGCGGACGGGATTTGCTAACGATAACCCGAGCAGCACCGCGGCGATTGCTATCATGACAATCGAGAGCCTCGGAAACCAGCGCGACCAGCGCTCGAAAAGGCTCGATTCCGCGAGGGCGCGATGCCACAAATCGGTGTACGCCGATTCTCCACGAACCCCGTGCCGAATGGATAATATAACAATAATGGCGGCCGCGGCCGCACCGGCGGCAGCCCACCGCGGTTCTAACAAATAAATGCCGCTCATACGCGCGCGGCCGGCAGAATTCCGCGGTGCAGCGCGCCGACGACCGCCGCGTCGAACGAGGCTTTTGTTGATATTCTTGCGAACGCAGATTTAGTAAAGAGCACCGCGCGCTCGACTTCTAAAAATCGCTCGCGGACGAGTTCGGTATAACGATTCCGGAGGCGCTCCGTCATGTTGCAGGTTACTACTTTTCCGTCCTCGGGATTGACGAATCGTATCCATCCGCGCTGCGGCGGATCGGTCTCGGCCGGGTCGACGATTTGTAACACCGCCGCCGGATGCCGCGCGCGCTCCCGCAGCGCTTTCTCGACTTCCGCGGGCGGCGCCGCATCTGTAATAAATACAAATGGACCGCGACGCGCGCGCGCAAGGGCCTGCTTGACGGCGTCGGAGAACGTTAACGTTTTCATCGTTAGTTTTCTCGCCGGGCGCTCGGGCGGCTTTTCGATGAATCGTAACATTGCAAGAAGCGAAGTCTTCCCCGTAAAGTTAGCTTCCGTGCCGTCGTGGACGCGGTAGACGCGCGCGCCCGCCAACACTAACATTCCTATCGCCGCGAACGCAGCCGCGACGCGCGCGGCTTGTGTAAATTTTAATGATCCTGCGGCGGTCATCGACGCACTTGTATCTAAAAAGACGCTGACCGCCGCGGAATCCTCGGGCTCGTAGACGCGCAAGAAAACTTCATCAAATCTTGCATACGCGTTCCAATCTACAAATCGAACGTCGTCGCCGGGCGCGTAGCGGCGGTGGTCGGAGAACATCGTCCCCTGCCCGAACGAATTGCGATTCGCCGCCGATGTTCCAATTTCGCCCGATAACAATTTTCGCGCGACGGCCGCGACGCGCTCGATTCTTCGTAACAAATCTCGGTCGCGATCGCCGAGATCGCCTGCGCTATCGCCGGGTATTTGTAGATTTTCGGAGGACATTACAATTGGAACCGAGCAACACTACTTTTTTAATTGTGCAAAATACTTTTTAACAAATGCACGCTCGCGATCCGTCGCCGTCTCGGCGCGCAACGCGCGCTCGGCGGCGCGTTCGAGTTCGTTTGCCGCGGCCGCGTCGATCTGTATCTTTCTCGGAACTGCGCGAGCCGCGGGACCTTCATTCTGTAATAATTCCTTTTGTTCGAGAACGAGCGATTCGCGATTTGATTTCATTCCGTCGCGAGGGTCGATGGGTATTAATTTTGGCTTTGCAACAAAAGGATCGGGTTCCTCCGATTTTGGAGGTTGCTTTTCGGTACTGCCGGATTGTTGCGAAGGCTGCGATTGCGGCTGCGGCTGCAACGGTTGCGGTTTTGGAACTGTTATATCCGTTGGAACGGGTTTGCTTTCCGGCTTGCTCTCGGGGCGGTCTTCGGGCGGTTTCGTCTCGTTTTGTAAGTCTTCCGATTTATTACTACTTTTCGGATCATTCGATTTCGGGTCTCCGCCCGCGGCGGCCGTCGTTTGAGTAGCTTTGGCCGATGCGTACGGATTCGCGCCCATGAAACCCGACGCGCCGAACCAGCCGAACGGCAATAGTAGCGACGTGAGAAAAATACAAATAAAGAGCGCCCCGGCGAGCGCGAGCCTCGGCCGGCGAAATGGATATAATTTCGAAAGTTGTAGCGTTTCTACTTTTCGAAGCGCCTCGCGCTCGCACAACAAAGCTACAGTTTCCGATTCGCGCCGCGCTTCCGAAAGACCCGCGGCCGTACGTATCAATTCGCCCGCGTGTACTTCTCGCGTGAACAAATCGACGACGCCCGATTCCGTTTGGGAGAGAGCGCGCGCCAATGCATACAAAATCGCGATCTGCACTCCCACGATCGCTAACAATAAACGCACGCCGAAATCGGCGTCGTAACCGCGCCACGTCGAAATTAGTAAACTAACAAAAACGCCCGCGAGCGCCAGCGCGAGAGCGCGCGGAAAGGATTGTAAGAATACGCAGCAGCGGCGGCGGCGCGCGGCGCGTTTGATAAAACTCGAAAGCGTGCGTTGGTGCGGGCCGGTCTGCATGGTGTGCGGCGGTAAGTGTAGCCAGAAAGTAGATACAAATTTTCGCGCGCGGTGTCATTCTTACTTTCGCATGCAAAATTCCGCGCACGAAAACCCGTTCAAAACGATTTCAACTTCGAAGCCATTTGTAGACGCGCGCTGCACTGTGCGCCGCGATGAATTCATACTCGACGACGGCTTTCGCGGTGTTCATTTAGTAATAGAAATCCCGGAGGCCGTCTGCGTCGTGCCCGTGCTGCCGGACGGGCGAATACTACTATTACGGCAATGGCGCTACACGATTTCGCAGCGTCTGTGGGAAGTGCCCGCGGGACGCATGCACGCCGGAGAATCGGTGGAAGCGGCCGCCGCGCGCGAGTTGCGTGAGGAGACGGGCCACACCGCCGGCCGATTTGTGCATTTGGGCGATTTCTATCCATTAACCGGAATATCCAATCATCGCGGACATCTTCTCGCCGCGCTCGATTGTAAGTATGACGGAACACTACAACTGGAACCGACCGAGCGAATTGAAGTCGTTCCGACCGATCGGAGCGGCGTCGAAGAATTATATCAATCCTTCGCGATCCAGGACGGTTTCGCGATGGCGGCGCTTTCGCGATATTTAATGACGACGCGCGGCGCGCGTCCGTGATTAGAGCCTATCCCAAAACATCTCCCTTCGCCGAAAGCTAGCAATTCATCCGCGCCCGCTTCGTTACAATTCCTCGGAATCATGCTATGGAAGATGCCTGTGGAATTGTGCCTTGCGGACGCGGCGAATTGTAACTTCGCCTCGGTCCGAGCGTTTTGGGATAGGCTCAATTATTTTATTGGAAGTAACCGTTCCGGCGGTACTCCTGAAAAATAGATACAAACACGCCGGCTTGATCCTTCCATTGCCGTCCGAAAGTTAATGTTAATATGTGCTGGACGATCTGTTTTGTAGCATCGCTCGAACCCTGGATCGCGATCGATCCGCACATGCCGCCGCCCGCGTCGGAAATCGCTTGAAGCGTTTTTGTTGCTTCGGGAGTCGGATTGACAACAATCGCCGATGTTATAAATGGACGGTTCGCATTCTTATCCATTTTGAGATCATTAGGAATGCGCGGCTCCTTGCCGAACGGTTTTTCGAACGCGTCCTTCGCGAGTTTTATAGCCTTATCGAGATTGCCCGCGTGCGGCGGCGCGTCGCCAATAATAATAACAAGTTTATTAGCAAGCGGCGTCCAGCCCATTGTATACACATCGAGCGCGCACTCGAGCCCGCGGTCGACGGCCTCGGGAATATCTCCTCCGCCGCCTGCGTTCAGTTTTCCTAACGATTCGCGCACGTTTTCCACGCGGTCGGTGAGCGGTGATAACAATCGGGCTCCATTACCTAAATCCCCGAGATCTTTATAATGTACTAATCCTAAACGAAATTTCGGAGACAGCCCGCGCAACATAGCAATAATTTCTTCGAGACCTTCGCGCGCCGCGTCGATCGTCGGCTGCATGCTACCGGTCGAATCGATACAAATCGCGACGTCGAGGCCCGAAATGCTAAGATCGACCGCGCGAGTGATCCAGCGCTCGGCGATTGCAAAGGTTCCCCCCGACTTTGTCGTCGCGGCGGGACGCGAATCGGGCGCGTTCCACGGCGCGGGAACGTAAGTATTGCGCGCCTTGCCCCACCAAACCTGCCAATCGGCAGTCTTCCATTTATCTGTAGTTTTACCATTCAGCTCAGGAAATGCGCGCGCAAGAATAGATACAATGCGTTCCTTATAAAATGCATTTTTAATACTGCTGAATTGTCCGGCAATCTCTGAAATGAATTCTTTCGTCAGCGCGGAACGCAAGCATTCAGGGTCGGCGCGCCGGAGCGCTTCAATCGCGTACGCGCGAAGCCGCGGTTCTTTATGATCGATCGCATCGCTAAGAATCGACGCGGCCGACGGATGCCACTTTTCGGGAAGCGATGTTAATATAATCGCCTTGAGCGCCCAGTGGTCCGCTTCGCGATAACGAACGACGATGGAGCGCGTTTCATCCACATCGAGTTCATTTACTTTTACTTTCGGCTGCGATGCCGTTCCCGACTGTAGCAAAAGTATCGGTAGTATCTGAAAAACGATGGCCGGCACGAACGCGAGAAGGTATTTGTAGTGATGTGCGTTCATAAGGATTCGACCTTTTTATTATGATTTACGTATCTTATATAAACGAATGCGCGGACCGGGCCGTTCCACCGTGAACAGCGCATACGCGCCAAGGCGCGGTTCAAAGGGTAATAAACATTCGGCGGGCGTGCGCCCGGGAGCCGGACTCCAATCCCCCGCGATCTCGCCCTTTTTCTCGACCCACGCCGCAAACGGATCCTTTCGAGGCGACTGCGGAAACCGCTCGACGCGAACGACATAATCTAAATTCGCGCGATCTAACAATTCCGGAATATTCTTAACACCCGGAAAATATTGCTCGCCGAGCGCCGAGACCAATTGATAACGATTCGCGGTGGCGTCGCCGCAGACGCGTTCCATCGGTAATATATCAAATCCGCCGGATGACCTGCGATCGAGAGCCATGCGTTCGCGCTGCGTGAGCGCGAGAGGGTTCAGCGCAGCGAGGCGTTCGAGCGAGGCGGTATCGGCGGCGATCGCGGGGCCGTACGGCTCCAACGCTACTTTTGCGTGCGCGGGAATGATTTGTTGTATTTGCGCCAGTGCTACATTTCGCGAATCGTCGCGCAGCAGCAGTTGATCCAATCGAATACTTAGAATCACCGGGATCGCTAAGATTGCGGCGGCCGGCCATATCCCCATTCGCCGAGCGATCGCGTCGAGCGCCGCGCCCGCCAGAATCCACGCGGCGGGAAATGCAATCATAAAGTATCGCGCATGCGTTCCTTTGTACGGAATGAATATAAGAACAATTGGAACGGCCAGCGCGAGCAGGATCCACGCTGCGCGTTCTTTACGATAAATCCACGCGCCCGCGATTGCGAGAATACATACAATTCCTTCCATCGACAGGATTCCAACGAGCGCTTCAACTGTATATTGCGCGTTGAAGTCAAATTTGAAGCCTTGGCCGCCGAGCGACACGTCGGTCATTTCTTTTGTTAATGCCGTCGGAACGCCGCCCGAGAGGCCGTAACGTATCAAATACGGGTTGCCCGCGAGGAACATGATAACAATTCCGACTCCTCCCACAAACGCTGCGCGCACGCTCGGCACCAGCGAAGTTACAGTAAATCCACGATCGCGAAACCACGCGGCCGCGATGGGAATCGCCGCGGCGGCCAGACCGATTTGATGGCATCCGCCGGCGGCGCCCGCGGCAAGGCCGCTCCAAAACAGCGTCGTTAATTTTCCAGTCTTAAAATATAACAATGCGCCTGAAATTGAAATTGTGGAAAACGCGAGCACGAGCGACCATGGGCGTTCGTGCGTCGAAAGCAACAAAAACATCGGGCTTGTTGATACTAATAAACCAGCGAACATCCCGGCGCGGCGTCCCGCGAAATAGAAGCCTGCGCAGACGGCGGCCGCGGCCGCGAGCGCGCCGGCGAAGGCGGAGATGATGCGCGCAATATAATGAAAACGTTCAAGATGCGCCGTCGCCCATTGTTGATATTCGGCGGCGGATTTCGCACGGCCCGTCGCGCGCGCGACCGCGTAATCGGCGGCGAACGCGGGAATACAAATATAAGAATAAAGATACGGATACGAACTATACTGATTCGAGCGCGGAACCGGATTCTTATCTTTGAGCATTCCAAGCGCGTTGCGGACGGAATGCGAATCGGGCACGTACAACCCCGGCAGCCCGTGGTCGATTGCAGCGAGGCGCAGCGACAGCGCGATTAGAAATATAACAAACGCAAGACGGCGCGGACTCTTATTGGATACTTCCAATGTGTCCGTCCAATATTACTTAATCGGGCTCGGGTTCGATTCGGGAACCGCCGGCGCGGATTCCGGCGTTCCGATCAATTGTTGTTTTGTAACTTTGAGCGCCGCGAGCGATGACTTATAAACTTTAGCGACGTGCGTTTTCGCGACTCCGCCGAGCGCGTAGGCGCTCTGGCTTTCGCCTTCCTCTAGCGCGGCTTCGATATCTTTACCAATAATGAGTTCTTCGTTCGTATTTCCGGTTAATACCATTTTCGCGTGAATTCGCGGTATATCAAATCCGTACTTCGCCGCCTCGGATGGGTTAAAAACTCCGGCGAGATCGCTCAAGTACATCGATGATAAAGATCGCGCGAGGGCTTCACACGCTTCCTTATTTCCGGCCGTGTCGCCGCCGGCCGAAACGACGCGCCAGTTCCCGTCGGGCAGGCGGTTGATCGCTAATTGTTCTGTAAACTCGGAGCCGGACAACGTTAATGTTTGTATCGCCGAAATGTCAAATTTATATAAATTCTTCGGAAGCCAGTCGGATATTTGTATCGGTTCGAGAGATTCGAACGGCGTAATTCTGTAAACTTCGTCGGAAGCCGCCGCGCGAACATAACAATCGAGCTGATTCAGGCGGCCGCCGTCCTGAATTTCATTCATATCAAAATACGGCTTGCCTTGATAAAAATCCGCGATCGCCTTGCCCGCGGAATCGCTAATAATCACGCGCGGCGCGTCGGCTTCGGTGACGCTGTAGCGCGAATGTTGCGATTTATCGCTCGTTACGAGATCTTTGCGATTCATCGCGCTCACTCTTTCTAACAATCGCGCGACGCGCTCCTCGCTCGCGATAAAGTTAGAAACGGCGGGGAGCGTCCATCCGACGGCGGCTTTTCTCACTTCAATTTCAGTAGCGCCTTTCTTAACAATAATTTTAGCAGCTTTCGTCGAATCAAATTCCTCAAAGAGCGGCCGCGAGAGCCGCGCTTCCGATTGTTCGAACGCGTCTTCGACCCACGGTTTTTCAAGAATGATAAAAATCCCGATCAACGCTACCAATAACGCAAAAAGTATTTGATTAATTCTGCTCATCGGATTGCGGCGAGCCGGCGGCGCTCGCGTGAATGTAAATATAAACGAATGAAACCAAAAATCGCGAGGGCGAACGCGGGCCCGGCGGTCGTTAAGATACGAATCCACGTTCGCTTCATTTGCGCCGACTCGCGCGCTTCGAGCGTGAAGCGTTCCTGATTCTCGTAAAGTTTTGTTAATTCTCTTTGGAGCTCGTCCTGCGACGCCGCGGAAATGGTTTTTTGTTCATCGGCGCCCTTGTCTTTCATCGCCTCCTGCTCAAAGTTACGAATCTTTCGCGCCTGGCCGCGCGCGCGAATGGATGTTAAGTCTTCGCTGAGCGAGAGCCATTCGACGGCGTTTTCCAAAAATAACATTGCGCCGCTCTGCACGCGGTTGCGATTTGCTACAAATGGATTTGTAGCGAAGTCGCTGTCGCCAACAATAATAATACGCGTTTCTTTACTTTCGCCGAGCACCGTTCTTTTATCATCTTCGATCGCGGGCTTCGACAGGTGCGACGGCCGCGACTCGGTGAGCGCGGGCGGCTGCTGGCCTGCGAACGCCGACGGAAATTTTCCAACCAATGCTACAGCTAATTTATGCGCTGATGGATTCACCGACTCGAATTGTTGTGTAATGCGGCGTTCGAGATCGTCGTCGATTTGTACATTCTCGACTTCCTTCGTGCGCCACGCGCGCTCGGATGATTGTAATAATGTTTCTGTATGAACCGACGCGGGCCGGCTCGATGTAAACTCAATCGGGCTCGCCCAGAAAAGATTTAGATCCTGGAGCCGTTTTGTTATTTGATGATTTAATGAAAAACCGCTGGTCGACGGGCGCAGCGACAGCCAGAATGGATATTTCATAATACGGCGCTGCGGGCCCATCGCCGTTTGAACCTGCGCCTGAACCTGCTCCGAAGCCGAGTCAATCACGAGCACGCTGTCAGGAACCGCAACGCCCCATTTATCAAATAACGGATCGAGGCCCGTGTTGATTTTCTTAGCTTTGTGGCTTCGCGGGTCGACGTCGTGGCGGTCCATTAAGACAAATGCCCGGCCGCCATTCATAATGAACTGGTCGATTTCGAAGCGTTCGCGCGCGTCGAGGCCGTCGGGTTTTGCTAATATCAATACGGAAACTTCGTCGGGGATCGGGTCGCCGTATTTTAAATTTTCAATATCCATAACGCGGTACTGCTTTTTTAACTGTTCGCGTAATACTTCAAATATGCGCTCCGGCGACGGCGGCATTTCGAACCCTTGCATCTTCGGCGGCGCGGCGGGTTCGCGAGTGAAAAAGCCGATGACCACGGGTTTATCTATAGCAAACGACGACAGCGCTCGCGCAATCTCATATTCGGGATTATTAGGATCCACCACCGGAATCACCTTCGGCGGTTTGTCGGCGCAGCGGATTTCGAGGCCTAAATAAATTGTAACTTGTTCAAAACTATCCTGGCGCTGCAACGGAAGTTCGACGGCCTGAATTCCTATCTTTCGCGCTTCGATCGCGACGTCGGCTTTTTTTGTATCAAGCCATTCGATGGCCACGCGCCCCGACGAGTTGCGTTCGATTTGTATCAATAAATTGCGCAGCGGTTCGAGCTTCGACTGAAACTCGGGAGGAAATTCCTTCGAAAAGTAAGCTTTCAAGCGAGCGCGGTCCGGCAGCTTTTTGATAATATTAAGTGTTCCGGACGCGATCGTGTTTTCTTTGTATTCGGTGAGATCGGCTGCAGCGTGAATGTGCCGCATTCCGATCGCGTTCAAAACAACCGCGATGCCGATGAGTAGCAATCCTGTGAGGACGCGGTCGAAGAATACTTTACGAACGGCCATGGATTACCTCCACCGCCGGGCGTCGACGACCACGCCGTTTAATGTTAAGAAAAGCGCCATCATGCTTGTGTAGTAAAGAATATCTCTAAATTCTATTAATCCGCGCTCGGCCGACTGGAAATGCGAGCCGAGCGACATCGCGTCGCCGACGGGTTTTAACCATTCGAGCCAGGCCGGCAGCGCGTTGGTGAACGCGCTCGATCCGACCACCCAAAAGAACATTAAGATTACCGTCGTGAGCACGGCCGCGACGATTTGATGTTTTGTAAACGCGGATACAAATAATCCGATTGCTAAATATGCGCCTCCCATGAACAGCGCCGCGCCGTAGCCGCCGATCACAGGCCCCCACTCAAGCCCGCTACCCTCGGACGCAGAGAGCCACGACACCGTGAACGCGATGGGTAATGTTAACGATAACGCAACTGCTAACAATCCCCACGCCGCCAGGAATTTGCCGAGCACGGCGTCGCGGATGCGCACAGGCAGCGTTAATAACAATTCTTCGGTCCCTGTTCCGCGCTCTTCGGCCCAGAGGCGCATTGTTATTAATGGAACGAGCACGAGAAAATAGATCGGAAGGAACCCGAACAGAGGCATCAAATCCGCGATTCCCCGAATGAAGAACTCGAGGAAGAACAAAACGCCGGCAATGATAATAAATACAATTAAGAAAACGTACGCGATCGGCGAATCGAAATACGCGCGAAACTCGCGGCGCGCGATAGCGAAAGTTGCATTCATCAGGCGGCGCTCCCGGATGCTGTTGTAGCATTTGCGCCATTTGTAGCTTGGAGCGTGTGCCGGCGGAAACACTCTTCTAAAGTTTCGTTCAAACGTATCAATTCCGAAATCCGCGCGCCGCGGGCCGTGAGCGCGGCGGCAGCGCGTTCCGGAATATCATCATTCGCGGGAGCCGAAAGCTCCAAATGCACGCGGCCGTTCACAGCCATTTTGCTGCGAACGGTAACATTCGGAATCGTAGCAATCGCGGCCTCCGCCGCGTTCGGTTCGATCCCCGTGCACACGACGCGCACGGGGCCGTCTTTTCGTAACAATTCGCCGATCGGCGCGTCGGCCACCTTTTGCCCCTTTGCAATAATAATCACCCGCGAACAGACGGCCGGCACTTCCTGTAATATATGCGTTGATAATATTACTGTTTTTTCCTTGCCAAGCTTTACTAACAAATCGCGGATTTCGAGCACCTGGTTTGGATCGAGGCCCGCGGTCGGTTCATCTAATATTAATAAATCCGGATCGTGCAAAAGCGCCTGCGCGAGACCGACGCGCTGGCGGAAGCCTTTTGATAATTCACCAATCGACTTGCCGAGCACGCTTCGAAGTCCGCACGACTGGACGGAGCGGTCGACCGACGATTTGCGTTTATTACGATCGAGGCCGCGCACGCGCCCCGTGAAGTCGAGAAAACTATGAACGCTCATATCTAAATAAAGCGGATTCGATTCCGGCAGGTAGCCGACGCGCCTGCGGACCTCGACGGGATGTTTACGAATATCCAAACCAACAACTTCCGCGACGCCGCTGTCGGGCGCGAGATAGCCTGTTAATATTCGCATCGTCGTTGACTTTCCGGCGCCGTTCGGGCCGAGGAATCCTACAATTTCTCCGCGGTCCACGGAGAACGTGAGCCCGTCGACCGCGACGGTCGATCCGTAGCTTCGCGTGAGTCGTTCAACTCGAATCATCATTTCGGAAAGGTAGCGAAACGCGCGCCAGTTGGCGAGCACGCGGCGCGCGCGGCTTTTCCAGGTATCGCTACATGTCCGCGCCCGAGAGTTCGAAATGCTTCAGGAACTCGTCGTTGTCGGGCGTGCGTTCTAGTTTTAGTAACAGGTTTTCCATCGCTTCGATCGGCTTCATTTTTTGTAATACTCGCCGCAATGTAACAATTCTGCGAAGCTTCGTTGGAGAAAGTAACTTTTCTTCCTTCCGCGTTCCCGAAAGACCTATATCAAATGCGGGGAAGATGCGTCGTTCGGCGAGAGATCGCGAGAGCACCAATTCCATATTTCCGGTGCCCTTGAATTCTTCAAATATCACTTGATCCATTTTCGAACCCGTGTCGACGAGCGTCGCGCCGAGGATTGTTAACGCTCCGCCGCCTTCGGTATTTCGTGCGGCGCCGAACATCCGCTTCGGCTTCTCCATCGTTCGAGAATCCACGCCACCTGTTAAGATTCGGCCTGAATTGCCGGTCTCCGCGTTGTACGCGCGGCTCATGCGCGTGATCGAATCTAACAATATCATCACGTCTTTCTTGCATTCGACGAGGCGCGTCGCGCGGCGGAACACGGCCTCCGAAAGCGCGACGTGATGTTTTGTGCCTTCGTCGAGAGTTGATAAGAATACGTCGCCTTTGATGAGGCGTTTCCACGCCGTGCCTTCCTCGGGTCGCTCGTCGACTAATAAAACCATCAAATGAACGTCGGGATATAAACGTTCTATCGCCTGCGCGACTTTATTTAATAATACAGTTTTGCCGGTTCGAGGCGGAGCTACAATTAAACCGCGCGTTCCGCGGCCGATCGGACATAACAAATCGAGCACGCGCAGCGCCGTGTCGCCCGAGTCGCCAAGTTCATAATGAAAATCGGGATCGATCACTGTTAATTCACTAAAACGCGGAAGTTTCGCGGCTTCCTCGGGCGCCATGCCGTCGACTTTTGTTACATCGCGCAACCCGGGGTTTTGCCCGCGCCGCCGCGGCGGATCGATCGGACCGTCGACGAGCGCGCCGTCGCGCAGATCGTAGCGCCGCACTAATTGTTGCATTACAAAAACGTCGTCCGGACCCGGCAACATATTATTTCGGAGAAACCGGAGATTGGCCGAGCCGTCTTTATTTAATTCTACAATTCCTTGAACGATGTGTTCTTCGACGGGCGCCTGTGGTTCCGCGAGCCGGCGGTCGTATCTGTTATTGTTATATCGCCCGCGATTTTGGCCGTAGCCCTGGTCGTAATGTAAATTTTCCTGCTGCGGTGGAAACCCGGGTCGCGGCGCGTACGCGGGAGGTTGCTGCTGATAGTTCGGCGGCGGTTGATAATTTTGAAAAGCGGGCGGCGGCTGCGGCGGGGCCGCAGCGCCTTCGCCCAAATTGTATGATTTGCGGCTGCCGTAGGGAGACGGCGGCTCCTCGGGATTTGTTATATCCTTTGGAGGATACTGATCTTTGGGCGCCTGTTCTTCAGATTCGGAACTGTAAGAATCGTCTGATTTAGTAGTATCTGGGACACCCCAGAGCGCAGAGTTCTCCGGAAGATTTGCAGGCGGCGCGCCGTAGGGCGAAGAATAACGATAATCCGCGGGCGGTGGCGGCGGCTGCATCCCTGGATAGGGCGGAGGCGGCGGCGGATAGTTCGGTGGATAATTCGCTGGATAATTAGCATTGGGCGGCGGCGGATAACCTCCACCGGCCGGATATCCCGGCGGTGGCGCCGGATAACCGGGCGGCATGCCGTAGCCCGGTTGGAACCCTGGCGCTCCCTGTTCTCCAAATTCATCATAATGACCCTGTCCGGGCCGTCCGCCGTAGCCGCCGCGATGACCAAAATTTCCGCGGCCGCCCGGGCGTCGCCCGCCGCGCCGAAAATTAGAATTACGTCCCATATACTGTAGAAGTTATATCCATTACGTGGAGTGTCGATGTGTGAATTGATCTAATAAAACACTAAAAAAAGCGATGTCCAAAAACATCAATGAACCGTTGAATTGTTTTATATCAATTGTCGAAATTATTACAATAACAAACGCACTGCGAGCGCCGGCGGCGTTTTGAAACAGAATCACGCCGCACCTTGATCCATTCAATCCATGGTTCAATTCAACCAAAACGCTTGCAAACAATTCAAAAATGAGCCGGGAAACCTATCGGGAATTACCTTCCAAAATTAACTTTAACGAAACTAATTTTGCACTATGTTAGTTTTGTACAGTGTTAATCTTGCGAAGCTGAGTGGTCGGGGCGAGAGGATTTGAACCTCCGACCTCAGCGTCCCGAACGCTGCGCTCTAGCCAAGCTGAGCCACGCCCCGAGAACGTAATAAAACTACTCCCACAGATTACTCAAATCAAGCTGCAGGTCAGAGGGGTGTGTGTGCGTCGATGCAAAACACTACGAAAAACACAGGCACTACTTACCGAGATCGACGAAGACTCCGCCGTTATGTTCGGCAAGTTGTTTCATGAATCCTTTTTCAAAATCACCAATTCCGAGCACGTGAATCGTTATCTTTTTTTGTGAATTTGCCTCGTAGACCGCAGCGAGGATGTCGTCGGTGTCAACAAGATCGCCGGTCGAAGGTTTGCCATCGCTTAAGAAAAAAATTGTATCAATTTGAGTAGTATAATCTTTTTCTATAACTCCGCGTTTTGGATTGCCGAGTCCGTGCATGAGAGCGCCGTGAGTATTGGTTTTGCCTTCGCCGAGCGCGGCCGCGCCGCCGAAACCGGCCGACGCGAGATCTTGCTTCGAAGCTCCTCCAATCGGCTCGAGCGACCGCGCGAAATCAACGGCCGCCGCGCGATTGATAGAATTGGCATTAACTAATTCTCCGCGTTTCCACGGTTTTACTTTTGTCGCAAATGTAGCAATTGCAAAATCCGTTTTTGTATCAAGCCGTTCGATCGTGCGCGCGAGCTCTTCTTTAACAATATCCATTTTACGGAAACCGGGATATTTGCGGTCGCGGTAGCGCTCCTTCTCGACAACTAAATCTTCCATCGAACCCGAGCAGTCGATAATAAATAATATTTTTTTGCTCGGCGTTTCGACGCCGAGGAACTCCGCGATTTTGCGTTCTTTAACAACGCCCGTTTCGCCCGCGCGCGGCGCGGCTTCGCGCTTCGCGTCGATGGCCGCGAGTTCCTGAACGGTCGGAAGTTTATAATTCGGATCTTTACCATACGCGTCGTACCAGCGCTTCCACGAATTGTAGTCTTTGCCGAAGTCGCGGCCGGTTAATAATTTTAACGTTTTCGACGCGTCTTCGACGAGGCGGCCTTCGTCGCTTTCTACAATTCCGACGAGCGGTGCGAGCGCGTCTTTACTTCTAACCCTTCCGAGGCCGGCGATCGCGCTTGCTCGAACGCGCCAGTTTTTATCTGTTAACGCTGCAATTAGCGCCGGCGCCGACGCTTCCTGTCCGATGGCGGCGATGCCGTCGATCGCGGCGACGCGAACGTTCGATTCCGCATCCTTAGTAAGCGGTAGTAACAATTCCGCCGATTCCGGCGCGCCGATGCGTCCGAGCGCTTCGGCGGATCGCGTGCGAGTGAGCCAGTCGGTGTCTTTAATGAGTTTCTCAATCTCGAGGCGCGCTTCGGCGCGTTTGCCGATTCCGAGCACCTGAATGACGCCCGGCCGGATGGCGTTGTCTTTTTTCTTTAGAATCCCGATTAGATAATTTACAGATTCCGGCGAATTGTTAGCGGCAAGAACTTTAATGATCGTGTTGCGAATGTCGCCGTCTTCATCCTTAAGAATCGGAACGAGCGCTTCAGCCGCCTCGTAGGTTGAAACCTTTTCGAGCGCGAGTATTGCTTCGAGCTTCTGCGCCTTCTTTTCTAACTTTGGATAGAATTTAATAAAATCGTTAACTTCGGACTTGCCGGCCCCCTGCGGCATTGCAAAAATGGATGAAATAAAGAATAAAACAAACGCGAGCGGCGCGATTAGATACTTTATAATCATAGTTGCAAGGGCTGGAGCCGGGAGATTCGGAACCGTTCGATGCTTGGATGTCATCGTTAACAGTTCGTGGTTAGATTCTAGCAGGCAGCGACAAGGTCGTCTTGCTATTCAATTCGCAGCGAAAAGAATAGTCATCGAATCGCGAAAGCAACTGATATTGTTCCGGAAGACACTCCAAAAACAAACCTGTGAACCCCTCGTTCTCCACCCAGATATTACTTCCGCGGGCGCTCGAGCCCGGGCACCTCGCACTCATTCGATCCGCAGGATTCGAATATGTAGAAATCATCGCGGAGCCGGGGCACTTCCCGTATCGCGACGCGGCCGCTGTCGAAGAATGGAAAGCCCGGTTTGATTCGGCCGGACTTCAGATTAGTAGCATTCAACTTCCGAGAAATCTGCCTTCGCTGTCGCCGGACGCCGCGGAGCGCGATCGCGCGATGGACGAATTGGAAGCGGCAATCGACGCCGCGGAAGCTCTCGGCGCCCGATTGGTAATATTACAAATAGAACCTGTACAAATCGGAAGTGCACCCTTAGATAATACTACAGATCGAGCGGGCGCGGATCCGGCGCGACAGACGTTTTGTGAAGATGCGATTGCGCGGCTCTCCGGTTACGCTTCGCCGCGCGGGCTCGAACTCGCGTGCGAGAATGCGAATACTTTGCTCACGCGCGTTCCAGCATTAGCAACATCGATCGAGAACGTCGGCCGGTCGATGGTGGGCGTGTGCGTCGATACCGGCGCCGCAAACCTGGATGGCAATATTCCCGCCGCGATTCGCGCCGCGGGCCGCGAACTGTATCATTTACAAATCAACGATAATGATAGTCATGCTGCGACGGGCGCCCCCGTCGGCGCGGGAACGGTTCCGTGGAACGACGTGTTCGCCGCGCTGCGTGAAGTGAACTATTCCGGCTTCTTCGTTCTCGAAATTACCGACGCATCGGCGGGCGCGGCGTCCGTGGAATCGTTAGTATCAATTCTTAAGGAATCTGCCGAGAAGCTTCGGTCGTTTGTGTAATTACTTTTTTGCGGGCTCGTGTACGCCCATGACTAATCCGAGCGCGGAGCGAAGTTCGACGCCGCTGATTTCCGCGCGCGGAATTGTTACTTCAGACGCGCCGATCGCTAATGTTACTTTTCCCTTGGACTCGTCGACAAGGCGCCCCGCGATACGGTTGCCATTTGATAATTGAACAATCGCCTCGGGACCGCGGTTCGACGGCGCTTGCGCGACGGGCGCGACGAGATCGAGCTCGTTCATCATAAATTCAATTTCGCCGCGTTCGACGCGGAGCTTCGCTTCCGTCGATGTTAATTTATCGAGTTTACCATTAAAAAGATTGCCGTTTCGTAGTTTAATAAAAACTTCGGCGCCGCGGCCAAACGCCGCGACCGCGTTGAACGAATTTGGATTATTTGATGAAACGGCGGGGCCGATCACAGTCGCCCCATTTGAAATTGAAGGATCGGGAATAGATACTTCAGCGGTCTCGGGGCCCGCCGGTGGCTGCGAATTATGGGTTATGTTTTCTTCTGTAGCTACGGGGCCGATGGCTACAACTGCAGACTCGGCGACTGGCGGTGCCGCAACCCAATCCACCGCGTCGACAATGCGCGGGGCCGTGATTCGAGGAACCTGCTCCATCGGCGCGACGCCGCGCGGCTGGCATGACATATCCACTGGCATTACTAACGCTGGCTGATTTGTAATAGGAAGGTTCGCCGTCGTTCCGATCGGAACCGCGACGGGTTGCTTCATCAAGAATGTTAATGATCCGCCGATGCCAAGAATAACGACGGCGGCGACAGCGCCCGCGACCCACGGACGCGCGAGCCACGATGGATGCTGGATGGTTTGCGATTCGAAACTCTCTTCAATTCCAGCGGCCGCCTCGACGCCATCTTCGACCGAAGTTTCATTTTGTGACGGTGGCGGCACGACGCCTGCGATTTCGCCTTCGGTCGCGTTGAATTCAACCTCGACAAGCCCTCCCTGCGCGAGTTCAGCGATCGCAGCACTCTGATTCTCAAGATCAAGAGGCGACTCGACGGGCGCCGGCCCCGCCGCGAGCAGCGACAGAATATTTGTAGTATCGATTTCTTCGTCGCCTGGAAGTCCATCGACGACAAAGAGTTCCTCCGAATCTGTAGTATTTAATTCGGCGGCCGCGAGGTTCGGATTTGTGTGTTTCATTTCCATGATCATTGCCGGGCCATTCCGCCCCCGGCTGTTTGGTGTTCTGTATCGGCAATTCCGCGAACGAACCTTCCAAAGAATTTGAATCGTCGCGGAAATGAACTCTCGACAGCCCGGTGTGAATCCGTATCCTTCTCCGCTTCGAATTCGACGCTATTACAATTCGACGCAGTTAGATCGACAGTTTTATACAAACATTTACAAACATTGATCCCTCGTCTCAATTTCATCGGAAACAAATAACAAATATGTACGCACGCATCGCCCTTCCCACGTGTCTTGGAATTGCAGCACTCGCGACCGCAGTTGTATTAGCGACGCGCAATGTTGACGCCGCCCCTCAAGCCGAGAAAGCTACAAAAGACGCCGTCACGATGCGCTTTGAGGCATTCTTAAGCAATCTTGGCGATACTACAAAACGCACCGACTTAATTAGCAAGATGTGCGAGGGCGGACCGATCCAGGGGTTGATGCCGAATCAACAGAGAATCAGCGCGCTCGCGGACGCCGTTGTTAAAGAATTCGGACTCCCGATGACAGGCGCTGACTCCGTCGTGCTCGCCGAAGAAAAGAATGTATCAACTTTTTTCACGGCCCGAACCTACGTCGTTCGCTGCGAGCAGGGTCCGTCGGTTTGGCATGTATTATTTTATAGTGGCAGCAAGGGCTGGGGCATTTCCGAGCTCGGCATTTCGCCGAACGCGCATTGTTTAATTCCGACGTGGCGCGACTTTCCGATGATTCAGCAGCAGCAGCCGAAAGCCGCGAATCCTGCACCCGCGGGCGCGAATCGATAAGTTATATTCGATTCGAATGTAATAAAAACCGCGGCGCCTGCCGCGGTTTTTTTATATATCAACAATTCGAATTCTTTGTTAGAAGTGGTTTCATAAGTGCTTCGCAAACCGGGCGATCGTAATTTTTTGTTGTATCAAGAAAGCGCGCCCGAGGCATATCCAGGAGATATGTCGAGGGCGCGATGACGATGAGGCAATAAAAAAGGACCGAGCGCCGATCGAATGACTTATGAAACCGCTTCTAACCTTCCGTCGCGAGCACGAGCAGCTCTTCAAGCCACGCTAACAATCGGATCTTTAAAATCGCCGCGTCGCGTTCCGATGCGGAGTCAAAGACGCGCGCGCCGTCCATATCGGATTCGGTAATTCTATAGATCTCACCGAGTGCCAGACGCGCCGCGTTGAGGCTCGTCATCCACGCCGTGTGGTGCGACGCCGAAATAAACAATTGCCACGTCGCGGGCCGCAGCGGATCGCGTTTCATTTGTAATATATCTAATTCAACGAGATCGCGCGCGGAACAAAACAAATGTTCGGTGTCGGGAGTCGCGTGCTTTCTCCAATCTTCATTATCTTCTTCACTTTCGTAAGCATCCGGCAACAGTCTCTTGCGTGAACGCGGATCGGTGCCCGCGGCTTTGAGTAAAGACGGCAACTCCTGCAAGACTTCATAAAACGGCAATTCGAGCGACGTAAAAACGAGATCGCCGTTTTTTTGTACTAAGAGCTTCGGATTGCGCACAGGTTCCTTTTATCAATTCGATTGTTAACGATCGATTGCTAGCGATCTGTGGACTCAAGCTTCGCTAATAAATGATAACTATGGAGCTGCTGAACATACAGTTCGGCACGTTCGCGCTCGCCGGTCCACACGATCGACCGCCCTTTTTTGTGAACTTCCATCATGAGTCTTTCCGCCTTCGGCTTCGAATATCCAAACAATTTTTGCAGCACCATGGTGACGTACGACATTAACGTTATCGGATCATTTAATACAATAACGTTCCATGGCTTGGCGCGCTTCGTCTTCGTGTCGGTTTCCGACTCGATGTCCGTTTTTGAATCCGGGAATGCCATGATTGGGAACGCTGCGTTCGTTATCGCTTTCTTAATATTCTTCGCGCGCCGAGTCGCGTTGTAAAGCCGGTGCCATCGAACCATTCTAATAATGGAATGATCCACCGCCGCGTGGTTCCGAGTTCGTCGCGGAGCGACGGCAAATCGAGCTCGCCCTCGGCAGCGCCCTTTGTTCTTAATTCACAATTGCGAAAGATCGCGGCTTTGGCCATATCAATTGCGGAAACGGAAAAATGATATTCGTGCGAAATGCGGGCGAGCTTCTTTTCATCGACCAGGCGCTTCAGAATTGTATCAAGTGCGGTACGCGCGCAACCGAGTTCAGCGGCGAGTTCATCGTGCGTTGGCGGAGTGAAGCGCGCAGCTTCGAGCCGCGCAAGAACGCGGTCGCGAAGAGTTTGAAGTGCTCCCGTCAGTTCACTTTTTTGTTGATTTAACCGAACGCCGCCGCCGGGCTCGAGTGCGATCCGTTGATTTTTTGTTAAATTTAACAATAGGTCGTCGAGCAGCGCGGGATCGAGGCCGCTCCCCTCACGCAGCGCAAGCCGTTCGCAAACGAGCCGCTCAGGATTCTCATGAAAATAGTCCGCGATCGTTTGTTCAACAATCTTTCGCGATTGTTGAAAAGCGGTTTGATGAATCAGCGCGCCGTTCTTCAAACGTATACATTCTCCTTTTTGTACAATATCATCAATCAACGCAGCCGCCGCGGGCTCGAGCGCCGAGGCATTCCGCGCAAGATTTGTTATTTTAATGGTCTCCGCTTTCGCGCGTTTGATTTCTAATAATAAGCGCGCGCGCAGGCCGCCGATCGCGGCCGCCGCTTCCGCCAGATCTTCTAGAACCTCGGGGCGATTCTTGCGAAGCCGCCGATTCTTAACATCCACGACAACGCCGCCGCCCGCGGTTTGCGGCGGCGACGGGATTCTTACTAAAAAGCGGTCGCCCGCGTCCACGGCGAGCGGCTCGTCGAGTTTTAATTGTGCAAAGGCCGTTTCACCCGGGAGCAATTGTACACGATCGAGTAATGTTAGTATCGCGCCCGTCTCGTGCGTGCCTGCGTGAAACCTTAATATTTCGCGGTCGCGCAGGGCTTTCCTGCGCCGCGACAAATGCTTCAATTGAACGGTGACATACTGCGTGGGCGGAAAGTAACCGGGCGTCACCACGGACATTCCGCGCGCGCAGCTCGATGCTTCAATTCCCGATATATTTAATGCGCTCGAGTGCCCCGCGGAAATGCTGCTGGCGGATTGGTGGTATGCTTCTAATCCGCGAATGACTCCGGGCGTGCGCGCGGGCAATACTTCAATTTTGTCGCCGATTGTTAATGTTCCTGAAACGGGCACGCCTGTCACAACGCAACCAAAACCCTTCGCCGCGAAAACGCGCTGGATCGGCAGGCGAAAGACTCCGTCCGCGCTGCGCGGCGGAGTTTCCAACGCTAATAATTCGAGACCCGCGCGGAGTTCCGCGATTCCCTCTCCTGTCGCGGATGATACAGAAAAAACGCGCGCGTTCTCCAGAAATGTATTTTTAACAGTTTCGCGAACGTCTTCGATCACGAGCTCGCGAAGATCGGCCGCGACCAAGTCAATTTTTGTTAACGCAATCGCGCCGCGGCGGATTCCTAACAATTCCAAAATCTCCAAATGTTCAAGCGTCTGAGGCATCACGCCGTCGTCGGCCGCGATGACTAATACTGCGAAGTCGATGCCCGTCGCGCCCGCCACCATATTATGAACAAACTTTTCGTGCCCCGGAACATCAATGATCCCAAGCCGCGTTCCATTGGATAATTTAAGATTCGCAAATCCGAGGTCGATCGTGAGCCCGCGCGCTTTCTCCTCGGGGAGCCGGTCGGGGTCGATGCCGGTGAGGCGCTTTACTAACGTTGACTTTCCGTGGTCAATGTGTCCCGCCGTGCCAGCCACGACTCGCAAAATGGACGCGCCTTTATCATGAGGGTTCACTTCGAAACATACAATATTCGCGAGCACGATTTGCAACGTACCACTTCGCGCGCCTGCCTAATTTTAACAATATCGTTCGGGAGCTGCGCGGTCGAACATCCTGAACAGTAGTCTTCTTCGAGCGCACAAACCGCGACGCCCTCACGCGCTTGCAGAAGACGACTATATATTTCAAACACTTCGCCGGGGAGCGCCTGACCAGCTTCCGCGCGCTTTTTTTCAAGTCCGGCCAGCGTTTCTTTTGTTAATGAAAACTCCTTTTCACAACTCTGCGCAAATTTTTCGTAGTCTTCTTTAGTCTTAGCAAGTTCTTTTTCAAGTTTATCAAAGTCTTTTTCGAGTTCCGCGATTCGATCGACCAGCCCCAGCGCGCGGTCCTCCATTTTTGATGATTCCCCCTTGATGGTTTGTATCTGATGATTTGTAGCTAAAAGAATTGAAGTGTCGCGGGCCATGTTCGCTTGAATCTTTAACTTTTCCAATTTTTCATCGCGCGATTTTAATTCTAATTCGAGCGTCTTTTCCTCCGCGCGCATTCGCTTCACCTCCTCGCGGCCGCGTTCGAGGCGCATTCGAACGGCCTCGACCTCGTTCAATCGTTGCTGCTGTTCGAGCGGAATCCGCTGCGTGTCGCGAAGACACTTCGCGCGTAGTATATCAATTTCCTGGAGGGCTCGAAGTAAAGATATTGTTTCATTCATTTGCTGGGACCGAGGCCGGAGCGGGACTCCGGATAAATTCAATTCGTTAATTGTAAACTATAAATATATTTATAAATTATTTAATTCGAAAACTCGGACATCGAGCCGTCCAAGAACGCCGAGAGTTTTCGCGATCGAATGGGGTGCTGAAGCTTTCGAACCGCTTTGGCTTCGATTTGACGAACGCGTTCGCGTGTGACGCGGAAAATGCGCCCAACCTCTTCGAGCGTATACGTATACCCGTCGCCGATTCCATAACGAAGTTTCAAAATTTCGCGTTCGCGGAATGTTAATGAATTGAGCACGTCCTCAATTCTATCTTTGAGCATTTCGTGCGCCGCCGCCTGAACGGGATTCTCGGCCGATTCGTCTTCAATAAAATCACCGAAATACGAATCATCACTATCGCCGATCGGGCGGTCGAGTGAAATCGGATGTTTACTAATCTTCATCACGCGCTTCGCTTCCTCGACGGAGATGCCCGCCGCCTCCGCGATTTCTTCAACATTCGGTTCGCGTCCCTTCGCTTGTAACAATTTCTTTGCTACATTTCGAAGTTTACTCATCGTTTCTATCATATGCACGGGGATGCGGATCGTGCGCGCCTGATCAGCAATCGAGCGCGTGATCGCCTGGCGAATCCACCACGTCGCGTACGTTGAGAATTTGTAGCCTCGGCGATATTCATACTTCTCGACGGCTTTCATGAGACCCGTGTTGCCTTCTTGTATCAAATCCAAGAACGACAACCCGCGATTACGATACTTCTTCGCAATGGATACAACTAAACGAAGGTTGCCCGACGAGAGGTTTTTCTTAGCTTCCTCGTACGCAATGTAAACACGCTTCACCCAATTCACGCGGCGCGACAAATGGCGCGGCAGTTCAAGCGCGTCGGCGCAGAATTGTATATAACGTTCGCGAAGCTCGCGCGAAACCGCGTCGAGTTTGCCTTTAGCGTTGCGCGCGAGAACCTTGCGCTCGAGAGGTAACAATTCGTTTTGTAGCTTTTGATCGCACAGGTCGATGAGCGGCCGGACTTTCTTTACTTGTAAATGCAACTCTTCAATTAAATGAACGCACGCGCGCCGCCGCGCCGTCACGCGCCGCATCGAATTGATACATTCCTTGCCGCGAATCTCGCCCGCGACGCACCCGCGGAATTCCTCGCGCGCGGAATTGTAAAGATCCTTTAACGTTGAAAGATTCGCCTTGAGCCGGAGCGCGAGGTCATTCTTGCCGAGTTCGCCGCTTTCGCCGCCGGTGTTTGCAAACATTCCGCCGAGGTTCGGGCCAGTGCCGTTCGGGTTTACTTTTAGCGTTCGGTCGAATGCTAATTCTCCGCTCATCACGTCGTCGAGCACGCGGATCGACGCCGCGATCGAAAACCCGGATCCTAATACTGTGCGGCGGAATTCGCGGCGCGTGACTTCAATTGCTCTTGCTAATGATATTTCCTGATCACGCGTGAGGAGAGGAATCTCCCCCATTTGTGTTAAATACATCCGAACCGGATCATCAATTTTCTCGGTTCGCGCCGATCCGTCGAAATGCTCCACGGCACTGGCGGCCACGGCCTCATCTGCAGCTAACAATTCCGCATCGGCAGTCGCATCATCTAATACTCGAACTCCGTGGCGTTCTAATTGTGCAAAAAGATCTTCAACGCGTTCCGGATCGAGGAAATCGTCGCCGAGCAATTGGTTAACATCGGAATATGTAATTCTGCCGCCCTTGCCGCGAGCCGCTTCAAGCACTCGTAACAATTGCGGATCGACGATCCCACTTGTATCAATTATTATTTTTGTATCTTGCGGCGTTTTTGTAGCAGCCGCCTTCGAATCGGACGCTTTCGCGTCAGCCGGTTTTGCGTCGGCCGTTTTTGCGGCAGCGCCGTCAGTTTTTGTAACATTCGCGGGCGCGGCTTGACCCGGCGCGGGAGCCGTTGCCACAGCCGCCGCTGCGTCCGGCTTTTTGCGCGAACGCTTCGGCACTGCCGGAATCTGCGGAGTGAGGACGGTCTCCGTTAAGGTGACCGTTTGAGATGCGATCGCCGCATTTGCAGTAATAACAATTTCGGTGGACGCCGTTGTTGTAACAATTTCAACGCTTTTTACAGTTTTCGCGGACGCGGCGGCTGGCGCGGTTTCTGAAGACTTCAATTCCGCGGCCGCAGCGGGAACCGGCGCGGCCGGCTTCGCCGAGCGAACGCGCTTCTCGCGCGGTTTTGCAGCATCGGCAACGGCAGGAATTGTAGCGTCTGCGGCCGCGACTCTTTCTTTATCTACCTTTGGTGCCGCCGATTTTTCTTTTTCTGAAACGAGCCCGGCGGGCGCCGGCGTTTGCGCGGTTTTTGTTGTTACTGCTTCGCGCCGCTTCTTCTTAGATACAATAATTTCAGCCGGCTTTTCTATAGCTTTTACTTCCGCGGCAGGTTTGCTTTCTATAGTCTTTTCGGCAATCTTTATTTCCGCGGACTTCGGTGCAACTTTAGCCGCCGCAGCGGGCGCGGCTGTTTTGACAATTTCCGTTTTTACAATTTCCGTTTTTACTCTTTCCGTTTTTACTTTTTCCGCCGCCTTTTTCGCAGGTGCGAGTGCTTCCGGTTTTGCAACCGCCTCTGGCTTTATAACAGTTTCTGTTTTAACAACCGGTTCTGTTTTTGTAGCAACAGGCGCGGGCTTGGCGGCTGCCGGCGCTTTAGACACCGCGGGAACCTTCGCAGCCGGCGGAGTTTTTGATAGAACCGGCGCCTTCGAAGGCACGGGCGTTTTCGCGGCTCGCACATTCTTAGCTTCCGGCGCGGGCTTGGAAGCTGCGGCGGGTTTTGTTGCCAGCGCAGGTTTTGTAGCAACCGGCGTTTTCGCAGGCTGCGGTTTTCCGGCGATCGGTTTTGTTGATTTTGGTGCGGCCGCGCCGCGTTCTTTTGTAGTTTTCGCGGCCGGCGGCGTTTTCTTAGCTTTCGCCGGAGATTTCTTCAATTCCGGCTTTGGCGCCACGCGCTTTCGATCTGCGGTTTTGGTTTTAGCGGAATCTGTAGCTTTTGCGGAAAGCGGCTTGGCGGGTTTCAAATGAGTAGTATCCACGGAGGGGTTGCCGCCGCGCTTGGACGTTGCCTTTTTTCGAACTGTAGTCTCGGAAGATTTCGAAGCCTTATTCGCCATCGATTCAAATAATAAGAGAAATATTTATGAAAGTAATGTTTGAAAAGTTTTGTTAATACTATAAATACGCGATAGGCCGCGGAGGCCTGGCGTCATGTTTTTTTGCGGAAAAGCTAACCACATAAATCGGGCCCGTGCTTAACCGCCCTCCGCGCCCGCAAGGCCGCGCCCTACATCGAGGGACTGTCCGCGGTCGCCGGGCCCGGCTGTATTGTCAATATTCCGAGCGTTCGGCTCTGGGCGCGGGCGCGTATTGCGGCGAGCCGTCAGGATTTCGATCTGTAGCCTCTTCAACTCCGCGGTGTCGCCGCGAACCTCCGCGTCGCGCATGCGATTTGTAAGTTCCAGAATCTGCACGCTGGATTGTTTATGAAGGAAAAATCGAAGCGACTTCTCGACCGCCATATGGCAGTTCGCAGGCGCGTTAGCAAATAACTCCGCCGGGAGCGTTCGGTAGGGCGTGTCGACGAGTCGAGACGCAACGGTATGAGCATCAGGCTCTTCGCCAGCCGAGGCGGCCGCGATGGTTGCATCAAATACGGCGCGATGCCCCCCGAAACGCAATAATTCCCCGGAGAACCCGGAGCCGCGAACCAAAGCAATCAAACTCGGATCGAGCAGCAAGGCTCCTAATAAATCGTTGGCCACCGATCGTTCGTGAGGGTCGAGCGAATCGGAAGTAGTGGCGTTCGAACCCGGAGCGTACGGCACGGAACCGGCGGTTGAATTTGTAGTCTTATCAATTCCTGTTTTTGTAACTTTACGTTCGCTAACAATCTTTGCGAGCCGATCGCCGACGCGCGTTTCGGAAAGTGCGAACCACGATGCTACTTTTCGAACCCACAATTCGCGCTCGACGCCCGATTCAATCTTAGCGACGTATTCTAATACTTCATCGCAGTGCCGAGCGAGTTCGCCGGTGCCTCCGCCCGCACCGCGGCTGCGCGCCGCAAGACGCGATGCTACAAATTCGAGGAATTCGACGCCGTTGCCAATTTGTTGCAAAAACGCTTCGGGGCCGCGTTCCATCACAAAATCGGCGGGATCGAGGTCGTCGGGAAGAGCTGCAACGCGGACTCGAAGCCCTTCTTCTAACAGAATGCCAATTCCGCGTTCACTCGCGCGCAGGCCCGCCTCGTCGCCGTCATATAACAAAAGAACTTGATTACTAAAACGTTTGATCAGTTTCGCGTGGTCGTGCCCGAGCGCGGTTCCAAGTGTAGCAACGGAGCGCCGCAAGCCCGCCGAATGTGAAAGAATCACGTCGGTGTATCCTTCCATAATAACAATCGGAGCGTCGCCGCCGGCGTAATTGTTATTTACTTCGCCGCTCGGATTTGTATATTTCGGCGCGCGCGCAACTTTATCAAGCCCGTATAGTATATTTCGCTTTATAAAGAATTCGTTTTCGGGCGAATTGAGATATTTGGGCCCGTTCTTCTCGCCTTCCGGAACGCCCGGCAGCAGGCGAGCGCCGAATGCTACAACTCGCCCGAGCACGTCGGTGATCGGAAATGTTATGCGATCGCGGAACCGGTCGTAGATTCTCCCCGACTCCGACCTTGCTACAATTCCGGCGGCGATCTGAATTTCCTCGCCGAATCCTTTTCCCGCGAGGTATTCGTGAACGGTTTGCCAGCCCTGCGGTGCAAGACCAATGCGCCATTCTTTTCTTAACGTTGGCGTGAGGCCGCGCGCGTCGAGACTTTCGAAATGGCTCGGAGTTTTAAGTAATAAATTTTCGAAGTATTGCGTTGCGTGTTCTAAACATTCGTACGCGCTGCGGCGGTCGGGCGCGTTCGATTCGCGGCTGCGTCCGGTGAGTTCGACGCCCGCGCGTTCGGCGAGCCATTCGAGCGATTCGCGAAACGACATGCCCTGGCGTTTTTGTATAAATGCAAAACAATCGCCGGCCGCGTTACAACCAAAACATTTGAATATTTGGCTCTCGGGAAATACATGAAACGACGGCGACTTTTCTTCATGAAAAGGGCAGAGCGCGCGGTAGCTCGCGCCCGCGCGCTTCAAAGGCACAAATGATTCGACGAGCTCGACCATATCGGTAGCGCGTCGAACGCGTTCCACGTCGTCCGTTAATGCCACAAAAAAATATTACAATTGCAAAAAGATACGATTCGAAAAAATATAAATATCGACAATCGCTGCTCGTCGAAATCGTTTATGTTCTCGCGTTGGGTTGGGCAATGCGTCGGCGAAGGACGGCCCGGAATTTTTGTTGCGAGTCAGGTGGAACGAGCGCTGCGGACCAATATGTAACTTTTAGTTCTTGCTTTTTCAAGAAGGCTTGTTCTCACCACGTTTGAGGCCTCGGCCGTGGACGAGCCGAGCGAGAGAAATATAAACATTGGCGGCGGCCTGATCGGGACGCAGATCGGCGGACGCGCCGAGCGGCTTCAAAACCAGATCCGCGCTCGGAAACCACGAGTCGAGCCGTGATCCAATTTTCTTGCGCCGAGCTGTAAAAAGCGTCGTGACGATTTTTTCGAGCGTGTCGAGTTCGTCGCAGTTCAAACGATCGGGAAGCGGCGTAACTTTAACAACGACGGAATCGACGTTCGGCCTCGGGCGGAAGACCTCGGCCGAAACGTTGCGCAGCCATTCGATTCGGCAGCACGCCGACAGCATGATTGTTAGCGAGCCGAATTCGCGGGTTCCCGCGGTTGCTAACATTCGTTCTGCGGCCTCTTTTTGTATCATAAAGATTCCGCGCGCGGGCGGATGCGCGGATCGAAACAGATTGGCGATGAGCGGCGCCGAAATATTGTATGGAAGGTTGCCGATCACAATTCGCGCGCCCGATTTTAATTCTTTTTCGATTTCCGGATGAAGTCCGCGTTTCGACGAGCCGAGCGCGTCGCCGTGAAGAATGGTAAGATTCGAAACGTGGCCGAGAGTCTCGCGCAGGTATTGTACTAATCTTTCATCAATTTCGACGGCCGTGACGCGGCGCGCGCTTTTTGCAATTCTTTCTGTTAATAATCCCGGCCCGGGTCCGATCTCGATCACGTCGTCGCCGCCGGTGATTCCGCTGTCGCGAACGATTGCATCCAACAAATTGGAATCTAACAAAAAATTCTGGCCGAGCCCGCTCGACGGGCGAAACCCGAGATCGCTGAGACGTTCGCGAAGTTTACTAAAAAAAGAATCGTGATTGCCCATGGGCTCATTTCGGAGCGCGGGGCGCGGCGAACGCATTCATAATGAGCGTTCTTGATTCGGGATACTCATCTTTAAATATATTTAAAAACGCGCGCGCCGTCACGCCGCTTCTCTGCAAAAAGCCCGAAAGCCAGCGCGACTTTGTATCAAATCCGGCGCCCGAGCGCATGACGCGTTCTAACAAAAACGGAACCGCGTCGGCGGCGCAGCGAAACCCGACGTCCGGCGCCGAGAATTGATAACTCAGGACAGGCTCTTCATCCGATGGGATCACGCGCAGCCGGTTTTGTAAAAAAGAACCGCCCTTTACAACACATCCGCCATTTGGCGCAATTGTTAATTCACCCGCGTTGCCGGCCAAATCATACAATTGGAGCGCGGACCGTCCGTTCTCAAATAATCCAACGGGCGTCGTGTGGCCAAGCCCGAGTTCGAGAGTGTTCGCGCGCAGGTTTTGCCAAATTCCAAACGGATAACCGCCGTCGACGCCGAAGCCCGCCGCTGCCTCCCATTCGCTTTTTGTAGGAAGCCGCATGCGCCGCCATTTTACAAATTCCTCGGCATCCATCGCCGAAACGTTAACAACCGGATGGCTTTCTAAACCAGGCGGAATAACGCGGTCGCCGTTCGGCAGCTTTTTCCAATGATCCAAAAACAGTGTGTTCGAAGATTTGTAACCTGTCTCTTTTATAAATTCCGCGAACCGCTCATTTGTTACTTCCGTCAATTCTAAGAAAAAACCCTTCGAGGAGATGCGTTCGGTTCCGCCGAGCGCGTCGGCGGGAATGTAAGAAACGTAAGCAAGCGGGTCGTCGCGCGTTTCCGTCGATCGCGAATTGCAGCCTTGAAACACGGCAGCCATTGCGCAGCAAATAACAATATACTTCGCGCAGAAAAGAATTTTGATTGATAACAAAAACGCCGGAGAGGAATTCCCCCGCCGGCGTTGAGTTAAGAGTCGCTGCGTCGAAATGCTCTTCAAAAGTAGTTATTACTTATCTTCGCCCGCGGGTTTTGTGATATTGATGGAACCGGCCGCTGCATCCAAAATAACAATATCCACGCGCCGGTTCTGTTTCTTAATTTCCGGCGTGCGGCCTTCCACCTTCGGACGATTCGGCCCGAAACCCGCGACGGCGATGCGCCCCTCGGGGATCGGCGACTTCGAACGCTTCATAAAGAATCCGGCCACTTCGACCGCGCGCTCCGATGATAATTGTAAGTTTCCATTCGGAAATTCCTTTGCGTGGACTTTCACGGGATCGGCGTCGGTGTGCCCGTCGATGCGAATGTTGTAATTTGTGCTAACAATACTGGCGGCGATTTGATCCAAGATTTCGCGACCGCGATCCTTAATATCTTTTTTTCCGGAATCAAATAATACGCCTTCTTTAATTTCAACGACGGTGCCTTCGGGAGTATAAAAAACGCTGACGTCGCCCGACGCATTCTCGGGAGCATTGCCCAATTCCGCGAGGCGCTTTTCTAAGTCATTGCGTTTTTCTAAATACTTTTGGCGTTCAGCGGCCGCGTCGGCCGTCGATCGCGTGCGATCGGCGAGCTCATCGCCGAGCCGGCGAACTTCCGCCGCGAGGCGTCGGTTCTCTTCCTGTAATTCCGTCGAGTAGCGCGTCGCGTTGTCGCGGGCTTCTTCGGCGTTGCGTCGTGATTGCTGCTCTTTCGCGAGCTCGCCTCGCGTCGCGCAGGCCGGAAAGACTAAGAATGCTCCGGCGGCAAGAATGCTAATATTGATGATCTTCACGGGAATGTTAGTTAAGAAAGCGTATTCAGCTCTCAGAAATTGTTAGTCTGGTATTGTTAAATCGTGTTCGGTTAATTGTGTGCGGTTAATATTCTGTACTGTAAGTATCGTGTGCTTTTCAATCGTGTACGGAAGACGTGCTTGAATGGTGTGATTTATTGCCTTTCTTCCCGCATTCCCCAAACCCAGTTTCGCGCTCACTTTCCAAATTTAATATTAATTTTACTTTTGAATCAAACCAACTCTCGAACGGAAGTCTTTGGGTCGCATTCCGGGGCGCTTTCACGCCCCGGAAATATTCATATCGCTTTGTTTATTTTGGCATGACGCCGGGGATCGATTTGGAAATCGAACCGGCCTGTCCCTTTACTGCGTCAAAGGCTACAAATACGCCAACGATCAGCAACACGGCCGTTACTACTAATAATCCCTTGGCCCAGGCTGGTTCGCCGCCCGTCTCGACGGGTTCTTCGCGCTTCTTGCGAGGAGCAGGCGCCGGTTTGTCGGCGGCCTTCTTCGCAGGTGCAGTTGTAGCTTTCGGCGCCGGCTTCGCGGTGGTCTTTTTCGCCGCACCTCGATCCATCATCGTCTCCGCTTCTGAAAGCGGAACTGTAGCCATGCCCGGCTCGTTCGCCGCGTCGTCGTCTTCAAAGACGAGTTCTTCGGTCTGCCCACTGCCGGTCAGACGCGAACGTAAACGTTCGACGTCCTCTTTCTTTAGCTTCATGCGGTCGCCATCTCGGTAAGCCTTAATCTCATTTTCCGAAATCAAGCGCTTGAGCTGGGCGTCCTGGAGTTCCAGGCGGCGAAGCGCATCTTCAAAACCAATATAGTCGTCGGCCACGTTACGATGCTTTGTAAGGAATCGGGAATTGTGAACGGGTGAATCGAAGAGTTATTTAACCAAAACGGTTCGTGATCGGAAGCGGCGAGTTTTATTTTTTTTAGTCGCAGCGCAAATTTCGCTCGAAAACGGCGTTTATTTGATACTTGGTTTCTTTGTATCCGCGGGGGTTTCGGCATTGGTCTTTTCGCCCGTCGACAATTCGCGCGTTGGATCGGCCCAGCCGCTGCGTTTGAACTGCGCTGCGAGATCGGCGTACGAAAACTCCGAATCATCATGATAACCCTCGAGATGGAGATCGAGGTCGATGCGGCGCGCGCCGACGAAATTGATACGTCCCGAACTGCGGCTTCCGCCGCGCGCCTCGTAGATTGCTAATTGTTTCGATTCTGTATCAATAACATAAAGGAGCGCGACGCCCTGCTGATACGGGCCCGTCACCGCGATCATTCTATTATTACTATTCGCGGTGGTGTCGGCGTGAAGCTTTGAATCATTAGATTCGAGACGACCATACAAATATGCGGCGCCGGCCGCGAACACGACGAGCGCAATTCGCTCGATCGTTTGAATTGTAATTTTAGGTAACGTTAGGTTTCTAATATTCATGGGAAGGATCAGTAGAAATGATTTTTATAAGCGAGTTCAAACTTATGCTAACACATTCGACCGCGGAAAGCGCATCACGACTTCGCAGCCGCGTTCGCCATCGGCGGGTTGCGTCGTCGCGGGCCGCAACAAAACCGTGCCGCGATGGTTTTGTACGATTCCAAAAACAACGGCCAGGCCGAGCCCCGAACCCTTGCTTTGCTCTTTTGTAGTAAAGAACGGATCAAAAACGCGTTCGGCGATGGCGGAATCCAAGCCATTACCCGTGTCGCGAACGGTGGCAACCACTTCGTTCCCCGTCTCGCGGACGGCGATTCGTATACTTCCGCCCTCGTAACCCGGTTCGGAATGTTGCCTTTCTTCGATTGAGTCGATCGAATTTAATATAATATTTAAGAATACCTGGACGAGCTCGCCGCGGTTTCCCAGGATCGTTCCGCCGTTTTCTGTAAATTCGGTATCAATAGTAATCCCGAGCTTTCGGGCGCGATGTTCGGCGAGCGCGGCAGCGTCGCGCGCTGCCTCCGCGAGCGCGACCTCGCTATGGACGCCCGTACGCGGCGCCATCGTTAACACTCTTCCTACAATTCCCTGAATGCGTTCAAGCCCTTCCAAAACAAGTTCATAATATTCTTCGCGGCGGTCGGGCGGCAGTTTTCCTTCGCGCAGCACGCGAACTGCGTTTAATAATCCGCCGAGCGGATTATTAATCTCGTGCGCGATGCCCGCCGCGAGCGTTCCCATCGAAGCGAGGCGCTGCGTTCGTAACAATTCGCGCTCCGCTTTTTTCGCGCGCTCCGCGGCTTCATCACACGCAATCTCCAAATCGCGGCGGTGCGCGCGCAGCGTTTGTAACATCGCGACGGTTGATTGTGTTAAATTACCAATTTCGTCATCGTTAGCATCGGGCCGCGGTTCCGCGGCGAGGTCGCCGTGCGCGATGCGCCAGCTCACATCGGCCAGGTGCTCAACGGGTTTGACTACGGATGTGGATATTAAGTATCCGACCGCGCCTGTTAACAAAACGGTGCTGGCGATAAAGGTTATTAACAATCCGATCGGCGACCATTCGACGTTGCGCGCCTCGCGGAATAAAAAGTATGCGCCGCCGCGCAATTCCCCGTCGGCCATCACGGGAACCGCGACGCCCTGCGGATCCTCGATCACCGACTTTTCTTTCATCGCC
>JBJXHE010000071.1:0-134859 GCA_046160785.1 Planctomycetota bacterium
TTGGGATTGCCGGTGAACATGTTTTCGACGCACAGCGAAGACGTTTTATTCGCCACCGTTTCGAGGCGGCGCACGTTGCGCGACTCGATCCTCGTCTTGATGCGTTTTAACTGATCCGCGTTGACGCCGTTTGCAACAATTCCTTTTAATATATTATCCACTCGCAACTCAACGTCGTCCAGGCTCACTTTCGGCGCGGCCGTCACACGAATTGTAAAATGCCCCGCGACCTCCGCGCTTTCGTTATTTGCGGAAACGTTGCGCGCCACTTGTTCGTCGATTCTAAATGATTTTTCAAGAATGGAAGTCTTGCCGTCCGCGAGAATTGATGCTAACAATGTCAGCGCGGCGTCGTCCGCGTGGCTTTGTTCGACGGCGGGCCATGCTAAGACTATCTGCGGAAGCTGAACCTTATCTTCTGTTACAATTCGCTTCGTCTGTTCGAGTGGCGCCGGGCGCGGCGTTGGTTTTGTAACTTCCGGCCCGCGCGGAATAGTGCCAAAATACTTCTTTACTAATACGAAGACTTCTTCGGCTTTCACGTCGCCGCCGATTGCTAATGTTGCATTGTTAGGCCCGTACCACCGGCGGAAAAAGTTATGAACGTCATCGAGCGACGCCGCTGTTAAATCTTCCTGCGAACCGATCGTGACCCAACTGTAAGGATGATCGGGAGGATACAGCGCGGCAACCAGCGCGACGCCGCTCTGCGCGTACGGCCGATTTTCATAATTCTGGCGGCGCTCATTCTTAACAACGTCGCGTTGATTATCTAATTTCTTGAGCGTGACCGCGGGCAGCACAAAACCCATGCGGTCGGCTTCGAGCCACAGCGCGAGTTCGAGCTGATTCGCGGGAACCGTTTCGAAATATAACGTTCGATCGAGATTCGTCGTACCGTTCAAAGTGCCGCCGGCTTCGCTTATTAATTTAAAGTGCTGGTCATCGCCGACGTTTTGCGACCCCTGAAATAACATATGTTCAAAAAGGTGCGCGAACCCCGACCGGCCCGGCTCCTCGCGGCCGCTTCCTACATGATAACTAACATAAACGGAAACGACGGGATCGGAATGATCTTCGTGTACAATGACGTCGAGGCCGTTTTCGAGCGTTATTTTTTTATAAGCAAGCTCAGTGCCCTGCGCGGCAATAGAATTTGTAAATATTAATGCTGGGAATAATAATGTTAAGATTCGTGCGGGGTATTTCATGTTTTCGATTTAAGGGGGTTGCGTGTCGGTACGCGCAATCCCCATTTCCGCTCATCACGAATCCTTTGGCAACAGACTAATTTTCAACGTTTACTTATCGCGGCGACGTGGTCGGGCCCGAGAGAACTTTCATCCACGGCCCCCGCGAGAATTGGCGCGCCGACTCTCGCGCATCCCGGAGAATCTCACGCGCACTTTCAATGTTACTCGTCGCGCGATCGTGCCTCGAAGTTAACATTTCCCAATCGGATTGGAGTTTCCATCCCAGCATCGCGCCGGATCGCAACGCTTCCACGCGCGGCGCGAGCGCCTGCTCGCGAGACTTGAAATCTGCGAGAGTGCGGTCGGTATCAAATAGTTGTGATTCCAATTCGGACCGCCGCGGATTTGTAACTTTACTGATAATTTCCGTGTCGGCTAATGTAGCATCGGTTAATTGCTTTTCGATTTCTACAATCCAGCGTTCCTGCGAGTGAAGAAATGCAGAGATGTCTCCCGCGATCGATTTTTCGAGGACTGGCGACAGCGGAATATTTGTAATTGCTTCGAGCTGCCGTTCGAGCAGCACTTTCTTAGCATTGGGAATCATGCGCCGCTCTTCAACCGTCGCGGGTTCTTTTGCTAACAATTCCTTGAATAATTCTCGCATAGCCGATTGTGTAGCAAGTTCGAAACGCGCTTGCTCCAAATCCCTCGTGCGCTCGGCGAGTTCCAACTGCGTGCGTTGATACGATTCGTGCGGATCGAGCGGGCCGTTTTTTTGTATAAACGCTGTGCGCGCTTCATTGGCAGCTTCAACTTCGGCTAGCGCGAGTGCTAACATTTCGTCGGCTTCCTTGAGTCTTAGTTTTGTGGCGGCCGCATCCCCCGGTTCAAATTTGGGTATTTGTTTAAGAAGCGCATCGACTGCTTCTTTTGTTAATGTAGCATCATGAGATCGAACGCGAATTGCTACAATATTCTCCGAAACCGCTTCCAATTGAAACGCGGCCTCGCCTTTGGATATATCGTGGCCTTCATCTCTCGTGAGTGATGGATGAATCGACCCTAAGATCGTTGAACTACTCAGAACGCCATTAACAATGTCGCTCGTCGAGCCGTACGCGGATTCGAATGATAAAGTAACAAATGCCTTAAATTCTGGTGTTTCCTTAACATCACCGCCGTCTTGGGCAGCAACAAATATCCGATTCGGAGACCATAATGAAAGACTGCCGAGTGCAATTGTAAGAGCCGAGGCTGCGAAGATTTTAGTATACATCTTTTCTATTATTGAAGGAGAGTTTGAAGTCTTTGGTTCGCGACGCCGCACGCGGCGCCATCGGGATAGTCTCGTATCAATTCCTGATAACGTTTGATCGCCGATTGTTTATCAACGTTTTCGAAGAGCCGCGCTGCCACAAGCCGGTAAACGTGTTCGACGGGCTCCGACGTATGTGTCGCGACCGATTGAATCGTTCGCTCCATTTCTTGTAGCTTTGGATCGCGCACACTTTTCGTATCTTTAATGATAACTCTAGGCGCGGCGCGAGCCACGACTCGCGGCGCCTTCGATTCCGCGAGCGCCTTTTTGATAGCTTCCGCGCGCGAAATCAGAATCACGCGGCGCGCTTCTATACTAGCGATGTCGTCCGGCGCCGCGGCATTCTCAATCTTAACAACGGGCGGCACTACGGCAACCGGCACCGCGGGATTTTTTTGTTGTGTTGCAAAAAGTATAAAACTCCCGAGCGCCGCCGCCGCCGCGCCCGTCATCATCCATTTCAGGGAAGACCGCCGGCGGACCGGCGCCGCGTACTCTGGTTTTGTCGTATTTTCTTTTGTAATATCCTGTTTAATAAACTCCGCTTCGTATAGTTGTAATATATCAACTCGCAAGTCTGCGCGCGGCGCGGGCGGCGGCGTTCCGCGAAACGAGGAAGTCCAGCGATGAAGCAAGTCGGAGGTCATTGGGGTTTCAACCGGTGAGTGTCCGTAACAGATAATTTGTTCGCTAATAATTCGCGCAGGCGTTCGCGAGCTTCAAAATCCCAGCGCCGGGCGGTTCCCTCGGGCACTTCGAGAATCTTAGCAACTTCACCCGTGGAAAGATCCTCGGCGTGGCGCAACAAAAACGCGTCGCGGTGCCGCTCGGGCAATCTTGCAATCGCGGCGGCCACAATCGCGTGCTCTTCTTCAGTAATAATGGCGTTTTCGGAAAATTGATAACTAACTAAATCGCGCTCGTCGAAATCTTCGCGGCGCATGCCGGCGTCGCGGCGCGTATTTGATTTATAAACGCGAAATGCAATTCCAAACAGCCACGTTGAAAAATATTGCGGTTCGCGAAGATTCGAGAGAGACCGAATTGCTATCAAAAACACTTCCTGCGCCAAGTCGTCGGTGCCGCCGCGCGCCCCCGCCAAACGATACAAAAAACCGCGCACACGCGGAAGATAACGATCGACCAGCAACGCAAACGCCGCCCGATCGCCCGCCTTTGCTAATAAAGCGAGATTGGCGTCGTCGGTGCCCACGGAATTATTGTGATATCCGGTGTGTGTTCCCCGCGGGCATTTCGTTCGCTCAAAATTTTACATATCCGCGGGCAAGCGGCGTTCGAGCGCGGCGACACGTTCTTCAAGTGCAATAATACGAGCGCGCAGAGCGTCGCCTTCGCTCGCGCGAACGGGCGCGGGTTCCGCCGCCGAGCCGCCGTCGTCGTAGCTCTCGGCGGGCGCGCGGTTCGCCTCTTCGGTAAGCACGCGCCTCATTTCGTTATAGGTATAAAAAGTATGAGTATAACGAACGCCGCGCGACACGCCTTCGGGCGTGAGCCTTTTAACAAATGGCGGAGTCGCGGTTTGAAGTTTTGTTAATAACTCATGCAGCGCGGGCAAATCTTCAATTTCACGCATGCGGCTCGCGCGGATTCGCAGTTCGCCTTCGGTCTGCGGACCGCGAAGTAACAATTCTCCGATAATGGCGATTTCGACCGAGCGCAGCTCAAAGAATTTCCCCATCTGTGAACTAAAGCGGTCGACGCGGCCCGACGAGCCGGTCGCGTTAATCACTAATCCTTTTTTTATTAATAACTGAAGCGATGCGTCAACCTGCAATTCGTCATAATTAGTAATCGGGTCGCGATTGCTTTTTTGATTACAACCATTCACGAGCGCATTCATCGTTAATGGATACTGTTCCGGCGTCGTCATCCCTTTTTCTATTAAGACGCCGAGGATGCGGCGTTCCGTGGAAGTCAATTCCATCGGGCCGTGCGCGGGCGGCGCAGTGTTCGCAGTTATTTCTTGAGGCATACGTCGCGTGATTCTAACAACGCGACCCGATCTACGCAGCGGTCGCTAATTCTTTTTTACCGACCCCGGATGGAATGATAACAATGCGGCCTGCATGACGGCCGAGTCTTTTGTAAATTCCGCGCTCGGCGCCGACGCGGTTACTATATATATTCCCGACGGCACCGGCATCAGTAGTCTTAATGATTGGTAAATTCCCGCCGGCGACGCAGTCGACTCGCGCATGAAAAGCGCGGGATATCCATTCACTTCCTGCCACGCACGCGATTCGATCTGCCGCGACTTCGCGTTTTCACCGAGCAGCTCGGCGACGCGGTCCGCGCTCTTCGCGTCGGATCCGTAGCGTTGTTCGAATACTACTTTAAATTCCTGGCTGCCCGGCCCCATGTAACGAACTTTCGCGCCGTCGAGGCGATCAGACATTTTATACATTGCGGGCGGGTTCAATCCGAATCCGAGCTCCGGGTGGCGGTACGAAACGTTGATATTCATTCCCGCGGGATCGACCAATTCGGGCAATTGTGCATCTTTACCAATAATCAGTGAAGCATAACGTTCGAAAACGGCCGATTCGATGCCGGCCTGCGGGCCGTAAACTGTAGTAATTGATTTTAGTATCTTTCCTTCTGGTGTAACAAATAGGAATTTCGGAAGATACGAATCCGCGCCGAGCAGCGCTTCCTGCGCCTCGACGTCCGGAATCATGACTTCATAACTCGGGCGCTGTTTTTCATAATCACTCATAATTTCGCGATTCGTGCCGAACGTGACGCCGAGAACGCGAAGCCCGAAAGAATTGTATTTTGTAGCGAGCGTCGAGAGCGTCGGCCCGTAACGCGCGGTCATGCGAGTTGATAATAATGCAATCACCGCCGGTGATCCGCGCAGATCGCTCGATTTGAGCGATCCCCCTTTGATAGATAATAATGTGAAATCGGGCAGCGCGCGCACTTCCACTTTCCGGTCGACCGGCGGCGGAACGGGTTCGTTCAGGTAATTATCAATTCTTTTTTCGAGGTCTTCGCGGTATTCGGGGCGCGCCGGGTCCTGCCCGAGGAATTCTAACGTTCCATCTCTTTTTATTAAATACGCGCACGGCGTTCCGCGGATTCGTTGATAATACGCCGCGTGGAATTCGCCGCCGTCGTTTAATACAATTGGAAATTCAAAATGATGTTCCTTTGCGTATTGTAATACTCGCGCCGCGGGCTCGCTTCGCGCGTCGAAATTTTCGTCGGCGACGCAAAGGATCTCAAACCCCCGGTCGACGAACTTTTTTCTTAAACTAACAATATATTCGGATTCGCGCTGGCACTGCTGGCAGTCGGTGCGCCAGATGTCCAGAAAGACTACTTTTCCGGCGAAGTCGTTTTTTGTAACGAGCTTTAACTCGCGCAGCGATGGTAATGTAAAATTCGGCGCGGGGCCGAGCGCGAGCGGCGCGCGCGGCGACGGCTCGGCGTTTTGTAATAATGAAGCAGCAAAGGAAAGGATAATTGCTAGCACGTGGGACCTCGGGAATTGCACTTGTCGGCAAGACGTCGCGAGCGACCGAAGTTTAGTTGAGCTATCGCAAGCGCCGCCGTGAAACCGCATCATCGATCCATGCCTGCCGAACCTCTCAAACTTGTTCCCGCCGCTATCGAGTTCGCCCTTCTGCGACACGAGGGGCATTTCAGGAAGCACTCGCGCGTGCCCTACATCGTGCATCCGCTTCGAATTTTCGCGACGCTAACATTGCGCGTCGGCATCAAGGACGAAGCCGCGCTCGCCGCCGCGATACTTCACGACACGATCGAAGACACGCGGACCGACTACGACGAATTGTTACATCAATTCGGCCGCGAGGTCGCCGATCTTGTTCGCGCCATGACTAAAGATACGCGCATGCCCGAGGAGGAACGCGAAACTGCTTTTTTAAAACAAGTGCTAGAGGCGCCGCTCAAGGCGAGAATTATAAAATTAGCGGATAATTATGATAACCTGTCCGACCGCGTGCGCGAAAACGATGCTAAAGAAATGGTTCGTTCCGCATTACAAAAAAAGCCGCATATCGATGCGATCTGCGCGTCGCTGCCGGAAGAGTATCAATGGTTTTGTGATGAAGTGAAGGCAGTTATGAACCGCTGCCTCGCGGCACGCTAATCTTTATCTACGGCAATCTACGGCAATTGTTGCAAACGTTTCTTTAACATTGAAAACCGCTCTTCCGTGCGCGCGTCGCGAATCGCAATTTCGAGCGCGCGGCGCGAGCCGACAATACAACATAACTTTTTCGCGCGCGTCACGGCCGTATATAACAATGGGCGGCGAAGCATCACGAAATGTTGCGTTGCAAGCGGAATGACTACCGCTGGATATTCGCTTCCCTGCGAGCGGTGAACGCTAATCGCGTACGCGGGCACGACGTCGCCAAGCTGCGCTTCTGTAAATTCAACGTTGCGGCCGCCGAGATCAATAACAATACTCCGCTCGGCGTGTTTGAGTTCTTTAACAAACCCGACGTCGCCGTTGAATACGTCGCGATCAATATCATTTTTTGTAACCATCACGCGATCGCCGATTCTGTAGATTCGGTCGCCCGCGCCGATCGCTTCGCCGTCTGGATTTAACTTTTCGCGCAATTCTTTGTTCAGCCGGTCGACGCCGACGTCGCCGCGGTACATCGGCGAAATCACCTGCACGTCGGTCCGCGGATTTAAATGAAAACGCTGCGGAATTCTTTCTGTAATGATATGAATCAGCGTCTTTAACGATTCGAACGGATCTTCGCGTTCTATATAAAAGAAATCGCCGCCGGCGCCGGTCGGTTGATTTGTAAATTCGGGGATTTCGCCGTTTAAGATACGATGCGCGCCTTCAACAATTCCCGATGCCGCGCCCTGGCGAAATACACGATTCAAACGGACGACGGGAATGCGCCCGCTTTCAATCATATCTTGTAGAAAATTTCCGGGGCCGACTGAAGGCAACTGATTCGAATCTCCTACAAATACGACGCGCGTCGGCGGCGCGAGCGAACGTAACAAATGCGCCGCGAGCGAAATATCAATCATCGACGATTCATCAATAATGACAAGGTGCGCCGCGAGCGGGTTTTGTTCATTTTTAGCAAAGCGGCCATTGTGCGGATTGAATTCTAACAATCGATGAAGAGTACTCGCTTCCTGCCGCGTCGCTTCCGAGAGGCGGCGCGCGGCGCGGCCCGTGGGCGATGCTAATAATACAATTTTCCTCTGCGAACGCGCGAGGTCGACGACAAGGCGCGTAATCGTAGTCTTGCCGACGCCCGGGCCTCCGGTGATCACTAACATTCTTTCGTTGAGCGCCGTCGCAACCGCTTCGCGCTGGCGCGGATCTAAAGCTAGATTCGCCCGTTTCGCGGCTGCGTCGATGGTATTAATATCCGCAAGCGGCGGCGGCATGCGCCCCGAGGTTAATCGTATAATTTGTTTTGCCGCGACGCGCTCTGCCGCTAACAATTGGGAAAGATAAATATAATGATCGCCTTCGGTTTGATTGACGACCGACGGATCCTTAAAAATCTCGCGAACGACGACTTTATCCAATTCCGCTTTTTCAAGAGCGTCGCGAACGGGCGCGTCGGCCGCTTGTAACAATTGTTCAGCGCGAACTAACAATTCTTCGGCGGGCACGCACGTGTGCCCCGCGCCGGACGCTTCCGTTAATGTAAAGATAACGCCCGCGCGCGCGCGTTCGATCGAGGTCGGCGGCAATCCTAACTTTCCGGCGATCTCGTCGGCCTTGCGAAAACCGAAGCCCCAGACTTCGTCGGCCAAACGATACGGATTCTCGCGCACGAATCTTAATGAATCCGATCCGTAGTGATTCCAAATTCGCTGCGCGGCGCGCGCGCTCACGCCATGCACCGTGAGGAATGCTACAAATTCACGAAGCCCGCGTTGTGCTACAATTGCTGCGGAGATTGCTAATGCTTTCTTTTTACCAATTCCCGGAACGGTGCCGAGCTTGCGCGCATCTTTTTCAATAATATCAAGAGCGTTGGCACCGAGTGATGCTACAATTCTCGCGGCGAGCGCGGGCCCGATGCCTTTTACTAATCCTGAGCCGAGATACGCGCGCACTCCGTCGGCGGAGGACGGCGGAATCACCTCCACAGCTTTGGCGCGAACCTGGCGGCCGAACCGGGGATGCGTTTCCCACTCGCCGTGGATTCTTAGTTGTTCACCGATTCGCGCGCCGAGGAGGTTGCCTTTGACGGCCACTTTTGTCGCATCGCGGGTCGAAACCTCGACGACCGCGTAGCCGCGTTCTTCGTTTTGATAAAGAACGCGATCGAGAACACCTTCGAGCGAAACGGGGCCTCTGCCCGTCTCGGACTCGCTCGCGGTATTCGGGATTTGTGGCATTTCGTAATTGTGGGGTCTCGCGTTTGGCGGCGGTGTCATTTATTCTCGCGGCCCATTTTTACCGGAGCGGCCCCGTACCGCCCGCGCTCTGTTATCTAACATCTTTTCTTAACAAACCTGACTCCACAACCAAGGAGCTTTTTGTGTCCATTAAAGTAATGGTTCGTCCGAGTGAATCGCTCGATTCGGCGCTTCGCCGATTCAAGCGGCAATGCAATTATGCTGGAGTCTTCCGATTAGCGAAGAAAGCTGCGTATTACGAAAAGCCCACCGAGAAACGCCGCCGCGAAAACCGCGAGCGCCTGCGAACGATACAAAAAGCCCAGCGGTATCGTGCACGCCGCGCGAAGGGCGAATAAGCCCTCTTTTTTTCTTAATAAACTACGACGGTTAGTAGGATGTTTCGAAGCGGCCTGGCGAATGCCGGGCCGTTTGCATTTCTGGTATTTGTTTATTTGAATTATTAACTATCCAACGTGCCACTTCCGCCGAATCCCTGGCTTTCGAACGGCTCCGAGCGAATTTTTTTTGTAGCCTTTTCGCCGGACGCGGGCCGGCGGCTCGACCAGTTTTTAGTTACAAAATTGTCATGGCGGTCGCGGACGGGAATTCAAAAATTGTTATCGGACGGGCACGTATTTGTAGTTTGGCCGGAAGCGCCGGGAGTCGAGGAACCCGCTGACAAGCCTTCGTTAAAATTGCGCGTCGGTGCGAAAATTATTGTTGAAACGCCCGTGCCGCGCATTCCCCCGCCCTCGAATCTGAAAGAGCTCGAAGAAAACGTTGACATTATTTATGAAGACGAGTGGATCGTCGCCGTTAACAAACCGCCGTTCATGGCGTCGCACCCGGCGGGCAGATATTTGTATGGAACGGTGATTTCAATACTTTCCACTCGCTACAAAAACGCGGATCCCGAAAAAGATATTATTCCGCATTTGTGCCATCGTTTAGATCGCGAGACGTCGGGCGCCATCGTGTGTTCGAAGAGCGACGACGTGCGTCATTTGTTAGGACGCCAGTTTGAAGACCGCGAAGTTCATAAAGAATATTTGGCGATCGTCGAAGGCGAAATGGAGGACGACGAAGTCACTGTGGATATGCCCATGGATGCGGACGCGAATTCAACAATTCGTCTCAAAATGGCAACTGTTAAATCGGGCGGCCAGCATGCGCTCACGCGATTTAAAGTGGTGGAGCGCGTTCCGGGTTATACGTTAGTATTGTGCAAACCGCTCACGGGCCGGCAGCATCAAATTCGAGTTCACTTATCCGCGATCGGGCATCCCATCGCCGGCGATAAGTTATATGGGCCATCAGAACAATTCTTTTTAGATTATATTAGCGGCGGGCTTTCGGAGGATGCTAAGAAAAGACTGATCCTCGGACGGCAGGCGCTGCACGCGTTTACAATTACATTTACACACCCTATACATCAAAAAGATATTACCCTTTCGGCGCCGCTTGCCCATGATATGCAAGATTTCCTCGCTCGCGCGCGCGACGGCCGGCTAAATACCCTTGTCTGGAATGCGCCCGATGAGCCGCGGCGGACCACGCCGTGGACTCCGTAATTTTCAAACTGAACTTTACAAATTTTATTGTTAATAATGCTGCCAAACGCCGAGGAACTCGTAAGAACGCTGGGTCCGCTCGCGGCATTTGTTGTAGCGACGTTCGACCGCAGCGGACTCCCGATTATTTTAGGATCGGTGTGCGTCGCAGTCGGAATTGTAAACGGAAACCAAACGCTAACAATTCTTCTCGGAACGTTAGGAATGATTTCGGGCGATCTTTTTTTGTATGAATTAGGGCGGCGCGGCGGCACGCAGGCTAGTTTTAGCAGACGGCTTTTGAAACCGCTGCGCCCGCTCCAGGCGACGGCGCGCGCGATACTAAGAAAATTTCCGTCGGCGTCGCTGATCTTCGGCCGCTACGTCGCGGGCGCCGGAATTATATTACCATTACTTTGCGGCGGATTCGGAATGAGCCGCAAGCGAAGTTATCCGTTGCTGATCTTCGGATCTGTAATCTATGTTCTTCCGTGGGGAATCTTAGCTTTCTATCTCGGCCGCCGGTTCGAACCGATTGTTAATAAATTTCAAGCCGAAGCCGTGTGGATCGCGCTCGCCGGGCTTTTCTGTGTCATCGCGTGGTTTGCTTTCCAGCAGGTGCGCCGGAAGGCTAGAAAAGCCGCGATGCAGCAAAATAATATTAATAACAACAATAATACGGATGCTAATCAACCATAATATGTTTTAGCGCCTCTTCGAGCGACGTCGTGCCGTTGTTTACTAATTCAATGGCTTCGTCGGCCAATGTACGAGTTCCTTCGCGCCGCGCGATTTGTTGCACTTGCACTTCGGTTCCGCCTTCTGTAATCGCTCGGCGCATGTCGCGGCTCTTGACGCTCATGACTTCAAATATTGGCTGGCGTCCGCGATAGCCGGAATTGTTACATGCGTCGCAGCCCTTCCCGCGAAACATCTTTTCGACGGCTGCTAACGTTGCGCGATCCGCGTCGGTTTTCTCGGCTTCGTTTACTGATATTTCTTCTTTACACTTCTCGCAGATCTTGCGAACGAGACGTTGCGCAATAACTAATTTAACGGCCGTCGCGACAAGATACGGCTCGATGCCCATGTCAACTAATCGGACGACGGTCGAAGCTGTATCATTCGTGTGCAATGTTGATAATACCAAGTGGCCGGTGAGCGCGGCTTTGACCGCAATCGCCGCGGTTTCGAAGTCGCGCATTTCACCGACGAGGATCATGTCCGGGTCTTGGCGCAGGAACGAGCGCAGCGCGACGTCAAATGTAAAATTTACAGAAGGCTTAATGTTAACTTGCGTGATTCCGTTCAATCGGTATTCGACAGGATCCTCCGCCGTTAAAATGTTAACATCCGGCTCGTTGAGCTGCTGAAGAATAGTATAAAGCGTCGTCGTCTTGCCGGAACCCGTCGGGCCGGTCACGAGAATCATACCAAAAGGATTCGCGATCGCTTCGGTTACTAATTCCAGCGCGCGCGCGTGGAGGCCGAGCTGGTCGACCGAATTCTTTAATTGTCCGCGGCCGAGAATACGCATAACAATTTTCTCGCCATAAATACTAGGAAGCGTGTTCACGCGGAAGTCGATTTGTTCTTTATCATTTAATGCTACTTTAATTGCGCCGTCCTGAGGAACGCGCTTTTCTGCAATATTCATCGAACACATAATTTTAATACGGCTCGTGAACGCGGCGCGCACGGAGTTCGGAATGCGCCGCGTCTCAATCATGGCGCCGTCGATACGATAACGAACGCGCACTTCTTCTTCGAGCGGTTCAATATGAATATCGCTCGCGCGCATTCCGATCGCTTCTAATAACATTCCGTTTACTAATCGAACGACCGGCGGATCGAGCGGCGCGATTTCTAGTCTTGGAATATCTTTATCTTCCGGTTTCTCTTCTTTAACTTCGCCGCCGGCTTCCTGAATGGCGCGAGTTAAACTTTCGCCGACTTGCTTCTGATCGACCGTGAACGGCTTGTCGGGCGCGCTAGGTTTATTGTTAGTTGCCGCTCCGGGCGCCGGCTTCTTAACAGTTCCCGCGGCGGGCGGCGCTTCGCTCGTTCCGTAAAATTTAGTAATCGCGCGCTCGATCGCTTCCGGCCCCGCGATGCTGAGCTGGATTTGTAGTCCTGTTTGTGTAGCAATCCGGTCGGACGCACGCGGATCTTCGGGGTTCGCCGTCGCCATTTCTAACGAATTTCCATTCTTGCGAAGCGGCACCATGCGCCCCCGCCGTGCCGCACCTGCGGGAACTAATTGTAGCAACGCCGCATCGGGCTCCACGCCGTCGAGCTGCGCGATTGGTAAATTAAACTGACGCGAAAGCGCGTCCACGAGTTGTGATTCCGTAAGCCAGCCTTTCTTAACGGCGATGGACCCAACGAGATCATTCGTTTGTTTTTGCTCTGAGAGCGCCTGGGACAATTGCTCTTCGGTTAGCAAACCTTCAGTGACTAAGATTCGACCTATCTTTTCCACGGTGTTTAGTTATGGTTATTGTTGTTTATGAAGTGATATATTTATAAATTATTTTATCAAACGGGCATTCGTTTCTTTTCTTTACGTTTCTTATTTTTGTTGCCAAAGAGTTGTTCGCGGCGTTTGATGCGTTTCATCGCGAGATAACCCTGCCGGCCGCCCACTTTTTTGAGTGCTTCCTCGGCGCGCGGGCGCAGGAAAACGTTTTGAAGCGCTTTTATTAATACTGGAACCGCCGAGACCACCTGCGCTTCTCCGAGCGCTTCAACGCCGGCCTGGCGAACTGTTACATCTCCCTGGCTGCACGATTCTATCAATCGATTCGCTACCTTTTCGTGCTCTCGCGCGAAAGGCCCCAAAGCTTCAATTGCGACGAGCTGCACTTCGGGATCGTCGTCGGTTGTAGCATTCAGCAGCGGTTCGATGACGCGCGTTTCTTTACAATCCTTGAGCTGGCTCGCGCCGTAGCGGCGAACGCTTGCCCATTTGTTGCCGAGCAATTGTATTAAGAAATCGACGTTCTTAACGTTGTCATCAAATTGTAATAACTCAAACGCTCGGCGCGCGGGGCGTCCGCCGCATTCCACGTACGTGCGAACGAGCGGAATCGATGCGCGCGGATCTTTAGCTTCCGCGAGTGAAATGGATATAACCGATAGCATGCTCCGATCGTGAGTATCCGCGAGCGAATCGAGCACGTCGGAACGCGCGTCGGGCGGGAAAGCTAATATAGCTTCGATTCCGGTGCGGCGCAGTCGGCGGCTCGACGAGCGGCACAAGGCTGCAAATCCGTCGAGCGCGCGCGGTTCATTAGCATCTCCGAGAATCTTAGCGATGCTTGCCATGGCATCAATCACGATCTGCGACGCGCTCGTTTCGCTCGAATGCGCGTTCAGAAACTTCAAATAGGAATCGGAAATTTTACTATCAAAAACGCCGTGGTCGGCGAGCGCCATCAACGCGATCTTTTGTAATTCTTCGCATTCCGTCAGAACGGTATCTATCAAATCACCGGTCGATTTTGCCGATCGCGCCAGCATTTGAAGTGCGACTCTGCGAACGCACAGTACCGGGTCTTTTAATAATTTGCGAATCGATGGAATCGCCGCTTCGCCTTCGATTTGATATAACGCGCGAATGGTTGCTTCGCGAACCACGGCCGAGCGGTCTCTTAATAATCCGGAGAGAATGCCGCCGCCCTGCCCTCCGCACGTTCTTGCAAATAATTCGACGCCCTGCCGCCGGATGTCTTCTTTACTATCCGCAAGGAATGGTAATAAGTACGTCGCGGGAAGATCCTTAATCGAACGCAGGCCGTCCCACGCGGCTTTTGTTAATATCGGATCTTCGTCGGCCGACAGCGCCATTAATGTAGTAACCGCTTCGGCACCGGCCGTCGCGGCGAGCCGTTTTAGTGCTTCCGCCCGCACGGGCGGCGGATACTGGGGCGCGATGAGTTCCTGCGCTAATTCACACGGAACGAAAGATACAATTCCCGCGATCGACTCGCGCGGTAGTTTTGATAATTGTTGCGGGTCTTTTGTAACACGCTGAATGAGCGCGCTCTCCGCGATGCGGCGGACGGCCGGCATCGGATCGCGCGCGCCGCGCAATAACATAACTAATGCTGACGGTTCTTTGCGCGATGCTAATATTGAAACTGTAAACGCGCGCCGCAGTGAATTTTCACTCGAAAGAACGCGCGCGAGCGCATTCAAACTTTTGTCGCCGGGCCGGTCGCGCAACAAAGTTAATATTTCTTCGTTAAGGCCCATCTCGGGCCCCGATGCTACATCTGCGAGAACGTCGAGCGCTTCGGGAGGTTTGATACGAAAAAGCGCTTCCATCGCGCGGCGGCGGACGGCGTTCAGCGGATCTTTAGCTAAGATTTCACCAAGCCCTTCAAAATTTCCACGAAGCGCCAAGTCGTCGATGCGCGCGAATTGTTCTGCCTCCGGTGACTTTGCCATTGAATTATTTATATTGAATATTAGATATATTCTTTGTCACGCGGAGAGCATGACGGCGCCGGCGGCTAAATTAGAGATTTCGCGCGCGACGTCGGCGGTGTCCTCGGATTTGAGACCTAACTTTTGTGCCGTCTCGCTTTGTAATATTTCAGAAATCGCGTGATCGCCGGATTCGAGGTAAGCGTGAGCTATAACATTCGCGAAACCTATCAAATGCGCGAGCTTCGGCTCCGCCGCGATCGGCTGGTGGTGGTCGCGCGCGGCTTCTATCGTTTCATCCGCGAGATGCCACTTTTCCGCCAGCATTCCGCCGACTTTTGCATGATCAAATCCAAATGCTTCTATTTCAGCCTGGATGGCATCCGCTCCGTAGCCGCCGGTCGGAACGATAACATCCAAGTAACTCGCTCGAAACGCGTCGAGCATTGCTAATCTTCCGATGTTATGTAGTAATCCGCAAGACGCCGCGGTCTCGGCAACCGGCCCGCGAAAGCGTCTTGTATTTTTAGCAATTTGCCGCGCGCAGATCGCCGTCAAGGCACCGTGCTGCCAAAAAGAATCTATATTAAATCCGCGCGTTTTCTTTAAATGTGCGAATTGAGCGACGAGGCACGTTTGCAATGCTAAGTCTCGCAATTTTGCCATTCCGAGAACGCTCGAGGCGTGCCGCAATGTTGAACATGGAACGCGCAGCCCGTAGACGACGGAATTCGCTATTCGTAAACAACGCGTCGCGAGGCCCGGGTCTTCTTCCAATACGCGAACGGCATCAATCATCGACGAACTCGGGTCGCCGATTACCTGTTGCAAACGAGTTAATACTTGCGGAACACTAGGAATCGCAACAGTCTTAACAATGAGATCTTCCAGTTCGCCCACGCTTCAGTTCGCCTCCCAACGAAATGTTAATATTTCCAATTCCGATACACCCCCGCAATATCGGATCGCGGCGAACGCCCGCTAAATCAACATCTAACAGATCTCACAATTTCGAAACTACTGCGATGTCGAACGCGAAAGATTTTCCTTGGCGAGGCGGGAGGCGTCGTGTGAAAACGGAATCACGAGTTTGTAATGATCCGTTTTCGCGAGAGGATCGAGGCTGACGCGTTTTGTTACATTGCCGGCGCGCGCGGAATTGTGCTGTTCTTTTGCCGTCGCGGGTTTGAACGTTTTTATTGCTGTGCTTGAGTCCATTTGCGCATTCATATCACACCTCCTCGAGCTCGATTGGGACGTGCGCGATCCGCGTGGAATCGCGAACCGAGGGAGGACTCTAAAGGCTACGCTTGTCGCGCCAATTTCAGCAAGAAGTTATTTGCGAGATTCCTCGATCTTAGCAATCGCGTTCGCTCGTTCGGCCGAACAACCGTTCGCTAGCGAAAGCGAAACTACAAAAACCAGCGCGTACACAAATACGAGCGCAAGCATTTCGCGGCCGAGCGATCGAGACGGTTTGGAATCGTTGGGTTTAGAATTAGCGAGTGGCGGCAACGGAGGCTCCGCGCCGGGCGCGCCGGCTCATCAAAAAGTACGCGGCGAGAACGATCGTGGCCGCAGCGGATGCTAAAATATCGCGCACGAACCACGCCTCCGCGAATCCGAGGATTGTTAGAAAGAATGCTAACGCTAACACCCCTTCGCCGGCGCCTCCCGAAAAGCGTTCGTCGTCGTCGCCGAACGGAAACGGGTCGGGCAGTTTTTGTATGGTGTGGTCGAGCACCGCGATCATAACAATAAATGCCGGGAGAATGTGAAGCGCCGCGCTTTCAATGCCCGATGCCGCGGCGTTCGCGGCCTGCATGACAACAAATAACGGCATGCCGACGGTGAGAATGGTAGCTTTCCAGAAACCGTCGCGCAGCGCTGCGGGATCTTGAATCGGAGATGTATCAAAAATCCAACGGGCGCGGGCGTCGCGGGATTTTGTTAATAACAAAACGGCGGCGGGCAAGTACGCATTAACTACAAATAAAAGAACGTGAACGAAAAGCCGGCGTTCTTCGCCGTCGCCGATCGCCGCCGCGGCGAACAGCAGTCCCGCGGGAAATGCAAAGATTGGCCCGGCTTTGAGGGCTCGATCGCGGTCGCGCGGAATGATGCTTAACGCAAACTCGAATGTTACTTTTTCATCGCGCTTCACGAACGTTTTCGAAAACCACGCCGCCAATTTTGTTAATGTTACTTTTCCTTTGTCCGTTTGTTCCGGAGCGCGCAAGCAGAAAGCAACGGCCGCAAGAATGAACATCGCTAACGTTGACACAGCGGCCGCGAAGATGAGTGAATTTGACGCTCCGCCTCCTCCTGGCGGCATCGCGGCGGGTAATAAGGCTTCGGCGGCAAACCAAGCGGGCGGAAACCAGACGATCGCATCTCCGGCGCTATCGATAAATTTAACAATTTCGGGCAGCGGCCGAATGCCAAAGATCAGCGCGCCCACCATGATGCCGCCTGCTGCAAAAGATACAATTGGACGCAGCCGGCCGAGCGCCGGCACGCGAGACATTATGGCATCGGCGCCGCCCGTAGCGGCGGCGAAGAAGAACGTCTGATGAATCGCGGCCGCGAACGTTGCGAAGCCTACTAATATATTGTTAGCCGCGAACGCCGCAAAAGTAGCAATCGGAATCGCCGCGGCTGCCGTTCCTAAAATTAAATATAAAATTGCGTGAAGCAACCGCGCCGTTCGAATTGTAGTTTTCGACGCGGGCAGACCGGCGAGTTTGTCGTCGTTGCTTCGGAGCACGAGCCCCGCCTCCGGCCCGAGCACGAGCGCCGTCATCACCGCCGTGAGCGTGAGCCCCGCAACTGTAAAATGAAAGAGCGGTAATCCTAAATATAATAATGCGCCGCCGATTGTACAAAAACCCGCTTGAAACAGCGCGCTCGCCGCGAGGCTCGAACCCGCCTGGCCGCTCGCGTTAACTGTAAAAAAGTCGGCGCGCAGGAATGCTTCTAATAATGCGCGCAGGCGGTCGAATTCGCCGCGCGGTTTTTTTGTTAGAAGCGAACTCATCGGCTTCCGGTGCTTGATACAAAAAAGACGCGGAACTCATCGTTCCGCGTCTTTGATTTTTGTTAGTTTGCTTTTTGAACTCGAGCCGTTCGCCGCTGGCGTTGGATGCGGCGCCGGACAATTCTGCGAAGTCTTCGACGTGTCATCGTTAGCCTTTGTTTATATTAACACTGGCTGAAGCCGCACGAGTGACACTTTACACATCCTTCCTCGAAGGAAAGTCCAAAACTGCACGTCGGACACTTTACTTTAAATGCATTTGTGCCTCGGCCCTCGGCCGATTTCACCGGTGCGTCGACCGGCGAACTCACAAATTCATCGGGGCTCACTTCGCCGAGAAGCAGCGCTTTGAGACCGAAGCGTTTCTTAGCATTCAAATATCGTGTTAATGCTTTCGCGACGCCGTCGGCAAGACTAAGAATACGCCCGTCGCGGCTCGGAATCGATAAACTCGATCCGATGCCTTCGAGCTGGTTCACGACCATTTCTAACGATCCGTTGCAACGTAAGAATAATGAAATCATTCTACAAATCGCTTCGAGGTCAGAATTAGCAATGTCGCCGCCTTTGCCGAGCTGGGCAAAGACTTCACGTTCACGATCATTCTTAGCTTCGACGGAAATCTTAACATGCATATTCCCGAACGGCGTCATCTGGCGCACGCGCAGGCTCGGCATGATTTCCGGAAGGCGAATCGGCTTCAATTCGGCAGGCATGCTCGCTACCGTTGAACTTGCTACAGTTGTGGGGTCAGCCGTTTCTGTAACAATTGCTCCGCCGAGTTGCGACTCGTTCGATCCGGGTTTCTTCGTGCTCGTGAGCGCCATCGGTTGATGATCGCGGCAGCCGTCGCGATAGACGGTCACACCTTTAACATTCAGGTCGATCGCCATTTCGTAAATCTTAGCAACTTCGTCAACTGTAGCTTCGTGCGCGAAGTTAATCGTTTTCGAAATGCTAGCATCACAATGTTTCTGGAACGCCGCCTGCATCCGCATGTGCCATTCGGGCGTCACGTCGTGCGCACAAACATAAACTTTGCGGGCGTCTTCCGGAATTTCATCGAAATGTTGTATCGAGCCTTCGCGCGCGATCTTTTCTACTAATTCGGAACTGTAAAAACCGCGTTCGTTAGCAACGCGCATGAACGCGTCGTGAACTTCGGGAAGGCGCTGTCCGTCGAGAACCTGCCGGAAGAATGCTAATGAAAAGAGCGGTTCGATTCCGCCGGAGCAGCCCGCGATAATGGAGATCGTGCCCGTCGGCGCAACTGTAGTCGAACACGCGTTGCGCATCTTGCGGCCGTTTTGTTGCCATGAGCTTCCGGGCCAGAACGGGAAGCAGCCTCGCTCCTCTGCTAACAATTCGGAAGAATCGTGAGATTCATCATTAAGAATCTTCATCACGTCCTCGCCGAATTTCACGCCTTCGTCGGAACAGTAAGAAAGATTCATTTCATATAATGCGTCGGCGAAACCCATCACGCCGAGGCCAATCTTACGATTCCCAAGGCACATTTCGCGGATTTCGGCGAGCGGATAATTGTTAACTTCGACGACGTTGTCGAGGAAGCGAACGCTCTCGCGCACACACGCACGGAAACCCGTTTCATCAAATGTGGGCTGCCCGCCGCTTTCTCTCTTTACAAATTTTGCAACGTTAATCGAACCCAGATTGCAGGCCTCAAAAGGAAGCAAGGGTTGCTCGCCGCACGGATTTGTAGCTTCCATGCGTCCGATGTGTAAAGTCGGATTGGTAGCATTGATTCGATCAATAAAAATGACGCCTGGTTCGCCTGTCCGCCACGCGTGTTCAATAATCAAATCCCACAATTCGCCGACGGAAACGACGGATCCGTCGGGCCGCGTGAGCGGCTTCCATTCGCCGGTGCGCGGGCTGATCGTCTTGTGCGGCGCGTTTCGGTCCGCGCGTAATTGTTGTATAAAATCGTCGGTGACGCTGATCGAAATATTATAATTCGTCAGTTTTGTTAGATCGTCTTTTATAGTAATAAATCCGAGGACGTCCGGATGGTCGACGCGCAGCATTCCCATATTTGCGCCGCGGCGGAACGCGCCCTGCTGGATCGCATTTGTAGCAGCCGAGAATACTTGTATAAACGATAGCGGCCCTTCTGTAGTACCGCCCGACGTGCGGACGACGTCGCCGCGCGGGCGCAATCTTGAAAAGTCGAAACCCGTGCCGCCGCCGGCCTTTTGTATTAATGCCGTCGCTTTTATGGATGAAAAGATTCCTTCGATGGAGTCTTCGACGGGTAATACAAAACAAGCGCTCAGCATTCCCATTTCGCGCCCCGCGTTCATGAGCGTCGGCGAATTTGGCATATATGTGCCTTCCGCCATTAATTGATAGAAACGCCGCGCCCAAAACTCGACGCGCTCTTCCGTGCATCCCGGATAGCTTCGCTCGGCGCTCGCAATTGTTATAGCAACTCGCCAATAAAGTTGTTTTGGGGTTTCTATAACTCTGCTCTTTTCATCTTTTATTAGATAACGAGCTTGTAACACTTTTAATGTATTCTGCCGAATCGCGGGCTCTGGGAGCTCGTCGAAAGCGCGGCGCTGCCAATCGTTAGATCCAGTTTCACGCAGCGTCGAAGCGACACTAACGTTATCAACTGTAGTATTGCGGGGGTTCATTCGCGGTGTTCGGGTGGTTTCCGTCTTGGGCTCCATCACGTCCTCCCGGGCTTACTTAACATAGAACCACATCTTGTGGGGCTTTCAGCCAGGGACGAACACTTTAGATAGTGCCCCCAAAAGGCATTTAAAGAATTTTTTTTTCCGAGAGAACCGCGATTGTTAATGCCGCGCGCGGCGCCGCCGAATCGCGGCGCCAAGATCTTGAACCTCCGGAAGTTGGAGCGCCGCAGCGGTGCCAAAGAGCGCGGCGGCTCCCGCGGCAATCGAGGCGGCCACCTCGATTGCCAATAAAAGGCGCGACGGCTGCGCGAAAATGTAGTTATCAAATAGAAACCGCGTTGCGAAAGCTGCAATTCCACACGCGGCGGCGCATGCTACAATTTTTAAGATATGTCCAAATAACGCGGGCGACGCTGGAAGCGGGAATCCCTTCAGCAAGTACGCGAGAACCATACAATTCAAAATCGACGTCGCGGTCGCGGCACCCGCAATCCCGGCGACGCCGTACGGCCTTGCTAACAATAACGCGCCGCCGACGTCGACGATGACTAAACTTGCGGCCACGTAGCTGGGCGTCCGCGTGTTGCCGGCCGCATAGAAAATGCGCGCGAGAAGCGGAACGGCTGTTAAGAATGGAATCGAAAACGAGAATGCTACTAATGCTTTGGAAGTCTCCGCGCACGCGACATCATCAAATTTACCATAACCAAAAAGAACTGTTACAATTGGCGCCGCGAGCGCGAGCAAGCCCGCCGCCGCGGCCGCGCCGAGGAAAATCGCGAGGCCGAGTCCGCGATCGAGTTCGGTTCGAACGTCATGAAACCGTTTCTCCTGCCAGAATTTTGATAGATTCGGAAACGCGGCCGTCGCGACGGCGGATCCTACAATTCCCTGCGGCAGTTGAAAAATCCGCGCGGCATAGTCGAGATGAACGTTCGCGCCGCCGGCGACGACGGAAAACGCGACCATCGATGATAACAATACCGTGAGCTGCACCGCGCCGAGCGAGAGCGCCATCGGCAGCAGATTCTTAGCAAATTCGAGAAAGGCCGGATGGGTTAATTTTAATTTTGGCCGAACCCACATTCCCTCGGCGCGCAGCGACGGAATCTGCATAAGAAACATCGTCACGCCGCCTGTTAAGAATCCGATCGCTACAATTCGCGCGGCCGTGTCGAGTTCTTCGGTCGTGAGGAGTGTCGGATTCTTAAAGTCTCCAGCGACGCCCCATGCTACAAAAAACGCAGCGAGCGCGACCACGTTTTGAAAAAACGGCGCGATCGCCGGAATAAAGAATTTTCCGCGCGCGTTCAGAATCGCCATCGCGAATGCATATAAACAAACCGGCACGAGGTACGGCACCAGGATCGTTAAATATTGCAATAGCAGCGGCGCGCGCTCGGGGTTTTTATCTAAAAACTGCGCCAAGACCGACGGCGGCAGAAAATAACAAAAACCGCTTCCCGCCAGAGCGAGAAACACTAACAAAAACACCTGAGCGCCGCCCACTACAGATACCGTTTCGCGCGCGCCCGCGCCGCCCGCCCGCGTTTGTTCGCGTTGAAAGATCGGTAAGAAAACGGCCGTGAGCGCGCCTTCGCCGAAGAGCCGCCGAAGAAAGTTAGGAATTGAGAATGCTAATTTTAACGCTTCGTGCGTCGGCGTCGAACCGAGCAGCGCGCCGAGCGCCGTGTCGCGCGCGAACCCGAGGATTCTTGATAATCCCGTGCACGCGCCCACTAAAAAACTGTTGCGAGCGAGCCGCGATCGCGCGTCGGCCGCGGAGGGCGGCGAGGTATCGTTTACAATCGGCATTTGTTTTATTGCTTATGATCATACGCCTATGGATACACGACTCATCACAACTGCTTTCGAACTCCCTAACTGTACGACGCTGCGAACGCTCGGCGTCGTGCGCGGAATCACGGTTCGTTCGCGCAGCGCGATTGGTAATTTAGGCGCCGGATTCCAAGCATTGTTCGGCGGCAATATAACAATTTATACCGAGCTCTGCGAACAGGCGCGCCGCGAGGCGTTTGAATTGATGGTTCGCCATGCCGACGAAATGGGCGCGAACGCGATTATTGGCATGCGATACGATGCTAATGAAATCTCCGGCGGGATTACGGAAGTGTTAGCCTACGGAACCGCGGTCGTCGTGCGGCAGGACGCGACTCCGCCGATGGTTCACTGAAGGGTGAATTTCTTCGCGCCCGTAATCTTATGAAGTCCGGGATCGCCGTTTTTTCCCATGATCGCGGCGGCGACGAATAGTTGCATTGGTGTTTTTGTATCTTTCCCGACAAGCGCTGCGATCGGTATTGTAGCGATCCCGTCAACGCCCGCGACGGCTTGCGTCGCCTTCGGATTATTTACATCCACGGTTTTATCAAATAACGCGTCTTTTCCGATCGGAATGCGGTGTCCTAACAATTCCGCCGGCGGGCCTTCTGTATTGGATATAAAAAGGTGAACCAGTCTTCCCGGATCTGTCTTCGCGCGAATAGATAAATCTCCCGATGTTAACGATCCATGAATTTCAAACGGCGCCTCTTCGCCCGCGAATTTCGGGAGCGCCGCGGTGATATTTGTTATTTTGGGTTTCGTAACCAATTTTTCGTCCGCGAGCGCGTTGAAGACCGTCCGTGAAATCACGACGCATCCGCCGGATGTGGGATGAAGATCCGGAAAATACAAATCTTCGAATCGATACTCCTTTTCGGCGGCGGCAAAGTTTTCAGTCGTATCCACAAACGTCTGCTTCCGATCTGTAGCAACCTGTTTCATCACGGAATTCGCGAGGCCGAGCGTCGACGCATTTTTTAGATAGCTAACAAAAATGAGTTTCGTTCCCGCCTTCGCAGCAATATCCACCATTTCACCGAGACGCCGCGCAACCTGCGTTTTTAATTCCAGATCATTTAACTCTTCGTTCGTTGTCAATTGATCAAACGCGACCGCGTTGCCCGAGCGATCGACAATCGAAATCGTCGCTGTATTTTTATCTTTGTTTGCGGTGCCCGCGATTTCGTCGGGATGAACGGGCGCGTTCGGATCGAGCTTCCGCGGCGCCGGCGTTTTGTGCGTTGAATGTTCAATAATAATTTTTGTTAGCTTTACGATTTGTATCGAATCGTACCACGCGCGGTTTTCCTTACGCTCCGCGCCTTTTAAACGATCGTTCACGCCAACGGTTACTACAACTGCATCCCACTTCCGCTCCGAAATGCTCTCTTCCAGCCGCGCAAGCACATCGCCCGACGCCATTCCGGGAACGCCGCGATTCACCACCGCCCACGTTTTTGTAGTTTCCCCCTGATTTAACAATTGTTCGAGCTGCGCCGGATACGTTTCCGCGTTCTTTAACCAAATCCCAAATGTATGCGAATCGCCAAGACAAAGAATCGCGCGCGGCGCGGCTGTGACGCCGGAGCGGCGGTTGATCTGTAAATATACAAATCCCGTAAGCCGCAGGCCGAGTTCGAGCAGGAGAAAAAAGAGGCAAACCCCTAGACATAGTTTCCCGGAACGTCGCATTGTTATTTATTAAAAGGACTTCGCATTCTTAACAGGCGAGTAACGGCTTTGTCGCCGATTTTGGATTGATATACAACCCACGGATTCCAATTCTCGTCGACCCCTATGTTTGGGCAATCGGCATTCATCATGTCTGGAGCGTCGATCGTTTCCATACGCAAACCATTTCCGTTGGAATAGAAAAGACAGAGCTTTTGGTCTTCGTTAATAAATGAAATATAAGTGAGGCCATCAACAAATTGGATCGATGGGCGGCGGCCGCGCCCGAGTTTCGCCCAACGCAGCGCAAGTACAAATGTTAACTCGCCATCTCGATTATTAATAAATATAGGATTGTTCTTGAGGTCTCCAATTTCATCCCAGTAGCACACAGCCGCTTCCGCCATTGGACACGCTTTCAAATTCCACGATTCGCCCACAATGCGCTCCGGTTTATTGAAGCTTTCTCCGTCGTTCATGGAGCTTGTTACATAAAGATCGCGGGCGCCGTTCAATTTATTACGAAAAGCAATTGCTACAGTTTTTTTAGGTCCCGCCGCGATCGAGACCGGACAACATTCGCAAACGCTTCCGTCGGGGGATTCATATACTTTAACATTCTTCGTCCACGTTTTTCCGGAATCGAGCGAGCGGCTGCAATAAATAGATTGTCCACTTCCTGTGCGACCATCGAGCCATGTTACTATAAAAACTCCATTTGAAGTAACCGTAGTGTCATGAAAACCTTCCGCCGCGGCGCCGGCCTGATCTGTTACAGTGGTCGGTTGCGACCAGGTAACGCCCGCATCATCGGAGCAAACACTAAGAATCCGCCGTTCTGTTACATCGCCTCCCTCTGAAGCTGTCACGACGATATTTTTACCAAAAGCGGCGATTCTCGGGCCGCGCCGCATCGCCGCGCCCGACTTAACTTTTAGTAATATTACTTTTTTCACGAACGACTTTCCGCCGTCGTCAGTATTTGTATAAACGACATCGAATCCTTCCTGACCGACAATATGTAGTTTGTCGGGCGGCGACTGTTCTACACGTTTAATTTTAGACGCAGGCGTCGGCACCGCCGCCAACCGCGGCTGCGCAACGTTATCATCTCCGAAAGGCTTCAATTCGACGGGCGGCGCGGGGCGGGATTCCGCGGCAGCGGGTTGCGATTGGAAAATGAATAATAACGATAAGGCTAATGATAACATAGGTATTCTGTTCCGGATGCGTACGTTACTTTTGAGTGTCCGACGCGAAAGCAGCTTGCGACGCATCCAATAGACGAGATACTACTGTTTCTCCGGATCTTACTTCATAAGTGATCCAAGCACGCTGATCGGGTCCGAGTGCTAGCATCGGGCTGTCAACACGCTCACCCGCGAGACGAGTTGGAACTGTACACAGCCGACCATCACCGTCTCCTGGACAAAACCTTAAGACTAATTGTTCTGATGTCGCGTCAACGTAGGCGAAATATCGTAATCCATTTTCGTACGCCATCGTCGGCTGTTTGCCGGGAGTCAATGCGTAAGAGCGAGCGTACAACGAATTTGCAATACTGTAGCGAGCAAAAAGTCTTCCGTCGCGATTATTAATAATACATGTGGTGCTTTCATATTGTCCGGTATCATCAACATCATTATTAAAAACAATCGCACCTTCGGCCGAAGGACATGGTTCCGATATTTTGCCTTCAATGCGTAGCGGAGGTGCAAACGTCGAACCTGCGTCGCCCGAAAGTAAATAACAAAGATCGTGAGCGGCACCCTGTTTATTACTAAATAAAATTCCAACTCGATTTTCGCATCCCGCACTCATCGCGATCGGACAGCACCCGCACACCGAGCCTTCAGGCGACGAATAGATATTAACATTCTTCTCCCAGCTCTTGCCGCCGTCCGTCGAGCGGCTTAGAAACACCGATTGACCCTTGCCGACTCCATTTCGAGAATCCAACCATGTCACTACAAATACGCCGCCTGTTGTAACAGTAAGATCGTGAAATGCCACGCCGGCCACGCCCGCCTGATCTGTAACTTTCGTCGGCGTCGACCACGTTGTACCGCCATCCGACGAATAAACTGATAGGATTCCCCGTTCGTCTTTTCCGCCGCCTTCGGGAGCTGTAACTACAATTATTTTCCCGCGTGTCGCAATTCTAGGCCCACGGCGCATTGCAGCTCCTTCTTTTACTTTCATTAGTATTAATGGATTTGTAAACGTCGCCCCATTATCCACTGAATCTGTATAAACAACTTCCAGTTCGCGCTGACCCACTATCTGTAGTTTCTTAGGTAAAACGGTCTTATCAACTCTTCTAAAGACGTGCGGGTTCTTGGTTTTGATAAGTTCAGGCGTCGGGATTACAGCTAGTCTCGGCTGCCCAACGTTATCATCCCCGAAAGGCTTCAATTCGACGGGCGGCGCGGGGCGGGATTCCGGAGTCGCCGGGCGCGAAGCCTGCGCCTGGAATAGTAATATTAACGAAAAAGCGAACGTTAGCATAGTTGGAGTGCTCCGGACGCACGCGCGGGCGCGCGTCTGCAAACGCTACGATTCTCGACGCGAAAAGTTACAAACGCTAGCTAGACGTTCGGTTCTTCGTCGTTGTTTTCGTTATCGTCGGGCTCGTTCTCGGGCGGCGCGGGAGGTTCATCCGCAGGTTCGTCGCCCGGCATTTCATCAATAACCGGATCAACAACCGGATTATTAGGATCCGCAACGCCGCCACTACCGGCCTTCACGGGCGGTTCTTCAATCTTCGGAACGCGCGCCATCGTGGTGAGCTGGTCGTCTTTCTCGAGATTAATTAAACGAACGCCCTGCGCGGAGCGGCCCGTTTCGCGGATGCCGCCGGCGGTGATGCGCTGGACCATGCCGCGTTCTGTTAATAACAATAAATCCATCGTGTCGTCGACGACGAGAACGTTAACAACTTCGCCGTTGCGTTCGTTAACCTTAATATTAATAACGCCCATGCCGCCGCGCGATTGATGGCGATATTCGTCGAGCGGAGTGCGTTTGCCAAAACCGTTGGCGCACGCTGCTAATATTTGCGCGCCCGGTTGCGCGACGACGAGATCGACAACATGATCTTTCTCGCGAAGACTAATTCCACGCACGCCGGTCGCGCTGCGGCCCATGGCGCGCACGTCGCTTTCATCAAATCGAATCGCGTAGCCCTTCGCGGTTGCTAAGACTATTTGATCGACCTCGGATACTAACGATACGCCGATGAGCTTATCACCTTCGTCGAGAGTGATGGCGCGAATGCCGCCGCGTTTCGGACGCGAGAATTGTTCTAATGTCGTTTTCTTAACAGTTCCGAGCGACGTTGCGAAAAAGATACAATGCGAATCTTCAAAATTCTTAACGGGCAAGATCGCGGCGATCTTTTCGTTATTCTTAAATTCTAACAAATTCGCGATCGCGCGGCCCTTCGCGCTGCGCGCGAGGTTTGGCAATTCATACACTTCGAGCCAGTGTACGCGCCCGTCGTCGGTGAATAGTAATATATAATCGTGCGTGTCGGCGACGAATAGATACGAAAGCACGTCGCCTTCTTTTGTATCCGCGCCCGTGACTCCGCGGCCGCCGCGGCGCTGGGTGCGATACGTAGCAACGGGGCATCGTTTAATATAACCATCGCGTGTTACAGTTACGGCGACGAGCTCGTGCGCGATGAGATCCTTCTCTTCCATCTTGCTCACGGCGCCGGAAACTTCGGTGCGGCGTTCGTCGCCGAATTTATTTAATAAATCGGCGAGATCGTCGCGGATGATTTGAGTGACGCGCGGCGAATTAGTAAGAATATCTTTAAAATCCGCGACCGACGCGGCGACTTCGGCGAGTTCTTTTGCTAATTTATCGCGCTCAAGGCCGGTGAGGCGCGAAAGACGCATTTCTAATATTGCATCGGCCTGCACCTGTGACAGTCCGAAACGCTCGCGCAACGTCTCGCGCGCAATTTCAACATTCGCCGATCCACGAATGATAGCAATCACTTCGTCGAGGTGGTCGAGCGCGATTTGCAACCCGAGCAGAATGTGGTGCCGCGCTTCGGCTTTCTTGAGTAAGTATCGCGTGCGGCGCCGAATGACATCGACGCGGTGATCGCGATAATGTTCTAACAATTGTTTCAAATTCAACGTGACGGGACGCCCGTTAACAATTGCAAGATTATGAATCGAGAACGTGTCTTGAAGCGGCGTGTGCTCGTAAAATTGATTTGCTATCAATTCCGGGTCTTCGCCTTTCTTTAATTCTACATAAATGCGCATTCCTTCTTTGTTCGATTCGTCGCGCAGATCGTGAACGCCGCGGACGCGGCCGTCTTTCGCGACTTCCGCCATCTTTTCAATAATATCTTCTTTGCGCTTTTGATAAGGAATATCTGTAAAGATTACGGCGGTGCGATTCCCGCGTTCTTCAACAGTATAATGCGCGCGAACTGTTATAAGTCCGTGTCCGGTTTTGTAGCCATCGACAACACCCTGGCGTCCGCAAATGATTCCGCCCGTTGGGAAATCCGGCGCGGGAATGCAAGTCATCAAATCGTCAACGGTACAATTCGGGTTGTCGAGCAATAGATATAATCCGTTGACGACTTCTGTTAAATTGTGCGGCGGCATCGAGGTCGTCATACCGACGGCGATTCCTTCCGATCCATTACAAATAAGATTCGGCAGCCGAGACGGGAGCACGACGGGCTCCTTCAAACGCGCGTCGTAGTTATCTCTATAATCTACAGTTTCGGCTTCTATATCAATTAACAATTCGGAACCGGGCGCCGACAAACGCGCTTCTGTATAACGCATTGCGGCTGGCGGGTCGCCGTCGATCGAACCGAAATTTCCCTGCGGATCTACTAATGGATATCTTAATGAAAAATCCTGCGCCATTCGGACGAGCGTCGGATATACAACAGCTTCTCCGTGAGGATGATAATCGCCGCTGGTATTACCACAAATCTTCGCGCACTTGAGTCTTTTAGTATTCGGACCCAAACGCAAATCATGCATTGCTACTAATATTCGGCGCTGCGATGGTTTCAATCCGTCGCGCACGTCGGGCAGCGCGCGCGACTGAATGACGGACATTGAATAGTTAAGATACGAAACGCGTACCTCGTGCTCGATGGCACGATCTATAACTCTCGGCGACTCGGGAACGATCGGATCTGTCATTCTGCGCTGGCGTCTATTTTAGTTTATTATTGTAAATTTGAGCTCTATATCATCACTCACGGCGGGCGCTCTTTCCAGACCTCGTTGCCGGTTGTGTAGCAATCGCTTCGAGAGCGCGGCGGACCGCGGGCCCAAGTTGCGGATCGCGCGCGACAAACGAGGCCGGCCCCGAGAGTAAATCGTTAACAAATACGGCGTCGGCATCCGCCAATCCTTCCAAAACGCTGGCGAAGAGCGTGTCGGTTGGAATGTTACTTCTAAGCGCCGCGAGCCGCGCGAAGTCCGCCGCTTCGCCGAAGTCGCCGCGCAGAAACGTCGCGCGCGCGCGGTAGCGCATGGATTTGTCGCCGGCGCCGCCGGTCGACGCGCCCGCCTTTGCTAATCGAAGGAGCGATTCCCATTCGGCATTCGGGTGTGCCTCAATCATTTTGATCGCTTTTGTAAAATCACTTTTGCGAATCGCGGCGAGGACGTTTTCTTTGGGTAAATTATTAATTTGGTTCCAAACTGTTACAACAATTCCAGCTAACAATAAACCTGCGCAAACTCTTTCAATAATATTAAGATTCCTTCGCGGCCGCATCGCTAATTCTGGCTCGGCGAGCGCTTTTTCAAGAAACGCGACGCGCGCGGCGACCGACGGATGGCGCCAGCTCGCGTGTTCGCGCCGCTCCGGACCGGCAATGCGTTCGAGCGATTGTACAATTGGCGCAATGGCTCCCGCGGCGCGCGCTCCGTGCAAATCCGCTTCGTGTTCGCACGTGCGAGCAATCGGTCCGAGACCGAATCTTAATATTATCAATACGATCGCGAGGCCGGCTGCCATCGATCCCCAAGCGCCGAGTGGCTCAATCCAGCTTTCGGGGATATTTAATGTCCAAATACCAATTGTAAAAAGGAAAATTGTAAAGATGCGAAGGTGGCGGCCGCGCGCGTGTCCGAGTTCGTGGCCGACGACAGCGACTAATTCTTCAACGGGATGTTCGCTCAGAATCCGATCTGTTAAAACCACGCGGCGGCGACCTAGCCCGCCGATCAACGCGGCATTAGATATACTATTTCCCGTCGAGGCGACGCGGAATTCGGCGACGCGAACGTTTATTTTATGAGCGACGGATTGAAACAATTCGAGGAGCGGGCCGGGCGCGAGCGGGCGCGTCGGGATCGCCATGAAAACGAGCCGCGGAAATATGATAAATAACAAAATCGCCGCGGCGCCCATCGTTACGAGTTGTATCCAAGTGTAACTTTCGTAATAAATTCGAAACGTAAATGATAGAAAAAGTAGATCGAGCGCTCCGGCAATGACGAGCGGCAGCGCGAGCGGCAACCCGGCCATTCGTAAACGATCTTTCATTCGCGGCGGTTCGTAAATACCCGTTAACAAAAACGCGCGCTGCTCCGATAGAATTGTAATAAAAACGGCGAGGGCCGCGGGCGCGGCGGCCGAAAGTAAATGTACAGAAATCGGCAAATCGGGCCATCGCGCCGCGACGAGCGCGGGAAGTTTGCCGATGACGAGCGAACCTATCGTTGCAATCGGAGCAATATAACAAAAAAAGAGCAGCAACTTCTCGGCGAGTAAGCCGATTCGGCGCCGCGCAATGCGGCCGGCGATCTCTGCTACAATTGCGGGCGAACACGCCAGGATTAATGTTAATATCAGCGAATCTAGAACGCTCGGTTCCGATTGCATCGCTACCCATGGCCCGAGGCCGACGAATACGACCATCGCCGCCAGCCACGGAATAATATCAAATGCCATGGCTAATTCTGGGAACCCAGGCGAACTGTTATTTCGAACAATGAAATGATCATTAACAAACCGCTGATGACCACGGCGAATACGGCGCGGCCGTTTGCCCAACGCGGCCAATCCTTATGATAACCGCGAATGCCGAGGACGATTCCGGCGGCCGAGAGCACGCAAACTACAATAATCGCCGTCCACGGACGTTCAGTTGTGCCTGCTACAAATCGAGACCAAACTCGGACGCTCGTCAACAGTTGGACGAATAGCGCGACAAGGCTTGCGGCGCAACCGAGTGTGTCCATTTGTAAATAACCGTTTTTGTTAAATTGACCATTCGCCGGAAAATGATGTTTCCGCGGGGCCGGACAATACTACGGATCCGCCGCTCGGCCACTCGACTTCTAATATTCCGCCACGCTGTTCGACACGGACGACACGGTCGGTGAGGCCCGCGGCAATTGTGGCGACGGCGCTCGCGCACGCGCCCGATCCGCACGACCACGTTTCGCCGGCGCCGCGTTCCCATGTGCGTTCGGCGAGGGTCGATCGATTGATAATCTTTACAAATTCGACATTCGTACGCTCGGGAAACCGCGGATCGTTTTCGATGCGCGCGCCGAGGTCGGCGACGGGAATTGTATCAACATCGTCAACGAACAAAACGCAATGCGGATTTCCCATCGAAAGGCACGTTCCGCGAAATTGAATATGATTATATTCAATCGGAATCTTTATAAACGACTCGGCGGCAGTTTTTTCCTGTTGCAACAGGCCGGGTATCAAAACGGGAATCCGCTCGGCTTCCGCGATGGGTTTGCCCATCGATATCGAAATCCACGCGCGCGGGCCGTCGAGCGATTTAATGGTAACATCGTGTTCTCCTGCGGCGCTTTCTAATACAAATTGTTTTGTATCGATCATCTTTCGATCGCACAGGAATTTCGCTACTAATCGAAGCCCGTTGCCGCACATCGCCGAGGCGCTTCCGTCGGAATTATACATTTCCATCCGGCCGCCCGCGCGCGCCGACGGCGCCACGAGAATGATTCCGTCGGAACCGATTCCGGTCCGGCGGTGGCTCATTTTTTTTGATAGTTCTTCGAGCGAGACGCCGGGCGCGACGTCGCGGCGGTCGATGAGAACGTAATCATTCCCGGCGCCGTGCATCTTAACAAATGGAATCGTTAGCTTCGTCATTGCCCTTATTTTAAAAGTTACAAAATCTTTTTTTATATTTCGACAGTTTCGCCCTCGTTCGGAACGCGCACGCGCGCGCAGCCGGCGTCGCGAATTCCTTGTGCTAACGATTCGGCGGGGCCGGGTTCTCCGTGGATCACAAAAACGTCGCCGCACGATTTCGCGAGCGGCGAAAGGTAATGTAACAAATCGTTGCGATCCGCGTGGGCGCTCATCGCATTCATTTTTTGGACACGCGCGCGAACGGTTACATCATCTCCAAGAATCTTAACACTTTTCGCTCCGAGAAGCAGCCGGCGGCCAAGTGTATATTCGGCCTGATAACCAACAATAAGAACGGTGGTCTGCGGCTTTCCGATCCAGTGCTTCAAATGATGCAATACGCGGCCGGTTTCACACATTCCTGAAGCGCTAATCACAACAAAAGGACCTTTGCGTTCATTGAGCGCCATCGATTCCTCGACGCTTTCAATATAATTAACTTCAGGAAAGTAAAACGGCGCGCCTTGGTCGCCGAGGACGGCGAGCGCCTCTTCGTCAAAGTATTCAGAATTTCGCGAAACAATTTTAGTAACTTGCGTGGAAAGCGGCGAATCTACAAAAATCGGAATCCTCGGCGACTCGCCGCGTTTGTAAATATTATAAAGAGCGTAAATGATATTTTGAGTGCGGCCGACGCTGAAGGCCGGAATGATGATCGGGCCCGCGGCTCGCGCCTGTTCCCGGACAATCGCGGCAAGCTCTTTTTCTGTATCTTCGACGCCGCTGTGAACGCGATCGCCGTACGTGCTTTCTGTTATAACAATATCACATGCCGGCAAATCCTCCGGATCGCGGAGGAGCGGCATTCCGCGGCGGCCAAGATCGCCCGTGAAACATAATGTTCGCGTACTGCCGTTTTCTGTTATTTCGAGCTGCGTGACGGCGCTGCCGAGAATGTGCCCCGCGTCGAGGAATTTCGCTCGAATGCCCGGAACAACTTGAAACCAATTTCCATATCTGTAGTCTACAAATTTCTTAAGCGCTTCACGTGCGTCGTTTTCATCATAAAGCGGCTGGGCGGCTTCTAACTTATGTTTTGATAAATATGCAAAATCGCGCGTTTGGATATGCGCCGAGTCGAGCAGCATCGCGTTGCAGAGCGATCGTGTGGCGCGTGTAGAATAGATATTTCCATTATAACCATTCTTGACGAGAACCGGAATCCGACCGCTATGGTCGATGTGGGCGTGCGACAAGACGACCGCGTCGGATCGCAGAGCCTTCTCTGGGAATATTGAATTTCGTTCGTAGGCTTCCTTTCGGCGCCCTTGGTAAAGTCCGCAATCTAACAAAACGGCGCTGCCGCCCGACTCGATCAGATGCATCGAACCCGTGACCGTGCGCGCTGCGCCTAGAAATGTAATTTTCATAATTCGGACTTTTTATTATTAGAAGAGCCTGTCGAGAATTTTTTCTGTAGTCTTAAAATGTACTTTTGCAATATTTTTTAAGTTATCTCGCCCGAGGACGGCGGCGACCTTGGGTATGATCTTCTCGACAGGGTCGCCCGCGCCCTTCGGCAGATCGATGCCACAATCGTCAGAACATTTTTTGATACCTTCTACAAAAGCGTTTCGTGCAAGGATCGACGCGGCCGCAACGGCGACGTGTTCTTCGGCGCGCGGGGCGACCTTGAGTTCAATTTCTTTAGCATATTGACCAAGCCCGGCGCGAACGTAGGAGATGTCGCCGAATTGATCTGTTAACACGCGGCGGCAGTCGGTCTGCGGAAGAATGTTAATAATCGCCTGGCCGTGGAGTTCGCCGAGCATTTTATTAACATTACCAACAGCGCGGTGCCGTTCATTATATTCCGCTGGATTCATAACAATAATCGAATGCGGAACTGAGGATTCGAGCGCGCCGGCAAGACGGGCAATTGTTTCATCTGACAATTGTTTAGAATCCGTCACGCCAATTTTGCGGAGCCGCGCGATTTCAGACTTTGCAACAAACGCCGCCGCGACGACCAGCGGGCCAAAGTAGTCGCCTTTGCCCGCCTCGTCGGAACCGATGCGTTCGTCGTCGGGAATTGTTTTTTTGATATGAGCGTTCAGATCGGAAAGGTACTGTTCAACAAAGATGTCGAGGTCGGATCCTTGTAAGACTAATTTTTCTGAATTGTAATAAGTTGTAACAATTCCAGACTTTGAATAGGAGTATTTTGCGTACGGAACCGCCCGAAAAATAAATCCGCCGGCCGAGAGGCGCTGCCCCAACAATTCCGCGGACTCAGGCGCGAGTTGTAGCACTCGTGTTTCGTGAGACATGGCCGCCCTCCGCGCCGGATTTGATATTTTGACTCGCTCCAGCTTTAAGATCTTTGTTAGTTAATAATTCAGCCGCGGTGTCGCGCGCTTTATTAATAGCTAATTCCAGCTTCAAGGCCCATTGATTGAGTTCTTCGCCGTCGATATCCGGAGGCACGTGCATCGCCTCGCCGACATAGATTATTACTTTTGAAAACGGCTTTGGTATTAACATTCGGTCCCACGACCGAAGCCGCCAAGCCGACGATGCCGCGATTCCCGCCGGAATGACTGGCAAACCCGACCGCGATGCTAAATATAAAACACCTTTCTTAGCTTTGTGAATCGGGCCTTTTGGGCCATCTGGCGGAACGCACAAATCCGCGCCCTTTTTGGCGTTAGTTAATAATCCGCGAAGCGCGAGCGCGCCGCCGCGCGTGATCGAACCCACGACGCAAGAGAATCCTAAATTATCTAAAATCTTGCCCAGCATCATGCCGTCGCGATGCCCGCTCACTAAAACTACAGTTCCGCGGCCGCGGTGCGCGTACGCGGGAACCATTAAATCGCCGTGCCAGAAACAATACAAAACGCCCGTTTTTGATAATTTATCGTTTTCGAGCGAACGGCCTTCGATTCGAAGGCGCCACGTCGAACCAAGGCCGCGAACGATCCACGGCCCCAGTTTTGATAGGATTGCGGGCCCCAGTTTTTTATGTAATTTCATGCTCACTGGGGCCCGCTCGTTTTACTTTTTACTAATATCATCGCCCGTTCCGTCTTCGTCACGGGCATTCGGACCGGATGAACGAAGAGCGTAATCGCCGTTCACCGTCGCTTTGAAGATATAACTATTTCCCCAAGGATCGACTAGCGACTTTCGACCTCGAAGATAACCATTCGGCTGATCGTCCGTTGGTTTTAATAATACATCTAAATCGGCCGGCAATTTAGACGAATTCGATATTTTATACATATCAATTGCGTCGGCAATTGTGCGGATATCGGATTCTGCTCTTGCTATTTTTGCTTTTGTAAGAGCTTCTTCCGCGTTGCCCGCGGGATCGGTTGGTTCATCCGGCATGGGCGGTTCGTTCATATCGTCGGCCTCGTCTTGCTGTTGCCGCTCCAATTGCATCGCCGCACCAACGCCCGTGGCAAGCCCGGCTATCGAACCATACAATTCCAATCCAAAGGTTCCAGTCGAGCGCCCGTAGAGACCATCTTTTGTTATAGTCCAAAAACCGGTCGAAACTTTGAAATGTTTAACTAATGATTGGCTCGTCGGAATTTCTTGTAAATTAACAGGCAAATCTTCCGCTGCGCCGCCGGCAAGGCCAGCGAAGCTCGCAAGCGTGTCCCAGATCGTGCGAACGAACGGTTTCCAGTCGGTATAGGTTAATGAACTCGCTTCTGCAGGAAGTGCTAATAATGCTTTCTTAACATCCGCGGACGCGTCGCGCGGTTTCTTAATATTTCGCAGTTCTGTTTTGAGCGCGATCGGATTTGTTGATATAAAAAGCCAATCGTCGGCGACGGAGAGGGAAACGCCGAATTGTTGTGCCATTTGCACCATGAGGGGGTTCACGCCTTGCCCTTCGCCCGCGTTGATTCTTAGGGAATAAATCGCGGGTCGGTTCGCGGTCGGTTCCGATATATCAACACCAAATTCCTTCAATTTCGCTTCATTCACCGCGTTGGCGAGCGTTAATAATAGTTTCTCAAGTTTTGCTTTGTCGCGAACGCGGAGCACAATAAACGAATCCCACGATGGAAACCCGCCGCCGGCCGCACGCGGAGGGAACGAATATGAATAATATTCCGGACCCACCGCTTCGAAGAAATCCGTTCTTAAGTTGAATTGATGTTTCTTCTCGAACGAAGCCAATACTTCAATTGGATTCATAAAGTCTTTGTTCGTTTCTTTATGTTTCGCCAGTGACTTTTCGAGCGCATTATAAATATGTATTGGGTCGAACGAGCCGACGGTGAACCCGTCGACGCCGTCGAGCGCTTTATCAAGAAACGCGCGGTCTGCAGGCTTGCCGCTGCCGAAGGTCGAAGCGATAAGTGGCGACGACGGTGGAATTAGCATTGCGATTTCTGTAGTAACTCCCGCGTCGGAATAACTCTCCGCGAGCATCATCGCCCGGAGGTCGGCGAGGCCGAGTTCCTTAGCGGCGCTGGATGCTAATTCTAGCATGCTACTAACTATAGCGGCTCCTGAGCCCCCACGCCGCGGCGCGGAGGGTTTACTTGCGGCCGTTTCAGATCGCGGGGCGAAACCGGAGGAAGCCACAATATGAGAGACTAATGTTGCAGGACGAAAGAAGGCCGTCCATTCAGGCTGTTTTGTTTGAAATTTGCCAACAAGATTTAAATATTCAGAATCTGTCGAGAGAGAATTTTTTGCCTTTTCAGATTTGAATAATTTAACAAACGAAGAAGCAATCTCCGGAGCGCTTTTCTCGGCGCCCTCAGTATTGATAATGATCATGAGCGTATCACGGATCATTAGGAGGCTCGCATTCGGAGACATCATTGAACTAATAATTTGCGACCCTTCAACCTCGGTTATTTCAGCAAGAGTTTTATACTCCGGTTTTTGTAATACCTTTCGAATTGTATCATTTAAAAGTCCGCCGTCGATTTTAATAATAAAGGCCGGCGTATTGAACTCCGTCGTGCGGCCGTAGGCCAATTCAAACGATCGCAGAGGGCACGATTGCCAATTCTCGGGTTTCTCATCAATCGATTTTAAAGCTGTATCAATTTCAGTCCGGACGAGAGTCCACAACGGAGTGAGGAATTGTTGAAACTCTTCCTCGCGAATTATTTTAGTGAGAGGAATGTTCTTTCCGCGCTTTAGGGTTGACTGAAAATCGGGAGCCTCGACGTAAATCATCACATCGTTCGTCAAGTAATCCCGGAGCCGAATTGTAGTGGAAGTGGTCTGCGCGAAAACGTTTGACGCGACGAGAAGACTACAAATAGTCGCCGCCCAAACGGTCTTTCGAACACGCACTTTCGGAATTGGAAGATTCACGGGGAACTGTAGCATTGGGGAAGGTTTCCTTTTCCTCCGCGTTCGGCCAAACCGGAGAAAGAGAGTTCGGTTGGTGTTAAGAGTATTTGTTAATTAAGCGACAAAATGAACAGACAGTGTTATTCTTTCCATTCTCAATTTGATATATTTTTCTCTGGCGATTTGTAAAATTAGAACCCGGCGTAAGCTTTCAGTTTCTTTTGGAGCCCTTCGGAGTCTTCGATGAGTTTATCAATCGCTGAGGCACGCTGCTCTTTTGATTTTGTCATCGACGCGATCGCTTTCTTAAACAATGCCTCCTCTTTCTTATCTTTGCCAAAGGCATAGTAAGCAATAACGAGCGCAGCCAATTGCATTTTCGTTTGGGATCCGTCGGAGTCGTCCGACGACATACTAAATTTTTTCGTGGCGTCCTCTAATTTGCTAACTCCACCGCGACGTTGCAGCTGCGCCAGCGCCCACGGGCGAAGGCCGTCCACGATATATCTTTCGAAATAAGTAGCAACTCCTTCAACAAACCATTCAGGAATTGAATCGGGATCGGGAAATGTTGCATCCATATATTTGTGCACAACAGCGTGCATCATAAACAAATGAGAAAATCCCTTTCCGGGTTCGCCGTCAAATAGAACAATTGCTGGCCGTTCCTTCTCATCCTCGGCAACATATCCAATCCAAACGCTCGAATGAATGTTGGCGCGATCTCCGCCTGCAAATTGTTGTGCGTACGCGTTTGCAGCATCCACATTATTAAATATTCGAATGCCCATTTTACCTTTAGGCTCAACTCCGAACATTTCCTTCATACCCGTGTATGTCTTTTCCGCAAATTCAGACAATTGTAGTATCTGTTTTCGCGTGACATTTGATGTAATTGCGAAATGGCGCGTCGGGATGATCCATGGTGTTTCTTCGTTAGCATGATAGGTATCCGCCTGTTCAAGCGTGACCCAGCTTCCATTTATTTTAAACATTCCTTTTTCTATATTCGGAACTTCCTCGGGCGAAATCCAATCATAATCAAGCCGGCGCCATCCCTTATCTAACTTTTCCTTTTCATCCTTTGTATATAATTGTCCTTCAACCTCGACAAGCCCGCCTGCCGCGTCATTTTTTTTCGGGGCTTTGGGCTCGTCCTTTTTTGTAGGGTCTTTGGGTGAGGGTTTTTCTGTCTCCGGCTTTTGCGGCCCGGGCTTCGCGGGGGATGAGGCAGGCTTTTGAGCTCCGAACGCAACGGAAGGGAACGGCAGTAAAAAGACAATCCAAACAATAATTAACAATGGCAGTTTTAGATTTAACATTTTTTTCTATAGAACTATCAAAAAGGTTTTCTGTTGATGAATTACGGAGAACGTAAGTCTGTTAAGAAAATTCGTTTGTCGCAAGTTCATTAATAAATCGTTTCCACGAGTCGCGGCGACGGTCCGGGCCTAATGATAGGTACATTGGCCAGCGCGGCTGAGCCGGTTGCCGGAACAGTTTGAGCCCTGCTTCGACGGGCGTCCGGTTCCCTTTGCGCACGTTACAGGGATGGCATGCTAATACACAATTTAACCAACTGCTCGCGCCGCCGCGTGATCGCGGGATAACGTGGTCAACGCCGAGGTCGTCGCCATTTCCACGGAGTCCGCAATACTGGCAACGATAATTATCACGGACAAATAGATTCTTTCTAGAGAACGGAACACGAAGAATTGGCTGTTGGTCAAATTCTGATAATACAATTAATTCCGGAACACGAATTTGTTTTGTTACAGTTTGAATGGCATGGTGCTCGCGTGAAACCTCCTGATTCAACCAATCACTAAAATCAAATGTATCAAATGTTTCTGGCTCGATGACACGAGCGTAACCTAAATATAATAATGTTAATGCACGACGAACCGTCGTAATATTAACAGCCATCCACAGTCGATTTAATACTAGCGTTCGCTCGTCTAGCGGGGAGGCGCAAAATGTTGGATAGGTTTCAACTGAGGTATTGGGTGAGGAACCAGCGGTCATATTGATTCAAGGTTCCGATCATCGCTTATATTTGTTCTGATCGCGAGCATGCGATTTAAGCGACGTCATCAAAACGAATGCGTGCGCTTGGCTGGTTCAATCATTACAATCCACGTACTCCTCGTAACAAATTAAACCTTGAGCTGAACTGTGTGTGTTCCAATGCGACGCAAAGTCTCTTTGATTTTACTTATTGTAGTGATTGGCACCTTGGTCTCGTGTCGATCCGAATTTGATCACTGGGTAAACCCGAAGCCTGGCGTAGGAATTGAGACATCCGCAACAAACGTACCCCAAATGGGTGACATTCCACTTCCAAGTGGGTTTCATTTGCAAAACGATCGACTTCAGAGCTACGTCGTGGAGTCCGCGGGATTCCGCACAGGAAAACAGTCATTCATAGGGACCGCTCGTCCAATTGACGTTGTTCGTTACTTTGACGAGCGCCTTCCTCAACATGGTTGGATATCAGCGAGGTCATGGACGTCGGAAGCTCCAACTGTGAGCGTCTGGCGTAAAGGCGACACGTCACTTCGCATCCAAGTAAGTCCAGGCAGTTTTGAAAAAACGAGTCTCGATCTTCGAATCGGAACAAGCCGTGACCCCGATTTTGTACCATAGCTCATTGACACTCTATATTATAGCTAAACTATAACTATTTTCGTGTTATTTGTTTTTTTTGCGAAAGGACCCTTGGGCTACTTCGTTTCAAAAATCCTTTTTTGGTTCTAGAACCTAAATATAAATAAAATGGCAGATACGATGAACACAACAGGCCCTTCGGGGTTTCAATCTCTTGATCCGCGCATTCGAAAGTGGATTGTAGTTTCAAGCGTAGCAGCGGTGACGTTTTTCGTCGGCTGGGCTGTCGTTTCAAATGTAAGAGAAAGAGAAGTATCCAAAGTTTCTGAAAACTGGCTTGCGTTCTCAAAGTTTGAATCTCCTGGATCGATGGGAATGTCGGCTGCTCCTCCTCCTGTAGATACCGTTTCAACAGACTTGAAACCGTGGGTTGGGCTAATTTCTGCGAATAAACCGTTGCTTTCTTATGAAATCCTGCACACAAATCTCAAAGAGGCCCGACCTCTTTTCCAGGCGTTCGATACTAGCCATTCGGACAGCTCCGCCGCGAGAGGCTTGCTTCCAGGTGTGTTGGGCGCGAAAACCATAACCACCTCTTTAGATTCGTTTGATAGGTGGGAGGAACAAAACCCATCATTGCTCGATAACCCACAACCTGTAGGCTCTGAACGAGCCCGAATTGTGACAGATGTCGGTACGATTGAAATTGGGTTTTATCCAGATTTGGCGCCAAAGCACGTCGAGAACTTTCGAGAATTGATCCGAAATGGGTTTTACCAAAAGACAAAGTTCCACCGAGTTTCAACGTCTGGATTGTTTGTGGTCCAAGGTGGTGATCCGAACTCTATAGATCAACCAAAAGAAGCTTGGGGAAAGGGATCCAAAGGAGACGGCGTCCCATTCGAAAAGAATAGGCTTGCTCATGTTCGCGGTGCGGTTGCGATGGCCCAACCAGGCAATGTTGTCGGAGAAAAAAAGAGCTCTGGTTGTCAGTTCTATTTTGTAACTAAAGATTCAGCAAGCCTTAACGGTCGATACACAGTTTTTGGTAAAGTAATTAATGGTATGGATGTCGTCGACAAGATTGCGGCTTCAGAGCTCGAAAAGAACTCTGAGCTGCCAGTAGCGCCCGCAATTGTTACAAAGACCGAGATATTCTAGATCCAGACAACTTTGGGTTTTAAGGCGCCAGTCTAGGCGAAAAGGCAGACAATTCCTTGCAGAGTGGTTATCGGTCCTTCTTGTTCCACGTGAAACGATCCATTTTCGCGACGATTACGTCTTCCGCTCACCATTTGACGGCAAACCAACTGTAAGGTCTGTGACGCGCTCTAGCTCATCTAGAGTTGCACAGTGAATAGAAATTCGCGCTCGTTGTCCCTGCAAATTCAATTCAACCTTAACACCCAAGCGCCGGCGCCAGCGGTCTTCGATTTCTGATACCCATATAGGGGTATTTCCTCGCCCGCGTCGTTCTGCTGTTTTTTTTCGCGCCCCGTGCAAAGCGGCTGCTCGTTCTACATCGCGAACGCTCATGTCTAGGCAAATCGCTTGTTCGAATACCTGCATCCTTCGTTTGACATCTGGGATACTCAATAATGCACGGGCATGCCCACCGCTAATTGCGTTAGTTTGCACAGCCTCTTGAATCTCGCTTGGCAGTTCCAAGAGTCGAATTGTGTTCGCGATTGTTGTGCGATCTTGTCCAACGCCCCGCGCTATTTCGTCATGGGACTTTCCAAATTCATCAATTAGCCGCTTATAGCCTCGCGCCTTTTCAATCGCGTTTAGTTCAACCCTCTGTACGTTCTCCAAGATTGCGAGTTCAAGCATCTCGCTTTCAGTAACATTCTCCCGTACGACGACAGGAACTTCCTGTAGACCTGCTATTCTCGCGGCTCGCCATCGACGCTCACCGGACACAATCTCGAAATTTGTATCTGCTCGCCGGATTACAATTGGCTGCAAGATCCCATTTTTTTTTATAGATTCCGATAACTTCTGAAGACTGCTTTCATCCATGACCTCTCGGGGCTGAAAACGATTGGGTGTCAATAAGTCAATCGAGATTTTGCTCGGTGAGGTGACTTGTGCACCTTCATTTGGTAATAGAGAACTAAGCCCACGACCAAGACGACGTTGTTCCATGCCCCACTTATACTCTCTCATTGCCAAAATGAAAGCTCTTCTTAGTCTCAAGTTAATCGGTGAATAAAGCTCGAGCGCGCTCAACGAATTCTATTTCTCTCAAGTGTTCCACGTGGAACACTGCTAGCAAAATCGACCGTTAGGCCGAATCTAAATCCTATGCAAATCCACTCTTTGAGCAAAAACGTCTTCAAACGGACGTGTTATCTCGCGGTGATGACGCAATTGTTATTGATGTTTGGGATAGTACAGGATGAGCAGTATCCCGAAGCCCTCCTATGGGGAAGTATACTCATGGCACAAGACGACTGCTCATTTGCGCCGAGTCGACTGTTAGTCTTTAGTCGTGGAATCAAGCTCTTTCACCTTACGGTTTACGGTATTGCTATTCGAATGCTTCCGATACTGCTTATAACACTTTCAAGTATCTGGATTCATTCGTTTGACTCAATTTTGGCGCTGCAACTTGCTATTCTCGGTCTTTCGACATCAATAATCGGTGCATATTTTCAAACGGTTTCCAACGGCGCGACTTACCTGTCACTTGCGCTTACAATACTAACTTTGTGTATCACTAATACTTTGCCATTAAACCCTTTAGATAAACTAAACTCTGGACTATTCGTTGAGTTTCTTGTTTTTGAGACCTTGCTGTGCTTCGGTTTCGGTGCGGCATATTCCTTCTCGCTACGCCGCCGTTAACAGCGTATTCTGTTTGAACTTTGAAATTCGGAATCCTTGGTGACATCCACTCCAACATAGAAGCGCTTGACGCGGTACTTTCGTATTTCGCGAAAAATGGTGTTGATCGTGTTTTTGCAGTTGGCGATCTCGTAGGTTACGGCGCCGATCCAATCGCCGTTATTGCACGAATACAGTCCGAGGGAATTCAGTCTGTTCTTGGGAATCATGATGCTGCCGTCGTTGAAAGTGAGTATGTCGATTTGGCCTCATTTAACTTGTACGCGCGAACTGCTGCGCTATGGACACGCAAGGTGCTGCGAAGTCATGAATTAGATTATTTGAGGGGGCTACCTATGCTCTTGGTTGAAGATGGGTTTGTCATCGTCCACGGATCGCTCGACCAGCCCAAAGAGTTTAATTATATCCAGACCGTTCGAGACGCAGAACGATCGTTAGGTTGTCTCAATACCAACGTCTGTTTTGTTGGTCATACTCATATTCCAGTTGGCTTTCTTTCTAACGCATCTGACCCCGGTCGTATCGAGTACTCTTTTGATAATAATATTGACTTAAGTGGCTTCGACCGTTGCCTCACCAATGTTGGAAGCGTAGGGCAACCGCGAGATGAAGATCCACGCGCGGTAGCTGCGATTTTCGATACAGAACGTCGCGTCGTTTCTATGAATCGCGTTACTTACGACTTCGATCGCGCCGCGGGGAAGATTCTTGCCGCGGGGTTACCCAGAGTGCTCGCCGAAAGACTGCGTTATGGAGTCTAAGCCCTAAGTTACTTGAGGTATTCAAGTTGGGCAGGAAACTCGTGGTCACCTTCACCAAAGCCACATTCAAATAGAGTCTTTAGATCGCGCAAGGCTTTCTGATCACCGCGAAAAGAAACCTTTCGCGCACCCACATTCATTCCGATCTCAACAACGACACGCATCAACGATGCTGTATCGACCCAATCTCCATCCCCGATTTGCATCTGCACCGGCGTTCCGTAGTGATTAGCAACTTTTGAAATTAACGTAGCGGGCCGGAGGTGCAGTTCGACGTGCGAAGGAACATCTAATACTACTTCTTTTAATTTAGTATAATTTGGAAATATAACTAATGCCGTTGTCCGACCTTCCCGCAAAAAATACGCCGCGTAATATAAACCAAAATTTACTGCGTGATCTAACACTTCGACTTTACTAACTATTTTAGATACGCGCTGCTGCGTTGGTTCATAACGAATATCGTTCTCGTGCCTCTCATAAAAGTGAACCAAATGTGTAACATATTCCAACAAATGAAGCGTTGTTGAAATGTAGCCTCGAAGTTTCTTTAGATTTGGATCATTTGCTTCAAATGCTGTATTTTTAATATAAGTATCATATTTTGATTGTAAATTATGAACGTGTGTTTCGTATTGACGCGCTTTTTCTTCTCCATAATTTCTTGAAACCAAATGTCGTAATCGAATCGGATCGTCTACCTTTTCTATTCCTAAATTATCAACAATATCGCAAATCTTAAGATACTTCGACGCGACTTCCGCGATTCGCTGCTCCTCGTCGGCAACGTCTTCTTCATCGACATTCCGCGGAAGTCTTAGTTTAGCAAAAGCCCTCGGAAAACTAGTTTCTCCAACGGCTTCCTTAGCAATTGGAACCTTTTTATTCGCGCATTCTTTATATAACTCAGAAATTAGAGATGCTATTGATCCGTCTGTCCAATTGACCGCCGACTGAAGAGCTTTACTAAATTTATCTATAGACGCCGAATTCATGTCGTACTTCGACAGCCGTCGGCGCAAATGGTGCAGCGCGTGCGCAGCGTTCGCAAAACCTCGAATAGATGCTACTAATTCTGTGAAGTATGAAAAACTTTTATTGTTACGTGCGCTGAAATCATCGAGAAACGTTTCGAGTGCATTTGCTTCTGTTGATAACGAGAATAAATGATTCTCCGCCCACGAATCTTGCCGCGAAGCCAAAAGAAAGTTTGCTAATTTAAAAAAAGACTGGGATTGACTCTGAACGTACGGAAGGAACTCCGATTCTGTAATAATCTGTTCCATCGGTTCCGCAGGGGCGGTCGGAACCGTAGCGCGGCGTGCTTTCGGCGGTCTCTTTCGGTTTTTGCGTGTCATTGGCGGCAGAATACCGCTTCGAAGCGCCTTTCTTGCACGCTCTCAAGTCTCGCAATAGCGATCGACGACACGAATGCAACTAGAGGGAAAAAGGGTCTTTACCCTTGGGGGGCTCCATTGCCAGTCGAACGGTGTCTTGAAACCTATTTGAAGGAAATTAACGAGGTCCGTCTGTTAACTGCAGATGAAGAGAAAGACCTCGCGCGCCATATTCGTACCGGCGATGCGGGCGCTCGCGACCGAATGATTCGCGCAAATTTGCGCCTCGTCGTGAGTATCGCGAAACGATATCTGCATCGCGGACTCGCTCTTCAAGACCTGATCGCGGAAGGAAATATTGGATTGCTGAAAGCGGTTGAACGCTTTAACCCCGACCTCAATTGCCGCTTTAGTACGTACGCCGCATGGTGGATCAAGCAGTCCATTCGAAGAGCTCTTGTAAACACCGTCCGAACGGTCCGAGTTCCCTCGTACATGGTCGAATTAATTAGTCATTGGAAGGGAATTGAAACCGAGCTCGCTTACCAACTCGGGCGGTCGCCGCGCCCCGAGGAAATTGCGGAGGGCCTTGCGAACGAAGAACGCTTCGTTCATGACGACAGCTGGGACATCGTTGAACGGACGATCCGCGGCGGCGCGACTTCATCAAGTGCAGATGCGTTCTGGTCGGCGAGTGAGTCTGTAGAGGACACTCGTGCCAAACGCCCAGATGAGGTATATCTGAGTGCGTGCGAAATCGACAAGCTCAACGAACTGCTATGTATCATCGACGAACGGGAAGCACTCATTCTTCGACTGCGGTACGGGTTTGGCGACGCGGAACCGATGACACTCAAGGAAATAGGCGAAATAGTAGGGTTGACACGGGAACGAGTACGGCAGATCGAAGCAGAAGCGATTCGCAAACTACACTCGATCATGATGGGTGGAAAGTCGAACAAAGACGAGCAATAGACAGAGTTGCGACCTTCGCTTCGCCGTCTCTTTATATACATATCCCGTACTGTGTTTCGAAGTGCCGGTACTGTGATTTCAACTCATATGCGGGCAGCGGGCATGACACTAGCAAGTATGTAGATTCTCTTTGCACTGAGATTCGCGCTCGTGTTCGTTCGTCTCCACCCACAATTTTCATGGGTGGAGGAACGCCAACCTATCTGTCCACTAAAGACATTGAGACTCTACTCTCTACTCTGGCCGATGTGGGCGCACTCGGTGAACATCTTCAAGAATTTACAGTTGAAGCAAATCCAGAGAGTGCGACAAAGGAAAAGCTAACACTCCTTCTAAGTTCTGGAGTTGACCGTCTGTCTCTCGGAGTACAGTCGTTTGATCCCGCATACTTGAAAATGTTTGATCGAGTTCATTCGGTTGACGAAGTTGCGGCAGCAGTCGTGGCGGCGCGCGAGTCTGGTTTTACTCGGCTCAATCTTGATTTGATCTTTGCTAAGCCGAATGAACCGTTAGCACATTGGATGAATGATCTTGAGTGTGCGATTGCATTGAATCCCGATCACTTGTCTTGTTATGAACTCGCGTTCGAAGAAGGCACGACACTAAGAAGAGACTTGCTGAACGGGCGCGTAGACGAGCAAACAGAAGAGGCGCGCTGGCAGTTTTTTGTAGATACCATCGCACGCAATGCCGGCGCGGGTTTTTATCAGTATGAAACATCCGCGTTTTCAAAACCCGGCCAGATGTGCCTTCACAATCTCGTTTACTGGACATCTGGAAACTGGATCGGCGTTGGTGCGGGCGCGGCGAATTCGTTCGATCGAACCAAGTCTTCAAATATTAAGAATCCGGAAGCTTACATAAAATCAATTCAAGAAACTGGCAATGCAATCGATATAAACACGGTCGAAACAGTCGATTCTCATATTCGGCTTGGGGAGATCATGATGATGGGCATGCGCCTGCTCGGCGGCCTTCGAATAGATATGATTCGAGGGAAGGCCGCCGGCGCCTCGATGTTACAATTCGAGGCCGAGGTTGAGCGCTTGATTGGCGACGGGCTCCTTTCGATCGAAAACGGCTGGCTCTGTCCGACCCCGCGAGGTCGCGATCTTGGAAATGTTGTAGCTAGCCGATTCTTGAAACTTCATTGACGATGCGTTGCGCGGCTCACGTAATGGCCGCTCCGTGAACGCGCCCTTCTCCGATCGTTTAATTGAAGTCATTCGTCGAGATGCCAACCCGTGTTGCGTGGGGCTCGACCCGCGTCTCGACTGGCTTCCGGTTGAATACCGCTCGCGCCTTTCGATTCGCCCCACGCGAGAGTCCGTTTCGCGCGTATTGATAGATTTTCACCGCCGGATAATTCGGATCCTGGCCGGCCTGATTCCAATTGTTAAACCACAATTGGCTTTTTTTGAACAACTCGGCGCGCCTGGAATTGTTGCATTCGAAGATTTGGTACAATATTCTCGCGAGCATGGAATCTTAGTTATCGCCGACGCCAAGCGAGGTGATATCGGCACCACCGCCGAGGCCTATGCTAACTCTTTTTTTGGTAACGTTTCGGTCTATGGCAATACTCTCGAAACGTGCGTTTCAGACGCTTTAACAATTAATCCATTCTTTGGCACCGACGGCGTCGCGCCGTTTCTCGAGGCGTGCGATCGGCAAAACACGGGTGTTTTTATATTATTAAGAACAAGCAATCCGTCGTCGAGCGAGTTGCAGTCTCTCGGATTCAATGGCGCTACTCTGTCGCACCACATCGGAAAATTAGTAAAAAAGTGGAGCAGCGAAAGAATTAATCAATACGGTTATTCCTCCGTAGGCGTGGTCATTGGCGCAACGCACAAAACACTACTAAAAGACCTTCGCAGCTTGGTGCCGAATTCTTTTGTTCTGTTGCCCGGATACGGCGCGCAGGGCGGGAGCGCTTCGGATGTGGTGGATGCGTTCGATTCGAATGGTCTTGGCGGAATTGTAGTCGCCGCGCGTTCTGTTAATTTTGCATTCCGGACGGGCGACGGCCGCGAATCTGCTAATTGGGAATCCAGAATTGAATTAGCAGCTAAAGGTATGATTCAGGATGTACAAAATGAACTGTCGCGAGCTGGAAAATGGGCGGCACGTTGAAACCGATTGTAAATGAAATCCCGTGGGAAGTGGTGATTCCCAGCTCCTTTGCGGTATCGCGAATTCACGCGCTGACTCGCGAACCTAATATTCTAGAATTAACATTAGATCGCGCTCGTCGAATTGTTAATTACCCTTTCGACCGCGCGCAACTGTCGAGTCAAATTGTAGCGAAATTGTCTCGCCTGAACGCGCCGGCAGCGTCTCTCCAAAACGCCGCGCGTCTCGGCGAATCGCGTTCTATTGTTGTATTAACGGGGCAGCAGCCGGGTTTTCTCGGCGGGCCCATGTATACTTTTTTTAAAGCATTGCATTGTCTGGTAGTCGCCAGAGAACTACAAAAACAATGGGACGGACCCGTCATTCCCATGTTTTGGAATCATAGCGATGACCATGATATTGATGAAACCCGCGTGATTCATTTGTTAGATTCGCGCGGCGAGCTGCATCGCTTCTCCGCGGATTTTGGAAAGGGCCGCCCGTTTCTTTCAGATGTCAGGTTTGGATCAGATATTACAGAAAAGCTCGAACGGATATTTAATATTTTGCCGTTCGGAAAAGAAAGAACGCGCGTCATGGATCTCGTCCGCGTCTCCGAGGGCCGCCCGCTTGCTGAGTTTTTTAATCATTATCTTTTGCAACTTTTCGGATCGCGCGGCCTCGTGGTTTTTGAGCCCAACGACATCCGAAACCATCTCTCGAACTCCCTTGCTACAATTGTAAACGACGTTTCCGCGGCGACGGATCGTCTGCGAGCCCGAGCTACAGAAGTTCTAAAGGAAGGGTTTGTTCCCGCGTTTACAGATGACGATCCCTCCATTATTTATGAGCGCACGGAACTCGGCCGCGAGCGAATTCATTTTGATGGAAAAAAGTTTTTATTAGCGAGTGGGCAGCGTTTGGATCCGCCAGAATTAGCAACGCTCGTCCGCGCACAAGCCGCGCGATTCACGTCGGGAGTGGCGACGCGGCTCATCACGGAACTTCTATCAATTCCTGCCGTCTCCACGATTCGCGGCCCCGCTGAATTATCGTATTCTCCATTATCACAATGTTTTCTTCCGTCGGAATTCCAGGCGAGGGCGCTTCCGGTCGAGTATCCGCGTTTTTCGGCGACGATTATTGATGAATCTCTGGTTCGTAATATAAACAATACTGAATTTGATATTCGAAAACTGTTTTCTATGAGCCGCGAAGACATCCGGGTGCAATTCTCGATCAACAAATCTCCAATTTATTCAAATATCGAATTGCTTCGATCTCATTTATTATCAAACATGAATCAAATAAAACCCGGCGTCTTGGCTCTCGACCAAAACTTGGCCCGCCCGTTTGAGAAAACAATATCGAGCGTTTCCTCGGCGATCGAATCGCTATTAAGTAAAATTCAAAAAGCAGACGACGAACGCTCGAATATTAATTTTTCGCGGCTTGATAAGTTACATTCCTGGATGTTGCCCGGCGGAAAACCTCAAGAGCGCGTTCTGCCTGCGATCCAGTTTCTTTGCGACGGCCTTGAAAGCCGAGTTCAATCGATCATGGATATCATTAGCGTCTGTCCAAAATCGCACGCGCTTGTTACATTTCAAGAATCAGAAATTTAGTATCACCTTTCATTTATTAATCCTCGCGTTATTCATACCTGCCAAACGTGTTCCCTCAACTCGACGCACTTTTCATTGCAACTCATCCCGACGACGCCGAATCAACCTGCGGCGGCACGATCGCTAAACTCGTCTCGCGCAACGCCCGCGTCGGAATATTAGATATATCTCAAGGTGAAATGGGAACTCGCGGTACGGTCGAGGAAAGAAAATTAGAAAGCGAAAAGGCCTCGGCAGTATTAGGAATTTCGTGGCGTGGGAATCTTAGTCTTCCCGACGGGCGCGTGGCGAATAGTATCGAATCGCGCGAAACGCTCGCGCGGCGGATCGCCGCTCTCCGGCCGCATTTGATGTTTGCGCCATGGTGGGTCAGCGACTTGCACCCCGACCATGCCGCGACGGGTAAACTCTGCCGCGAAGCGTATTTCTTGGCCGGGCTTTCGAAACTCATGGCCGATCAAAAGCCCCACCGCCCGAAACGCGTTTATTATTATCCAAGCCACGACCCGTTTGAACCGCAGTTTATTGTAGCAATCGATTCCAATTTAATGACTAAGAAACTTGATTCTATTAAATGTTACGGATCGCAATTGAACGCTACGGCGCGCAAGGACGACGGCAAACACTTCGTGCACGGAATGGATCTGCTCGAACGCATCGTTCTCCGAAATCGATATTTCGGGTCGATGGTGGGAGCGGAGTTTGGCGAACCGTTTCGGGTGGAGGGAATGCTTAATGATAGCGATCCACTATCATATATTTGATACGTATATTTAATAAATCTATATTTAATAAAAACAAACCTCTTCGTTTATAAACAAATCCGTGAAGCGAATTGCTATTATCAATCAAAAGGGCGGCGTCGGAAAAACGACGACGGCCGCAAACCTCGGATCGGCGCTGGCGCGCGCCGGCAAGCGCGTCGTATTAATCGATTTGGATCCGCAGGCTAATTTAACTGTTCACTTTGGAATTGAAGTCAAGGAAGGTTCGCCGTCGATTTATCATGTTTTATTAGAAGAAAAAAAATTCGCGGAAGTTCTAAAGCCTACAAAAAGCGAATTGCTGTCGCTGGCTCCATCGAACCTCGATCTCGCGGGAGCGGAAGTAGAATTAGTATCCGAAATCGGCCGCGAACACCGGTTGCGTGAAGCAATTGATAGTTGGGTTCAATCGTTTACTACAACTGGACGGCCGGAGCCCGCCGATTATTTACTGATCGACTGCCCGCCTTCCCTCGGCCTGCTGTCGGTCAACGGGCTCGTCGCGTCAACCGATGTTTTTATTGCTGTTCAGACCGAGTTTTTCGCTCTACGCGGATTAACAAAACTGCTGGAATTAATAGAACTCGTGCGGCGCCGCCTAAATCCAAGAGTTGAAGTATCCGGAATCATCGCGGGTCTCTATGACGCTCGACGGAATCTTAATAAAGAAGTTCTCGAGGAGCTCCGAAGTTTTTTTGGTAAGAAAGTGTTTCAAACTGTAATTCGCGAGAATGTGAGGCTGGCTGAAGCCCCGAGTTACGGAAAATCCATATTCGAGTACGCGCCCGATTCGTACGGCGCGATTGATTATACTTTGTTGGCGAGGGAAGTGATCGAATTGTTAGAACCGGCAGCGTCTACAACTGCATCGAATACAAACACAACAATAATAGGTGCGACGACTACAAATGCGGATCCTCTTTGAATGAACCGTCCGCTTCGAATCGGTATTGTCTGTTATCCAACGCTGGGCGGATCAGGGGTTGTAGCCACCGAGCTCGCCGTTGCGCTCGCGGATCGCGGAAATCAGGTCCACATGTTCACCTATGCGCCTCCGCACAGGGAGACGCACGGCGTTCGTTTACATCTTGTGGATGTTGTTGCTTATCCACTTCTAAAGTATCCGCCGTACGACTTAGCATTAGCATCGAGTATTGTTGATGCGTGTTCGCGCGGAAACTGCATTGACATACTTCATGTTCATTATGCGGTCCCGCACGCGATTAGCGCTTACCTGGCGAGCCAAATGCTGGGAGGCAATTCGTTCTCTACAATTACAACTCTGCACGGAACTGATATATCTATTGTCGGCAGCGATCCGGCCTACGCCTCCATCACTCGCTTTGGCATCGAACAGAGCGACGCCGTTACGGCGGTCTCGGCGAATTTAAGACAAAATACATTTGATGTATTATCCGTTAATTGTGAAATCGAGGTAATCCCTAATTTTGTGAACAGCGACGTTTTTCGGCCGGTCGCCCGGGGTAAACGAACTGTAAAAAGGCTTTCGCACGCTTCTAATTTCAGGGCCGTCAAACGGCCGCTCGACGTGATCCGCATTTTTTCATTAGTAAGAAATTCCGTCGACGCGAGGCTTTCTCTGATCGGCGACGGCCCCGAATTGCAGTCTTGCTTATCGTTAGCTAGTGACCTTGGCGTTCTCGACTTTATTGATATATTAGGACCCATCGTTGTTCCTAACGATGCGCTCGCGGAGAGCGATCTATTCTTACTTCCCAGCGAACAGGAGTCCTTTGGTTTGTCAGCGCTCGAAGCTCTTTCGTGTGGCGTACCTGTTATATCAACTCGAATCGGGGGCGTTCCGGAGGTGGTCATCGACGGTGAAGTCGGAATCCTATTCGACGTGGGCGACGTACGCGGCATGGCGAACGCGGCCGTCGAATTGTTAAATGATACTGAAAAGCACGCTCGAATGTCGAAGAACGCGGTCGAGCTTGCGCGGAATCGTTTCTCTCGGGAAAAAATCGTTAGTCTCTATGAGGATTTTTATCATAAAACGCTTTCAGTTAAGTAATATTAAACGGTGTTACTTATAGGCGTTATCGATCGGTGTTCCCCATGAAGCGGCTATACTTTGATTGGAACGCGTCGGCACCGGTTCGAACTGAGGTTTCCGAACTCGTTTATGAAATTCATAAATCCTGCGGTAATCCTTCGAGCGTTCATTCCGAAGGCCGGCGGGCGCGATCGATTATTGAAGAATCTCGATCTCGCATTCGTTCGCTTCTGAAAGCCGAAGACTACAAGATTATCTTTACTTCCGGCGCCACCGAATCTAACAATTTGGCGATTCTTGGCTTTGAAAGGAACTGTATAAATAAAGGGCTGGCTCCTCTCTATATTTCTTCGCTCGCCGAGCATTCGAGTATCATAGAACCCTTGCGAGCTTTGGAGCGCCGGGGCGTTCAGGTTCATTGGCACTCGGATCATTTTATTAAAAAGAACGAGCTTGAAGGCAAAAGCTACAATTCGGGAAACCCAGTATTTGTTTCCTCAATGATTGCTAACAATGAAACGGGTCACCTTTTTGATGCACTCGAGTCGAAGGAAATAAAAACGGCTCACTATCATTGCGATGCCGTTCAAGTCCTTGGGAAAGTGAATTTTTCTGTAGCTAACGTTTGTTACGACACCGTTACTCTCTCGTCTCATAAGATTGGCGGACCCGTTGGAGCTGGCGCTTTATTAGTTCGTGACGAAAGCTCGTTATCTGCAATTCAATTCGGCGGAGCTCAGGAATATAGTTTGCGCGCCGGCACCGAGAACGCCGCCGCCATCGCTGGTTTTGCGCGAGCGATTGAAATTGTTACTACTGAATTAGAGTTAAATTATCAAAAACTCCTCAGATTAAATACATTGCTGCGATCGCTCATTCTAGCTCGCGTTCCGGATACTAAAATTCTGACGCCCGCCGGCCGCTTCTTACCAAATACTCTTTCGATACTCTTTCCGGGCTTGGATGGCAGATCATTAGTTATCGCGCTCGACCTCCAAGGTGTGGCGGCGTCCGTCGGTTCCGCGTGCGCGTCGGGTTCCATTGAGCCCTCGCATGTTCTTTTAGCTCTTGGATTTACACCTGAAGAAGCCCGTAGCGTCGTGCGACTCTCGTTTGGACATTTAACAACTGACGGCGACATCGCGGATCTCGTCACGAGGCTCGACGCCGTAGTGAAGAGATTGCGCGTGTGAGGCCGCCGCCACCGAATTCACGCGCCACGAAACCTGATTTCACAAGTTCTTGACCCATCGCGGGTTCCCGACTTTCATTTTACTTGCTTGACCGCGTCTTGGGTCTGCCGTTCTAATCTCCGCCCAGCTCCGAAAGGAGATTGTAAGTATTTGTCAATTATTGGTTTATAACTCTATCCATCTCACGGCTTGCCATCCCAAAGGTTCCTATGACGGCGAATGTTCCTGAAGGCTCCACTGCAGCAGCGACCGACATCTGGCAAGCAGTCTTTCAGTCTCTTTCTAACAATTTGAGCCGTGACCAAATCCAAACTTGGTTTCACCGTGTTTGCGCAATTGATTACGATGGCCAATCATTAACATTGGCCGTTCCCTCTGAATTTCACAGAAACTGGATTCTGGAGAATTATAGTAATTCGATATCTTCATCATTACAGTTCGTGCTCGGCGTTCCGATCGATTTAAAGATTTCGATCGATCCTGAAAAAGCCATTCTCGGCTCCTCGCCTCTCCAAAAACCCTTGGAGAATAAAGATAACCGTACAATTCCGGCGATTTCTAAACCCCCGGTGCCGGCTCCGCCCGTTCGTGAAAATATATCCAATCGCGAGCCGCTTCTTCGAGATTCTAGTTTTCAGCTTTCGCTGAATCCTAATTATACATTTGATAATTTTGTCGTCGGCCCTTGCAACCGGTTTGCTTACGCCGGCGCCATGGGCGTTTCGGAGAATCCGGCGAAAGCTTATAATCCCCTTTTCCTGCACGGTTCCGTCGGCCTCGGTAAAACGCATCTGTTACAAGGCGTTTGTTATGAACTTCTCCGCAGGAAACCGACAACCCGAATTTTATTCTTATCCTGCGAGACGTTTACAAATCATTTCATCGCGGCGCTGGAAAAAGGCGCTCTCGAAGAATTCCGGCGGCGGTATCGCAGCGTCGATATTCTCGTCGTCGACGATATTCATTTTCTCGCTAATAAAGAGCGCACACAGGAAGAGTTCTTTCATACCTTTAACGCGTTATTCCAAGACGAGAAACAAATTGTTCTTTCGAGCGATAGCCCCGCCCAGGAAATACCAACATTGCAGGAAAGGTTAATTTCACGATTCAAATGGGGCCTCGAAGCTGAAATCGAAAAGCCGTGTTTTGAAACTAGAATTGCAATATTGCAACGAAAAGCCCGGACGATGGATGTTTCCATTCCCGATGAAATTGTACAATTCCTCGCGGAACATATAACAAATAATATTCGCGAACTCGAAGGAGCCATCAATCGCGTCGTGGGCTACGCCGCATTGCAGCGTGAAACTGTATCATTGGATCTCGTGCGCCGGATCATGCCTGAAATTGATACAGATCGTACGACGGTGGTTCGGTTTGAAGACGTCGCGGCCGTTGTATCTAAAAAGTTTCATTTAAAGATTCTTGACCTCCAAAGCCGCCGCCGCCATCAATCCATCGCGTTTCCGCGGCAGGTGGCGATGTATCTATCCCGGCGGCATACTAAACATTCGCTTGAGGAGATCGGCGCGTACTACGGCGGCCGCGATCATACAACTGTTCTATATGCTATTGATAAAATTACCGATGTCGTCCGAACGGATGCTAATATTCGAGAAACTGTAAATTCGTTAGCCGACGACCTCTCACGAAGCTTTCCGCGCGGCGTTCATTAACAGCCCGTGGCAAAAGTGCTCCTCCATTCAAAAATAGAGATTTTTTGATAGATCGAGGAAGACCGTCCGAGGCGTAGCCAAGAGTTACGTCGAAGATGGTCTGACGAAGATATATCAATAAAGATCATTCTTGAAATGGATGACTTTTGCCACGGGCTGTCAAACTCGTGGAAAACTCGTGGATGACATGCGAGTTCAACCTTCAGTTTTCCACGATCGGGCGGTCGCTTCCAAACGCTTCACTTCAAGATCTCTAACATCCTTCTTCGCTCCCGCGCCAAGTCTCCGGCGTGATTCCACGGCTATCCACAGATTCCGTTTCATTCAATTCTATCGCTATCCTAACCCAAAGCGTGAATCACCGCAGCCTTACATCACTAATAAAACTTTTATCCACAAGTAAAGGAAGCCTTAGAAGAAGATGAAGAAGTTTGTTATTATGTTATTCAAAGAAATAACCACCGAAGTGATCTGAATCCCTCTCGGAAATACTAATATTTCTTGGCCTAACTATGAAGGTTCTCTGCAGTCGCGATTCTCTTCGCGAAGCCCTCTCGGTCATCGCGACATCGATGCCGAGCCGTACTACAAAACCCATCCTGGAAGCGGTGCTTCTCGAAGCTTCTGGGCAAACGCTGACGTTGACTGCTACCGACCTCGAAGTAGCAATTCGTTATTCGTTACCCGACGTCCAGGTCGAAGCGCCCGGAAGCTGCCTGGTGCCAGCGCGCGAGGCCGCCGATTTCGTCCGAGATCTAACAGATGGAACCATCAGCTTGGAAACCTCGAAAAACGTGATGAGGATTTTCGGAAAGGATGATTTTTGTGAACTCGCCCTAGCCGACGCGGGTGAATTCACGGGATTGCCGGAAATCGAGGAAGTTCATCGCTTCACGCTCCCCGCAGATCGAATTGTACATTTGCTCGAATGGACGGTTTTTAGCTCCGCAAAAGAACTCGGCCGGTTCGCTATGAACGGAGTTCGAGCGGAAATTGGTAATGATATGATTCGAGCGATTGCTACAGATGGCCGCCGCCTATCGCTGGTGGAGCAGCCGGTCGACGGAATGAAGGCGAGCTCTTTATCTGTTACAATTCCAACGAAGGCAGTGCAACAATTCCTGCGGTTGCTTCAGGGGGCAAAAGAGGAAGTAACCATTGTTATTAGTAATGATAAGATTGCGCTCCATAGCCGGCAAGCTACAATTATCTCGCGGCTGCTCGAAGGAGAATTTCCGCGTTACCAGGCCGTGATTCCGAAGGAAGGCAAGAACACCGCCGAATGTGATACAAAGCAATTGATACAAAAACTCCGGCTGGTCGCGCATCTTTGTGCGGCGGAGCAACCGGTCGTTCGCTTTAAGTTTGCGAGCAATACACTAACATTAACCGCGTCGTCGCCGCAGCGCGGCGAGGCGCGAGCGGAGCTACCCGTAGTTTTCAAAGGCACCACCGAAGAAATATCATTTAATCCCGAATATGTTATTGAGGGATTGAAAGCAAGTTTGCGCGAAACCGTCCGCTTGGAATTTAACGATCGAGCAGCGCCCGGAAAGTTTTATTTAAATGAAAACCACGAATATATTGTTATGCCCGTGGTGAATGAATAGGCAGCGTCTATGCAAAATTTGGGCGACGCGATTTCGGTCTTCTTAAAAAAGCACCGGCTGACTGAAAGAATCGAAGCCGAGCCTGTATTTGAAGCATTTCGCGAAGCGCTCACGAATGATAAAAAAGACTACGCCACGCCCGTGCGGTTTGCGCGCGGCGTTCTCGAAATCAGCGTCGCCTCCGCCGCGTTGCAACACGAATTACAACACTTTCAAAATGAACAAATACTCGCCGCGATTCGCCGCCGGATTCCAGGCGTAAAAATTAATAAAATTCGTTACCGGCCCGCGAATGGCGGATCGGAAAGACACAACAATACAAATCATCATAATTAACGATCTACTGTTTTATTCTTTTATCTCTTTAGAAATTACGAAATGACGACTGCGAATGATAATGATGCGCCCGAGCAGGCACTCGAAGGGCAAACTCCAGCCCCGGCTCGCAAAAACGCGGACTACACCGGCGAGTCGATTCGCGTTTTGGAAGGGCTCGAGGCCGTCCGCGAACGTCCCGCGATGTACATCGGTGATACTTATGATCGCGGGTTTCATCATTTGTTATGGGAAGTCGTCGACAACGCCGTCGACGAGGCGTTTGCGGGTTATTGTAAGACTATCAATGTCCGCCTAGCCGTCGACGGAAGCGCGACGGTTGTCGACGACGGCCGCGGCATCCCCGTCGATCAACATCCTACAGAAGGGATTTCGACACTTCGCGTTGTATTAGAAAAACTTCACGCCGGCGGAAAATTTGATAAGAAAACATATATGATGTCCGGCGGCCTTCACGGCGTCGGCATCACCGTCGTCAACGCGCTGTCGGAATGGTTAGAAGTAGAAGTTTACAGAAACGGGCAGCGTTATCATATCGCTTATTCGAAAGGTAATTTAACACAAGACATTCGCGTGCTCGGGCGCGCGGAGCCGAGTAACCGCACGGGAACAACTGTTATATTTCGGCCCGACCGCACGATTTTCAAAACGATCGAGGGCTTCACGTATCAACGCGTGACGGCGCGCCTGCGCGACCTCGCGTTCCTCATGGGTTCGCGCGGAATTGTTATTACGCTCGAAGACGAGCGGACCAACCAACGCGAGGAATTTAAGTTTCCGGAAGGATTAGTAGCTTTTGCAAAACACCTGAATGCCGGGCGCGAGACGGTTCACGCCGAGGTTTTTCACTTTGCTAAAGAAGTCCGGAGCGAAGAAAACCCGGAATTGATGTATCGCGTTGAAGTAGCGTTGCAATACAACACCGACTATTCCGAATATATTCAAACGTTTGTTAATAATATTAATACCCACGGCGGCGGCACGCACCTGTCCGGTTTCAAAACGGCCGTCACACGCAGTATTAATAATTATGCAAAACGCGAAAAGCTCGTCAAAGAAGGGTCGGAAATGCCGCAGGGCGACGACTACCTCGAAGGCTTGGCCGCGGTCGTCTCCGTCGGTGTTCCAAATCCACAATTTGAAGGGCAAACAAAAGATAAGTTAGGAAACCGCGAGGTTGAAGGAATTGTAGCAAGCCTTTTCGGCGAAGCTTTTGGTACATTTCTCGAAGAAAAACCGGCCACAGCAAAAGCTATATTTGGCAAAGCCGAAGTCGCGCGCCGAGCGCGTGAAGAGGCGCGCAAAGCGCGAGAATTAGTAAGGCGAAAAGATGCATTCGGCGGCGGCGGCCTTCCCGGAAAATTAGCCGATTGCCAGACACGCAATCGTGAAGAAGCGGAATTATTCTTAGTCGAAGGTGACAGCGCCGGTGGATCCGCGAAGAAAGGCCGCGACCGCCGCATTCAAGCAATATTACCATTACGCGGTAAGATTCTTAACGTTGAGAAAGCGGGCCGCGACCGCATGTTCGCGCACCAAGAAATACAAACAATCATCCAGGCGATCGGCGCGGGTTTCGGCGAAGAACTCAACGTCGAGGAATCGCGCTACGGAACTATTATTGTAATGACCGACGCCGACGTCGACGGCAGCCACATTCGAACGTTATTATTAACTTTCTTTTTCCGCCACATGCGCCCGCTCATGGAAAAGGGAATGATCTTCCTAGCGCGGCCGCCGCTCTACCGGACGCAGCGAAAGAAAGGTAAGAAAACGGAACGTTATATTCATAACGAAGATGAAATGCGCGCGGAGTTTCTGCGCGCCGGCGTCGAAGAAACGGTATTAGAAGATTTACGAAATAACAAAAAATACCGCGACGACGAATTGTTAAAACTCGTCCAGTACGTCGATCGTTTTGAAGTCGTCGGGTCGCGAATTCAACCGCAGCGAAAACATATCAGTTTTGATGAATATCTCGCCGGCGCGAAGGGAAGAACGCTTCCGCTGTGCCGCGCGACCTACGGCGGCCGCAGCGAATTTTTATATACAGATGAAGAGCTCGACGATTGCATTGAAAAGCGAGCGCATGAAAAGAAAGGTAATTTAGTAATCTACGACGGGCCCGGAAGCGGTTCGCCGCTCGCAGCGGATTTGATAATTGATCGTTTCGAACACGACCGAGACGACTTAAATTCAGCGCTCGCGCAAATTGAAGAATTTGGAATTAGCGTTGACGGATTATTAATATCACCGCCGGACGAAGAGCGCAGCCCAGAACGGTCTCCGTTAAAATTAGTCTTTGACGGCCGGCAATCCGAAATGTGCTTTTCGCTCCGCGAGATTCGCGCGCACATTTCACGCGTCGCGGAAAACCGCGTCGAAGTGACTCGCTACAAAGGTCTCGGCGAAATGAATGATGATCAATTGTGGGAATCCACAATGGACCCCCAGCGCCGAATGTTATATCGCGTTACTCTCGACGACGCCTTCGAAGCCGAACGAACGTTTGCCATGTTGATGGGCGAGCACGTCGAGCCGCGCCGTAAATTTATTGAAGAACACGCGCACGAAGCTACAAATATTGATATTTAACTAAACGGCGTCGCGTCCGGGTTTTTTGTAACGTCAGATTTCTGTATCATTTCCTGCGCGCCGGGATACGGAAACGGCGCGCGCACGGATTCCGGTTTTTGTTGAGATTCGCTAGGTGTGGATTCGGGCGCGTTTTTTATTTGTAAATGATCTGTTGAACTGACCGCCGAAGCCGCCGCGAGATGGCGAATCTCGGAGCTCGCCTCTTCCGCGGTCCGGCGCACGTCGGCGCCGGCGTCTCGAAGCGCCGTACGCGCGCTATTTGTTACATCGCGAATCGGCGCTTCGATCGAATCGCGAATCGGTTTCGTAATTTCCGATTTCATGTCGTCGAGGCCGCGCCGGAATTGATGCATTTTCTTCCCGAGCGAACTCGCGACTTCCGGCAGGCGGCGCCCAAACAACAACAGAGCAATGACAACAAAAAGGATGTCTTGCTCAAACGAACCGAGGATGCCGGCGACAATCACGTCTAAGAGAATCGGCGTTTCCGCCGCGTTTCACAAGGGGCCAGCCGCGGGCTCGAATTACTAATAGAAGCCTCGAAGGAGCGGCTCGGGAACGAAAAACCGGTCGCTTGGGCGGTCGCTTCCGCCGAGAAGTGGCAGAATCGCGATCGCGACCGACTGCGAATTATCGTTAGTATCGAATGTAAATGAAAATTCGATCGCGAAGTCGTGCCCGTAACGCCGCATCGCGACGCGCTGCTGAATGGCGCGGTTTTGAACAAAATCGAATTGTTCAATAATATCCAAATCCCACTTTCTACCAATTCGGCTCGAAACGCCAAACGCGACCGCACGGTAGTCGCTGTGCGATTCGCGATAGGATAATGATAAGTCGACTTCCGGCCCGAACGGGCTCACGATAATTGTAGAATCGCTTTTTCGTGTATTTTCGTCTTCATTATCAATTCGCGTTCGCGACCGAATGCGCAAATCGGGAATAACAAATCGGGAGCCGAAGTCGAGGCGCGCGTCGGTGCGCACGTCGCCCACACGGTCGCCCGCATTATCACGGTTCGAACGGGGATAATAAGGAACGAGAACGCGCACGTCGGCGAACGTCCAGCGCGCGCCGCTGACCGGGTCTTTTAGTGAAATGCGATTGCGAATATCAAAATCAACGCGCGAGAGTTGATCTAATGTATCAATTTCGTCGAATTGTATGAAACGCGCTGCGTCCTCGCTCGAATCAAACTGATTGCGGTAATCCGCGCGGAAATCTATCAAATGCCGAACGCTTCCAAAATCGCGTTCGAGATGCGTTCCGAAGCGGATGCCCGCTGTTAATAATCGGCGCGACACGCTTTCGTCCGATTCTCCTAAACCAAACGGCCGCGTGGGCACGGGCACGCTTCGGTCGGCAAACGTTTCGCGCGCTTCGACGTACGGCACTAATTTTCCGAATCCTAATGAAAACGGAATTGATAATTCGTGCGCTGTATCGAATCGCAGTGAGCGCTGGTCGAGCGGATCGATCGGCGGCGGCCCTGGAAACGCCGGCGAAATGTTACCTTCCGAATAGTGACGTTCGAGATAACCAGCGTCGGCGCGCGCTTTATAATACAATTCCAAATCCCGATCGGCCGCGGCTCCAAACAAACCCGCTGGTATTGGTAAATTTAAGATTGGAGCGGGATGAAAACGGCCGTCCAAAAAAGGATACGCGTTTGTTTGCGAAGGCGACGGAGCTCCGGAAGGAACGCCCGTCTCTACGATCGGCTCGAACGACCGAATGTTCGTTTTAGCGAGACCTGTGAATGATAATGTTTCTCCAGCGGTTCTGTAATATATAATATTCTCGTGTTCTTTCTCGCGCTTGAATTCAGTTGAATAAAATTCGGGGCGGAAAAGGGGATCCGTCGTCGGAGAAAACTCGACGTCGAGCCACGACTGGTCTCCGGTCATGATCCGGTTTTCTGTATGAAACCGCCCGCGCGTCGACTCGTGCTCTTCATACACTTCGCTAAGAAAACCGCGGTTCTCGCCGTGGTCACTTAATAAATATCCGGTTGTCCGCCCGCGGTAGCTTCCCGGAGTTTCATATTCTAACGTTCCGCCGAGACCCGGGCCGCGCCTTGTTAACATATCTAAATCAATCGACCAGTGTCCTTTGAACTCGCCGGTCACGCCGAGCGATTGATTGAGATCATTACCAATATCTTTAAAGTCGCGGCCCCAGCGCGTGCGCAGAAATGCGCCGTCGCGCCGGCTATGCCCCGCGGAAATCGCTTCTAATGGTAAATATCGTAAATCGCTCGAAAAGATAGAAGTGTCGGGGAGCGGCAGCGTCGCCGCGTCGCCAAAGATGATCGCGGAATCGGATGAGTCAATTAACAATTCGTTGCGGCTCACCCATGTTAACGATAAATCCTGCGCACGAATATGATAATGCGGCACTGCGAATTCGCAGCTCGTTAAATGAGCGTCCGAGAACGACGCGACGCCCGTGATTTCCTGACGTATCAGTTTCGCGCGGACGGCTAACGATAACGGGCGCCCGCCCGTTTCTAAATCAAAACGAACGGCGCCGTCCATCATTAACAATCGGCCAGTTGTTGTATCTAAAAATAAACCGTCGGCTGTCGACGAGCGGTCGGTGCCGGAGCGAATGCGGACGTCGCCTTCTAAATAAAACGCGCGAAGCGCTCCCTGAAACGGCGCTTCTCTTAAATCTAATGCTGGACCTTTCGCGATCGCCGTTTCTTGCGCGCGGCGCTTCGCCTCCGCTAACAAATCGCGTTCGCGCGGATCGGGAATGTTAAGACCCGGCTTGAGCGGATCGCCGCTTCTCTGAATCAGTTTCTTATATTCTTCGCCGTCTAAAAATAAAATTCCGCGCTCGGCCGACGCGACGACGTCGCCGGAGCGAATCTCGGGATTTCGCAAAATATAAATATATTCATCGCCTTCGACGCGCGAATACGCTAAATCGTATGTTAACGATCCGGTTTCTAATCCAGCGGATATATCCCGTTGCCGCGCGGGCTTTGCCGGCGGATTCTGCGCCGGAAAGAAATGAAGTAACGAACAGAAAGCTAAAGATAGGATCATTAACGAAGTCGGGAAGCCGGGGACTTTTGCGCGGGCGTCGACGAGAGCTGAGCTGGGCCCGACTCGACGAGCAGCGTGCGAGAATTAAATTTTAACCAACGGCCGGCATAATAAAGATTTCCAAAATCTAACTCTGCGTTGCGCGGTGGATGGGATAGGAGTTCGAGAATCTCCGAGCTCGCGTCGGATTCGAGTTCGTCGCATGTGCCGTTCAAGTCGATTCCGACCGAGAATTGAACATTTCCTATTGCGCGGATGTGCGAAGGCCGCCGCGAACCCTCTGTGGAAACGGTGATGGAGACAGTTAACAAATCGCACAGAACTTTCCACACAAGCCCGCCGCGCGCGTCGATGCCCTGTGCAGTCACGTTTCCGAGAAACTGCGCCGAATCTTTTGATATAATTACTTTTCCGGTTGTATCAAATCGAACCGTCGTTTTCGATCCGCCGGCACCGGCAGGATTCTTAAGAATAGATCCAAACTCGACGGATTCTTGCGCGAGCTCCAGCGTTCCGAGTCCGATCAACGTTAAACTTTCGTTATTTGTATTAAAATCGAGCCGCGGTGCTTCGGCAAAAAATTCCGTGTCGCCGGTGGCTTCAAATGACCGCACGCGCGCGCGCTCGCCTTCTTTAGCAATTAAGAAATGCTCCCCAGTTATAAAATCTAATTCTAAATGTTCGCCGCGAACTTCAAGCGCGCCGCGGCTCGAAATCGGACCCTCTAAAACGGCTTTCGTTTTCCGCCGGTTCGCGTCGACGTCTAATGTTAGTAATGAACCGCTGAGCCAGACCAGATCGGAACCGGAGGAGTTTTTCTGACTCAAAACCCTTCCGGCGATCTGTTGCATTGGGAACGAAACTTCGACGGGGTTCTGCGCCGTCATCCGCTGATCTACAAAAGTAACTTTCGGAGATGTTAGCGATTGCGCTAATACTTTTTGATCATCGTATTGTTCAACGAGCGCGGGCGATCCGAAGAGCGTTGCATTTCGATCGGCGAGAGGATTCGAAGAAAGCGAACCCGTATCTGTAGTATCCTCCAGAATGAGGCGGCCGCCGTAAAGTTTAAGATTCTCCGCAGCGAGGAAAACGGTTCCTTTCAATTCAAGCAAGCCCGCGCTCCTGTGGAATTCATCTCCGCGAAATGAAATATTTGTCAGGCCGTCTTTCCTGATCCACCCGCGCACGCCTCCGAGCGCCGTGACGACGTTTTTATTATTTTCAGCGGGTTCAATTGTAATTTCATTCGCGATCAAACGGCTTTCGAGAAGCGACGTGCGCGGAGAATCTTTATCTTTAACATTTTCAGAAAAGTTAAATTCGGCGCCGTACTCGCGAACCGCGCGCAGCGCGAAGGCACTGCCGTGTTGTATCAATTCGATCTCGTCACCGTCGAGCGCCCCGATCGACGTGCGAACCTTCGCGCGTCCGATCGCTCGAAAACCCACGAGTTCATTCCCCACGATTGTAGCAATCATCTTGTCGGCGCGAATGGAAGCAAGGCGGCCCGTTTCGCTTTCTGTAAATGTTAATTCCGGCTCGCCGATCGCGGTCATTTCATAATCGCGCGCTTTCGGATTTTCGGATCCTAACAATACAAATGTAGCTTTTCCGCGGCCGCCGAGGAGCGGATTCTTAGGAACGCCAAGCCCCGGAATTGTACGTATCTTTTCCGGCGTGCGGAAGTCGATGCGGTACGGCCCGGCCAAGGTTGACTTTTCAACCGCTTGATCATTATTTAATATTCCGTCGAGCTGAGAGCAGCGGCCTTCGAGCGCTTCTGTACGAAACAGTACGTCGCCCATGGCTTCAAAAGCGCGCGGCACCATCGAGGTCTCTTCAGTTGTAGTATCGCCCGGGCTCCTCATGCGCATAAAGATACGATTCGCGTTTGCTTCAATAAAACGGACGCCGTCCGCGCTCTCGCTGCGAAAAAACGCGGAGTCGCGAAAGTCAATTGTCGTTTCCGCGAGCCAGTCGTTCGGAGACGCCAGAATCGCCTTGCCCGCGGATTTTATTAAAATTCGGTCTTTTAACTTTTCAACCGCCCCGGGCCGAAATTCAAATAACGGGTTTTGTAGTATCGTAATCGTTTCGTTAACAAGATCGCCGCGGACGCCTTTCCCGGATCCTTTCATAAGATTTCCCGATAGTTGAAATTCGTCATCGCTCGAGAATTCAACCGGTTCCACTCCGCCGTTCGTTTCTTGGAAACGCAAAGCTAAATGTGGGAAACTAATTTTAACCTGTGTTTTCAGCAGCTTTTCTCCGCCAAAATAAGTAACCACCGCGTGGTCGGAAACAAGAGGCTCGCCGCCCGAGAGCTTCGGCGGCATTCCGGAGACTTCGACGCGCGTGCGAGTGGCAACAATTTCGAGCGGCGGCGAGTTTTTGTTATCACGCGAAAAACTAATTTTGCATGGCGTGATCGTTAGCGATTTGTCGCGCGCGAGCTTTCCCGTCTCGCCTTCGATTTGTAAAAAAGGCTTGAGCGTTTTATCTAATCCGAATAGTTGTATTTTATGAAATTCCGAAATCGAAATTCCAGCGAGGTCTTTGGAGCCGAGCACAGTGAGCGGCGTCTCGGTGCCGGGCCGGCTCGTCGCGCTGGAGTAGGCCTGCGTTTTTTGTTTATTACCGGAAAAAATCGAGAGCGACTGGCCGCTCAAGATGGCGAGAAGAGCGACGCCGGCTAACGCTAATATTAAGAATACGAATGCTCGTCTCATCCGATCGGAACGCCGAGCAAATCCTGTACATCGAGAAGTCCGATCGCGCGGCCCGCGCCGTCGACGACGGGCAATTGATCAATTTTATATTCGTGCAAAATTCGGCTCGCCTCCGCCGCGAGCGCGTCGGCGCCGACTGTTTTCGGCGTGCGAATCATAACAGAATCCACGGGATCGTCGAGAAACGACACGCCGCGCGTCATTAACAATCTTCGAAGGTCGCCATCTGTAAATATACCTAAAAGCAAATTTCCCGAATCCACGATGAGCGCCGCGCCTGCGCGGCCTTTTGTATGCATTGCCGCGAGAGCCTCGCGGACGCTTTTTCCGGAAGCTACAAATGGGAGAGCATCGCCCGCCCGCATGCGGTCGCGTACCTTTAACAATTGCAAACCTAACGATCCTGCGGGATGAAAGAGCGCGAAGTCGTCGCGCGTGAAGCCGCGCGATTCTAAAACTACCATTGCGAGCGCGTCGCCCAACGCTAACATTGCCGCGGTCGACGCCGTCGGCGCGAGCCCGAGCGGGCACGCTTCCGCGATCGGGCCCAAATCTAATATTAAATCCGCGGCCTTGCCGAGCGGCGACGACAAATCCGATGTCACCGCTATCAATTTCGCGCCGATCTGTTTAATCGACGGAAGTAATCTTACAATTTCTTCCGTCGCACCGCTGTTGCTAAGAATCAGCACAACGTCGTTTTGTAAACATCGCCCCAAATCGCCGTGTACCGCCTCGGCGGGATGCAAAAATATCGAAGGCGTTCCCGTGCTCGCAAATGTAGCAGATGTCTTTTCCGCGATTTTTCCGGCCTTTCCCATTCCTGTAACAATGACGTGTCCGCGACACCCGAGAATCATATCAATTGCGCGAACAAATGAATCATCGAGCCGCTCTCGCAAACGTCCAATCGCTTCGGCTTCCACCGTTAAGACTTCGCGCGCGCGAGCGAGCCGCAGGGCTTTGTTATTCGAATCGTTCGGAATTGTCACAAGTAGAATGGAATTTTTACAAATAGATCGCTTTGTTGCGAGGAATTTAATGAAAGAGCGCCCGGTGGCGAGTAAGGTACGCGCCCTTACATCGCAATGATTGCTCCGAACGAGCCCGAAAATCACTTTTACAACGATCCCGAGCCGGCGCCCGAGTTTCGCGTCCGTCTCGAAGACGTTTTTTCGGGCCCGCTCGATTTGTTACTTCATTTAGTTCGAGAGCACGAAGTTGAAGTCACAGAAGTTTCGATCGCGCGCGTCGCCGATGATTTTTTGAAGTATGTGCGCGCGCTCGCGCAACTCGATCTCGCGATTGTTGGTGATTATTTGGTAGTTGCCGCGACGCTCCTCGCGATGAAATCGCGATCGCTAATTCCAAACGCGGAGCCCGTCGACCTCGGCGAAGAAATCGAGCCCGGCGATGATTTAATAAAACGATTATTACAATACCGGCGCGTTCGCGAAGCTTCAAAAGAATTAGGCTACAGATCCAATCGTCGTGAATTGTTATTTTCGCGCGGATCGGATGAGATGGCGCCGAAGGAATCCGACGAAATTGATCTTACAGAAGTCGGCGTTTGGGATCTGCTCGCGGCGTTTACTAAAGTTCTTCGGGAAGTTGGCATCGACAAAGACGATCCGTCGCACCGCATCGGCACACCCGACCGTCCCGTTTCGTCGTATGTTAAAGATGTCGCGGAAGCATTATTAAAAAACAGCCAGCTTCCTTTCGAATCGCTGTTCGAAGGCAAGAACGATCGCGGAACCGTGATTGGTACATTTCTGGCCGTGCTCGAACTCGCAAAACAGGGCGCGATCAAGGTTCAGCAGGAGGGCGCGTTCGGCCAAATCTTCGTCGCGCGCGCGCTCGAAGATACAGATGATTTCATACAAACTGTCGACGCGATTCTTCTCGGTTCGCTCGACGAAATCCCCGCCGCCGAGGCAGAGCCGGAGACCGCCGGCGCGGAAACAGAGCAGCCCGTTCCCGCCGGCGACGAGCCCGAGTCGACAGCTCGATAAAATCGTTTATTATCGTTAGCGGAATCACCCCGCGAAACCAAAACGTATTCTTAGCTTACATTCAACAATAAACTCTTACAACAATTAGGATGATCATGGCCGCGGATGCAACCGACGCGACGTTCGATGCTGAAATTAAGAATTCGACCGTTCCAGTATTAGTAGATTTTTGGGCGCCCTGGTGCGGACCGTGCCGCGCGTCGGCTCCACACGTCGACCGCGTCGCGACTGAACTTGCCGGGAAAGTTAAAGTATTAAAAATAAACACCGATGAAAACGGCGAAGTCCCGGCGCGTTTTGGAATTTCCGCGATTCCAACATTTATGGTTTTCAAAGCCGGCGATTCGTCGCAGCCCGTCGCGCGCCAGACGCGAATGATGGATTACGGCGCGCTCATGAATTTGTTAAAACCGTTGATGGGCTAACAGCCCGTGGCAAAAGTCATCCATTTCAAAAATGATCTTTATTGATATATCTTCGTCAGACCGTCTTCGACGTAACTCTTGGCTACGCCTCGGACGGTCTTCCTCGATCTATCAATACAGTGTTAGCTGCTTTAGGGGCTCTATTTTTGAATTGAGGAGCACTTTTACCACGGGCTGCTAATTATAGTTTTAGCCGCGGAGTCTTAGCCTTGCGCGTTGTCTTTGCGGGGTCTCCGCCGTTCGCGACCTCTCTGTTCGCGGAATTGTTACATTCGAAACATGGCGTCGCGGCCCTCGTGACGCCGCACGAAAAACCGAAGGGGCGAGGGCTCAAGGTCGAAGCTTCGCCGCTCGTGGATCTGAGCCTTAACGCTGACGTTCCGGTTTTGTATACTTCGAATGCTAACGATCCGAACTTTATACAACAGATACGCGAGCTGCGGCCCGACGTTCTCGTCGTCGCATCCTTCGGTCAATTGTTAAAAGAAGAATTATTAACTTTAGCGCCGAACGGCGCGCTGAATGTTCACGCGTCGCTGCTTCCGAAATACCGCGGCGCGTCGCCGGTGGCGAGAGCGATTCTCGAAGGCGACGCGGAAACGGGAGTCGCGATCCAAAGAATGGTAAAGAAGCTCGACGCCGGGGCCGTCGGCGCGACCTTAAAAATAACTATTCGCGAAAAAGAAACCGCCGGCGAATTGACGCAGCGTCTCGCGGAGGCGGGCGCGACATTATTAGTTAATTTCCTAACGGAGCTCGAAGCCGGCCGCGCCGTTTTCGTACCGCAGGATGAAACGAAAGCTACAATTTGCAAAAAGCTAACAAAAGAAGACGGCGAGATCGACTGGCGGCGCGGCGCGAAAACGATCGAACGGTTCGTGCGCGCGATGAGCCCGTGGCCTGGCGCGCATTCGACCATCATCGCCGCGAGCGCCGGTTCCGCCCCGCCTCCTGCGGGGGTGCGCGTTCGAATTCTCGAAACGGAAGTAAAAGATAATTCTTCGCCGCCGACGGAGGCCGGTAGGATTCTCGGCCTGCCTCAAGACCCACGAGGTAAGGCGCCTCAAGCGCTCGATGTAACAACTAGCCAGGGCATTCTTACGATTCTTCGGATTCAGCCGGAGGGTGGGAAAGCTCTTTCCGCGGCCGAGTTCCTCCGCGGAAAACGACTTGTTGATGGATCGAGAATGCAAACGGCCGCCTCGGATTTGTAGTTTTAATTGTATATTATTAACATTGCAAATCCGCACCCGACGCGAAGCAAATTTTGTTAATGAGCAAATTGCCCGATCCTCAACATCGGAGCGCGCGGGATCGCGTGGAAGTCTTTAGGTGGAAGTTTTAGAAACAGTAGACGCAAGCAAGCTTCATAATAATTCTATAGCCAAGGCAACCACGTGATCCGAGACCTCGCATTTCAATTGTTAAATCAGGGATTTGAAGTCCCGACGCGCGAAATTGATAAGATGGCCAAAGCGCGAAATCTGGAACCGCGCGACCGCGCGCTCCTTCACGAAATTGTAGCAGGCGTCACGCGCCGAACCGGGACGCTTGACGCCGTCCTCGCGGTTTATTTACGGCGCAGTCCCGAAAAGGCCGTCCGCACGATATTAAGAATCGGCGTTTACGAATTGATATATCTTGAACGCATGCCGCCGCACGCAATTGTATCGGAATCTGTAGCCGTGGCCGGCCGCCGTATTTCGGGCCCGACCGCCGGATTTGTAAACGCGGTTTTGCGAGCGATCTCGAATGAGATTTCGTTCGAACCTTTACAATCCTACCGGCCGGCGCGCGATCGATTTCCCGCCGAAACGCGCGTCGCGGTTTTCGCGCGCGCCGTGCTGCCCGACCCGATGACAAATCCCACGGGCTACCTCGCGGCAATTCATACATTACCGCCGTTTTTAGTAGAAAGATGGCGCGCGCGTTTCGGCGATCGCGGCGCAGCCGATGCGTTCCGCGCGAGCAACGACCGGCCAGCGTTAATGTTAAGAGTAAACACGGAAGTGATGAGCCGCGACGCGTTAATTGAAGCATTGCGCGAGCGCGGATTCGCGGCGGTTCCCAGCGAACATCCATTATCATTAAGATTGCCGTCGCGCGCCGACGGATTATTTGATTGTGATGAATTTAAGAAAGGCGCGTTTGTGCTCCAGGATGAAACGCAAATGAAAGTGGCCGACCTCATTGCGCCGAAAGCTAAAGAAAAAATATTAGATTTGTGCGCGGCGCCCGGCGGCAAAGCGACCCACCTTGCCCAACTTGCTAATGATAAAGCCGAGATCGTCGCCGTCGACCGTTCCGAAGATCGTATCAAAAGAATTCGCGACAACGCGGATCGTTTACAATTGAAATCAATTCGAACGCACGCGCTCGATGCTACGATTATTCCCGTTCCCGGCGGGCCGTTCGACGCCGTGCTCGTCGACGCGCCGTGTTCGAATACAGGTGTTCTCGCTCGGCGCCCCGAAGCGCGCTGGCGGGTCGACACCATTAGTTTAATGAAAAATCAGCATCATCAAATTCGATTGTTAACATCGGGGATTCTTTCAGCAAAACCTGGCGGAAGAATTGTGTATTCCACGTGCTCCGTCGAACCCGAGGAGAACGAAGCCGTTGTTAAGAATATTTGCGAAACGCAAGGCCTCGCAACGTTAGTAAGCCAGGAAACCGTCGCGCCTGCTCCAGGCCGCGAAGGTGGATTCTTCGCTCTCATGACCCGGAAATAGTTCATACAATAAAAATAAATATTATGAAACCGTTTCAACCACGCGGCGCGTTTGTCTTAGTAACGGGCGCGTCGGCGGGCATCGGCAAAGCAACCGCCATCGCGCTCGAAAAAGCGGGCGCTCGCCTCGCGCTCGCCGCGCGCGACATGGATCGTTTAAATGCGCTGCGCGCAACATTTCAATTGCCGGGCGAACACGTGCCCGTCCGGCTCGATGTAACAGATCCGAAATCGGTCGACGCGGCGTATAAAGAAATCGAAGGCCGTTTTGGTAAACTTGACGGAATTGTAGCGAACGCAGGCGTCGGCGGCTGGTTTTCCGTTCACGAAACGCCCGAAGATGAAATGCGCCGAATCTTTGAGACGAATGTTTACGGCGTGATTCGTTGCATTCGCGGCGCCGTCCCATTACTAAAAAAAGCAGGCGGCGGAACGATTGTTATTGTTTCATCCGTCGTTGGCCGCCGCGGCGTTCCAGGAATGGGAATTTACTCGGCGAGTAAATTTGCATTGCACGGCCTCGCCGACTCGGCGCGCATCGAGCTGCGGCCCGACAATATTGATGTCTCTGTTATTTGCCCCGCGTTAACAAAAACGGAATTCCATCCGCGCGGCACCGGCGAAAAGGGCGCCGCCCCCGGCCCGAACGAAGGCGAGTCGTCGGAAGCGGTCGCCGCCGGAATTGTTAGTTTATTACAATCCGGCAAACCCGAAGCGCACCGGTTCGGGGCGCTTAACCCAAAACGCTGGGCTGGAATTGTTACACAAATCGCGCCGCGCTTTATGGATAAACAATTGGAGTCTTATTATGCAGCGCGGAAAGCGGCGGCGGAGAAAAGATAATAAATAGTACGGTAACGTTAAACATCGGGCCGGCAATCGCCGGCCCGTTTTGTTTTATCTAGCTACTCGAATCTAACGATTACTTCAACGCCTTCTGTATATCCGCGAAACTGGGGATTTGCTTGGCGTCATCGCTGACCCACGCGTATTTTACAGTTCCGTTCATATCAATAACGAACGCGGAACGCTTGCTGACGCCTTTATAACCAATCAATTCCGCGTACATCGCTCCGTACGCATTTGAAACTTCTTTGTTAAAATCGGAAACGATGGGGAAATTTAGTTTAAGCTCTTTTGCCCATGCTTTTTGTGCAAAGGGATTATCGACGGAGATACCAATGACTTGCGCTTTCAAATCGTTATAATGCGAAATGGAGTCGCGCACTTCGCACATTTCCGTCGTGCACACGGGCGTGTAAACGAGCGGGAAGAATAGTAAGACTACATTTTTTTTGCCGCGGAATTGTGAAAGAGTGAACTCTTCCATCTGCGCGGCTTCGGGGCTCGCGAATCCTTTTAATTTAAAATCAGGAGCGGAGCTTCCAACAGTGATTGCCATGTCTAGCCTCTTTTTTAGTAAGTATGGGAGTTTCAGTAGGGGTTTTCTAAATGAGCGGGAATTGTACGCGAGCGGCGGCGGAACGTCCCGAGGCTCGCATCGCGACGGCTCTTGCCGCACGATAGGCGGGTGCTCCGGTATTCTTACAATACGAACGGTTTTGCGCACCACCGTCTCGAGGACGCGATCTCGATCATTCGTGATCTCGGCTACGCGGGGATCGGAATCACGCTCGACGTTCATCATATCAATCCGTTTGAAGTGCGGACCCGCGAACTCGACCGCTGGCGAAAGCTACTAAACGGTCTCGAAGTTGTGATTCAAACGGGGGCGCGATTTCTTCTCGATCCGCGTCGAAAGCACGAACCGACATTATTAACAAACGAACCGGAAGGCCGCGCGCTTCGCGTCGCATTTCTCGAACGCGCGATCGAAATCGGCGCGGAGCTCGGGGCGACATCTGTATCATTCTGGTCGGGCGCCGCGCCGGCCGGCGTCGCGGAAGCGGAACTACAAAACCGCCTCGCCGACGGGTGCTCGCGTATTTGTGAAAAGGCCGGGGCCGCCGGAATTTCATTAGCGTTTGAACCGGAGCCCGGAATGTGGATTGAGCGCGTCGATCAATATCAACAAATCCGGGATCGCGTCGCGAGGCCCGAGCTCGGCCTCGCGCTCGACGTGGGGCATCTCGCGGTCACAGGCGAAGACCTCGATGCGGTTTTGTTAAACTACAGTTCCGAACTCCGAATTGTACAAATCGAAGATATCCGCGACCGCGTGCACAATCACCTGATGTTCGGCGAAGGCGAACTCGACTTCGTGCGGATTCTCGGCGCGTTTGAAAAGTATCAATATCGCGGACTTCTCGAATGCGAACTCTCACGAGACAGCCACCGCGCACCGACTTGCGCCGCCGAAGCAATTCGATTTTTACAAAAAGCCGAAACCGCCGCGCGATCGCAAAAAAAAGAGAAGTAGTATCGGCCCCTTCAATTCGGTACGTTGCGCGTCCGCGCGCTGGAAAACCCACCATTCGCAACTCAACAATCTCAACTTCGCATTCGCTCTCCTCTGCGCGGAATCGTATCGGACCTGCTAATAAACCCGCCGAACTAAACCCGAGGGTTGTCCAAATGATAGGTAAAGGTCCCGCTGTTAAAACTGTAACGACAAAAGTATTGACTACAATAACTCCCGCGCGACCGAACCATGGTTCCGCCGGTGCGGAATTGTTGGGTTCTTCGAACACTCATAATAACGGCGAAGCGAAAGGCTGCGACGACCGCGTTTGTCCGACGCGGGTGTCAGCCGCGCCGACGCTTATCGCGCACAAGATTACAATTCCCGAGTGCCAGAAGCGCCAGCGAGAGAGTTATCATAAATGTTGGACGTGCGCGCATCGCAACCTCTCACCCTTTCATGCTGCCGCGCCGGCGAAAAACGGCGCGCACACGAATGGTATTGTTAAGAGCAACGGAATTGTTAAGAACGGCGAGCACAGCCACTCAAATGGATCCAACACAAATGGAAACAACGGAAGCGCCAGAAACGGCTCATCCAAAAACGGTGCGCCAAAATTCGGTTCTGTCCGCCCTTAAATAATATTAACGATCATTCGCCGAAGCGCCTCGCGGTGCTACGTTCCCGCGAGCGACTCCGCAATCTCGTCTTCTGTTAATAATCGCGTTGAGTTTTTGGCCCGGTCGAGAAGGCGTTTAATTCTTTCTTCAGTCGGCTCCAGGCCGCGAAGTTCGAGCAGGAATATTGCATTGCTCTTTCCGCTCATCGGGCCGAGCCCGATTTTTTGTGATAATCCAAAATCGTCGGCAGGAACTCCGCTGTAGACGCGGTTCGCGAGCCACGTGTCTTTCATACGAAAAGCCTTAACAACTGCGGCCGCGTGAACGCCCGTTCCCGTTTCAAAAGCATCACTACCAAAAACCGGATAATTGTGAGGAATAGGACATTTCAGCGCGCGCGACGCGGATTCTACATATCCGCGCAGCGGGCGAAGGTCGCGGTCGATCCAGCCGAGAAGTTTTAAATTTACTAAAAGCAAATCCATTTCGGCGTTGCCCGCGCGTTCGCCGACGCCGAGCGCCGAACCGTGAATGCGCTCCGCGCCCGCTTCAATGGCAGCAATACAATTCATGAGTCCGAGGCCGCGGTCGCGGTGCCCGTGCCAGTCAATTTTAACATCGGCGCCGGTCGATTTAACAATTTCCTTAATGTAATGAATGAGCGCGCGCACGCCGTCGGGCGTCGAATGTCCGCATGTATCACAAACGCAAATGCGTTTCGCGCCTTCTTCGATAGCCGTTAAGTAAAGAGCGCGAACCGTGTCGGGATGTGCGCGCGTCGTGTCTTCTGTTACAAACATGCACGGCAAATTGTTTTGTTTACAAAACGCGACTGCCGTTTTCACGTTTTTTAACATATCTGATAATTCCCAGCCTTCGGCGTATTGACGAATCGGCGACGACCCAATGAACGTGCAGACTTCGAGCGGGAATCCTAACTTTTGCACGAGCTCCGCGGCGGGCGCGATATCTGTTACAAGCGTTCGGCATGCTACATTTGCCGCGATCTTTAACTTTTCGTCGCGGATCGTTTTTACTAATGTTGAAATGTGCTCGCGCGCGCGTACGCCGGCGCCCGGCAGGCCGACGTCAACGGTATTGATGCCGAGCTGATCCATGCGACGAATGAGGTCAACTTTGTCATCAATTTCGGGATCGTTCGCCGAGGGCGATTGCAAACCATCGCGCAGCGTTTCGTCGTCGAGTTCGACAGTCCGCAAGCGCGGACCCACCGGCGCCGCGACGAGATTCCAGTCGTAAATGAGTTCGTTTTGTTGCTTTTGACCGTTTGTAGACATTCGAGACGCTAAAAGATTCTAAGTGTAGATGTATAGAATTCGTATTCTCACAAACTCATAGTTCTGCCGCCATTGATTTGTAGCGGTCAACCACTCGAAACCGAAAGGAACTGCTTTGTCTATTGTTATGAAATTCGGCGGCACGTCGGTCGCCGACGCCCTTCATATTCGTGAAGTTGCTCGAATTGTGCGCGAGCGGCTCGATCGAAAACCGGTCGTCATCGTGTCGGCGCACACGGGCGTCACCGATCAACTCGATCAGCTCGCGCGCGCGGCCGTCGCTGGAAAAGCCGACGTGAAACCGCTCGTCGATCGGCATGTAACGATTCTGCGTGACCTCGAGCTGAAACCCGAATTGTTAGATTCATTGCTCGCGGAATTAGAAACATTGCTGCGCGGCATCGCGCTCGTGCGCGAGCTCTCGGCGCGCACGCTCGATTTAGTGCATTCCTTCGGAGAGCGGCTTTCGGCGCGCAGTGTCGCGGCGCATTTTACTAATACGGGTTTGCCATCTGTAGCGATGGACGCGTTCGACGCGGGGCTCTTAACCGATTCTAATTATGGGCGCGCGCGGCCGCTGCCCGAGGCGGAGCGCCGGATTTTTGAATCATTACAAAAAGTGTCCGGCGTGCCCGTGATCACCGGATATATTGGTAAAGATATAAATGGACATATCACAACTCTTGGCCGTAATGGTAGTGATTACTCCGCGGCGATTTTCGGCAATGCCATCAATGCTGAAGAAATACAAATATGGACCGACGTCGACGGCGTGATGACCGCCGACCCGCGCGTCGTTTCGGATGCGAGCAGCGTCCCCGAAATGACGTATGAGGAAGCCGGAGAATTAGCATACTACGGAGGAAAAGTGTTACATCCGGCGACCATTCAGCCGGCCGTTGCTAAGAATATTCCCGTGCGCGTATTGAATACAAAACGGTCCGTGTCGCCGGGAACGTTAATAGAAGGAAAAGTGCCGGGCGTTCCGCGGCCGGTGACTTCGATTACATCGCGCCGCGGCGTCGCCATGTTAAATGTATTATCGATGCGCATGCTCGGGCAGAGCGGATTCATGTCGCGTTTATTTGAAGAATTCGGAAAACACGAAATTATTATTGATCACATCGCGACGTCGGAAGTTTCTGTAACATTAACGACCGACTCGAAAGCCAACCTCGAAAAGGTACAAAAAGCGCTCGTCGACGTCGCCGACGTCCAGTTCGAACGCGGCAAAGCTACAGTTTCGATCGTCGGCCGCGGTATGCGCACGCATCCGGAAGTCGTCCCGATTATATTAACAACACTTCACAAATCCGGCATTGCGCCACAATTAATTACACAATCCGCGCTGCGCACGAGTTTGTCATTCTTAGTCGAAGAAGCGGAGGCGGCGCCGGCCGTGAAGGCGCTGCATCAGGCGCTGTTTGAGTAAGTGAAGAAAGTTGCTCATTTATTACACAATCGCGCTTGCTAATATTTCTAAGAATCGCTTGGATCGCGGGAGCGCAGATTTTTGTAGTTATTATATCAACGCTCGCGTTGCCTATTTGTCATATTGCTAATTTACATGAATATGGCCCTCTGGCCGTCATAGTTCCGTCGGCGTGGATTTCAGTTTTGAACGGATACCTGTTGGCGGTTTTGAAGTTTGGTCGAACTGCTTCGAGAGTTATTGTATGTATAATGTTAGCCTTTTCATATATCACCGGAAAGGTGATCTGGACCTACATCGGACGGAGATTCATAGACTGTTTTATCTGCTTTGAGAGCGAACACGATGTCGCAGTTTTTAAGAACGGATCGAAGGTTCGCCTTTCCGAAGTTTTTGCCAGTATGAACATGTAGTTCATCAGCCGGCTTAATCACAATAAACGGTTTATTATATTTTGTGATTAAGACCTCTCCGGAGGCAGCCTTTGCGATGACTAACGAAAGTCTCTTCTTTAGATCTTGGATTGAAAACTTTCTCATTTCGAAAGACTAATACTACTGCTTCCTTCCCTGATGCCCCGACGAAGGGCCGTCATCGCCGCCGCCCGCGAGATCGCGATAGAAGCGCGCGGACGAGTCGAGGTCGCGAAGATACAAATGGAAATCGATGCGTTCGTCGGGGGCGATGTCGCGGCCGACCAAATCTTCACCGAGAATTCGATCTTTCACCCAATCGGCGAGAACCATCCGCGCCGGAGCTTCGCGTTCGTCGTCGTGGACTTCGCGTTTTGTTATGATTCCGCGCGATATTAATACGGATTCGGGGCCGAACATTTTTCGGCGGCGTAACAAATCTTCTTCATCGCGGCTCATCATTTGTAATAATTCGACGACTTCGAGCGACGGCTCGCCTTCAAACAATTCCGCAAATAACAAATCGATGACGACGAGCGTTTCCTCGGCCGTCAATGCTAATTCTTTTTGAAAACCGACCATCGGCAAACGCTCGGGGCTCGGCGTTGCTAACAAATCCTGCTCGATGTGGCGTGCAATGTGACGAATCTTTCTATCAATTCGACGGCGGTCGCCGCGAGAGGGCTTCTGGCCCTCGGGATCGGGCGGTCCAAAAATAGCGTGCGCGCGGCGCCGGCAAAATTCGGCGAGCGCGCGAAGATCTAACAAATATTCGCGATTACTACGATACGGCTGCGCGGTGCGCGTCGCTTTCTTAGCTTTCGGTTTTTCGTCGGCGCCAGGATCATAAAAGAACTGCGCGACGGGATCCGCGAGGCGAAAACGCACATCGAGCGGATCGTGTCCGCTTTTCGGACGCTCGGTTATAACAATTCCCGCGGTGCGCAGCGTCGAGCTCGAACTGAGAACGCTAATTAAACTAAGTTTAGTAAACGAATCGCCGGAGACGCGATCTAACAATTCGCGTCCGGTGAGCCACGGCGTCGCGGGGTCGACGTACTGCCGCAGCAATACAACTAAAAACTCCGCTTCATCAATATTAATTTTCTGATCGCCGGGAACTTCCGACAGCGAGCCCGAAGCGGTTTCCTTTTCGAGGAACGCGCGCAACTCGGCGCGTTTGCTCGCGATTTCCGCCTGCGTCGAAGACGCGCCGTCCGTTTTTGTACGAAGCGAGAGCAGCTCGTCATACAGACCGAGAATGGCCTTCCAGATCGTTCCCGGATGGTGTTCGGTCATGGGAGATTCTCCACGAGTTGGATCGGGTACATCGTTCAGAGGTGGTTTTCGAAAACTGAGGATTCGCTACTGAATCAACGGCGTTCGTTGAAAAAGTATAGCTTGAAGAAACGCGAAGGCCTGCGACCTTTCTCGAACCGCTGACCCGCCGAGCCGAAATCAAAATTGATCCATCATGGGCGATTCACGCGTGCCACCAAAAAAAGTTTCGATTCACCGCCGGCGATGGGTCCGAATTGCAATAGTAGTAATCGGTCTTTTTGTAGTTGCAAGAATCTTTGCATTCGACATACGACAAATACCGTCGAATTCAATGTTGCCCACTCTGCGCGGCGACGAAAAAACCGGCGATCGCGTGTTTGTCGATTTGTTAACACCCTTGTTTCGCGCGCCCGAGCGATTTGAAGTTGTAGCATTCCACGATCCGCAACAAAAAGGCAGAGATTTAGTGAAACGCGTCGGCGGCCTGCCGGGCGAAACCGTATTGTTACGAGACGGCGATATTAATATTAACGGAAAACTTTATCGTAAAAACGCCGAAGAACGGCGGCGCGTGCGCGTTCCGATTTTTAGAGAATCAAAGCATGCAAATGGAATCAAAGACGGATTTGATATAACCGAGTTTAAAAACTTGTCGGAATTCGACCCGGCCCATTGGTTGCATTCTCGCCTTGAATCCCAGTCTGCGGGGATTCTTTACAAAAGTACGATAATTCCATCCGATGGTTTTGAAAACGATGACGGCTCATACGCGCGACGCCCGGGCGAACTGCCTGTCTTTGATTTACAATTTGAGATTCCGATTCGGTTAGACCCGATTTATGCAAAGTTTTTGTTATGTTTACAACATGGCGGGGATGAATTCATATTTGTATTATCATCCAACGACTCGACTCCCGATTTAGACTTAAGCGTCGAACGACGCTCAATCGTGAAATCGAGAGAAGACAATCAAGGGACGCTTCTTTCAACCATTATTTACAAGGGCACGCTAACGCGAGCGCGTGCAGGTCAGACCGCGCGATTATCATTTTCAAATATCGATTGTAGAATTAGCGTTGAAGTCAACGGAGAAGAGTTCAAAATTCCAGGATCATTACCATTTGATTACGATACTCATACTCCATACTTGCCAATCGGAGGCGCTGCAAAGCGCCTTCGTAGCGGAATCGAGTTTGTATTTGTAAAATCCACTTTCGGTGCCGCCGGCGAAGTTAACATTTATCGCGATGTTGTTTATGAACCGCGCGGCGAACACGGTTGTAAAAATGAATATCTGTTAGCTAAGAATCAGTATTTTTTGTTAGGAGACTATTCTTCCGACAGCACTGACAGCCGCGTGTTCGGGGCTGTTTCGGGCGACGATTGGATTGGTTATCTTCGTGCGATCGTTTCGCCGTGGTCGCGCGCGCGTTTTATTAAGTAGCGTTCGCCTCCGGCCCAACATTTTAATAATTTTGTTACACGACTCGGAACCTCAACGTACTGTTAATAAAACCATGCGTTTTGCCCGACAAAACCCATCCGCGAGCGCGGCCCGGTCATCGAGCCGAACGGCCACCGAAACCCGCCCGGCCCGGCGCGGTTCTTACAACCGCTGATCAACGATGGAATCGAACGAGCCGACGGACCGCGGTGCCGACTGGATGCTGGCGGTTCAGGCGGGCGACCTCGCCGCATTCGATCGAATTGTTGATGAATATAAAGATTTCGTGCACCAGCTTGTATACAAATTCACGGGCCGGCGCGAAGGGGTCGAAGACCTCGCGCAGGAAGTTTTTTTGAGGATTTACCGCGCCCGCGAACGCTACAGGCCCGATGCGAAGTTTAAAACTTGGATTTTTCGAATTGTTTATAATCTTTGCATCAATACTACAAAATCGCGCAATGCTAAAAAAACAACATCGCTCGATGCACCGCTTGGAGGCGGCGAACCCGGCGCGTCGCTGCGCGACGTCATGACGAGCCCGGGAATCGAGCCTCCTCTCGGAAAGTTAGAAAAAGAGGAATTGTATATTCGCCTCCGCGGAGCGCTTGCGGCGCTTCCCGCGCAGCAGCGCGCGGCGATGACGTTGTATCAATACCGCGGGTTGAGTCTTCGCGAGATTGCCGACGTGATGTCGACTACAGAAAAAGCTGTTAAATCGCTGCTCGCGCGCGCGCGCGAAAATCTACGAGAAAAAATGACGCCGTACGTCGGCAATCAAGACATTGCCGAACAAGGCGGAACGGGTTCGATTCTTACCAATGGCATCGATCCCATTTTTACATAAAACGATATTAACTTTTTGATTCTACCTACTTTATTAGTACTGACTTTATTAAGACTGCAATGAATACAAATTGCTCAGATTATTGCGAAGACCTGGCCGCGTACGAACGGCTCGATACCGATACTAAGAATCGCGTGGACGCGCATCTCGCCAGCTGCACGCCGTGCGCGCGTGTGCGGGCAAACGACGCCGCGATATTTCAAATGTTACAAAACGATCCGGGAGTCAAGGCGGGCGCTGAATTCGATCAACACGTTCATTCCATCATTCATTGCGACAAAGTTGAAACAAAAGGCAATTTAATATTTAGAAAACCGTGGATCCCAATAGCCACGTTTGCCGCGTTTGTTCTCGCCTCCATCGCAATTTCGAAGTTTGATTTGATAACTACGGATAAATCGTCCGACGACGACGTCATCGCGAATCTTGATATTCTTGAACCGCTTGCGCTTTTGAACGACGCGCTTTCGAACGACGACGCATCTTTACTTTTCGCGATCGGCTCGCTCGATCCGAAGGTGCGCATTGAAACAGTTGTGGGCGCGTCCGACGCGGAGGAATTCTAATGATTCGTTTATTACAAATCGGTTTGTGTCTATGGGTGTGTTCTGCCGTTTTTGTTAAGAGCGGACACTCGCAAGACACTGCAACAAAACCGAAGTCGGAATCGTCGGCGAAGGAACGTTGGAACCAACTCAGCGAGCCTGAGCGCGAGAAGTTTCGTCAAATTTACAATAATTTCAAAACACTTTCGAAAGATGAACAGTTAAAACTGCGCGACCGCGCGCAGGCCGTGAAGCGCGAGTGCGATTTGATAGAAAAGCGGGTTTCGGCCGACGACCACGCCGTCATTTCCGTGCTCGGAACCGATGCTAAAGATCAGGTGTTGCGCCAGGCGGTGATGGAAGTTTTTCGCGCGCGATACCGCGGAATGGAACATATCTTATCGAAAGACAAGATTCAGGCTGCGTTACAATTAGAGCCCGCCGCGCGAGACGCCGCTCTGCGCCGTCTTGCCGAAGAGATGCTCGGCGAAATTGTTAAGAAAACCCTGCGCAGCGCGGAAAAGCGAAAGACAATTACTACAGAAGAATCCGCGCGCATCAGCGCGATGGACCCGCACCTCGCGTGGGCCGAAGTATTAGATATTCGAAAAAAGAGCACGCTTGCCGACATTGAGCGCCACCCGGAACGATTCGGCGAAATAACAGATACAGAAATGTCGGAATTGCGAACCATGCCGACGGAAAAGTTCTTTTCGCGAATTGAAGCATTGCGTGCGGTTCCTCGCGTTTTTGGAGATAAGTTGCCTTGCCCGCCCGGCCCCAATGATAAATTTGGACGCAGCCACGGCCCTCATTTCAATGAAGAGCTTCGGGCAAAGTTGGAAGCTGAAATCCGCGCGAAAGCCAAAGCCGCATTATTAGCAAAAGGCGTGTCGCCCGAAGAAGCCGAAAAGCAAATAAAAGAAACGCCGCCTTGGATGTTAATGAAAAACCTCGGCGGACGAGGCAAGCGCGAATCTTCGCCGAGTTCGCGGCGAGGCAAGCCTGAACATGAAAAAAGGGACCACGAGAAAAAGTAAATTAACTATTGCGGCGTAGGAGCGCGAAGCCTTCGCGCACCTGCGATTTCAGCTCGTGCATCGTTCGAACGCTTGCAAGTCGATGTAACAAATAACTGGGACGTAAATAAAACTTCCGGATCGCGTGCCGCTTCAACGCTAACATTCTTTCGCGAGAAAGCGTCGCGGTCGGCATCGACGCCGTCATTCCGCCCTGATCCATGACGCGCGCCGCGGGGTCCGCGAGGCCGCGTTCGACGGCGCTAATTCGAAACGCGGTGCCGACGCGCGGCACGGCAACGTTAAACGACGCGTAGTCCATCTGTAGTTCAATGGCGTAATTAACAGTTTCGTCGATCGACATTTCTGTATCTTCGGGAAGACCAATAATAAAAGTGCCGACCGTGCGCAAGCCGAGGCGCTTCGCGCGGCGAAACGCGTCGCGCACCGCTTCGGAACCGTAGCCTTTTTTGTAGCTTTGCAACACCGGGTCTTCCGGCGATTCGACGCCCATCATGATCGTGTGACAGCCGGCACGTTTCATTAATTTTAATAATTCGTCGTCGGCGAGATCGGGCCGCGCGTACGTCGTCCATCCAAAGTTAAAATTTTCTTTAATCATTTCCTCGCAAAGTTGCATCCCGCGTTTCTTAACAATTCCAAACGTCTGATCCATAACAAATAAATCGCGAATGCCGATGGACTTCAAAAATCGAAATTCTTCGACGACGTCTTCGACGGGCCGCGTCGCAAATCCTAACGTTCCAATGACACAAAACGTACACGGATACGGGCAGCCGTAGTCGGTCAAAACTGTAGCAAACGGCGCGCGCCGCGCGAAACTGAACGAATAGCCGGTCTTCGGAAAAAGATCGTGGCGTGGAATCGGAATTCGATAATTGCCGGATTGTTTACTTCCGCGCGCGCGCCGTGTCGAACCGCCGGTACGAACTGTAGCATTTATCAAATCATCCACTCTTCCGTCGACGAGCGCGAGCGCGTCGCCGTTTGCAAAACTTTGAAAGCAGCCGTCGAGCCAGGATTCTTCGTTAAGAATCGCCTCGCCGCCGTCGTGCAGCACGTCGCCGATTGCGAAAATTGTAGCGTTTGTTGCTTGCTTTATTAATTTTAAGAAAACGCGGTCTTCATCCCACGAGACGGCTCCAACTAATGTTATAATTGCGTCGGGTGCAAATGCGCGAACCCGCGCCGCCGCCGCGTCGAACGAGAGTCTTTCGGCGATCGCATCTAAAACAACTGTATGATACTTTTCCGCAAAGACGCCTGAAAGCGTGAGAAGATCAATCGGATGAAATAAATAATTCGATTTCGTTGTCTTGGAACAAAAGTAATCACGAATATACAAATCGCGGCCCGGGGGATTTAACAACAAAACCCGCTTTTCCGCCTTCTGTATCATGAGCTCTTTTTATTGCGACTCGCGCGCGGACGCCTTCGTCGAGCGGCGCGCGCCCGTAACATTTAATAAATTCTCAACGGCGTTCAAAACTTCGTCGGGCGCGATGCGTTCTAAACAAAGCGGAAACCCGAGGTGGCACGTCGCAAGTTTATTATCGTGAACGTTAATACACGGGCTGCACGCGGGCGGTTTATAAAATATAAATTTATGCGTCGACAAAGGAGCGTACATCACCGGCGTTTCGGGGCCGAACAACGCTACAACTGGCCGGTTCATCGCCGCGGCGATGTGGAGCGGGCCTGAATCATTGGATACAACAACGGCGGCGCGGTCGAGCAAGCCTAAGAATCCGTCCATCGACAATCCGCCCGCGAAATTATCTAATCGATCAGGATCTGTTGTTTTTAACCGAATCGATTCGACGTAATCGCGCTCGTCGGGCGAGCCCGTCATAACAATTCGCACGTCGCCGGGACGCAGCCCGAATCGTAACGATTCGCGCGTGTGGCCGCTGAGGCCGTTTAGAAATGTTATAAAATGTTCGACCGGCCAGCGGCGTTCGAGAGCGAGCTTCCCGGCGTTTACGTTCACAACAATAATCGGCCGGTTCGGGTTGACGGGCCCGTCGGCGAGCGCGCGATCCGCCTCGGCGCGGCCCTCGGCCGACGGCGTCGGACCTATCAATTCGGGAAGGGTTACTTCAAATCCGTTTTCGCCGCCCGCGAGCGAACGCGCGTTGCGCGCGACGTGCCAGTATCTGTTAAAAGGCGTTTCTTCATCAAAAAAACCGCCGCGCCACACGTCGGGCGATGAGTAGCCCGAAGTCCACGCCGCTTTTGATAATTTAGCAATCAGCGCGGAAAAGTGAGTTAAGAATTCAAAATCGTATAATCGATCGTAATTTCGGGCGCGGACGCGCAGCAGAGTTCTAATGATTTCGTACGGCATCGACGGCAGATTCGATCCGAGCTGAAATGATAAGATTTCGTCGAACGCGCCGAGGCGCCGAGCATAATTAGCATTTCCCGAAAGAGTTAACAAATCGATCGCGGCGCCCGGAAAACGTTTTCGTAACACTCGAACCGCCGGCCCGAGAAGAGTAATACTTCCCAGGCCCCAAAACTTTACAACCAGAATGCGCTCGGTGCTTTCGGGCGCGCGCCGGCCAAACCACCGCACGGGCTGCAAAAGCACCTGTGCAGGCGGTCCGAACCAGCGATCAATTTTCTGAAGTGTTTGTACCGAGACGGCCACGCGAGAAAGCTTATTCTGTAATCGTTGCTTGTGGGTCGAGAAACATAACTCTACGATCCTTCGCTTCCCCCTCTCTCGAAAAAGTATCAATATCCGATGTGTGGTTTCATCGGGGTTTACGCCCCGGACGGCTCCGACGTTTTTCCTGAAATTTACAACGCGCTACTCGCGGTTCAGCATCGCGGACAGGACGCGGCCGGAATTGTTACAGCGACGGAATCGTTTCATTCCGAGAAAGGCCCGGGGCTCGTTCGAGATATTTTTGATGAAGAGAGCGCCAAAAAACTGCGTGGCCCGCTTGGTATTGGCCACGTTCGTTATCCGACCGTCGGCACCGGAATCGCGGAGGACGTCCAGCCGTTTCTAACAGTTATTCCGACGGGCGTCGCAATGGCGCACAATGGTAATGTTACTAATTTCCTGGAATTAAAAGGTAAATACTTTCCGAAGCGCGGAGTCCGGCTCGCGTCGGCGTGCGACCTCGAAGCGATTCTTTATATTTTTGCGCTCGAGTATGCAAAAATGGACGTTCATACGGCGGCGCCCGAGCGCGTTTTTAAAGCTATTAAAGGCGTTTATGACGTTGTTCACGGCGCATACTCAGTTGTAGGGATTTTCGCCGAGGGCGGATTATTTGCATTCCGGGATCCGTTTGGAATCAAGCCGCTCGTCATGGGAGAGCGCGATACAGAAAAGGGAAAAAGTTATGCCTTTGCGAGCGAGAGCGCGGCGCTCGATGCGATTGGATATAAAGTATTGCGCGATCTCGACGCGGGCGAAGCGGTTTTTATTGATACAGAAAGAAAATTGCATTCGCGCAAAATTAGCAATCAGCCGCACCGTCCCTGTATTTTTGAATTAGTATACTTTGCACGGCCGGACTCCTTCCTCGATAATGTTAGTGTTAGCCGCGCGCGCGTTCGCTTCGGCGAAGCGCTTGGCGAAAGGTGGAAGCAGGACGACGGCCCGCCGGTCGACGCGGTCATACCAATTCCAGAAACCGCATGTACCGCGGCGCAAGCGATGGCGCGCGTGCTCGGAGTGCCGTATCGCGAGGGGCTTGTTAAGAATCGGTACGTTGGCCGAACATTTATAATGCCGAGCCAAAAGAAACGGCAGGACGCGATTCGCCGAAAGTTAAATCCCATCAAATTGGAATTTGAAGGAAAGCGCGTTTTGTTAGTTGACGATTCTGTCGTGCGCGGCAACACCGCGCGCGCATTAGTAAAATTAGCGCGCGACGCGGGAGCCACATTTGTTGGATTTGCGTCAACGTCGCCGCCGCTCATTTCGCCGTGTCCGTACGGAATTGATATGGCTACAAAAAAGGAATTTATCGCGCGCGGCCGGACGGTCGACGAGGTGCGACAAGAGCTCGGCGCCGACTTTTTGTCATATCTACAACTCGAAGAGATGGAAGCCGCCGCGCGAAAAGGAAATGATAAAATTGAGAGATTCTGCAGCGCGTGCTTTACCGGAAATTATCCAACGGGCGATATAACAACTGAAATGTTAACCGCGATTGAAAATGAGCGTTTGGAATCGCGCGAGACGAGCGGCGTATAATAAATAAAACGTTTGGCATGCGGTTCGTTCTCGTCAGCCCCCCGATCGCTGCGTTTCAATTCGGAAGTGTTTTATTAAAAACGCGCTGCTGGCAGCCTTATTCATTAGCGATCGCCGCCGCGGGCCTTGAGAAGCTCGGCCATGATGTAACTATTCTCGACGGCCACGCGATGGGATGGTCGATCGACGAAACGGTTTCACAAACGTTAGCATTGAACGCCGACGTATTGTTATATTCAAGCGCACGGCACGACGCGTGGGAGCTGCCGACGCCCGACTACAAGTTCATTTTCGAGTTTTTTGATAAATTAAAGAATCGGTGGCCGGCGGGGCGCCCGGTCGTGATTGAAGGAACGCACGGCACGCTCGAGCCGAACCGGCTATTTGATAACATTCCGATTTTGACGCTCGTTGCCCGCCACGAACCGGAGCCCGTTTTATTAACGTTATTTGAAAAGATCAACGAGCCGGCGGCGTGGAGCGAAATTGGCGATTTGAGTTATCGTCTGCCGGGCGGGCGCGTTATTCACAATTCGGATGCGAAGCCGTTCGACGACCTTGATTCGCTGCCGATGCCCGCGTTTCATTTATTACCGATGTCGAAGTATCGCGAGCAGGGCGATCCTACAGTTCCGTTTTCAATTGTAGTGACCTCTCGCGGCTGCCCGATGCCTTGCGGATATTGTTTTAAAGAAATGTTTGGATCGAAACTTCGTTATCGATCGATCCCCAACGTCATTCGAGAATTAAAATTACTCGTCGAGACGTTTGGCGTCCGCCGCGTGTTCTTTCACGATCAGATATTTACATTAAATCGGCGTCGCACGCACGACCTTTGTGAATCGATGATTCGCGAGGGCCTTCCGGAAAAGTTAACATGGCGTTGCCAGACGCGATTGAATGGTATGAAAAACGAAACATTAGAAATCATGCGTGCCGCGGGTTGTATCGAAATCCAGACGGGCCTCGAATCGGCGTCGCCCGAAATACAAGAAAAGATTCTTAAACTTGACGTTTCCGACTTTTTACAATTTCGCAGATTTGGCGAACAGATCGGGCTCAAGATTTCGCCGAACAATGTCATCGGCCTCCCCGGAGAAACATTACAAACCGCGATGGAATCACTAAAATTTTATCACCGGCTCGGAATCCCTTACGCGCCCAATTTTCATTTCCCGTTTCCTACAACTCCATTTTACAAAAACGCGCGCGAGTCCGGCGAAATCGCAAATGATAGTTTTGAATTGATTGCAGAGAAAGCGGGGCTCGTCGGAAATCACCTCACGACGACCGACCTTCAAACCATTCTGAAAAGTTGTGAAAAGTGGAATCGCCGGCTTCGGTGGAAAAACCGTATCTATCAAATGTTTGGGCGCACGTACGGATCGTTAGTATCCGAGCGCGAGCGCGGCGCGCGTGATCCGAGAATGCAACAAAAGTGAAAATACTTATTACAACCCCCGTGTTTCCGCCCGACCTCGGAGGTCCGGCGGTGTATGTACCTTCGATCGCGAAATGGCTTGTTTCGCGCGGGCACGACGTGAAAGTTGTAGCATTCTGCGAAGACCCGGATCCGAAGGGTTATCCCTATCCCGTTATCGCGATCACGCGCGTTTCACTGCCGATCCGATATATTAAATCTTTCTTCGCAATTTTGCGCGAAGTGAAAGATCGCGATATTGTTTATGTTCAGGAGCATTTGGCTTTGTTAGCCATTCTCGCGGCGAAATTGCGCGGCAAGCCCGCGATCGTGCGAGTGATGGTCGACGGCACGTGGGAGATCGCGCACCGCTTCGGCTGGACGCAAGATAATATTGTTGATTTCCAAACGAGCGGGAAAGGCTGGAAAGTTAAATTATCAAGATTTCTGCAGCGCCGTTGGTGGAAATGGGCATCGCGGATCATTCCGGTATCCGATTTCCTCCGCGGAATTGTATTATCGCACGGCACCGATCCGAAAAAAGTTGTGAGGATTTACAACGCGTACAACGGGCCGAAGAATATTGATATTCAAAAAGCGGAAGCGCGCAAAGCGCACGGCCTTCCTCCCAACGCTAAAATTCTTCTCACGATTTGTAGACTTATGATCTGGAAGGGCGTCGACGGCATTCTGCGCGCTCTCGCGAAGCTTCCGAAAGATTATTATTTTGTCGTTTGCGGCGATGGCGAAGAATTGGATAATTGGCGAAAGTTAGGAAACGAGCTCGGCGTTGGCGACCGCGTCAAATGGTGCGGGAACGTAGCCCACAGAGACGTGATTGAATACATTCGCGCGGCCGACGTTTTTATATTAAATTCAAATTATGAAGGCCTTTCGCACACGCTTTTGGAAGTGATGTACGTCGGCACGCCGATTATTGCATCGCACGTCTGCGGCAATCCCGAATTGATACAAGACTCCGTCAACGGATTCACGATGGCGTTCAACGACGCCGATCGCATTGCGTGGGCGGCAGCCGAGATTGTTGAAAAACCCGAACTTGCTAAGACTTTCTCAGAGCGGTCGCGCGAGAGAATTAAAGAGTTTGATAAAGAAAAGTTATTCTTAAAGAAAGAAAGTTTGTTTGAGGAAGTGATCGCTGAACACAAACGCTGACAAACTTGGCGATTGTCGTCGCGCGGCGCCGGCGCCGAATTTTTTGAGAACTCCAACGGCGCGAGGCAGTCTATCCATGCTGTCATGACCCTCGCAAACGCAGGCCGCTTGCTCGTTCTCGTGTTTTTATTGCATTTCGGTGCAATGGGGAATCAGTCGGATAAGCGGCAGCTCGATGAAGTTGCGGTTACTACGAAAAAAAGTCGAGAGAATCCTGAAGGCGAAAAAATAATCTTCGAAGGGATTGTTATTGAAGAGAGTTTGACGCGAGTTGTGATTCAAGACGGCGAAGTTAAACATATATTTCAACACGAAGACGTTCGAAATATAAATTATCATGTAGATGCTTCATTAGTAGTGTCTGCGAAGAAAGAGCTCGCATATGGATGGCCAAGCAGAAGAAACGCAATCAAACGCTTACAATCCTGGAGGCCTTCTCGATCCGTGCTCGAGCCGATGAAGTTCTATCATCTAGGATGTGCGTTTTTCGAGTCGGGAGAATTTGAGGATGCTGAAAAACAGTGGATGATCGTTTTCAAAGAATATGGGGATAGTTATTATGTTTGGGATTCGCTGCGAATGTTAATGCACGTAACTGTAAGATTAGGAAAATCGGCTGCCGCATTAGAAGCGTTTGAGAATGCAATAAAACTGTCCAGGGATCTTGGGCAGCCCGAGCGCGAAAAAGCGTATCGTGAGTATTGGAATAGTGGTGTTCCGCCGCCGCCACCGCCGGGGAGTGACGGCAGCGACGGCAGTTTTCCGTGGAATCGAAAGGGTCCGCGTCGAGGATGGGCTTACGATCAGATAAATATCATAATTCGGCCGGGAAATGGCGCGACCGCAAATAGCGAAGCGGCCGTCGAACGCGGACTCCATTGGCTGGCGCGCCACCAAGCCGCGGATGGCAGCTGGCCGGTTGAAGGATCGATAACGAAATGTATCACTACAGAACCATGCGACCGTTTGGGAAATGCTAATTTTAGAATTGCTCTGACCGCGCTGTCGGTGCTTGCGTTCATGGAGGCCGGTTTTAATACACAGTCTTTAAATAAGTTGGTAGGTGTGCAATCTAAGAATACTGTCTATGTGGGAAATATTATAAAAAGGGGATTACTTTGGCTTCACGCGTCTTCGATATTAAATACTCCTGACGCTACAGATGATGCTTGGGGTATGAATCAGTCGATAGCAACGCTCGTAATCGTGAAGGCGTTCGGATCGACTCGCGCGCCGCAATGGAAAAAAGTTGCACAGTCGCTGATAGAGAATCTCTTAGTTAACAAATGTCCGGCGGGCGGCTGGGGACGCACTCCGAAAGCTACAGAAATGGATATTACAGTTACGACGTGGGCTGTTCAGGCGCTGCTGGCCGCGGAGCGCGCGGGAATGGTTGTCGGTTCCGGCTGGAAAAATGAAATGATAAGATTGTATGAGTCCCAATTCGATTCCTCGACGGAGACTCCTCCCATCTTTAATTTTCTTCCATCGTTAATAATTGCGCCCTTTCAAGCCAAGTATATGAACCTCGCGATTATTAGTAATAAAGAAAAGACTGATCCGCGGCTCCATCATCAGATAAAGCTCTGCTCGGCAGCGTTACCCACGATCAACATGGAGCTGAGCGGACTCGAATTGAACTATTGGCACGATGCCTCGCTTGCCTTGTATCAATTGGACGGTCCGAATTCCGTTAAACTACAGAACGGCAAGGCCTGGAATCGTTGGAATGAGGCAATGAAGACGGCTTTATTAGATACACAAATTCAAAATCGTGAATCGTGCGCCGACGGCTCATGGAATTGTAATGTTAATGATGGATTTGAGTCGGGCCGAATTTTTGCAACCGCGATCGCAACGTTAACGTTGGAAAGTTACTACCGTTATTCCCGGCTTTCTAAAAATCCCGAGCCGGCGTCGCGTCCGCCTCTGCGACAGACGGACAGCCAGCCGGCGAAAAAGTAACTTTCGTCAAAACTTCAATTCTGGTGCGCCGGGCGCGATTCGAACGCGCGACCTTCAGCTCCGGAGGCTGACGCTCTATCCAACTGAGCTACCGGCGCGTAGCGGCGCCGACGGTACGTTGATTAGCATTCATTCGCAAGATTCGGGAACGCGCGCCTTGAACTTTTAAATTTTCTTGTTTGCGCAAATTGGCCGTAGGAGTCTACCTTATAGATACAAGAGGCGTGGGCTGTGCCGGAACTTTCCGGCTCCGCTCAGGTTTTTGTGTTACAATTCCGATGGAATTGCCTACGGGCTTTTTGTAACACTCCCTTTACACCCGCTTCGATCAAGTTTACAGATACGCGAATGGAAAATAACCTCCAAGGATGTTCGAGCGACCTTCGTGCGCCGCGAATCTCGCGAGCAATGGGGTTCGCCTATCTTGGATTGTTAGCAATCGGTATCGCGGGCGCGCTTTCTTTGTTAACTTCCGGATTCAAAGTCGGCGGAAAAGCAGAAACTTATTTATTCGCGGATGGCAGCAATCCGACGCTGGGAATTGATTCAGATAATGAAGGAGTTGTTGACTCGGTCGAAATTCAATTTGGAACTTCACATCTTATTCCCGATACCGATGGCGACGGGGCCTCGGATCTCGTGGAAACTTTATATGCAACAAATGCATTAAACCCGCTCAGTTTCCCGGGCGCCGCGCAGCTTTCTAAGCCTCGCGCAAACATTACTTCATACTTCGAAGGCGATAATTATCATATTGTAGTATCCCTCGCGGTTCCGAATGGTGATCTATCAACTGTTTCAAATGCGGGCGCGTTGCTTTTTGCGCCGCAGTTATATGGTTCGTCCATTCCGCAGGTTGTTGACTTAAATCCGCTAATTTTAGCAAGTTCCGTTTTGGTGCAGTCGGCCGGACCCGGTTCCGATACTAAGATTTTTTCGTCGGACTCGTGGTTTCCGAAAAGCATCTTAAACGCGTTTATGGGTTCGGACGGATTTGTACAATTCTCGATCGCGTTCAACGCGGTAGTCAATGGAACGTTGATCGGAGACTTAGCATTTTTCACGACGATGGCGCCGATGGACTCTTTGTTAACGAGTCTTGCGTATTTACAGATCGGCGCGCAGTCTCCGGGTACCGGCGTGTTTAAGCCGCTTTCGCCGGTCTCATTGCCGCCGAATTGGACTCCTGACAGCGCGTGTTTTGTAACAAGTGAATTGGTCGCGGTTGAATATGGTGCGGTGTTGGTTCTTCAAGGGACGGAAGCGAACTGCGAGCCTCAGGAGGGCACTATTTGTAATCCCGCGTCGTGCGGGGAACTGATCGGGAGAATCTTTCGAGTTGTGGATCCCTGCACGCTGGGAATTTGTTTCTAATCGCAATCGAGACTCGCGCGAACTTTGACTTTGCGCGAACGATTAGATCCGAATGTGGGATAGCGATTTGAGAAGCACGAATCCGATGGAACTCGCGCTCAACTAGGCAGCGTCGAAGCTACAACCGGTGGGTGCCGACGACACTGAACTAATTCGCCGCTGCCAAAAGGCTGTGGGCGAAGAGTTTAATGAAACGTTTGGTGAACTTTACCGATTGTTTAAGGATCGTGTTTACAGCGTTGCTTATCGCATCACTGGAAACCCTTCCGACGCGCTCGATGCTTCGCAGGAAACCTTTTCGATACTATTCCGGAAAATTAGAGACTTTAGATTTCAATCTAAATTTTCGAGCTGGGTATATCGAATCGCTGTGAATGCTAGTATTGATTTGTGTCGAAGGTCAACGTTAAGAAACACGGGCTCCTTAGATACAATTATTAACAATCCTCAACGACCACTCGAACACGCCGCGTTTACTCCAGAAGATGAAAATGCGGTGCGGCCCCGAGTCGCCGCGGAAGAGAACGAATTCTCAAACGATATACAATTAGCCATACAAAGACTTTCCCCAAAACTGAGAACAATTATTGTATTAAGATACTTAGAAAACCAGTCTTATGAAGAGGTTTCCGAAGTGTTGGGTTGTTCACTCGGTACTGTAAAGTCGCGACTCGCGCGTGCGCACTCCGCCCTTGAACCACTTCTACTTCGAGTTTGTGAAAAACACTATCTAAACGAAAAAAAACCATGACCCCCGCCGACGTAATCCTTCCCGAAGATTGCGCCCGGTTTCGTGCGTCCATCGACGAATGGTTCGATGGCTCGTTAGATTCCGGCGTGCGGCGTGAATTTACAGATCACCGGTCGAAGTGTGCGTCGTGTTCAGAATTGTTAGCGATGCGGACGTCTACCGTCGGCGTGCTGCGCGCCGCTGGAAAATTACAGATGCTAGCTCCGAGCAAGCTCGACGCATTTGTTAAGAATGTCGGCGAGCCGGAAGGGTTTGTTCGTTTAATGTTAAATCACGTGGAGCCGGTCTCAGCTCCGCAGGAACTCGATCAGCGCGTTTTGGTTCCAGATCGCGCGCCGTCCGGAGTTTTATACTTTTCAATACTAAAGAAACGGCAGGCGCGGCGGCGCATGATTCTCGTCGCGGCGGCGAGCCTCTTTGTCGCCGTGGCCGCGGGCGTTTCTTACAAATCGATCTTCGCGGATTCCCGCGAGCGCCGAGCAAACTTTAAATTTAGCGAAGTTTCCGCAAGCGAGATTCCCGAAGTCTTGCGATCGTTGGCGGGCAGCCTTTCCGGTGATGTTACAATTTTGAGGAAAGGTTAATGATCATGAAACGGCAAAGTTACAATGCCCAAATGCCGTTTCGGCTGCTTGGATTCGTATGCTCCGCGATTTGTGTATTTCTGCTCCAAGCGTGCCGCGACAGTGGCGCGCTGGCGGCGGTTGAATTAGTAAAAAAGGCCGCGCCGACCTCGGCGGAGCGCCCGTCGTATCGCGGCGTTCGAATGGTAGAGACGATCTCCGGCGACCGCGTGAGCCGCCACCGAGAAAATGTATTTGATAACGGCGGCCGCGACATCGGTTTGTCGCTAGTCAAAGATCCTAACAATACGTCGCACACGCAAATCCAAGAGTTATTATTTGTTATTCACGGCCGATTTTCTTATCAATTTCGTGATATATCCATTGGCCAGACGGAATGGGTCGCGGCGAATTATCTAATTTATCTGAGTGAAGATCACGCGATGGTCGCCGGGCGGCCGACTGCAAAATTAGAATTTGTTCCGAAGCATCACAACGCGGTGCGCGTGGAAGTGCGATTTGATGAAGAAACGGGCCTTGCTCTCGAAGTTGTGCGATTTGATGCAACCAATCGCGTCAACTATCGAATGCGATATGATCAAATAGAGATTGGTAATGTTACGCGCTCGCGAAACGATCCGCCGACGCTTCCCGATCCGCCCAATAAATTACAATTATCCGATGTTCCGCCCGGAACAACGATCCTCAGCGGCCAGAGCATCCCAGCGGGTTTTGTATTATCGGAGCGAACTGTTACATCGGCGCAATTGGATACACACGCAAAGTTATTTGTAGTCGATCGTTATTCCGACGGCCTGCAAAATTTATTTGTAACACAAGGTGAATTCTCGGCGATGTTTAACAATCCGCCGGCGGTGGATTCCGGCGGCGGCGAGCCCGTTTTTTCCGTTACGAATCTTGGCGCGATCAATGTTGTTTGGGGTCGCCGGGAAGAGAAATCTCTCGCCGCGTTTGGCCCGTTCGATCGGAGCCTACTTGCAGAAGTAATTATGGGTTACAGTCGTTCGACGAAGTAAGTAACAGTTCGAAGTTGTGAATTACCGATAAACCTCACCACTTGGAGGTTCACTTGTTAGCGTTTTCAATCTTAACAATTTCAGTTTTATTAAATGGCGGCGGCTCCAGCGACGGTTCCGCGCTGCGGCAAGGCCAGTATCGCGGCCCCATCGACGAAATCCTGACTGGGTTCCCGACGCCGGGCGGCCCGACTCCAGGCATACCCACAGATCCGGCCGCGATGGGCGATTTGATAGGAGCAGCGGAAGGCTATAACCGTTGGGAATTCTGGTTTGAAATTAACAAAGACCTTTTGTTGCGTTCGCGTGATTTTCGCCGGCGCGAAATATTGTCGGAAGGACCGCCGCTTCCCGAGCCGATTGCCGACGACGGAAAAGTAAGAATCGGCGAAGCGCGCAACCTCATCGCGCCCGCGCTGCGCGCATCATTAAAATCTACAGATCCGCGTGTCGTGCGACAGGCCGCGCTCGGCCTCGGCCGAATGAGCGCAAAAGATGCAATTCCAGAATTAGATGAATTGAGCCAAAAGTCGGATCCCGAAACGAAGCGTTATGCAATTCTAGCATTAGGAATGATGGACGACCGCGCGGTGCTTCCGAAACTTGTTAATGTTCTGGTCGATCCGCAGGCAAGCGTTGAACTTCGCGCGGCGGCAGCGCTTGGCCTCGGCTTGCACGGTCGCAAGGAAGGCGCGCGATTTTTACGAGATTTCTTGGAACGCTTATTAAACGCGGAAACCGCCGTCGGCTCGGAAAAGGAAGTATTTGTAGCAGCAACAATAGCACTCGGCATGTGCCGCGACCGCGAAACCGCGCCGCTACTGATCGCTCGCTACAGAATGTTAAGAGAAGTCCGAACTGCACGATCGCGCAGTATTGAAGTATTACTATTAAATGCGCTCGGCAGAATCGGCGATCCGAGCGGAATTATAACATTGCTTGAAGCGCTCGGCGAAAAAGATGAGCAAATCCGTCGGTCGGCCGCGCAGGCGCTCGGCGACTTGGGCGATCGAACCGCGGTCAAAGCATTAATTGAAGTATTAGAAAAAGACCACGACGAACAGACGCGTGGATTTGCAGCAATCTCGCTCGGACGCCTCGGAAGCGAAGCGGCCCGCGACGCGCTGCGAATCGGATTTACTGTAAAGTCTTCGCGAACTGTAAAAACCTTCAGCGCACTCGGCCTCGGCTTGCTCGGCGATCGCGCGTTCTCGCCGGAAATATTAAAAGCGCTTCAGCAGCCGTCGGAAGAGGATTCCAAAGGCGCGTTCGCGATAGCGCTCGGATTACTACAAGAAACAAAAGCGGTCGAAACATTACTAAAAGTTGTTGAAACCCGCGGCGCGAATGCCGCCTTTCGCGGTTATTGTGCTATTGCTTTAGGTATGATTCGTCCGGAAGGCGTGCTCGACCGGCTTATTAAGATTCTCGAAGAAGATCCTGACAAAGTGGATCTGTGGCGCCGCGCGTTATGTTTAGGAATCGGATTGTTTGGCCAGCCAAAGGCATCGCCCGCTTTAGTTAAAGTTCTTCAAAACGACCCGCGCGCGATCGTCCGTGAGCATTCAGCGCTCGCTCTCAATCTCTCCCGCGGAAGAAGTAGCATTTCGATGCTCACGACGACGCTCGAAAAGGAACAAATGAAAGGCGACTTATCACTTTTCTGCGTGTCCGCGCTTAGCGGACTCGGAGATCGCTTTGAGTATCCTCTAATTTCCGAAACGTTTTTTAACGTTAATTATCGCGTTCGAAACACGTTCCTCGAAGACTTACAAAAAGTATTATAGAATTTTAATTCTATAATACTTTTTCAACATTACTTTTTCTTAGGATCCTTAGCCTTAGGATCTTTAGCTTTCGGATCCGGCGCCGTCGGCTTCTTCTTCTTTCCGCCGTATTCTTCAAGAACGTATTTCTTCCAGTTGTCTTCCAGGTCGGAGAGCGTCCACCCGGTTGCTCGTTTGAGTGATGTTGCAAACGATCGCTGGCCGCGCATTCCCTTAAATGTAGCAACGAACTTTTCGCGGTGCGCGGGCTGCATCGCCCAATCAATGAATGAATAGGATTTCGCGAGATCAAGGAACGTGAGCGCGTTCAGGTCTGTTTTTGTTAATTGGGCGAAATCCTTACCTTTGTCCTCTGTGCCCTGCGCAATTTCGAGGCAAATGAGTCGATAGGCCGTGTCGCGGTTTTTATCAGCAATCGCGATTCCTCCGGCATATTTAGCATTCGTAATACAATACATCGAATTACTACCCGTGAACCGAATCGCGGAGTACATTGCCATTCCTTCGGTGAGCCATTCTATTTGTTCTATTTCAGGCTCCTTCTCACCGGGCTTCATCGGCTTGGGTGCTTCGCCAGTCGACGGGCCGTCCGCAGCCGCTTCGCCATCTGTAGCCAGCGGCTTCGGCTCGGGAAACCGCGGGCCCACGCGCGAAACATATGTCATAAACGTTTGCCCGATGCGGTGCGCAATTTCCGATTCAATATTATCTAATTCCCAGTCGGAAGCGAGCGGGCTTGGAAAAGCTAAAATTAATCCGCCTACGTCCTGAAACCCTGCGAGATTCTTGCCGAGTCCATGGCTCGCGTGCCGTTTATCAAGATATCCGCGGCACGCATCTGTAAACGACGACTTACTTTTAAAATGATACATATAAAAAGGGCCCGCGCGTTTCGCCCACAAATCTGCGACGGCGTCGACTCCGAAATCCTTCGCAAGGTCAAATACCATGGAATCTGCCATTCTTACTAATTGTTGAATTCGGTCCGTCGGGTCTTCAGCGAATATTGCAATCGTGAGTCCTTGCGCGCCGTGGAAGTCTGCGCCGATCTGACCAGAAAGTTTTTCACATTCTTTTTTTATCTTATCATCATTTTTTTTGATAGCTTCGTCGACACCCTTGGGCGTTCCAGTAATATTAACTTTCACGGGAGCGGCTTCGCCGCTAGTGCCGTCGTCTCCGCTCGGACCCGGCTTTTTTCCGCCCTGGGCCAGTGCAGAGGATGTTAATAAAACTATTGGTAATAACGAGAACGAAACCAGACGTGCGAGTTGTGACATGGAGATGAGGTCCCTAGAGGAGCGACAAGTATACGTAACCGCCCCGCTGTCGGCGCGGTGCGACATGCCAATGTTGCAATTTGTCGACAGCGTCGTTGGTTGCCGACACCGATACGCGGACTACTTTCAAATAGAATTGGCGTAACTCTCGATCGAATAACACTAACACCAGCCCGGAACCACAAAACGGCCTTGGCACGTCCTCTGCCATTGAAGCGAACAACTCCAACGACTGAATTTCACCGAATGCCGCTCAACCCCTCTGACGACTCGATTCACTCACCTCAAGGCGGCTCCGATTCCGGAGCTCAGAGAGAACAATTGTTAAAAAAGCTCAATTGTTTGATTGCTGTTTTAGAAGCAGCGATCTCTAAAGTTCGCCGGAATCAACAGGACACCGCAACGGATCCCGACCGGCTCGAACGCATTCGTATCAATCTCGAAAACACGCTAACAATCTGCCAGCGCGCGAAGGTCACTCTCGAAAAGCGCGGAATGCTCCCAGCCAACTTGCCGCCCGAAGTCCGCGAGGCCGTCGGCGCTTCTAACAGTTCCGCGCCCCCGGCGCCGGCGCGCACGCGAAGCCGCCGCAAGAACGATCAGCGCATGACCTACCGCGACTACGTCGAGCTGAGCTCGGTCGAGGAGTTTCAGAAGTTTAAAGATCGCACTCCTATCAGTTCCGAAGAGGTCGCCGGCTGCGATTTTGATTTGTTAGCAAACCAATTCAGCGCGCTCGAAGACTAACTTTCGAATCCGATTATTAACGGCCCCAGTCGCGAAGATAGCGAAAATCAAGGTTGACCGTCCGCGCTGAAAGTTTGGCGACGACGGGCAACCTTCTTTTGTATTGATTGGCCTGAACGCGCCGCGCGACCATTTTTAACAATTCGGGCCGGTGGCCCTTCGCTAATAATTCGCGTTCGTCGAGACGGCGGTCGACGAAGTCATGGAGCAGCGCGTCGGCTTCATCATAAATAACGCCAAGCTCTTCCTCCGCCATTTGCCCAGGATACAAATCCGGGCTCGGCCGCCGGTCGCAGATTTCCTTCGAAATACCAAGATAACGCGCAAGTGTATAAACCTGGGTTTTATACAAATCGCCGAGAGGATTCACCGCGCTCGCGCTGTCGCCGTACCACGTTGTGTAGCCTAATAACATTTCCGTTTTATCGCTCGTTCCGATCACTAATGCTTGGTCGCGCGCCGAATGATCAAATACAACAATCATGCGAGCGCGCGCCATCACGTTGCCCGCGCGCAGGCGATCGGCGGGGCGGTCGGCGGAAATGCCGGCGGCCGAAAAGTAGCCGTCGACCATATTCGTTATATCAATTTTCTCCGTCGGAATATTAAATTGTTTACACAATTCAACAGCCAAACGCTCGCTGTCGGGATTTGATAGTTTGTAAGGTAATATTAATCCTAGAATATTCTCCGGGCCGAGGGCCTTCGCCGCGAGCACGGCGGCCACCGCGGAATCGATGCCTCCGGACACGCCGAGCACACCGCGGCGAAAACCAAATTTACGAATCGAGCCCTGTAAAAACCGCACAAGAACTTCTGTAACAACCGCGGGTTCGAGCGGCGGTAATTGTAGCATTGCGGGTTTGCTCACGGCTGCTCGACGATTTTTTGTAGTTGTCGCAAGACTAATTCCGGTTTTTCATCGCGGCGCATCGGCGCAAAAAGCCGCGCGCGCCGCAGAGCGCCGCCGTCGATTTCTGTAACAATCGATCCGGTATCGAGGCCGTCAATCTTAGCAATCACAGTTCCAAACGGATCGAAAACGCGCGAGCCTCCAAAAAAAGTAATGCCGTCTTCGACGCCGGAGCGATTGCAATAAACACAGTACGTTTGAAATAAGTTAGAAACGGCTTCGAGCACGGCGTCCCACGAGCGCGACGCGGATACATCTCCGCGCTCGGTGATGCCGCGCCCCGGCGACGACGAAACGCAAATTAACAAATCAACGTTCTGTAAAAATAATAAATAACTCGACGCAAGGTGCCACGCGTCTTCGCAAATTAAGATTCCGATGCGGCCGAACGAAGCGTCGAATGCAAAGAATCCGGAACCCGCGGCGAGGTAGCGCCCGTCGTCGAAAATCCCGTACGTCGGCAAATACACCTTTCTGTGAATATGAACAATATTCCCATTTTCAATAAAAGCCGCGGAATTGTAAAGACGATGATCGCGCGTGCGCTCGACGAATCCGACGACCGCCGCGAGCGGCTCGGCGCCCTTTCGCGTTTTTGTAGCATCAAGAACCCGCCGGAGCCGCGCGTCATCCGGCGCCATTGCGACTTCGTCGGCAAGGTCATGTAAAAAATAACCCGTCAAAGATAATTCTGGAAATACAACCAATCCCGCGCCGTCCTTTTTTGCATTTTCCAGAATTGTAAGGTGTTCCTCAATATTACGATTCACGTCGCCGAGCGCGGGCGCGGTCTGAGCGAGGAACACGCGCGTGGTCTTGAGCGGCGGTGCGGGGGAGTTCGGTTCCATTGTATATATTTATTTTTTCGCGGCCGCGAGAGCCTCGTTAACAATTCGGTCGGGGTCGATTCCTTCGGCCTCGCCCTCAAAGTTTAATAAAACGCGATGGCGCAAAGCGGGAACGGCCGCACGCTCCAGGTCGGCGCGTTCGACGTGAAAGCGGCCTGCGAGCAGCGCCATCGTTTTTCCGGCGAGCAGCATTGCCTGCGCGCCGCGCGGCGATGCGCCGCAACGTAAATATTTCTTTGCGAGCGGCGTGCAATCGGGCGCCGATGGATCTGTTAATTTAACGGTCTTTGTAACAAATCGCTTCATGGCTTCCGACGCGGGAACCTCGCGAGTGAGGGCTCGCAATCGTAACAATTCGCGCGAATTCATCGCGGGCTTGGTCGACGCCGCGGACGGCCCCGTCGTGGCTTCTAATATATCCATTATTTGCTGCTCCGACGCGCTCTGAATCTTTAATTTAAAGAAAAACCGGTCGAGCTGCGCTTCCGGCAATGGATAGGTTCCTTCCATTTCGATAGGGTTCTGCGTTGCTACAACTAAAAACGGCTGCTCCAAAATATATGATTTGCCGGCGACGGTCACCGCCGATTCTTGCATCGCTTCGAGGAGCGCCGACTGTGTCTTCGGCGTCGCGCGGTTGATTTCGTCGGCTAATACTAAATTTGCAAAAATCGGCCCGTGTTGAAATTCAAACTTTCGGCCGCCCTGTTCGCGGTCGACGAGAATATTCGTACCTGTAACATCCGCCGGCATCAAATCGGGCGTGAATTGTATTCTCGAAAAACGCACGTCGAGCGCCGCCGCGAGCGTTTTTACTAAAACTGTTTTTCCGAGGCCCGGAACGCCTTCGAGCAGCACGTGCCCGCCGCTGATGGCCGCCGAAACTAACAATTCGACGAGTTCCGGATTTCCTAAATAAACGCGCGAAATCTCCGCTTGAAGGCCCGCGCACCGGCGGCGCAGATCGTTAATTTCATGTTCAAGTTGGTCGAGTGCCGCTTCGCTCATGCCGGGTCTCCAAGAAAAGTAAATATTTCGGAAAGGGATCGAATCACAGGAATTGTAGCATCCTGCGTTTTGACGGATGCTAACAATTCGTTTTTGTCATTTTCGCGGTTAATTAAGATTCCGTGGACGCCCGCCGCGCGCGCACCCGCGGCGTCGTTGGCGGGATGATCGCCGACGTGAATGGCCTCGTGCGGTTCGACGCCCGCGCGCTCGCACGCGCGATGAAACAATTGTGGATTCGGCTTTTCGATTCCTTCGACCGCTGAGATCAGTATGAAATCAAGAATCGATACAATTCCGAGGCGCTCCAAATGCACCATGAGTCGCGGGCTCCAATTGCTAATGATCCCGATCGTAAATTTACGGCGGCGCAGCTCTTCGAGCGTTGCTAACGTTTCTGGAAACAATACTAATTTTACAGTTTTGCGGTAACGGTCGAGCAGCGATTCTAATAATCCGTCTAATTGTTGCTCGCTCGCGCCGAGCGACCGGAACACCGCCGGCACGTACGCGCGAAACCAACGATCGGTGTAGCGTGCCGATTCGCCTTCGATGCGTGGCAAATGCTCATGCTCGCGGTGCATCGCCGCGCGAACGGTTTCCAAAGTTACAGATAGCCCAAGCTCGCGCGCTGCCGACGTGTAGATTTCAAACCGCGTCGGCGCTTCATAAAAAAGCGTATTTCCCGCATCGAAGAATACGGCGCGGATCGACGCGGCATCGCCGGACGGAGTATGCAATTGCGTACTAATATTAGAGCGGAAAATCGAGGTCTCGCGCGAAGCAGGTTTTGGAGATTTGCTTTCGCACGATAGCCTCGGAGGGCCTTGATTCACAAAACGCACTTTACCAAAACAACGTTCGCAATATTCGCGGCGTTCACATTGCTTACATTCGGGTGCCGCTCTTCGCGTGCGCCGGTGGGCGCCGGGTCCGACCGGCTCGACGCCGCTGACGCAGCCCTGTCGCGCGGCGAAGTCGGGAAGGTGATCGATTTGTTAAAAGGGCGATCACAAGACTCGACGCGCGGATCGAAGCTGCTTGGCCGCGCCTACCTCGCGTCGGGCGATTATAATAATGCGCGTGATGCGTTTACGCGGGCCGTCGCTCTCGATTCGAAAGATAGTGAATCGTGGATTTATTTAGCCCAGGCCAGCGAGCGTGACCGTTTTTTTGAACGCGCCGCCGATGCGTATGAACACGTTTTAACCGTTCATCCGGGCAATGCCGAAGCCGCGCGAAAGTATGCATTCTTATTAACCGACCTCGGCCGGTTTCCCGACGCGCTCGCGGCGCTTCGGCGCGCGGCGGAATTGTTACCGAATGATGAAGAAGTTCGCTACAGAATCGGAGTTGTAGAATTAACGCGCAATCGTAATGAAGAGGCGGAAGCGGCGTTTCATTTTGTATTACAACAGATAGCCAGCCATGCGCCCGCGCGCATGGGACGCGGACTCGCGCGCGCGCGGCTTGCGATGAATATAAATAATCCGGGGCGGCGCGCGGAAATGTTAAAATCTGCGGAAGAGGATTTTAATGAAAGTATGAAGGCCGCGGCCGATTGGGCGGAGCCAGCTTACAATTTAGGATGGGTCCACGAAGAGATTCATAAGAATACGGCCGACGCCGAAAAGGCGTATCGCGAAGCGCTGCGCCGCAATCCGCAACATATCAATTCCATGATTCGAGTCGCGGGATTGCTCGAGAAGCGAGGCGAGAAGGCCGAGGCGCTCGGTTTTTATCAAAAAATATTAACGTTAACCTCAGACCCGCGAGTGGCGACTCCGGTTCAAGCTCAAATCGAAGAATTATCAAAAAAAGGAAATTGAAGATTTATTAAAACGGACATGAACGACGACCACGCTGTTTTTTCACAACTCGAACATCAACTGTCGCTTGCCATTCGCGAACGAAATCTCGGAAAAGTAATGAATTTCTATTCGGCCGACGCGCGTCTTCTGCCGCCGAACGGGCCGGAATTGATAGGTTTCGAATCGGTACAAGCGGCGTGGAAAGCACTGCTCGCGATTCCGCAATTTTCTGTAACACTCGAATGTAAGCATGTCGGTGTCGCGGCCGACCGTTCCATCGCGTACGACGTTGGAACGTATCAACAATCGTATCAAAAGGCCGGCGGTCTTTTTGAAGACCACGGCAAATATTTAGTCGTTTGGCGCCGCGAAGCCGCCCACTGGAAGATTGTAGCTGATATGTTTAACAGCAGCGTTTCTGCGCCGGCGTAACTTTTTAGTAGTCTTTAATCTTTATTTACCAATCGCCTTTTTAATTCTCTGCTCGACGTCTTTAACCATCGCGGCGATGAAGTCGGCGCCGTAGTCGCGCTCGAGGAGCCAGCGGTCGTGGAAATCTAACGTTCCCGAAGAAGGCGAATAGTCGATTTGAAAGTCGACGATGTCGCCGCCGTCTTCTTTAACTTCCACAAGTGCACAATTCATATCTGTATCAATTTCGACGGTGTAGCTTGTCATGATACTTTTCCTTTAGCGATCGCGGCGCGAACGGCCGCACGGATGTCCGAGGTGAGCTTGTCGGCGAACTCTGTTCCAAAGTCCATTTCGATCACTTTGATATCTTCAAAATCAAAACGTGACGTTTCGCGATTGAATGGGATGCCGTACTCCCACTTGTCGCCGTTTGGCGCGCGGAGCACGACCTCGACCTGATCGTCGGAGTCGGTAACAGTAATCTTATATTCCGGTTGAGACATGGATTGTTAAATTAAGGTTGCGCCGCTCCGGATGGAAAAATCCGTCAGCGCGCGTAACAAGCTAGCTCACAAAGTACGCGTTGGCCAAATGAGGTTGCGCAGAAAAGTAATCTCGTCCGAGGTTTTATGGTGAAAGCTGACCTCCAGTCCTACGAAAACCAACACCGCCATCCCGCGAATCGCGCGCTGCATGCGATCGGGATTCCGATTGTTATCATTTCCATCCCGCTCGTCTTTTTGGATTGGCGCTACTCGCTAGCGTTGCACGTAACGGGCTGGGCGATCCTTTGGCTCGGCCATGCAATAGAAGGGAATCTCCCCGCTTCGTGGAAAAATCCGTGGATCGTATTTGTAGCGCCGATTTGGTGGATCAAGCGGATGTTAGGAAAAACCTCATAAGATTAATGCCGAGTTTGTCAGTGCGATGCACCCGAACGAGTGGAACGTTGCAGCGACCTTTAGAATATTTTAAGCTTTCACAAAATTGGTGTTTCTATGTTTGAGTAGACCGCCAAAAGACCGGGTGCCCTATTCTTTAACTGTATTCTTTAACTTTAAGACCATAGTTTAATCCATGCTCCCCGATCCACATTTGACGAAGGTATTTAACTATTACCGCGATGCGGAAATGCGCGGTGCGACGCTACTGATCCGTCTTTGTAACATGACCGGACCAGGCGATATGCAGTCGGCGCTCTCGCGCCACATTATGGATGAGACCCGCCATGCGTGGATTTGGACAAAAAGAATTATGGAAATGAAGGGTGTTGTTGCACCCGCCGACGACGGCTACCAGCGCCGCATCGGCCGCGAGGGGTTGCCGCGAAGTCTATTTGATATATTTGCATTAACGGTTGTGGTCGAGCAACGCGCGCGCACTCGCTATTTGCAACATTTAGCGCGCCCCGACGTCGATGAAGAAACGCGCAAGGCGCTCGAAGATGTATCAAAAGACGAGACGTGGCACATCGGCTGGATTGAAGCCGCGGCGCGCGAAATGGCGGTCGAGAAAGGCGACGCTGCTCTTTACGAATCGGCAATTGCTAAATATCAGGCGATTGATCACAAAGTTACAGAAGAGTTACTACAGATCGAACGCGACCTGTTCGGTTTCTGTTACGCCGATCCGTTCAAGCCCGAAGATTTAGAAATCGCGCGGCGCAATCGCGAAAACGCGCAGCTTGAACTCGAAAAGCAAGGATCGAACGGCGCACCAATTGTAAAATCAACAGCCGCGGCGCTGGCTCAAATTTAAATTAAATAATTTGCCGGCAATGGTCGCGGAAAGCCGCGCCAGCGCTTTTTACAGATATGACGCGCGACGCCACCGATGCGAAAACAACAATAAAGCACCGCCGTAAGTATCGCGGATTCCTGTGGAATTGGTCGGAGTATTTGCTACTGATCGGAATAACGTGGATACTAAAACTCGTGCCGCACCGCGCCTCGAACGCGCTTGCCGCTTTCGGTGGAGCGAGCTACGGCGCGCTCTGTCGATTGTTAAATATGCGTGATCACCGGGTTGCTACTATTAATCTGGAACTCGCTTATCCCGAAAAAAGTATAGAAGAGCGCAACGCTATTATTCGATCGATGTGGCGAATGTGGGGCCGATTTGTATCGGACGGCGTTCAAATGACAAAAATGTCGCCGGAAAGACTCCGCGGAATAGTAAGAATCGATTCCAAGGAGCGTTTCTTAGAAATCAGCGAGAAAGTTAAGAAACGCGGAGTCTTAGTTTTAACCGCACATTTCGGTTCCTTTGAAATGTTACATGCGGCCGTGTCGGCGCACGGAATTCCCGTAACGCTCGTACACCGCCCGATGGCGAATCCGCTCGTCAGCACTTGGCTTTACCGGCTTCGCACGCGGTTTGGAACGCGCGCGCTGGCTCGCGGAGAAGCCGCGCGAGATGTATTAAAAGCGCTTCGCGATGGAACTGTAGTAGCAATTCCATTTGATCAAACGGCGAATAAAGACACTCGAGTGTGGGCGCCTTTTTTTGGCGTACCGGCTGCGACTAATTCTGGACTCGCCCGGCTCGCGCACACGTCCGGGGCGCCCGTGTATCCCGTTTTGTTAATTCGCGAAGGCGAATCGCTCCGTCACAAAATTTATATTGGGCCCGAAATTCCAATTGTTAAAACCGGCGACAAAGAACGCGATGTCGAACAAACTACAATTCTATTTAATAAAACGCTAGAAGGCCTCATTCGCGCAAATCCCGATCACTGGATTTGGATGTACCGCCGATTTAAACAAAGGCCCGACGCCGGATGTTCTCCCTATCATTCGTGGGCGCCGCCGCTTGAGAGTTATCGAGTTTCGTTAAATAATTAATATTAATGTTCTTCCGGCTTTTTGTCGCCCTTCGCAGCGTTCGCTTCGCGCAACTGTAACTTCCAGCGAATCGTCTTTTCTTTAGCAGCTTCCATTTCGGCGCGCGGCACGTCGCCTTTGCGCATCCAGCAGCGAGAAACGTGGCCTTGCGCGTCGGCGTCGTCGGGATCGATCACTAATATTTTTTCGGCGACCGCGATCGACGCATCCCACTTTTCCTGTTGAAATAAACAAAGCGCGACGCCGTGCATTGCAGTTGTAAACTTTGGATCGACGCTCAGCGCGGCCTCGTATTGTAGTCTTGCTTCATCAAACTTTTTGTTTTGATAGAAGCGCATCGCTGAAAGAATGTGATGTTGGAGGTTCGACATGATTCGGGCGTTGCATTCTTAAGCTAAAATTATGTTCAATGCCACTGTTTCCGAGTCGTGCCGCGCTCGAGCGGCCGCCGCGTATGAACTCGACGCTGCAAAAAACAGACTGCGCGACTACGATCTGAACAACTCCGATGAACGATCGCGCCAAAACTTTTTCTTGGGAGCGTCTGTATCCGGCGATCGTGCTCGCAATTGTATTTATTATTTCTTGGCAATTCTCGCCGCTCGACCGGAAGACTAATGAAGCGATTTTTACAACTCCGGAGAATTTATTAAAAATACTCCGGCAGGTTTCCGAAATAGGATTATTAGCAATCGGACAGACGCTCGTCATTCTCGCAGGCGGAATCGATCTCTCCGTCGGCTCGGTTCTCGGCGCATCGTCGATGGCGGCCGGAGTATTATTAGTAGACTATAATTGTTCGGCGCCCGCCGCCGCCGCGGGCGCGCTCGCGACCGGCCTCGCGTTTGGAATGGTGAACGGGCTTCTCGTCGTCGTGCTTCGCCTCCAGCCGTTTATTGCAACGCTTGCTACCTTTGGCGCCGCGCGCGGAGCCGCGAGAATTATTAAGGATAACGCGTCGATCGGCCTCGATGAATCGCATTCAGGATTCTTAATGATCGGCCGTTCGTTTCGCGACGCGAATATAACCTTTCGCGGCGGCGAAGTGGACGCCGGCGCATCAACGTCCTTCCTCGATTTTGCTACAATTCCAGCGCTGCTTTTCTTAAGCACGGGAGTTTTGTTTGCATTCATTCTCGCGCGAACGCGCTTCGGGCGGTCGATCTTCGCCATCGGCGGAAACCGCGAAGCGGCGAGGCTCGCGGGGTTGCCGGTCGGTCGAAACTTAATATTTGTTTACGCGATTTGCGGCTTGCTCGCGGGTCTCGCTGGAATTGTGCATTGTGCACAATTAGAACAATCAAATCCCGTCGACGGCGAAGGCTACGAATTGCGCGCGATCGCCGCGGTCGCCATCGGTGGCACGCTGCTGACGGGCGGCAAGGGCGGCGTTTTCGCCACCATCGCGGGAGTATTAACATTGGGCGCGATCAGTTCGATTCTCGGCATTACAAATGTTCGCGCGGAAACGCAATTGATACTGATCGCAATGATTCTTGTCCTTGCCGTAAAAATGCCCGCGTGGATTCAAAGACTCACCGAATTTCGATCGTCCAAATGAAATATGAACATGCGAAATACAACTATTCTTGCAACGTTTGCACTCGCCGTTCTTGTGTCCGCGCTTTTTGGCTCACAGGATGTAAAGAAAAAATACCGGATCGGTTTTTCGCAATGCAATAATGCGGAGCCGTGGCGGCAGGCGATGAACGCGGCGGCAAAAGCCGAAGCCGCGAAGCACCCCGAACTAGAATTAGTGTTTGCCGACGCCGCGCAGGACAATGCAAAACAAGTTGCCGACGTTGAAAACTTCTTAACGCAAAAAGTTGATTTATTAATTATCTCGCCGAACGAAGCGAAGCCTCTCACAAAAGTTGTAACAAAGGCTTACAAATCCGGCGTGCCGGTCGTCGTGCTCGACCGCGCGATCGAAGGAGAAAGCTACAGTTGCTTCATCGGCGCGGATAATTTAGAAATCGGCAGGGCGGCGGGAGAATGGATTGCAAAACAACTGAACGGAAAAGGTAAAATTGTTGAATTGAAAGGGCTCATGGGATCGACTCCCGCGCAACAACGCTCGAAGGGATTTCGCGAAGCTATCCTTAAATTTAAAGATATCGAAATTGTGCATGAAGCGGAGGCGAAGTGGCTTCGCGACGAAGCGCGCGCGCAATTCGAGCACGCGCTCGCGGCGCAGCCGAAAATCGATCTCGTGTATGCCCACAATGATCCAATGGCCGCGGGAGCGTTCATTGCCGCCAAAGCCGCCGGCCGAGAAAAAGATATATTATTTGTTGGAATTGATGCATTGCCGGGAAAAGACGGCGGCGCGCAGGCGGTGCTCGACGGAAAATTAGCTGCAACGTTTTTGTATCCAAATTGCGGAAAGGAGGCGGTCGCTTCGGCTGTCAAGATTCTGAACGGCGAAAAGATAGAAAAGAAAATGCAACTTTCGACGGCGACAATCACGAAAGAGAACGCCGCGGAATTCGCGAACCCCCAGGGGAAAAAATAATGCCGGCGAAAAAGTAGTTATGAGCCGCCGGCGGGCTTCTTGATCAAAAATTTATAAATAACAAATCCGGCCGCGACGGCCACCGTGTCGATGGCAAGAATCCAGGGCGTCGTTTCCGCTAAACTAAGAATCGCGCTGACTAAGAATACGACGCCTAACAATACTTGCGCGCCGACGACCCAGCCGATTGCGCGAACGCGAAACGGCCGCGGGCATTCCGGATGGCGGCGCCGCTCCAGCCACAAGCCCGCCGCGACGCAAATCGTCGTTAATGAAATAATCGGGACGACGAAACCTAACAATTCGGAGAACGAGTTGGTTAAAGCAAATAAAATGGAGACCGCCATCAGCCAGACCGTTGCTGCGACTGGCACGCCCGTATTGCTTATTTTACCAAAAGCCGGCACCGCTAGTTTTTCTTCCGCGAGCAGGCGCGCAATGCGCGGGCCCGTTAATAAATAAGAATTCACGGCGCCGAGCATCACGATCGAGGCCACGATCGTTAATAATGTTTTTCCCGGCGCGCCGAACGAGAGTTCAACCATGTCTAACGCTACAAATTTCGACCGCGACATTCTCTCCGCGCCGAGCGTGGAGAGAAATGCAAGATTCGCGAAGAGGTACAGCGCGGTGATAATGACTAATGAAATAAAAAGGGCACGGGGCACGCTGGCCTCGGCGCGTTTCGTCTCGCCCGATAAGTAAACTGCGTCGGCATAACCGTCAAATGTAAAAATAACAGAAATGAGGGCGCCGCCGGCCGCCGCGAGCAAGCCCCACGCCGTCGCGGGCATGACAGCCGCCGGCGCCGCCGAGGCCGCAATATGAGCATCTGAAACGGCGGAAGGCGCGACGAATGCCGCCGCCGCGAGAAGTCCGACTAAAAGTAGTATTTTTAAAGTAGTTAATACAATTTCAAAACGCGCGCCGAAGTGAAGCCCCACAATATTTACTATTCCTAGAATAAAGATCACCGCGACAGCGATCGCACGCGCTTCGAACGAAGGCTCCATGCCGGATGCTAACGATCCGGAATTGTCGGAAACGACTTCTCCAATCGCGACGGCGACTGACGCGATCGAGCCGGGCCACGTGATCAGTAAAATCGACCAGCCGGATACAAATGCGACTCCCGGACCGAACGCCGTGTGGAGAAAAGCTACTAATCCGCCCGCGCGCGGAACCATTGCCGCCCATTCGGCCAGTATTAATATATCCAATGCGGCGATGCACGCGCCGAACGTCCAAACGATAAGAATCCATTCCGCGCTCGGCAAGTGCGCCGCGATCTCGCCCGGCGTTCTTAAGATTCCCGAGCCGACGGCGCTTCCAACACAAACCGCGATTCCCGTGGTGATGCCGAGAATTCTTCTGAGTTCGCCCGGGCGCGCATCCACGGATTGAATATATTATAAAAGAAATTACTTCTTAATGCGTGATTCGCGATTCTTATAAACGGTTTTCAACTGCGGAGAAAGGCCGGCTTCAAATCGTTGAATATCCACATTCGCGGCCGCCATCACACGAGTGAACGGAGGTTCATAATGATACTGAAGAAGATAAGTAATGAGCACGTACTCGTCATTGCTCATCGCGCGTTCAATCAACTCTTTGCCAACGCCCGCCTTTCCGTTCATGGCTTCTAGCACGCCTTGTAGCGCCATAATTTCCCAGTCGGTTTTCTTAATATTTAAAACTTTAACTGTTAAGTCGTATGCGCGTTTCCATTGTTCATCGACATTTCCCGACCCGATCACGAGGCGCGCGTTTGCGTTGCATTCCGATTTCAGCGTTTCGTATTGATCGATGGCATTAATTCCGATTCGCTCGCGGCAGATATCGCGCGGGAGGTCTTTTGTGTGATCGAGCGGAAGTCTTAGCTTTCGCTCCATCACGCCGAGCAGCTCATTCGCGATCAGCTCGTGGCCGGTCAGGTTGGGATGCACGTTATCGGTAATATATTCATTGCCTGCCAGCTGGAGCGAGCCCGCATTATTAAATATTAATTCCAAGTCGACGAGCGGCAGATCGTGTTTTTTTGATATTTCGCGCACCGAATCGGAGGCCCACGGCTGCGCGCGCATGGGGCAAAAATCCTGCGTGTACGCTTTAATATATCCTTCGCGCGCCGCAACGGCATTGCCGCGGGCTTCGTGCGCGCGCGTCAGTCCGAAATGTAACTTTGCGGGCGAATTATCTATTTTGGCCGCCTCGCTAAAATATTGGATAGCGAGATCGTAATCTTTCGTTTGATCCAGAGCTGCGGCCCCCTTTTCATACCATTCGGTCCACCGATCTTTCAATTCCTTCGAAGCTAAAACTGCGTCGGAAAAGTAGGATCCGCTCGGAGGAAACTGCCGTACATTTTTGGGCGGCGTCATCATGATAACAGGAACATTAGCTTTCTTTGCGTCGGCCATCGCGCCGTCGGTTTCGTTATGAAACCGATTTTTGATAAGTTCGAGTTCATCGGCGTTATAACACGGCCGCCCGTCGGCTTCCTTTCGGTCGTGCAGCGTGATTCGCGTCTTTCCCGTCACCGACGGCAGCGCGCGCGAGAGAAATTCAAAAGTTCGTAAATGTTGTAATTCCGTTTTTATTGTGTAAATCCACGGACGCTGGATTTCGTTACGAATCGCTAAAACATTCTGCGGCACCATTTCGTTGTGGCCAACCATCCATATCAATAAATCCGCTTTTTGTTCAATGCACTCATTTAATAACACGCGAATTTCTTTAGCATACCAGCCATTGTTTCCGGCGTTAACGACCTCGACCGCGCGGTCCGGCAGCATTAATGTTAATTTCAACCGCAGCCAATCTGCGAAACACCCAATTTCGAACGGCAGGCCCTGCACGCTCGATTCTCCGAGGCAAAAAACGCGAAATCCGTTCGCGGGCTTGTCTTTTACAAATAACGGCAGCTTTTCTGGATATATCTTATAACCGCGCGGAAAAACTCTATTGTAACCTTCGACCGGCCCTTTCTCGGGATACGGAATCCAATAATTAGCAACGCCCCCCGTCCCGACGTACCGCGAAATTTTGACGCCGCCGAGTGCTAGCACAATTTCCGCAATCACAAAGAAAACGACAGGCGCGCAAATCGCTATCAATAATTTTCTCGGCCACGTGCTGCGGGGTTCCGGGGGAAGCTTCGGTGCGTGCGTCACGAAACAAGGATAGCGATTTGAAAGAGTTGCGCCAGAATCTAAATATATCCGAACGAAGTATACTTCAAAAATGAACACGCCCTGTTTTCTTGGTCTTGACTTCGGCACGGAATGCGTGCGCGCCGTGATTGTTGATATAAATGGAACGCTCGCAGCGGTGGCGTCTCACCGTTACGCGCACGGCGTGATCGAAGGAATACATCAAAAAACAAGCACAACAAGTACAGCAATAATTTCAACAACAATTCCGTCGGCAGTTCCGATTGGTTATGCGTTGCAGGTTCCAAGCGATTACTACGAATCCGCAATTCAAGCGATTCGCGGCGCGCTCGATTCGCCGGGTGTAAACGCGGAGCAGATCGCGGGCATTGGAGTCGATTTTACAGCTTGCACGGCGCTGCCCGTCGACCCAGCGGGCCGCTGGCTCGGCGAGCGCGCGGAGTTTACTAATGATCTTCATGCGTATGCAAAATTATGGAAACATCACGGCGCGATTGCGGAGGCAGAGGAGATCAATCAATTAGCGAGAAGCCGCGGCGAATTGTGGCTTTCGCGTTTTGGTAATACGACATCGAGCGAATGGTTGCATGCGAAGTGGCTCGAAGTTTACAGAAAATCTCCCGCCGTCGCGAAAGCTACAGAGCGCTTCGTCGAAGCCGGCGATTGGATTATTGAACAAATGACGGGCGCGCGCTGCCGCAGCGCGTGCATGGCGGGTTACAAAGGATTGAATGCAAAAAACGCGCGCGCGCCGCGGGAGTTTTTTGTAGCTTTGGATGAGGGGTTCGCGAACGAGTTGACAAAACTTGGCGGCCTGCTCGTTTCTCCGGGCGAGCGCGCGGGAACATTAACAAACGAGTTTGCTACAAAAACGGGTTTGCGGCCCGGCACGCCCGTTTCCGCCGCGATCATCGACGCGCACGCCGCGCTGCCGGGGCTCGGCGTCGCTGCGCCCGGAACGTTAGTTATTATATTAGGAACTTCCGGCTGCCACATATTGCTCGCCGAGCGCGAATTGTTAGTAACCGGAATTCAGGGTGTCGTCGAAGACGGCGTTGTGCCCGGACTCTTTGCTTATGAAGCGGGCCAGCCCGCCGTCGGTGATTTGTATGCTTGGGTTTCGCGCACGACGGGAAAAAGTATGGATGAATTGGAACGCGAAGCCTCGTGCGCAAAACCGGGCGCGTCGAGTTTACTCATGCTCGACTGGTTCAACGGCAACCGTTCAATCTTAGTCAATCCCGAACTCAAAGGAGTCGTCGCGGGATTAACATTAAATACAACACCCGCCGATTTGTATCGTGCCGCCGCCGAAGGAACCGCGTTCGGAACGCGCGTGATCATTGAACAATTCGAATCGTTTGGAATGAAGATTCATAATATTGCCGTTTGCGGCGGGATCGCGGAGAAGAGCCCGTTCATATTACAAATATTCGCCGACGCAACAGGGCGCGATCTCCACAAACCAAATGCTACAGAAGTGTGCGCGCGCGGCGCGGCGATTTGCGGCGCGGCCGTTTCAGGATATTTTAAGAATATGTCGGATGCCGCGCGCGCCTTGAGCAGAGGCGGCGGCAGCCGAATCGCGCCGGCGGCGGACGCTACAAAACGCTATCATTTACAATATCAAGAATGGCGAAAGCTGCACGACGCGTTCGCTTCGCCCGCGAAAAAATAAGTAAACTAAGAATAGAAATCAAAAAAAAGAGCGGAGCCAAGCGGCCCCGCCCTTTCGTCGATCTGTAAACGAATGAAAGCTAATTAACAGTGAGCACGGCGATGCCGCTCAAGGTAAACGGCGTCGCGAACGTGTTTGGATTCGCTTCCGAGAACTGTAAAAAGAAAATGCCCGTCGCGCCGACGGGAATAAGCGTCGTCCACGACGTGATTCCCGTTGCATCAAATGCTGCGATTGGATCCGGCGCAAAGTTAAAATCGCCGCAGCCACCGATTGAATAGGTTGCATACGGTGGAATCGGCGTCGCCTGGATGCACTGGCTATAGGCTAACAATGGCAAGAAACCAATACTTGGGCTCGCCATGTAAACGGTAATCGGCGCGCCGTCGTTCGCGGGGCTCGGATCGAAGAAGACGAACCGGCCTGCTGGCGCCGACAATGTTAGCGTATTGCTGTTTGACGTTCCTCCCGGGCCGGTAACGTTAACATTAACGTTGCCGAGCGGCGCGGGCGGCGGCGTGAACTTTACTGTAATTTGCGTATCGCTAACAATCGTGAATTTTCCGATGGGATAATTTCGCGTGCCGATCGCAACATTCGTCGCGCCGGTGAAATTCGATCCGTTAATGGTAAGAACGGGAGTTGCTCCCGCCACTGCCACCGCGGTCGCCGTCGGGCTAATATTACTAATCGCGGGTCCGGGAACACCCTCCTGAACTGCGCCATTAATAACTAATCCAAAACCCTGCGGACCCTGCGCGACATTCGCCGCCGTGACCGTAGCTGTATATTGTCCGACCGCCGGCACATTGATAAGAATGCGCTCGACATTATTTTTAGTATCCGCCGTACCGCCGGTCGTTGAGAATCCGCCCGAGAACACGTTGCCGAGATAGATGACCGAACCGGGCGCCGTTAACGTTAGATTCAAATTGTTAATAACGGGATTCGACGAATTCGTCGTTCCCGGAAAATCATGAAACGCGAGCGTGATCGCGAGCCTTTGAGTATTTGAAGTAACGTTGAATACATAATTCTTCGTTTGGCCCGTCGTGACGCCGACCGACTTGCGAACGTCTTTAACAATAATTTTGCGCGCGTCGCCGGTGAATGATAACGCTTGATCGAGCTCGACGCGGCCCCAGCCCTCCGTATTGGATGGATAGCCTGCGATGCCCGTCATGTCCTGGCACGAATTCAGAAGCGCAGCTTTAACGAGCGCGCCCGTCGGAATTATAGTATTCGCGGGAACCTTCGCGCCGGTCGGATAAAAGCCATCTATAAAATATTGACGTACAAGAGCGGTTGCTCCTGTTACACCCGGGCAAGCCATGCTGGTTCCCGTCAAAGTAGTTGTAGTACACGATCCGGTGCCGGCCGACACAATGCTACAACCAGGCGCGTACGCTTCCGGTTTCCTCCGCCCGTCGGCCGTCAGTCCTGCACCGCCCGAGCAGAAATTGTTAGCATTGGCTCCGTTTTGAGAAGCGTTGACTGCAATTAGATTCTTAGCATTCTCGGGATTTTTTAACGTTGACAAATTCGTCGATGCAAACAATACGAGATTGTTTTCATTATTCCAGCTAAAGCTATCAATACTATTGCAAGTGGAATCGTAGGCCGTCGTGCCGTCGTTGCCCCACGAATTGGTATGAACGGTCGCGCCGTTATTCTTATGCGTCGTTGCTTTTGTATTAAACTGAGAACCCGAAGCGAATCCGCCCGAGCTTGCAATCTTAGCAAGATAGGCCATGCCGCGATTCGATGTTGAGCCGTTCACCGGCTGCGCGTCGCCGACCGCTGTGCCGGCCGTATGCTGCGAATGTGAATCAATCGATCCGCCTGCGTGATATACAATTTTCCGGTGCGTGGGTCCGATCGGATTGCCACTCGGATCTTGTAAATAACAATTGCTGGTCGCGAGAGCGCCGCCGTCGATGTGTCCAACGACCTGTCCTTCGCCGTGGATGCCCTGGTCCCAAATCTTAGTATTATTTGTAGTGAACGTTTGAATCACCCACTTCGCGGTATTGTTACGAGTGGTCATCTCTCCCATCGGCTCGACCCACTGTACGTCGGGGGCCTGCGCGAGCCAGCGGCCGATCGCCGCCGATGTGTATACTTCGGCGATCCAACGGCCTTGACCGTCTTCAATATTACCAATCGAAGCGCCGCGCGAAGTAATTTGCGTTTCGATCGTGTCTTTCGAAACGCCTTCGAATGCCATAACAATTAATTTTTGTATCGTGTCGGCTTTGCGCGGGTTCAGCGATTCTTCGTGAAGGCGCACATCTAAACGATAGGCGGGGTGAAAATCGCCCGTCCACACAACGGCGGGCAATCCTTTTATCAATTCCATCTGCGCCGTGTTCGCGCGGACGATAAAGGTAAAATTCGGAATGTAATCTAATAATGTTGCCCCGGTCGATCGCACCGACTCCTTCGCGTCTTCTGTAATCGGACCCGTTAATTGTACTAAAAAGTATCCAGATTCGTCGGCCTCGATTGGGCGCGAGACAAGATCCGGATCCATCGCGGGGAGAAGACCCGAAGTATCAAATTCGGAGTATTTTAACGAAAGCCAGCGGGGCCGCGCCGCTCGTTCGTTAGCTTCTTCGAATGTTAATTGTGGTTCAATAGTCGACAGTGCCGGTGTTTGTAAATTTTGCCCGAAAGAGCCGAGCGCCAAAGCAACAATTGCTGCGAGCGTGGCGCCAATCTTATGAATACGCATAGTGGGAGTGTGAAGAGGGGGGAGTAGCAGTTAAAAGTGTGTTCTGTAAACAGGTTCGCGGCAAACGAACGCGTCAAGAGGAAAACTTCGACCACCGCAGTTCACAATTCCACAGTGTTGCGGACAGGGTGCGATGCAAAGTTGAAAGCGTTGGACGCACTCTCAATTTTCCGAAGTTCCCACAGATGTGTTAGCGCCCGGGTTTCTTAGCAATTTCGGCGATATCAATCCCGGCCGCGCTGAGTTGCGAGAGTAGTAGCGAACTGGATTGTGCGATCTTTGCAAATTCCAGCGTCGCGGCGCGATCGATCGGAAATGTATCAAGAAGCCGGCGCGCGCCTCTCGTCTGGTCGCCGCTTACGATTTCCGCGGTGCCGAGCAATAAAGCGACGCGCGCGTCACCCGGAACAAGAATATGTGCGTTTTCTAATTGAAGACGCGCGCCCGCCGCAGCCGACTTGCGTTTACTAATCTCGCCTTCGGGATACCCAAAGGCATCAAAGAGCATCGCGTAACCGAGTGCGCGAGAATTGGAGAATGCTTCGAGTTCCGGAGTTCCAAACGCGCGCCGCATCGCGTCCTCGCTTCGAATTCTATCAAAACGGAATTGTTGATTCTCCGCCGGATTATTTGCATCCGCAAAATTAAACTGTGAGATTGCATTTAACAATTCCTGCGCGATGACGCGATGGCCGTCGAGATTTGGATGAACGCCGTCGCAAAGCCACTCTTCGCCGGCGACGCCGCACTCGCCGTTTGCATCAAATAAATTTTGTAAGTCTACCAATACTGTTTTGCTCGGGGAGGCGCTGCTCTCCGCGGCAGCCTCACGAATCGCGCGCTGCGTCCATTCGCGCGCGCGCGAAGGCCACAGATCCTGCTCCGCCGCTTCAATATAATACTTCCGCGCCTCCGTACAATTGCCGAGCTGTTGGAGAGTCTTAGCTTTCAGGAAAAGCGAGTCGGCATCCGGAGAACCGGCGCGCGACGCCGAACCGTGCGGAGGAATCGTTCGCGCGTTTCGCGGCATGGTTGTTAATACAAATCGAGCGCCCGCATTCTTTACTTTTCGCGCCGCTTCGCGCAAGCCCGCGCGAAACTCAGATTGTATCAAATCCGCTTCGGGTCCGATCCTCGGGTCCGACCGCGTTTCGTTCGGAGAAAAGGTACGAATTCCAACCGTTCGCAATTGAAGCAACCAGCGCGTGACGTGGAATAATTGTAAAAAATCGCCGACGGCGTACGACACAGGATTTGTAACTTTCGAGCGCAGCCGCAAGACGTTGTCCGCGCTGCGTTCTTCATTATGTCCGACCATCCAAACGACGACGTCGGGTTTGTGTTCTAAACATTGATCCAAAATTGATAACAATCGAAACGTCGTCCAACCCACCATTCCCGCGTTAATCACTTCACAATTCTTTTCAGGAAGCGCATCACTAAGACTCAGCGCGAGGCGGTCGCAAAAAGTAGCATAAAAATAGGGATAGCCGGCGACGGTCGATTCGCCAACGATCGCGACGCGAAATCCATTGTTAGGTTTCTCGCGAAGAAACGCGCGAGGCGGCGACGCAAAAAACTCGCGGTACGATGGATGCCGCTGCATTTTTGTAGCATCGTTTGGATCAATAATAAAAAAAGGATCCGGATTTCCGGCGCCGAAGATTGCAAAGATCGCTTCGACAATTCCGAAAAATACAAACGGCGCCGCGGCCGCGATCGCGAGCCGTTTTAGAATAGAACGGTTTTTTATAGTTTCCGACAATGTATCAATAAACAGCTATTCCATGAACGCGCCTTGGTTCAAATTGATAGATTGCCCCGTCATCCCCGAGCACTCTGGCGACACCATCCACGATACTAACGATGCGACGTCCTCCGGCTTCGACATTTGATGGAGCGGCACAGGCTCCATCGCTTTTGCGCGCGCGGCTTCAACGCTAATATTCATCGCCGCCGCCATTCCGCGAATTCCGTCGAGCGCCATATCGGTTTCAACCCACCCGGGGCAAATCGCATTGACCATAATATTCTTCGGAGCGAGTTCGAGCGCGAGCGCGCGCGTTAATCCAATCAATCCCGTTTTTGTAGCACAGTAGGCCGTGTATCCCGGAACGCCGAATTTACCTAAAATCGACGAGACAATAACAATATCACGGCGGTCCGGCGGCGCAGCGAAGTGGGCGGAGGCCGCGCGGACGGAATAGTAAGTTCCGTCTAAATTCGTTGCTACAATTTCGCGCCAGCGGTCGTCCGCGCCGGGTTCGTTGACGCCGCCGATTCCGGCGTTTGCTACAAATACAGAAATCGGTCCGAGATCTTTAGCAATCGCGGAAAAGATATCTTTACAACTCTGCTCTTCGCGGACGTCGAGCCGGTACGCGCACGCGCCGATCGACGCCGCCGCTTTTGTTAAACGTTCTAGATTGCGGCCCGTGATCGCGACGCGCATTCCATCGCGAGCGAATCGCGCGGCAATTGCGAGCCCGATGCCGGTGCCGCCGCCAGTGACCACTGCGACACGGGCGGCTCTGTTCGCGGGTGTATTTGATGTCATGGGTATATTAATTTTTTACTCTATCTACTTTTTGCTTACAATAAAAAGAAGTTTATTTTTCGACCCCCTCTTGTTCGAGCCGTAGACAATGGTTAAGTCGTCGCGTCCGTCGCCGTTCATATCTGTTCCGCGCATGTCGGCTTCAGACCAATCTTCGACGCTTGGAATTGTAAATTCCCAAACGGGATCGCTCGTGAACACCGAATTGGTATCATTACCAAAAACGCCGAGTTTATCCGGGGCCGTTAATGCAATAAATTCCATGCCGTCGCCGCCGTCCAAATTGTAAGTTCCCGCGAGAAGGCGCGCGTTCACGCTAATCTTGCCTTCGTCGCCGCCGATCAGGATTTCAAGATCGAACGATCGTTTCCAGTCGGGGCTATCGCTAACAATACCCGGCGCGGCGATATTTTTATAAACCCAAAGTTCAAAAGTAACTTTTCGAGATAATAATGCTTTGAGCGCGCCCGCGATTCCTAACTTTGGCAGCCGCGGAACTATCAATTCAGGGCGGCCGTCGCCCGTCACATCGCGCGCCTGCGCGAGCACCGCCCAGCCGTCAACGTCGATCACTCGATTCGGAACGTCCGCGGTAAACTCACCCTCTTTTCCTAATATTATAAATACCTGGCCGTCGCGGAATCGCGAAGCGATGAAATCGGGAATCGCGTCGGCGTTCAAATCGACGGCAACTAAACCGACGGGCCGATCATTAGTTTCCTCATTGCGGCGCGTGCCGCGAAAATCGCGCAGGTTGTCTTCGCTGTCGAATCTGTAAAGACCGCGCACGTGTTCAATTAATATTAATGAATCATCCGTGACACGATAGACCCACGCGTCGGCGTCGCGCGAAATCGAGAGCAGCCGCTCTTTTTTGTTATTAGAATGTACGACGTCAACGGTAGCAATGCGCGGAAGCTCAAAATGTATTTTTAAACTTGCTCCGGGGCGATTTTCACCGAGCGCGAGATCCACCTCGACGTTCGCTTTGGCAATACCAATTTTCTTCCAGCCGTTTTCCGTATTCTTTAGAATTGCCACACCTTCGCCGAGCGGAATCATCAATTCCGGAATTCCGTCATTATTAAAATCCCCTTGAAGCGTCATCGCAATCGGATCCGCGCCCGCCGCGCGCGGCACGAGCGAATCGGTTAAGTACGGAATATTTATTTGTGTAAAAGCCGCGTCGTCCTTTTCAAGACTCCGCTGAAAGATCCCGCGAGCGCATGCTACTAAAAGCTTCGACTTGCGAATCGCGCCCGTGGAGCCCGGCGAATCCAAAATGCACAAATCAACGGCGACAGCGTCGCCCGGAAGTTTTACTGTAATATTAGTCTTCCGCGAAAACGTGCCGTCCGATTGATAACGATGCACTTCGACGCGCCTTCCGAGCAGCAGCACCGCGTCTTTGTTGCCGTCGCCGTCGACGTCGCCGAACAGCGTCGCGCCGACGGGCTCGTCAAAATCCATTTCTGTTATAACAACGGGAGCCGGCTGCGTTTTAATGAATATAAACGAAAGAGCGGCGGCCGAAGAGGATGCGGCTAAGAATAGTAAAATTCGAAAGGCGGCGTTCATGGTTTGTATGTAACAATTCGAATCGAGCGCGCGTCGGGAAAGATAATTTCCGCGCGCTTGTCGCCGTCGAGATCGGCGACCTCCAAATCCGATGGCGCGCGCAACGCGATCACCATCATCGGATCGTTAGCAAAGTCGTAACCGGCTTTTTGTAAGAAAGTCGCCTTGCGGAGCTGCCCGCGATACGCGGCGACGCGGCGCTCCTCCTCGACGGCGAGAAGATCTTTAACACCGTCGCCGTCGAAATCGCCGTCGAAATATGCGCGCGCCATCAGGCCGCCGCGCTCGAGAACTTTAAAATCTAAATCGACGTCGCGCTGGACGGTCGGATTTTTAGAATACTTTCCGCCGTCCATTAAAAATATAAAGTAAGAAACGCGCGCCGAGTTCAGCACCGCATTCTTAATATTACTCAAAAGATCCGTTCTGTAGCTTGAAACGAGCAAATCATAAAAACCGTCGCCGTCGAAGTCGATCGCGCGTGGAACAATCGACACGCCCGCGGAACTCACGACTTGGTCTGGCGTCGGATCGTAGCCCGCCGAGCCTTTCCTTCCGTAATATATCAATTGAGACGTTGTTAACGTATCCCACAACCCAATATTTCCCTCCGTGCGCGAAACGATAAAATCACAAATACCGTCGTGATTCAGGTCGACCGCTTCCGCCGTTTCAAATGTTATTGAATCATTTCGAAACTCGCGTTTGAGCGAAGGCGACGGACGCACGGCCGCCTCGCGCGCGAATCTCCCGTTCGCTTTTCCTAAATATACAATCATCTGCGGGGCGCCCGACGGATCGCACATAAAAAAATCGGCGTGCCCGTCGCCGTCGATATCTGCAATAAACGGACGCGGCAGCGTTTTATTAACACCAAAAAAACGGTTCGAACTTGACTCCGCGGTTTTTATGGATGTTAAAGTAAACTCTTCCACAGTTACTAATGTTTTGCCGTCGCCGGACGGGCGTAGTATTTGAAACCCGCCGGGAACGGGAACGACAACGGAATCCTGCGCGGGCTTGTTTCCGTAGATAATAACATTCCAAAACGGCAGCGCCGTTTCGCTCGGATAATCAAAAAACGACGGCGCCTTTGCGAAGGTTACAAATTCCGAAGAGCTATGAAATTCGCGATCGGCCTTTTGCGGCGTCACGCCGCGCACGCCATTTTTTGTAAAAATAATAATTTCTTTTCCGGGCGCCGCGGCGACGTCGGCAATACTAAAAAAACGCGCGGAGCGAGGCACAACAAAAGTAGTCTTGGCGTCTTGCTGAAATCCGTCGGGCGTATTCCAGAAGACTTCAATTCTCCGCTGCGTGCGATTTGACAATTGTTGAGGCAAAAGATAACTAAAGAATGGCGTCTGCACCGCTATCACGGCGGCACGGCTCACGACGGCCACAAGATCCGCGCGCCCGTCGCCGTCGAGATCGTTAAACTTCGCCGCCTCGCGCCGTCCGCTTAATTGTAGTTCTACGACCGACCCGTGCGCGTGCGCCGGTTCGGCCGCGGCCGGCGCCGATTGTAATAAGAATATTGATAGAAGCGCGAACGCGCTCACGCGAGCCAGTCCTTTTTGCTAAAAATACGCATTCCTATCAAAACAAACGCGGCCGCGCACGACGCGGGCAGCAGCCACGCAAAAGTAATATCCGCCCAGTCTTGCAATGTTGGAATTCCAAACCAGACCGGCTGCGGCGCGTCCTGGCCGAGCGCGTGCGCGCGAAGTGTATCAAACGGCGACGTAGCGTATGCGGAGAAGACATAACTTTTCGCCGATTCGATAACGAGCACGGCTAATGATGATAATACTAAAAATCCGATCGTGATCGAATTCGCGGCGGCCGCGTTTTTCGAGAGCGTGCTCGCGCAGAGCGAAAAGCCGAGCACGGCGGCGAGCGCTAATTGTGATAATGCGAGCGCGAACGCGGTTTTTGTAGCAAGTTCGCCAAACGTTGACTTTACTAAAATTTTGACCGCCGCGCCGAAGTCGGCGGCCAGCGCCGCGCCGCCGGCTGCCGCCGCCGCGCCCGCGACAAATAACAATTCAAGAAAGAAAATTAATGTTACAAATTTTGCAAGAAAGTATTTAGATCGCGAAATCGGGCGCGCGAGTGAAATGCGTAACATTCCGCCCGACGCTTCGCCCGCGATCGCGTTCGATGCCGCGAGAGCTACAAATAACCCCGCGAGAATCGCGACGCCTTTCAATCCAGTCGACAAATATACAAAAGAATTTTGCGCCGCCACGCCGGCGCCGTTGCCCGCGATCTGCTGCTGAACGCTAGTTATCTTCTCCTCAATCTTCGGCGCGACGGATCCTACAAATCCGACAATGCTTGTCATCGCAATCGATATCCAACAAAAACGCCGGCGCGAGAGTTTAAACCATTCCGAGGACACCGCCGCCCGAAAAGTAGTGTTCATGCGACACGCGCCGTTCCGGTGGCGTTAAAGAAAAACTCCTCGAGCGATTGTTTTTGTTGTATTTCGGCGACCGGCGCAGTCGCGCACAATTTTCCAAGTTCAAGAATCGCTACGCGGTCGCATGTCGCTTCGACCTCCGGTAACAAATGGCTTGATAAGAATATCGTCGTGCCGCGGCCACGCAGCGTTTTTAGTAAATTTCGAATTTCAACCGTTCCGACGGGATCGAGCCCGTCGGTGGGTTCGTCGAGGATTAGTAACTTTGGGTCGCCGAGCATCGCCGTCGCGATCGCGAGACGCTGTTTCATCCCGCGCGAAAATGTAGCAACGCGATCCGCGGCTCGGTCGGAGAGCCCGACGGCCTCGAGGATTTGTTGTATCCTATCGGGGCCGGCAGGAACGTTAACAAGCCGCGCGCACGCATGTAAATGATCGCGAGCTGAAAGATAATCATAGACGGCGGCGTTTTCGACGAGCGCGCCGACGCCGTCGAGCGCCGCGATTCGATCTGTTACAATGCTGCGTCCAAAAATCTTAACATCGCCCGACGTGGGTTTCGCGAGCCCGAGCAGACACCGAATTGTAGTTGTCTTTCCGGCGCCGTTGCGTCCGAGAAAGCCAAAGATCTCGCCAACGCCGACCGAAAGCGTGAGCGAATCCACCGCGCGCCGCGCTCCGAAATTGCGCGTGAGTTGTAGGAATTCAATTGCCGGGGGATTCATGACTTTTCGCTTCGAATCGTACGCGAGCCGCGTGCGGGAGATGAAAGATTCCTGAACCCTCCGGTGGCCGCGCGGCATGTCTAGAAGATACCTCACAAACCATTCGAGCTGCGCGCGGCTCCTTTTGTTAGCGTCATCGTTGCGACATTCTTAGCGTATTTCTCTTGAATATGCCGCGAACGTCGCGCCTCGACGCTAACAAAAGTTTCGCGCGCTCGCTTACGAAGCGTTTATGAGGTCTCTTCTTCAGTACAGCTACAAATCCGATGCCTCCTCCGCCGCACGACGTTCAACTACTGTTATCGCACGCGCATTGGGTGCGCGCGCTCGCGCGGCGGCTTGTTAATAATCAAAACGACGCGGACGATCTCGAACAGGAATTGTGGGTTCGAGCGATACAACAAAAACCAAATGTATCTATTTCGCTGCGCGGATGGATTGCTACTATTCTGCGCAATCTTAAACTTGAACACAACCGCGGCGACGGCCGCCGCACGGACCGCGAACAGCGCGCGGCGCGAAACGAGAGCGTCCCGCCGAATTCAGAATTAGTCGAGCGCGCGATGCTCCACCGCGAGCTGGTCGAGCAAGTACTACAATTAGAAGAACCGTACCGTTCTGTAATATTAGCGAGGTATTTTGAAGGTCTGCCGCCCTCGGAAATCGCGCGATTACATCAAATCCCGGTTGAAACTGTAAAAACGCGCCTCAAGCGCGCAACGGAAAAATTACGCGCGCAACTCGACGCGAAATCGAACGGCGACCGCGGCGCGTGGATGGCGGCGTTTCTTCCGCTTACGCACGATATTTTTATACAAAATACAATAACATCATTATCAATAAAATCATCTCTCTGGGCCGCTATCATCATGAACATTAAACTCATTGTAGCAATTGGCGCCGCGGGCGCTCTCGGACTTTTTTGGTATTTGACGCGCACGCCAGAGGTTTCGACCCACGAGCCCGCTCGAACGGAACAAACGCGCGAAACGAAGAATCCTCCTCCATCAGAAAAAAGTAATATTACAGAAGCGGCGCGCACACGGTCCGAGGCGCCTGCGCCGTCCGAGCCCGTAAAATTAGCTTCGAAGCCCGCGGCTCCGGAAAATGCAAAAGAAGTGCGCGTTGCCGGCCGCGTCATCGGCGTGCGGTCGGAGAACGTCGCGGGCGTCGAAATTCGCGGCGGCAATCTCGATCAATGGTCCGCGCTCGAGCCAGCCGGCTACGGAAATATTCTTGCAAAGTCCGACGACGCGGGAAAATTCGAATTTGTTATATCAGATAAAAAGAATTACCCAAGTTATCTATTCGGCTGCGCTCCGCATCTTTGTTGCATTATGGCCGGAACGCCGCTTAACGCGGAGAACGGACGAGAATCGCTCGTCGTCGTCGCGCCCAAGATCGAATTGGCGGGGCGCGTTCTAAACGAAGAAGGAAAGCCGGTCGAGAATGCTATAATTGAAATTGTATTACCCGCCGCACTTCGAACGAAATTGATAGGTAATGTCGAGTCGACGACGTTGCGAAAGCTGGCAGCCGCGTCGGACGCCGAAGGTTATTATAAATTTACAGAAGCGGCTGCGGTGGAGGGCGCGATGCTTCATGCCGCCGCGAACGGATACGTGAGTATCGCGCTGGTTTCGCCGTCCGCGACTTCCGTTAATTTTAATCTTACATTAAAGCGGCCGGGCGAATCCGCGAATTGGCTGCGCGGCAAAGTTGTGGATTCGGCCGACAATCCCGTCGCGGGGGCATTTGTTGGTTTTGGAATTGATACTATAAAAACGAATAGCGAGGGCGGGTTCGAATTTGATATTGCAACAAAAGAATCCTACAACGAATTTGCAAGGACCATGATGAATCAGCCGGCATTCGCGCCGTCAGAGCTGGTCGCCGTCAAAGCAGGCTTTCTGCCCGCGACGTATTCGATACCAAAGGAAAACGGCGTTCTGAATACTACAGAAACAATTGTACTAAAACTCTCCGGCACCGCGCTCTCCATTTCCGGTCACGTTGTTACAGATGATGGAAAGCCCGTCGTGGATACTCCCGTGTGGCTCGCAAATCCTACCTTTTTCGGCGGCATTGGAGCGTTCGATCGCAAACGAGGACCGAAGTTAACTCATATCGAAAGCGTGATGGCAGGAGCCGACAGCGGCGGCGCGGCTTGGCGAAGTGTAAGCTCCGACTCGAATGGTGAATTTACAATTAACGGAGTGTGCGACCGCGAGTATCAAATTGAGGCGCTCGACTCGGAGACGCTCCAGCGCGGAATCGTAGAGAACGTGCGCGGCGGGTCGCGCGGCGTAACGATTACTATTGCGAGAAAAGAAGTCTTTCCATCATTGAAGGGAATTGTTGTATCGCACAGCGGCAAGAAGCTCGCGGGCGTTCGCGTGTTTCCAATGTGCGACACTTTCAAAGTAAAATTCGAACAACGGGTAATCGGCACGTCGCATCAGTCGCTCGAAGGCGTTACAACAAATGCCGACGGAGAATTTGAAATTAAGAATGTTCCGAAGAATTTAGTATATTTACGATTCCAGAGCCAAAAGGTCGTTCCGCTCGAATGGGGCCGCGATGTCGAGGGCGGTCTCGAAAAGTTGGTCGGAAAGGATTTTGATAAATTAAGAATAGAAGTCGACCAGCGCTGTTCGTTTCAAGTGGAATTGATACATCCTGACGAAGGCGATGAGCTCGCGATGTTCAAGGCGGACGGCGGCCGCGTTTCAATTGATGAATATGCGGGCCGGTCCAGGAATTCTGGAAAGCATAAAATCATCGACGGGCGTTCAGCTCAATTGTCGGCTGCCGACAACGCTACAACTCTTGTTATTTACAAAAACGGAACGGAAGTGCGGCGCAAGGCGATTACGTTAAATCCCGAAGAGATAACAACCTTGAAGTTGTAGCATCTGACGAATTGTATTAATGAATCTTTATAATCCTCTGTTCCACTTCGGCGGCGATGCGTTTGATGTCGCCGGCGTCGTTTGCGGAGACAAGGAGCCCGCCTCGCGCCGCGGCGATGGGGCCGAGAACGCCTTCGTCGGCGAGGTCTCTTTTATTAAATATTAATAACTGCGGAATCCAATCAAATCCGAGTTCGCGCAGCGTTTCATTCACGGTTTCAATCTGGCGCGGAAACGCCGGATTCGAAGCGTCGACGACATGTAATAACAAATGCGAACCGTCGATTTCTTCGATCGTTGCGCGAAACGCGTCGAGCAGCATCTCGGGAAGATTTTTAATAAATCCGACCGTATCAATAAAAACGCACGACGATCCCTCGGGGAGCCGCGCGCGGCGCGTGGTGGTTTCGAGCGTTGCAAATAATAAGTTTTCCGCGCGGACGTCCGCACCCGTGAGCGCGTTAAATAATGTTGATTTTCCGGCGTTCGTGTAGCCGACGAGCGCAATTGTAGGAATATTTGAAACGCGCCGCTGCTTGCGAAGTTCCTCGCGGCGCGCGGCGATTTCATCAATTCGCCGCTTGAGTTTTGTAATATTAAATCGGATCACGCGGCGGTCCATTTCAATTTTCATTTCGCCCTTGCCGCGTGAAGCGCCCTTTCCGCCGCCGAGCCGCGACATATCAATTCCTTGCCCGGCGAGGTGCGGCCCGAGATATTGTAGCTTTGCAAGTTCGACGCGAAGTTTGCCGTCGGATGTAACAGCTCGGCGTCCGAAGATTTCTAATATTAACATTGTGCGGTCCATGACCGCGAGGCCCGTCGCCTTTTCAAGATTGCGCGCCTGCTTCGGCGAGAGTTCGCCGTCGAATACAATTCTTCCCGCTTGTTCCGAGGTCGCGCGATGCACAATTTCTTCTAAAAATCCTTCGCCGACCATCGTCGCCGTGTCGAGGCGCTCGCGTTTTTGTAACATTCGGTCGACGACCAGCATTCCGCACGATCTCGCTAATTCTGCGAGTTCGGATAGCGATTCGCGGGCGGGCGCCGGATTTCCAGTCGTGACGCTCACTAACAATACGCGGTCGAGAACGTCGATTTTCTTAAAACGCTCGGCGGTTCTTGCTAATTCTTCCTCGCGCGCGTCGAGGCGTTCGATGAAATCTGTAGGAATCGCCGTTTGTGAATATTCGCGCCATTCGATCGGCTCGCCCTGGCCCGGCGGAAGAATGGTGCCTTCGCGGATGGATTCAACATTTCCCATCCGGTCAATAGATATAATAATTAAAGCGTCGAGTTTTCGCCGGGTTAATAATAATCGTTCTGCCGCCGCAGTCTTAACATGTGCTGGTTTTGTACAAATAAAACGATAGCCGAGCAGCCGGCCGCCCTTCGGTGCCGGATCTGCCTGCTCCGCGGGATACTCCACTTCGAGCGCGTCGCCGGCCGCCACTCGAAGAATGCGCGCGCGGCGATCGACTACAATTCCCACCATTCTTCGCATTTGTCCGGCGATCGCGCCGAGCTCGCGCGCAAGATCGTGAGTAACGCTGCGTTCGATCTCCTGCCGGCGAGTATACAATTTTTCGAGAGCGCGAAGTTCAGACGCCGCGAGGCCGGCGGTTTTTCCATATAAACGGTTTGTCACGCGTTTAATATTAATTTCAGAATCGTAAAAAAGAAAGCATTCCATCGGCAGCCGACTGTTATATCTCTTCGCATGCGGACGAGGCCACCGAGCGCGTGGTACGCGGCGATCGCGTTCGCGATCCTCGCGGGCGCCGCACTGCGCTTTCAGGGAATTGCTACAGAAAGCCTGTGGTTCGACGAGGTCGCGCAGGTCGAATGGAATAAAAAACCATTTTTAACATTTCTTTCCGATCGATTCAGCCAGGTCGATCCGCCCCTCAACGAAATTATAATTTGGGTTTATAATAATATTCTTCGCGCGGCCGCGCCGGAGAGCGCGTCGAGCGAGTTTGCGATTCGGCTGCCCGTCGTTATTTTTGGTTTATGTACAATTCCGATTATTGCATTTGCGGCTTTTGAAGCGTTCGGCGCGTTCGCGGGTGTGCTTGCCGCGTGGCTCTTTGCAACGATGCCGTACGCGGTTCGGTACGGGCAGGAAGCGCGCATGTACTCGCTCACGATATTATTATCATCGGTTGCTTTATACTTTTTGGTCCGCGCGCTCAAGAGTCATGATTCCGCCTCGCGCGCGCGGTGCGCGATTTGGTTTGGAATTGCGTCGGCCGCCGCGGCCTATTCTCACTATTACGCATTGCTAACGTTAGCCGCGGCGTTCGCGGCGACGCTTTTGTTATGGTTCAGGCATCGTGAAGAACGGTTGCGCCCCATCCTTCGCGGCGAATTAATAGGATTTGCGATTGCCGCGCCGTTTATTGTAGCACAGGGAATTTATGCCGCATCGTCGGGACGCGGCACGCGGGCGTGGCTTTCGGGATTCGGCGATCCCACGTTGGAAACAATTTACTATTCGGCGCGCGCGTATTGTATTGATTTGCTTCCGGCGGGCGCGGCGGTTCAGCCCGCCGACGTTGTCGGCGCGTGGTTCATGAACGCGGCATTCATCTCGCTCGGCGCATTATTACTATTCAGTTTGCTTCGAAAAAAAGCCGGCGACGCCGGTGGACTCAAGTTGCATTTGATATGTATGCTTCTGTTGCCGCCGATTGTCATTCTGGCGATTTCACAAAAACGGCAGATTTTTCATCCGAGATATTTATTATCTATTCTTCCGGCGCTAGTTCTAATGTGGTCATGCGCGCGGCCGAAGTGGGTGGCAATCCTGCTCTCTGCGGCCCCGCTGGCCGTGGGCCTCGCGATCGCGCCGCAATATCGTTATATTTTACAAAAACCCGACTATCGCGCGGCAGCTGAAAGTTATATTCGAGATTTTCGCGAAGGCGACGCGGTCGACGTCTCGACGATCGACCATCTTCCATTTTTGTATTATGTAAAACTTCTTGGCAGTGAAAACTCCGGCGCAACCGCCGCTGTTCGGAATGCTCAAATTCGCGAGCACGAAGCACCGCAACCCAATATATTAACTTTCATCGCCCGCACGCCGCCTGCTGGCTCGCGTATTTATGAAATCGACGTCATGGTTCCGTGGTCGCGACTCTATATGCTTGACGCCCTGAAATATTATAAAAGACGAATCCAACCAATAACAGCGCCAGAAATTCACAAATTGATATTTGAGTCAAAGCCGTTCCCCGCCATTCGCGTCTGGCGCGTCGATTCGCAATAATTAGAAGTGGTTTCATAAGTGCTTCGCAAACCGGGCGATGGTAATTTTTTGTTGTATCAAGGAAGCGCGCCCGAGGCATATCCAGGAGATATGTCGAGGACGCGATGACGATGAGACAACAAAAAAGGACCGAGCGCCGATCGAATGACTTATGAAACCACTTCTAGCGTTATCGGTTGCGATTCTCGGGCGCGATGTCCGCGGAGTGTCTAGAATCATACGTAAACGGCAAGAATTGGTCGCCGTACAAAAATAATATAATATTATCGAGCACGGCATTGTCTTGGAGCATGAAGTCGTGCGGTGCTGTGCTAACAAATCGCTGGGCGTTAGCGTACGGAACGTCGAGCGCGCTTTGAATCGTGACGCGCCCGTCGCCGGGAGCTTCAATTTGATATTGAAATTTCGCCGTCGACGGTTGAATGGCGAACGACGGCAGATTAAATATTAATTCTAAATTATTAGGATCATGCGTTTCTGATATAATCACGGCGCGGTTGATTGTTGGTATTTGCGTGCCTCCGATCACAAACGTACGCAAGTGCGCGGGCGGCTCCCATCCACGATATTCGAGCGCGTTCCACCACGCCTCCCCGCGACGCAGCGCATTTGTAGAAAAGGTGAACCGGTCGCCGGTTTGCCACGCCGGCGGCAGTAATTTTAGCCGGATCCAATTATTAATATCATAAAGATAGAAACGGTTTTCCGCCGTGGTGCCGTCCTCGTTCGTAGACACTTCTCGATACAATTCCAAATTTGTATTTTCTTTAATTCCATCAATATAACAATCATTCGAAGGGCACGGAATTATCTGATACGCCGACGGCATCGACCGGATTTCATCGCTTTCAATCAATTGCCCGTCGAAAAAGTAGCCATATCCGTTCAAAATAAATTCGAGAAGCGAGAGCGAGCCGTGGTGCGGCGTTCCTAAGAATATAACCGATGATACATTTTCCGCGCCGGCGCCGGTTGGCGGCTCCGGCGACGATTCGAGAACGTCGCGGCCGCCATACATTAGATAATATCGCGTGATGAGCCCGCCGAACGAATGTGCAACAATCGAAATTCTTTCATTAGGATTCGCGCGCGTGTCCTTCACGCGCTGAACCGCTTTTGCTAACTTTTGCGCGCTCTCGACGGCGTCGCGCCGAAAATCATAATGAAAAATAAACGCGTTCTCGTCGGCGCGCGGAAAATCACAGTCGCCGAGTTTGAAACCGGCTTGTTCAAAAGATTCGATGAGCGGATTATAAATCTGCAAATCATACAAATAGGGAATTACGGGAATAGGATCGAGGAGCGCCACAGAAACGAGGCCGTCGCGCACCGCCTGGGGTTTCGCGGCCGTTTCAGCGTTAATATCAAATCCAAGCCGGGGCGCATTATCCAAAAAGAACACTTGCCCGGCTCGCATCCATTCAATATCTCCAGTCTTAGCATCGGCGAGATACGATGCTAAGATTCCTGGAATAATGATAACGGTCGGGCGTTCGGCGGTCGAAATCCGGGCGAGGTCGATCACGGAATTTTGCGGGCGCACGAGGCCGCAGCCCGCCGCGAGCGCGCAAAGGATCGTTAAGATCATTTTGCTAATTCTACTCATCGGCGTGCTTGATTATTAGCGAACGGAGAGTACAACTTTTCCGATATTTTCATTGCGTTTCAGAATTTCGTGCGCTTCGGCCGCGCGCTCGATCGGTAGTATTCGATCCACGACCGGAGCTACTTTTCCGGATTCTATAATTGACCAAAACCGTTTTTCGAACGCGCGCACGATCGCGGCTTTTTCTTCGAGCGGCCGCGAACGCAGCGTGGATCCTACAATTCGAATCCGTTTTAACATAAGTCTTGAAAGATCAATTTCGGCTTTCGATCCTGAAAGTAAAGAAATGATAATGAGCCGGCCGCCCGTGTTGAGAAGCCGCATGTTCTTTTCAAGATACTTCGCGCCCGCGACGTCTAAAATAACGTCGACGCCTTCGGTGTATTGCAATAAATCCGCGGCGAAATCGGAATGATAATGTTCGACCGCGCGCTCGGCCCCAAGCGAAATGCAAAAATCGCGTTTTTGTTGCGTTCCCGCCGTCGCAAAAGCACGTGAGCCCGAAGCTACAACGAGCTGAATCGCGGCACTGCCGACGCCGCTCGCTCCGGAGTGTATCAATACGGATTCCTTTCGCTGCGCGCTCGCTTCAATAAATATATTTACAAACGCCGTTAAGAATACTTCGGGAAACGCTCCGCCTTCCGCGAATGTCCAATGCTGCGGGATTGGTAATATTAATGATTCATGCACCGCAACTTTTTCGGCGTACCCGCCGCCTGGGAGCAGCGCGCACACGCGGTCGCCGATTTTCCATCTCTTCACGCCGGGCCCGACGTTTGTCACAATTCCAGCGCAGTCGAGTCCGAGGATGTCGGTCGCGCCCGGCGGCGGAGGATACTTTCCGGCGCGTTGTAACAAATCCGCGCGGTTCACCGAAGTGGCATGTATATCAATTAAAACTTCGCCGCCGCCGCAATTCGGATCCTCGACAGAGTGAAAATCAAGCTCGTGAGTGAGTGGGTCGGCGACGATGGCGCGCATTTTTTAGGGACGCTCAAAATAGAAGAAAACGCGGCCCGCGTCGATTGTTTATATTGACGCCTTCGAATTCCGGGCGTACTTTCCAGCCGTCGCCTCTCCAAATGGAAACTAAAGATATATCTGGGCCTCGCGTGGTCGTGCTCGTGCTCGACGGCGTCGGCGTGGGCGCGCTGCCCGACGCGGCGAAATTCGGCGATGAAGGCACAAATACATTATTGCATACGGCGCAAGCCGCCGGATCGTTAGTATTACCGAATCTTACAGAAATGGGCCTCGGTAATATTCAATCGGCGCCGGGTCTCGCGCCGTCGGCGAATCCGAAAGCGTCGTTCGGCCGCATGCGCGAGCGCTCCGCCGACAAAGATACACAAAGCGGACACTGGGAAATGATGGGTTGCCCCGTGCTGACGCCGTTTACACATTTCTCGCACGGATTTCCGGCGGAGATTATTGATAAGTTTTGTAAAGAGGCGGGCGTTGCAAAAGTATTAGGAAACAAAGCCGCGAGCGGAACGGAAATATTAAAAGAGCTCGGCCCTGAACATGAACGAACTGGCTATCCGATTGTTTATACATCGGCGGATTCCGTGTTTCAAATCGCCGCGCACGAAGAAATTGTTAGTTTAACCAAATTGTATCAATGGGGCGAAATCGCGAGGAAAATTCTCGACCCGTACAACGTCGGGCGCGTGATCGTGCGGCCGTTCGTCGGACACGACGGCAAATATACAAGAACGTTCAACCGCCGCGACTTTTCGATGCCGCCGCCGGGCCCGACGGTTTTAGATATATTAAAAGAAGCGGGCGTCGCAGTCGTCGGCGTCGGTAAAATAGAAGATATCTTCGCGGCGCGCGGTATCACCGAATCGATTCATACTGAAGGCAATCACGACGGAATGTTAAGAACCGCCGAAAGGTTAAAAACGCTGGACCGCGGCGTATTGTTTACAAATCTCGTCGAATTCGACAGCCACTACGGGCACCGCCGCGACCCGATCGGCATGGCGAAAGCGCTCCGTGAATTTGATACAGATTTGCAAGCGGTCTTGGGTGCGCTTCGCGAGGGCGATGTTTTATTGATGACATCCGATCACGGCAACGATCCGACGTTTATGAAAACAACGGATCACACGCGCGAGTACGCGCCGGTTTTAATGTATCAACCGGGGCAGAAAGGCCGCAATCTCGGAGAGCGCGCGAGTTTTTGTGATATTGGTTCGACGATCGCGGAAATGTTTCATTTGCAAAGCCCGTCGGGCGTGAAACTATAAAATTACTTATCCGTCGACGCGGATGCAGAAGCCGTCAATGAATCGAAATTGCATGTAAATGTGCTCGTCGGTTCCTTCATTAATATTATAATCGAACGAAACTCCCGAACCGTGTTCGTCGATCGTGTCGGGTACTCCGTATAAATCGATGATTTGTTGATACGTCATGAAATGATGCTTTTGCGATCGCTTCTCATATTCCAATCCTAGAATTGGATTAAACATTTCGATGCGCTTTTGTTGTGTTGGAATCGGAATCCCAACATTGACTGAAAGTGGCGCGGCTCGCGCACTCCCGCGTCCGCTCAGTGAAGAAGCGAGCGACGCGGTGAGCCGTTCGATTGCTAATATTAACTTTTCGTTAGTATCATTTCCGCGCGCGGCGCCCGGCCGCGAGTCGGGTGCCGCCGCTTCACGTGACGGCGCCGCCGCCTCGCCCGGCAAATCCGAGCGCTCGGCGAGTTTGCGAACGTCTCGCGACAATTGTTGGATTGCGGCAGTGATGGCAACGATGCCGGAATCCTGCGAATCCTGCGGCCGCGGCGATGCCCCGGCAAATATCAAACTCCCTAAAACTCCGCCGCCAAGTCCGCCCATGAATACTAGAATCGCGACCGGTAACGAAAGCGTGTTCGAACTATTCATGATTACAACATACCCAAGGGAATCTACTAATGAAACGGATTGTCATTTTAACTACAATTTTAATTCTATCATTGCTTGCGGCGTGCCGGTCGTGCCCGCCGGTGGCGGCGCGTTCCTATGTTCCCATTCCGGAACAACCCAAGCGCAGCGCGAGTTTTGCAATTCACGACGGCCTTGATGACGACGAGGCAAAAGCGCTCGTCCAATGGATTGTTAATGATGGAAAAATGGATGATGAAGTGGAAGGCACGCGCGGACAAATGATACGAGAAAAGCTTGCGCCGGTTCTCGCAGAATTAAAAACTACCGTTACGTTCGCGGATCTATCAAAAGACGGTAAAATTAATAGGTTTTTCGGAGGCCTTCCCGAG
>JBJXHE010000072.1:0-11279 GCA_046160785.1 Planctomycetota bacterium
GGCACAGTCTTGATCTGCGAACAGTGGAAGAAAGATGTACTTATTGAACGGTCATTAGTACATTCGGAGTTCAACAGCGAGTTCAAGTATCTTGACGTGGATGATGAGATTCGCGTGCGAAGAGCAACGAACGGCTAATCCAAATATTCTACAACCTCACCAACTTCACCCGTCCCGCGCCCAGCCTCTCACTCACCGCGGAATATAACAATTCACTGGGCACGGCTCTGAATTCATCACCCGCGCGCACCCGGGTCACCGCCCCGTCCGCCTCTTCAATATCAATAAACAAATGTGCTTTGCCGCCGCGGCCGCGGAAGATCGATAGTACATTCTGTAAATGGGCTTCGACTTCGTGGGCCTGAATTGTAACAACCAAAGCGCCGTCGAAGCGCGCGAGCGCTGCTTCCGCTAATTCTATCTTTTCCGCGACGAGCGACACTTCCTCGCTGCGCGTGTCCAGTTTGCCGCGGAGCATTAACACGGCGCCTTCGTTAGCTAACAATTCGGCGCACTCGGCGTACGTGCGCGGAAAGCACAGGACGCCGACTGAACCATACAAATCCTCCATGCGGAAGCGCGCCATTTTTTGTCCCGCGCTCTGGCCGGATTTAACTAATGAGACTTTGAGTTCAGTGACAATTCCGGCGACTGTAAAGAATCCGTCGGCGGATGGATTCGCGAGATTATTAACGTTCGCGACGCCGAGCGCGGGGAGGAATGCTTCTAATCGTTCGAGCGGGTGGCCGGTTAAGTAAAATCCAAGCGACGCGCGCTCGCGCGAGAGGCGTTCGGCGGCCGACCATAGCGGCGGCGCGCCCGCGCTATTCTTACCATTTGCCCCATTCTTAACATTCATATTGGTTATGAGTGTTCGCGGGCCGGCCGTCGCACCAAAACCGCCGTCGTCGCCGCCCGCCGCGAACAGCGAACGCTGCCCGGCGCGGCGGTCGGCCTGGTTTTTTGTAGCTTCGGCGATGCAGGCATCTAATTGTGAAAAGACGCGCCCGCGATCGGTGCCGAAACTATCCATTGCGCCGGCTCCGATGAGTGCTTCGAGCGCGCCGTGGTTGAGCATGCCTGTATCAATTCGATCTAACATATGCGACAGATCGCGAAACTGCCCGCCGCGGCGGCGCGCCTCGACAATTGCGTCGGCGGCCTTCGCGCCGAACCCTTTGATCGCCGCGAGCCCGTAGCGAATCGCTACAGTTCCAATTTTTTCTGTATCTTTTGATTTCGCCCCTCCTATTTCTATACGGGTTTCAACGCTAAAGTCGCGCCCCGAAAAGTTAACATCCGGTCCGAGCAGCGCGACGCCCTGTTTGCGCGCATCGTCGGCAAATTGTTTAAGTTTATCTGTATCACCGGCTTCGCACGTCATGTTCGCCGCAAAGAATTCCACCGGATGATTCGCCTTCAGCCACGCCGTGCGATAGGTAAGAACTGCGTACGCGGCCGAGTGGGATTTGTTAAATCCGTACTCGGCAAATTTAACAATCAATTGCCACAATTGCTGCGCTTTATCTTTAGCAACGCCGTTTTTGCCGCAGCCCGACACGAACGACTCTTCGAATTTCGCCATGAGCGCCGTGTCTTTCTTGCCCATCGCTTTTCGTAGCGTATCGGCTTGCGCGAGAGTGAAACCCGCAAGAACGTTAGCGATGCGCATGACCTGTTCTTGATAAACAATAACGCCGTACGTTTCATTTAATACAGGTTCTAATTGTGGTATCGGATAATCCACGGGCTGCAAACCGTTTTTGCGATCCGCGTAAATCTCATGCATTCCCATGTTGAGCGGACCGGGGCGGTACAGCGCCAATACTGCAATTAAATCTTCAAACCGGTTCGGCTTCATCCTCGCTAATAATCGGCGCATGCCGTCGGATTCAAGCTGGAACACACCGAGCGTATGGCCGTGTGTTAACAATTCGTACGTGCGCAAATCATCAAATATCAAATGTTCAAGATCGGGCGCCGTGCCCGTGCGCAATCGTACTAATTCGCGCGCCTTCTCGAGTATTGTTAATGTTCGTAATCCGAGGAAATCCATCTTGAGAAGGCCCGTCTTCTCCAGCGACTCCATGTCGTATTGTGTAACAAGCGCATCTTCAACTTTATACAAAGGCACAACCGTGTCGAGCGGCACGTCGGCGATCACAACTCCAGCCGCATGAACGCCCGCGTTGCGATTCAAACCCTCGACGCGCCGCGCAATATGAAATAAATCGGTGTAGCGAGTGTCATTTTCAAAGGCAGTCAGCTCGGGATCATCTTTGATACAATTCGTTAAATTAATATTCGGTCCGTCGGGAACTTTCTTAGCAATGCGGTCGACTTCGCCGAGCGAAATGTCCATCACGCGCCCGACGTCGCGGATCGCGCCCTTCGCCTTCATGGTATTAAATGTAACAATTTGCGAAACGCAGTCTTCGCCGTACTTTTTCTTAGCATAGTCGATCATGCGCCCGCGGTTCTCCATGCAAAAATCAATATCAATATCGGGCATCGAGATGCGGTCGGGATTCAAGAATCGTTCGAATAGCAAATCATAACGAAGCGGGTCGATGTCCGTGATCCGCAATACATAACTAACAATCGAACCAGCCGCCGAACCGCGCCCAGGGCCGACGGGAATGCCGGTGTCGCGCGCTTGGCGAATCAAATCCCAAACAATAAGAAAGTAAGCTACAAATCCCATCGAGCGGATCACATTCATTTCGGCCGAAAGGCGCGCGCGCGCCGATGCTAATTGTTCTTTTGTATAATTATCCGAATTGTATCGTTTCGCGAATCCTTCCGAACACAGGCGATCAAACAATTGTTCGGGCGACTCGTCCGTTCCCGTCGTAAATTTTGGCAAACGGTATTTTCCAAGCTCCAATTCCAATTGACACATTTCCGCGACGGCGACCGTGTTCGGCACGGCGCCCGGAATATCATGAAAAATTTCCGCCATCTCTTCCTTCGTGCGAAAGTAAAGAGTGTCGGTGTCCATGCGCCATCGCTTTTCGTCGCGAACTTTAGCTTTCGTATTGATACATAACAAAACGTCCTGCGTGCGGCAGTCTTCGTGGCGTACGTAATGAATATCATTTGTAGCAACGAGCGGAATCCCCGAACGCTGCGAAATGCGCACAACGGCCTCCGTCACGCGCGCTTGAATCTCCATTCCGTTGCGCATCAATTCTAAATAAAAATTACCTTTGCCAAATAAATCTTGCATTTCGCCGGCGAGTTTCAGCGCGGCGGGTTCGTTGTTTTGTAATATAAGTCTGCTGATGTGTCCCGAGAGGCAGCCCGACAAAGCGATGAGCCCCTTCGTTCTTCCCTGCAATGCGTTTTGATCAATACGCGGACGCGACGAGAATCCTTCCAAAAAACCGATCGATGATAATTTAACTAAATTTTGATAACCTTCGCGGTTCGCGCAAAGTAATGTTAAATGATCGTACGGATTTGTATCACGGTCGTTTTTTTGTAAACGCGAATTTCTTGCTATATATGTTTCGCAGCCGAGGATCGGCCGGATTCCCGCTTTCTTAGCTTTCGAATAGTGTTCAATCGCTCCAAATAAGTTGCCGTGGTCGGTGAGCGCGAGCGCGGATTGTTTATCAGCGACGGCCGCGCCGACGAGATCGTCGATGCGGTTCGCACCGTCGAGCAAACTGTAGTGGGAGTGCACGTGGAGGTGCACGAAATCTGTAGTCTTCGCCATGGGCCGGCGCATTCTGCCGCCCCGCGCGCGCCGCGCCAAGCGCCGCAAAATTTCTATAGCGACGGAAATAACAATTGCTGCCCGCCGCTCGGTTTCGGGCGCCGGAACGTTGACGCGGAAAGCGCGGGGTAGTCGAGCGAATAGCCGTGCCGCTTGCGCGCCAATGTAAATAATCCGCGGATGTGTTCGGCGTAAACGCCCTCGCCGCGCATGCGCGTGCCGAATCGCGGATCGCTAAGTTTGCCGCCGCGCGTTTCGGCGACGCGGTGCAGCACGCGATTGATAGAATTGGGTGTGTGTAGTTCGAGCCACTCAGTAAATATATCTTTAACGCCGTGCGGCAATCTTAATAATACATATCCGGCAAAGCGCGCGCCGGCTTCCGCGGCCGTTTTTAATATTTCCGGAATTTCATGATCGTTAAGACCCGGTATCACGGGCGCGACAAGCACGGATACGGGAATGTTAGCCTTTGCGAGAGCGCGGATGGCCTCCATTCGCCGGCGCGGGCTGGTCGCGCGCGGTTCCAATTTGCGAGCGAGCTGCAAATCGAGCGTTGTAACAGAAATTGCAACCGACACGGCGCCCGCCGCCGCGAGCTGTTGTAATATATCCACATCGCGCACGATCAGATCGCTTTTTGTAACAATCATCACGGGGTTTTGAAACTCCGCGCAAACCGCGAGACACTTGCGCGTGATTTGTAGCGTTCGCTCGACCGGCTGGTACGCGTCGGTGACGCCCGAGATTCCTAACACTTCGCCGGTCCACCGCATTTTTGTAAATTCCTCTCGTAACAATTCCGCGGCCTTGTACTTTACTACAATTTTGGTTTCAAAGTCTAAACCGGCGGACAGTCCGAAATATTCATGCGTCGGCCTTGCATAACAATACGCGCAGCCGTGCTCGCAGCCGCGGTAAGGATTGATACTTTTCGAAAACGGCACGTCGGGACTGTCGTTACTACTTAAAATCGACCGCGAGTGATCTTCTATCAATTCCGTTTTAGGCGACGACTCGTCAAACTCCGGTTCATACGCCTCGGCGGCGTTGAGGTCTGGATTTCTTTCTGTATGAATCGTACGGAAACGATTCTTAGGATTTGTACCGGCGCCGCGACCGCGCATGACTGTGATACCTCAGATGGATGCTTCGTATTTTGTAGACGTTAATATACAATCCGCGCGATGCGCATCACTAAAATTCTGCGGACGGCCTCGGCGGCGGCGATCACTACGATTGCGGGAGGCTGCGCGACGACGCCGTTTCGCGCATTCTTAGTAACGCGGGCGGGCGTCGAAAGCGAACTCGCGGCGGCGGCGTGCCCCGAAGTAACAAAAAGGCTGGGGCCCGAGGCCGCGCGCGAATTATTACAAGGCCACATCGTGCGCCGCGGGCAGTCGCTCGTGTTCGTCGTGCGCGAATGGAACGCGTCGAACGCGCTTCCGCTGCGCCGCCTCACGCTCGAAACCGACCCCGAGTTGCAATCGATCGTTAGTATTCCGCACGAAGACGTTACATTTCGCGTCGACCGCACGAGCGCCGACGGACGCGTCGTGAAACCGCTAACTATAAAATCAGGAACGCTAAAGATCATGCGCGTCGTCCACGAATTTGATATATCGATTGAGTTAAGGTTCACAGATATAAACGAACCGTCGCTCAAGGTATCCGGAATGTTACCAATATTGGATTTGTATAGTCTCGATCCGTCGGGCGGGCGCGCGGTGCCTGCGGCGGCGCCGGATAAATATATCAAATGGTGGTAGACGCTACTGCTAAGTCCGGCGGGTACCGCGTGCTCGCGCGCGATACCCGCCGGACCTTCGCGGCAGCGATGACTAAATTTCGGGGACGAGGGTTCCGCCGAGAATTTCCGCACCGTCTTTTGTTATCACAATAATATCTTCGAGCCGCACGCCGAGTTCGCCGGGAATGTATATTCCAGGTTCGTTCGAGATTGTCATGCCCGGAGCGAGAACTGTAGCGTTGCCGGGGCAAAAGTAAGGATCTTCGTGGCCTTCGAGTCCGATGCCGTGGCCGAGCCGATGTGTAAAGAACGTCGAGCCGGGGCCGAAGCCGCCATCGGATATAACCTTTCGCGCGGCCGCGTCGACCTCCTCGCAGCGCACGCCGGGTTTCGCGGATGCTAATGCTGCGATTTGTGCATTGCGCACGAGATTATATATTTTCCGCTGGCGGGCGGTGGGGGCGGCGCCGGCAAAGTACGTTCGAGTAATATCGCTTTGATAACTTTCGAGTTCGCCGCCGCAATCAAATAATGCACATTGCCCGGCTTCGAGCGGCCGCCGGTCTTTCGTGCCGTGCGGGAATGCTGCGTTCGGGCCAAATAATACTAACGCCCACGTGTTTTTGAGACCGAGCCGCTGCTGCGCTTCGTTCACCCACGCCGACGCCTGCGATTCTTGAATTCCGGGTTTTATCAATCTATCAAATACGGTTTGAATCGCTTTTTTTGTTATTTCGTTCGCGCGACGCATGCGCGCGAGTTCGGAAGCCGTTTTAACAGATCGCACGCGCGACACGATCGGCAGGCCGTCGGCGGCGGTAACTTTACGTTCGTTCGCAATTGTAAAGATTCGCGACGCGTGCATCGCGCGCATGTGCGGGTCGAGCGCGAGCCGGCCTCCGCCCGTTCTTTCTTGTAATATATCTAATACGAGTTTGTGCGGATCTTCCCATTCTTCCCAGGTGCGGAGCTCGTCCTTTCCCACCAATTCCCGGGCGCGCGACTCCTCGAATTTGGGTGCGATCCACACGCGAAGATAGTTTATATCGCCTGTATGATTATCGGATTGGCTGTCGAATTGTAGACATCCAAAGAGCCGCTCCGACGCGCCCCACGATTTGCCCATGAAATATGTTAAATTTAACGTTGGGCCGAGAAGGATCGCCGACGTCGCTGTGTCGTCGAGCGCCTTGCGCAGTCTCGCTTGCCGTTCTTGATACACATCCGCGGGCATGGGAGGAAGGCCACTTGTCATCGGCTTCAGATCCGCGAGCGGCGAATCGCTATCATTTATTGCGGCATTTGATTTTGTTGCATTCGCAGTTTGCGCGCACGCGCCAAGCGACGCCGCGCCGGCAACGCCCGCGAATTGTAAGAAACCTCGCCGCGAAAATTCACTCATGTTAAAATTAAGGATCGGTTGTTAATAAATGTTTTTCAAAGAAACGTTCGATTCGTAGATATTCGTCGACCCACGCGTGCGCCTGCGTGAATCCGTGATTCTGGCTCGGGTAAAGCATCAATTCGAACCACTCAGTCTTGCCGAGTTTTTGTAACTGTTCGACGAGGCGGATTGTGTCCTGAACGAAAACGTTATCATCCATCATTCCGTGCAATAGTAATAATGGACGTTCGAGCTTCGCGGCATAGTCCATCGGCGATGTGCGCGCGTAGACGTGCGGCACTTCGTCGGGCCCGCCGCCGAGCAGCGGCCGCGTGTATTCAGGTGTATAGGTTCGCCAGTCGGTGACGCTCCGGAGCGCCGCGCCGCTTGCAAATTCTTTTGGATATAACATTAAACACATCAATGTTAAGAATCCGCCGTAGCTGCCGCCGTACAAGCCGACGCGATTATCATGAACATTACAATTTTCAGCGAGCCAGCGTTTCGCGGCGACGACGTCGGCGGAGTCGGGGATGCCGAGATTTTGATATACGTCCGTTCTAAACTTTCGGCCGTACCCGGCGCTGCCGCGGAAGTCCGGCGCCAATACTACAAATCCGTTCGCTGCGAGCCGCCGGTGAAAATGATGATTCACGGCGTAATTCGGGTGTCCGATCGACGCGCGCACTTGTTGCAAATATCCCGCGCCGTGCAGGAAGATGACGGCGGCTCCGTTGCGCGCGACGCCCGGCGGTGGTTCATAACAAAAAGCCCAGACCGTCGTGCCGTCAGCAGATGGATAATTGATAACTCGGAGCGGCACTTCGGGCCCGGGGATTTGTGACTGCGACGGCGCGGTGAATGTGAGTCTTTTGGGCGGCGCACTGCCGTCGGCCGGCATCGAATAGATATCTTCGGATTCGCCGAGCCGCGAGCCCATAAATGCAATTCTGGAACCGTCGCGCGAGAGCGCGGGATTGGATATAAACATTCCGTTTGTTGGAAGCGGCGCGTGCGGTTCGCCATTTCGAAACATTCGCCACAATTCGCGCTCGTGCGGCGCATCGGGTTTTGTTACAAGCGCAATCGTTACCCTTTGCGTTTCGTTATTTTTAGTTTCGCCCCACGCGCACCACGACACGTCGACGTCGCTTGGAGAAAAAGACTGTGGTGTTCCAGTTGGATTCTCCAATGTAAACAATTGGCCGCCGTAACCGCCAGATTCGCTAAGAATCACAGGGGAACCCACTCCCGAAAGGATACGTTCATTTCCGCCGGTCGGGCCGGGAACGCTAAGAATTTCGAAAATATCTAATCCTCCGGGCGGATCGAGCCGTAGTCCCGTTTTAACGGCCAAGCGATACAATTCGCGCTTGCTGCGGTCTTCGCCGTTGACGGCCATGATAAAGCGACACGCGGCTCTCCCGTCGCGCGACGCTACAATTTCAAATCGAACGCGTTTTGCCTCCTCGAAGATTGGCTCTGACGCAAAGTTATTATCCCCGATATGTAATATTCGCAGACACTGGCGAGTCTGTCCGTCGCTCGTGTTTCCGCCGCGTGCGGGCCGAGTTGTTACTTTTGTTGTTAAATAATCGGGCACCATGCCTGAACGCGACGGCGAGCGCGTTTCGGAAAAAGTTAATATTACATATTGGCCGAACGCGTCGGGAACCGTTTGTTCAAGTTCGAATCCCGCCGGAGGTTCGAAATTCGAGGTTGCTAATACTTTGCCGTTCGAGAGTTCATGAAAGAATTGATATTTTTGCGCGCGCCGCGTCGCGGTTGAACGGCTGGCCGATCGCGATTCGTTGCCGGCGCGCGATTCCGGGCGAGATTCCGCGGGTCGCGATTCTGTATCATTCTTTTCCGTTAACAGGTGTAACAATCCTGGAGTTGTAAAATACGAGCGCGAGAGATTGTGAGTCTCTGGAATAATAATAGCGCGCGCGACCGGAGCATCGTCGTCGAGGCGGATTTCGAATTGTTGTTTTCCAGATGTAACAATGGCGCGTCGCGCGTCGGCCGACGTGCGAACGTCTTGGACCTCGTCGCCGAATGTATAATATACTTTTGAGCTCGCGAGCGGCGTGCCCGCTTCCCAGATTTGTAACGTTTTATCTTTTGTATATAAAAGCCTCGAACCTTCGGCGAGCCACACTGGATTATTGATAGAACTGAGATCGACGGCGCTGCCGCCGCCGGTCGCGACCGCCCACAGTTTTGCGCGCGCGCGAGCGGGCGCCGACGCGGGCGAGGATTCGGGCGGCGGGGGCGGCGTCCAGCGATATGTTGCAAATCGGCCGTCGGCGGAAATTGTGATATCCGAGGGCCGATTGCCATCGATGGGCCGGTCTTGATCGAATATCGCCGCGAGAGGAAGGGGGTCTGCGGCCGATCCACCGCTGTGTACTCGCGCGACCGAGCAAGCGGCAATGAAAAGCACGAGGAACGCGGGACGCAGCAATTTTAGTGATGTTGTGGGGCGCCGGAGCATTCGCTTCACTCTAGCCGAAGGCAATTCCGAAAGAAGGACTGTGAATCCATCGACTCATTTCGATCTGTTATGTCTTGGCAGCGGCCCCGCCGGCCAGCGTGCAGCGGTGCAGGCCGCGAAACTCGGCAAACGCGTTTTATTGATAGAAAAAGGAAAACGCGTCGGCGGCGTTTGTTTACATTCCGGAACCATTCCGAGCAAAACGTTTCGCGAGGCCGTTTCATTATTCATTCGGCGTTCGCCGCTCGGCGAGCGGCCGGTGCTCGACGACTTGATGGGACGCGTTTGCGAAGTTGTTAAAAGAGAAACGGATGTTATCGAAAATCAGCTTCGACGAAATGATATATCACTTGTCGCGGGCGAAGGCTTCTTTAAAGATCCGCATACGGTGGTCGTCGAAACGCCGCGCGGGTGGGAGACTTTTGAAGCCGACAAAATGCTCATCGCGGTCGGCACACGGCCGAGCGTGCCGCGCGGAGTCGAGCTCGACGGAAATGTTGTTATCACGAGCGACGATGTGTTAAATTTAACAAAACTTCCGAAGTCGATTACAATTGTCGGCGCGGGAGTTGTTGGAATTGAATACGCGTCGATGCTGGCGCCGCTCGGCGTATCCGTAACATTGGTGGACAAACGCGATCTGCCGCTCGAATTCGTCGATCGCGAAATCGTCGAAGAATTGATGCATCAAATGCGGAATTTAAAAGTTACATTCCGGCTCGGCGAAGGTGTATCGAGCGTCGAAATTATCGAAGGGCCGCCGCGGCGCGCGTCAATCCTTCTCGACTCGGGAAAGAAAATTGTATCTGATCTAGTTTTATATTCCGCGGGGCGCTCCGGTAACACGGATCGTTTAAATCTCAAAGCGGCGGGCATCGAGGCCGACGACCGCGGTAGAATTAAAGTTAATGAAACATTTCAATCATCGGCTCCGCACATTTACGCGGCGGGCGACGTGATTGGTTATCCAAGTTTGGCTGCGACGTCGAGCGAACAAGGGCGTCTCGCGGCGTGCCACGCGTTCGGATTAGATAGCGGACCGATGGAGAGCCACTTTCCAATTGGTATCTATTCCATTCCCGAAATTTCGATGGTGGGCCAGACGGAGTCGGAGTTGACGAAAGCTAAGATTCCGTACGAAACGGGAATTGCACGTTATCGCGAAATCGCGCGCGGACAGATTCTCGGCGACGACAGCGGAATGTTTAAAATGATATTTCACCGAGAGACAAAGCAATTATTAGGAGTTCACGCGATCGGGACGGGCGCGACGGAATTGATACATATTGGACAGGCGGTATTGGGCTTGGGCGGGGGATTGAATTACTTCTTAAAGACGGTGTTTAATTATCCGACGCTGGCCGAATGTTATAAAGTAGCCGCACTGGATGCTTCAAATAAGATGTTGAGGTAGAGGGGAGTCGGGGAGTGGGCGGTGGTGGCGGTGGTGGCGGGGTCGATATTAACAATGATTGTTAATATCGCGCCGGGTCGCGTGCTCGCGCGCATAACCGTGGCGCAAAAGTAATAATTGTTACAGACGCGCCTGGACCACTGCCGCGCTCGGCGATACGCGACGCCTTCTTCCGCACACCGATGCGCGCTGCGCGCGCGACTCCGGCGCGATAACGGGGACAGGTTAGGGGACAGGTTTATACCTGTCCCCAATTATTAATGATGACGTTTTTGATGTAATGAGGCCGCAGCGTCCGCACCCAGGGCGGCGGGGAGGGAATAGCTACAAAAAGAGGCGCGTGCGCGCCTCTTTTTGTAGTCGTTGTAGACGGAAATGGGGTCTGCCTCACGCCGCGACGCGGTACGCGTCGCGGTGGGTGCCTTCCATGAGAAGGCCATCTGTGTCAAGGCCACCTTGGTGAATCTTTAAATCTACAAAACCGATCCGCTCCGCCTCGCTTCCATCCGCACT
>JBJXHE010000073.1:0-44804 GCA_046160785.1 Planctomycetota bacterium
CGCGCCGTTTATTAGCTTCGCGTCCGGGGGTCTTATAACAGAAGGGGGTCAGTCGCGCTGGGTGCCTGCCCCCCCGCCCAGGTCGTTGAGGAATATTAGTAAATACTACGGAATATATAAGTCTGCAATTATTGGTAAATGATCAGAACCGCCGTCGCGGGCGATGAAACTGGAGGCTGTCCAAATTCCCTTGGTCCAGATTGCATCAATTCGAAGAATGGGTGGAATCGGAATATAATGATATCGGCCGAAGACGGGGAATGAATAACTTTTGTCTCCAGTCATCGCCCGAAATGTGTGGCGGAATCCATGGTGCCAGAGGCGTTTCCATTCTGAACTCCGGCTTATAGAATTAAAGTCGCCCATAATAATAACAGGTTCGTTTTTGATACGACTGCGGATTTCTGCGAGAGCGTGCGAGTCGGAACTGTAGCGTCCAAGGACGGCGATCCAGGGGCTGAAATGTACTAAATAAATCGACAACATTTTTTCGCCGATCTTGATACTACAAAACATCCACGGGCGCGAGTTGTCGAGCGATTCCGTGCGACTTTCGAGGATTCGCGTTTTTGATAGAATCCCTTTGCGGAGGAGCCCCTCTCCTTCGAAGATTTGGAAAGGATATAAATCTGAAAGCCTATATTTGGCAAAGGCTGGGAATTCTTCCGGTACCTCAACGAGGCCGCAAACGTCGGTGCCTTCCCGTTTTATTGCATTTGCTATTTCGTCATGGGTTGCGCGTCCATAGCCCACGTTCCAGGAGAGAATCGTCAATTGTTGCGAGGTATCAATGACTTTCCTCTCAATCGAGCCCAACTCCGAGATGTCTGCGTTTGCACCGCTATTTGAGTTTAGATAATCATAACAATAGCAAGCAGTCGTGCTCAGAATAAAAAACCAAGCCCAAATTCGTTTGTGTGCGAAGAGAAAATAGACGGCGACCGGTAATGCTAATATTCCAATCCACTGAATTGTATTTTCGACGAGCGCAAGGCCGGGAACCGCATCGCCCGTCGTTATCATTAATAAATACGCCGCCGGCAGAAAAATAGCATACGCACGTATCGCAAACCACGCGGCTCTGGCCGTCCAATGCTTATTTTTAACGATCGGTTTTTCTCTATTCATTTCTGATGATCCGATAATCCGCCATTCAAATCCAGTTGTATCATAAATTGTTCCCGGTGGTGTGTCGCGAGCGCAGCGCCCCTAAATAATAACACGGGGTGCGCGGAACAAGGCGTTTGCAACAATTATCGCGGGAGTGGTCCAGGCGCGTTTCGTTTAACTAATATTCTGGCGCCACGGTTATGCGCGCGAGCACGCGATACACACCGGGCCCTAGGAGTTTGTCCCGCAGGAACAGACTCTGTTGTTATCCCCTTCGGGGATCGCGTCCCGCCTCTGGCGGGCGCGAGGGGGAAGCTAAATCTAGGAGTGTGTCCCGTAGTAAACGGGACACACTCCTAGCGGGAGCGATCGTCTTTTTTATTACGAAAATACTCGTCGAGGCTGCCGCGGAACGACTCGATATCTTCATTCACAGTCTTAGCGTCCTTTTGCGGTTGTTCGCGAATGGGTTCCGTATCAATAACTTTTCCGCGCGGGCTGTTTTGTTGATTTGTATTCATTGCGGACGGATCGATTTTCATTCCGAACATTTTTTGTAATATTGCGTGGAGCGGCGAAATTCCGTATCGCGTTCGCACCGCGACGAGCTCCTGCGCGCCCTGCCACCACAAAAATAATCCTAACAAAATCGCCGGGCCGATGAAGACTCCATACCAAATCGACGCGACCACGCCGGCGACAATGAGCCAGCGCGAGACGCGGATCGCGGCTTCTGTAGCTTTGAGGAATCCTAGCTTTGTACAAAAAACCGCGCGCAGCGCGCGTCCGCCGTCCATCGGAAAGATAGGTAATAAATTCGAAACGCCGAGTATTGCATTGATCCATGCGAACCGGTCGATCGCGGAAGTTGCGTGGCCGCCGTCTTCCGGCGAATACGGAAAGTAACCATATCCAGGAACGTTAATATAGGCACTCATCGCGAACGCGATCGCGAGAAGTATAAAATTGACGGCCGGGCCGGCGACGGATACTAAGAATTCCGGCAGCGGCTTGTCCGGCATTTGATGCATTCGGGTGAATCCGCCGAGCGGCCAAAGCATAATATCGACGATCTGCGCCCCGAATTGACGCGCGACGAGCGCGTGTCCGAGTTCATGCAATAAAACGGATCCAAACAATCCGGTTAATAATAATAATGAATCCTGCGTCGCCTCGGCGGTTCCGTTGCACGTCGCCGGCAGCACCCATATCAAAAGGAAAATAACAAAAAGGAAGTGCAGGCGGATCGGAATGCCCGCGATGGTCGCAATCTTGAAGGAGAAGCCCACGAGTCGTGTTTAATACTTTTGGAATTGTTACGGAATATAATAGACGTATATCGCTTGTCCAATCTTAGCAAACGGCCGGTGATTCACGATCCAGCGGCCGGGCTCGAACCAACGGTAGATTCCCGGCATCGGTTCGCCCTCGGAGGCAGTCTTATCATATCGCTCGAGCCACGAGAATTGTTCATTTTCTCGGTAGAGCGTTGTCGAGTGAACGGCCACGACGCCGCGGCGCGGCCCAACTCCCAATACATCAAAATCGTATCCGTAGTCTTTGGGTTCGCCTTCGCCATAATAACGATAGGCGAGGCCAGTCTGTCCGAGGGCGTGTCGTACGTTTTTTAGTAATTGCCAGTTGTTTATATTAATATCGTCGGCGAAACAACTTTTATATTTTTTGAGGAAACTCTGGGTTGCAGTCTCGTTGTGATCGAAATGCGTGAGAGCAAGAAGATCCTTAGCAAACTGCGCGAGCCCGGGCGCGTCCTGGCCCCAGTCGTCGCCGACGCACGCGACGCGCGGCCCCGACTCCGAGCCGCCCGCGAGAATACTACTAAACATCGCTTCGCTCGGATGCATGCGAATTGTCGCTTGCGCGGCGCCGAGGAACGCCACTGCGAAAATAACAATTCCTATGCGCACTCGTGTCGCTAACAATCCTGCGCATACAAATAACGGAAACAGCGCGGGCAAAATATACTTAATCCCGAGCTGCGCATTGCTAAAAGTGAATTGGAGGATAGTTGTCGCCGGAAAAACTAATAAAAAGATTCGGTCGAGCCACGATTTGCCGGGCCAGAGCGCGGCGACAATTCCGCACAGAATTAATAATAGCGATGTGACGGGCAGCTTCTGCGGAATCACTGCCAAATAGTAGGATTTCCAGCCGATGAACGCGGGGAATTCGCGGCCGGTTGCCGCGTCTTTTTTCATCAACGTCGGCGTCGTCTCTCCTAACAAATAACCCGCGTGCCCGATCTGGCCCGTTTCGGAAAGTGTATGATCGAGGCCCTTGATGGATGTTAACAATGGCACGCCGCGGTGTTCTCCGAAAACGGCCTGGACGGGCCCGGCGATGATGGGCCGTTCGAGAATGTTGGGCGTGCCGTCGGCCTTTTTACTTCTAGCTGTATACTTCGGATGATTCTTAACGCTGTCGAGGCTTCGCGTTTCGAAGCCGTAGCCGAGCGCGAACGTGGAAAACGCGCCCGCGGCGATCAGGATGAATTGCAGTAATGGCTTGTAGGATTTGTTAGAAACCGCCTGCGCGAGCGCCATGCCGAGCAGGGCGGGCCCTAATAGTAATGACGTCCATTTGGCTAACATTGCCGCGCCGAGCGCGATTCCCGCGATTGCCGTCGAACCAAATGTATTTTTTAACAATGCGCGGCGCACCGCGGCCAATGCAAAGAATCCGAAGGCGGCGGCGGGAAAGTCAAGATTCGCAGTCGACGCCGCCGCGATGCAGCTCGGGTCGAACGCTGCTAACGATAACGCGGTGAGCCCGGCCCACGACGACGCGGCGATCCCGCACGCGACAAGATACAAAACGACATCGAGTGCGAGAGCTAAGAATACGACAGGCAGCCTTGCTAAATATAAATTTCGCGCCTGCGACTCCGTGTTATGCTCATAAAAAAACTGGACGGGGAAATGTAATAAATCCCGCCAGTGATCCGGAAAATCAATATCCGTTTGAACGGCGACCGGAGCGGCCGTCATCATTTTTGTTAACGGCGGGTGTTCGCGGTTTTCGGAGAAGTCGCCCGTTTTTAAGTAAGAAACGCCCGCAGAAATGTAAAAATACTCGTCGAACGTCGGCCCTTTTATTTGTGGTGAAAGCGGCGAGAATAAATTTGTCGACGGCGCCGCGGCTGTTAACAAAAAGAACGCATGCAACGCGATCAGAATCGCCGCGATCTTGTGCGCGTGGCGAAACGTTGCCATCACGCTGTCTTTTGTTGTTTTCCGGCTCCCGTGATTCGCTGCCAGCGCAACCGGAATAATGTTAACACTGCTTTATACACTTCCTTGCGCGATATCTTTGAACTTCCCGCGCGGCGGTCTTCAAAAATGATAGGAGTCTCTCCCATCGACGCCTTCGCGCGATAGCATAATTCGAGCACTTCCTCGACGAACGAATAACCTGAGGATTTGATAGATTTGCGGTCGATCTTTTTTAATAGATCGGCGCGATAGGCGCGGTAGCATCCCGTGCAGTCTTTTGTAGGAAAACCTAACAATATCCGCGATACTAAGTTTGACGTTCGGCTAAGAATCTGCCGGCTGATGCCCCAATTCTTCGTGCCGCCGCCCGGAATATAACGACTGCCGATCATCACGTCGTATTTTTGGCTCCCCGCGAGAATCGCCGGGAGGTAGCGCGGGTGATGGGAGAAGTCGGCGTCCATTGTACAAATCGGGTCGTAGCCGCGATCCAAACCCCACTGCATGCCGTCGAGAATCGCCGTGCCGAGGCCGAGCTTTCCGGGCCTTGCTAACAAATGAACGCGCGGTTCCGTTTTTATCAAATCGCGCACGATCTGGCCGGTGCCGTCGGGAGAATTATCATCAACAACTAATACATTTGCTTCCGGCGCATTGGAGAGAATCTCCTTCGCAAGCGGAGCAATATTCTCGCATTCGTTATAGGTGCTACAGATGATCAGCGGTCGCACTGGCGTTTTGTTAAATTGGGCTGAAAATTGCTAGTGAAGGAGTTGCTAACGGTTACGAATACCCTACCGGAATTATCAGCCGGAAGCATATCGCGGCTTTTTGGGAAAAGTTTTTTTCCGGCCGCGTTCGCGCGGGCTCTGCGTTTTTGTTAAAACGCACGCAGTGTTCACACTTCGCCACGCCCATCCTCGGTCGCAGTCGCTGACGCCTGTTCTTGCGATCATTGCATTGGTGCTGGCATGCGCGGCGATCGTTCGTTCGGCGACGCCCTCGAGGCCGGATCCGCAAGCGCCGTCGCGCAGCTTGATCCAACCATTCCGCGATGACTACGAATACTCAATCTTTAAGAAACGCGGTGCGTGGGCGGGCGCTCGAATGCGGCCCTACCTCGACGTTTTTTCGGAGTATCCGCCGCTCGCGACGTGGGCCGTCGGTGTGCCGTACTTTTTTATAACATTGGAGAAAAACGGAATCGCGGCGCCGGAGCCGCGCGCGGCGCTTAATGCAATTAATATATCAGAAACGCACTCGCCGATTTCATTAGCATACGGCGACGTGTTCGCGGCTTGGATGGCTCTCGCATGGTTCGCCACGGCGTGGGCGACCGCCGCGCTCGCGCGGTCTCTACAATTGTCGCCGTGGCGCGCGTTGCTACTGATCGCGCCGGCTGCGCTTTATTGTGCTATTCAACGTTATGATCCGCTGCCGGTTTTTACACTTTCGGCGGCGCTTCTCGCATTTGTTCATTCGAAATCGAAGACCGGGTTTTTGTTATTAGCCGCGGGCACGATGCTAAAAATTTATCCGGCCGCCGTGTTTTTCTTAGCGCTCGGATTTGTAGCAAAACGCGAAGGCTTCAAATCGGCCTTCGCGGGCGCGTTATTGTTTGCATTGGCGATCGCGGCGATGGAGGCGGTGCCGTTCATCCAAGGCGTGCTCGACCCCGCGTGGACCGCCGAGTGGCGCCCGGAAAAATTTGCGGGGCTCGTTCTCGACAGGTCGCCCGTTTCGTCGGGGATCGCGGCGGTCGCAGTTCCGTTTTCCTATCAGGACGCGCGCGACACCAATGCCGGAAGCCTCGCCGAGCGCGTGTTCGGAGCGTGGAGGGCTTCGGACTACAACTCGCTGCTCGCCGGCGTGAAGACGTTTCGAATACTACAAATTCTTCCTGTGATCCCGGCGTTTTTTGTGGGTTACTTTCGGCCGCGCCCGCGCACGCTCGTCGCCGCGTCGGGCGTGCTTGTGACTACATTTGTTTTGTTTCTTAATATTTACTCTCCTCAATTCGAACTCTGGATCGTTCCGCTCGCGGCGGTCGCCGGAGGCGGTGTGCTCGGCGTCACCGCGTTTGCTTTGGCCGCGGCTTCGAATGTGGTTACTTACGTTCAATTTCCGATGCTTGCGCCTCACGCGCGATTCGACGCCGCGCTCCAGCGAAACGTCTATCCTCTCGGCTTTGAAACGGCCGTGGACCTTCGACTCGCGCTCACGATTTTGTTAATATTAACACTCGCCATTCTTACTTTTCGAAACACCCCTGACGACCCCGATTCACCCTCGGCATGAATCCATTCTTTCATCGCGATTGTTTATATTACAGAAGCGACCGCCCGTGCGCGCCTCACAAGAGCGAGGGCGTGGTTTGCGACGGATGTAAACATTACGCGCCGGTGAAGACGCGCGTCTTAATTGTTAAATTAGCGGCGGCGGGCGACGTGCTGCGCACGACTTCGATTTTGCCGGCGATCAAACAAAAGTATGAATCGGCTTCAATTCATTGGATCACGGCGGCGGGCTCGGTTCCGCTCCTCGAAAAGAATCCCTATATTGACCGAACTTTATCCTTTAGCGGACACCTGCCCGCGGAATTATTGATAGAAGAATTTGATGTATTAATCAATCTCGACGCAGGCACCGACTCCGCCGCAATCGCGTCGGCCGCGCGCGCGAACATTAAATTTGGCTACGGCCTCGACCCGCGCGGTTTTTCTGTATCCTTTCGTCCGGCCGGAGAGAAATGGTTACAAATGGGATTGCGCGACGATCTCAAGAAAGCGAATATTGAAACGTATCAATTCCACGCGCTCGCCGCGGCGGAACTCGAGGGTCCGGCGGTTTCGCCTCAATTGATATTAACAAAAGAAGAGCGGGCGTTCGCGCGCGGCCTCGCTGCAAAATGGGGGATTCGCGACGGCCAGAACGTCGTCGGTCTCAACACAGGCGCCGGAGGCCGCTGGCCTCTCAAGCGCTGGACCGAGGAGGGTTTTTGTCATATTGCAAAAAACCTCGCCGACGCGGGAGCGGCGGTATTGTTATTGGGCGGACCCGAGGAAGTCGAACGCAACAAACGCCTGATCGCCGCGGCGAAGAATATTAAGAATCCTGTGGGATTTGTAACAGATACCGGATGTAACAATTCATTGCGGCAATTCTCGGCGATCGTCGATCTGTGCGACGCCGTCGTGACGGGCGACACGCTCGCGATGCACATCGCGACGGCGCTCGGCAAGCAAGTCGTTGCTATCTTTGGCCCGACGTCGTCCGTTGAAATCGATCTTTTTGGGCGGGGCGAAAAAATAACTAGCAATGAAATGGAGTGCCTCGTTTGTTATTTATCCAAATGCGACCTCGACCCGAATTGTATGAATACGATTCCGCCCGCGCGGGTCGAGGCGGCGGTGCTGCGCTGTCTCGCGGCTTCCGCGGCCGCGCGGGCGTGAAGATGGGAATGGCGAATGCTACAAAAGTGAAGCGCGTGGTTGTGACGGTTCCGACGTGGAACGAGGCGCTGAATATTGAACTACTGATCGATGCACTGCTCGCGCTCAATACTCCTAAAACCAGTACATCAAAAATACAGTATAACGTTCTCGTGGCCGACGACCATTCACCCGACGGCACGTGGCAAATTGTAGCCAATCGCGCCGAGCGCGACGAACGTGTTTATTTGTTACATCGAACCACCGATAAAGGCCGCGGGCGCGCGGGCCGCGACGCATTTGTTAAGTCCATGCAGCTCGATCCGGAGCCCGACGTTATTGTTGAAATGGACGCCGACTTCTCGCACCCGCCGCGGTCGATCCCGGCGATGATTGCTAAGATTGAGGAAGGCAACGATCTTGTGCTCGGTTCGCGCGGCGTCGAAGGAGGCAAGGATCTTGGGCGTCCGCTCCCGAGGCGAATGATAACAAAACTCGCGAATCTATATATTCGTTTGATTCTCGGACTCTCGGTGAAAGATTGTAATAGCGGCTTTCGCGCATGGCGCACGAGCGCGCTCAAGGCCGTCGAAGTTCAAAATACTTTTTCGCAGGGCCCCGCGATCGTTCAGGAATTGTTATTTAAAGCGCGGCAAAAGAGGCTCGCGATTTGTGAAGTTCCGATCGACTTCGTCGAACGCGAACGCGGCGAAAGTTCATTAACATTCGGAAAATTGATGCAAGGTTACATGATGGTGTTGCGACTGCGCTGGTGGGCGATGACGGGCCGCCTCTGGAAGTTAAGATAATTCGAGGCGTAAACAAAAAGAATATGACTAAAAAACTCCTCTGGTTCGCGTTGTTTATGATGGTTTGCGCAGCGGGCGCGCTCGTCGCGATCAATTGCTCCAAATCGAAAGAGCGCCTGCCTAATATATTAATTATTACGTGCGATACGCTGCGTGCGGATCGTTTACATTTGTACGGACACAACCGCGAGACTTCGCCGCAGCTCGACAAACTCGCGAAAGAATCTGTAGTGTTCGAACGCTTCTATGCGAATTCATCGTTTACTCCGCCGTCGCACGCGTCGATCCTCACGGGAAAATATGTAAAAACGCACGGCGTGCTCTGGTGGAATGATACACTTTCGCACGGAACGCCTACGATCGCGCAGCTCGTAGGCACGCCCAAAGAGCGTAAAGCAAATGAAGACGCGCGAGGGCTCGGCTACAGAACGGGTGCATTTGTAAATTTAAACAATTTCACACAGCTCGAAGTCACGCGCGGGTTTGATCATATCCGAAGCGAAATGTGGCTTCCCGGCGATGAACTGAACAAAGACTTTTTAGGATGGGTCGACGATACTAACGATCAGCGGCAATTCTGCGCATGGTTACATTATTGGGATCCGCACCGTCCGTACGCGTTTCGATCGTGGATTTGGCTGGATCCTAAGAAAACGCCGGAACAGTTAAATGCAATGAAACCGGCCGACCGCGCCCTCACCGAAAAGATGGCGCGCACGAGCCGCCGTCCGGATTATATATTTAACGAAACGCTGTTCGGCAAAGGCGATCTCGGCGTTGGCCGCGACGACGGACACTACAATAGGAAAAAAGAAAAGAGGAGCCTGCCGAGCTACATTCCGGCGTCGGGCGGCCCTCGTATCTTAACAAGCGACGACGACCGGTTTTTGATCGATCGTTATGACGGCGGCGTCGCGTTTCAGGATGAGCAGCTCGGAAAATTGATAGAAGGATTGCGTTCACGCGGCGTGCTCGACAATACAATATTAGTTATTACATCCGATCACGGTGAAACGTTTACGGAACGCGACGACGAGTATTTTACGCATGATCCGCATCTGTATGATGAGGTGGCGCATATTCCGTGCATTATCCGATTCCCGAATGGTAAGTTTGGCGGAACCCGCATTGCGGCTGTCAGCGAGTCCGTGGATATCGTTCCGACGATTTATGATTATCTTGGATTGTTAACAGATCCGTCGAAGTTCGCGGGCGAATCACTGATGACGGTGCTTGATAAGAAATCGCGAACGAAACAAATAGTCTTCGCGCAAACCCAGGATAAGACGGAAATCGAAGAAACCAAGGCGGACGGAAAAGTAGTCAAGAAATTTGTTGTAACAAATAAAAAGTATTCAGCACGTTCGGCCAAGCATCGTTTAATTGCAATTCCTACGAAACCGGATTGGACATTCGAATTTTATGATATGGTTGCGGATCCGGGCGCTAAAAAGAATTTACATACGAAACCGGCCGGACCGGATGAAGAGATCCTGCAGCAAGCATTATTTGAATGGGTCAAATCGACACCGGCGGCGAGCGACGCGGGGCGCGAAATGAGTCCGGCCGAACTGGATTCGATTCCCGAAGGATATATCAAAAAGAAGAAGTAATGTCCGGCTCGCGCCTCTCGAAATTATTCTTAATTGCGCTGTGCGCGCTCGGGCCGTTCGTTTTTTTGATAAAAGCCGCGGTGAGTCCGGAAGGAGACGCATTTCCGATTCCGTCGGCGATTCCAGCCGTCCCGGTTATGATTATAACCATTGACGGAGTTGTAGCATCCGACCTCGCGGGGCCGCGCACCGCCGAACCGATGCCTCACCTCGCAGCGCTCATCCGCGATAGTACACATTTCGCGTCGACGATGGCGGCGTCGCCGGGCGGCAGTGTATTCTTAGCATCCATCGCAACGGGTTCGCTCCCGCTCGACCATCATGTTACAAAAACCGGCGAGACGCTGAAGCCCGGTTTCCCAACATTAGCAACGGAATTGAAGCGCCAGGCGCGCGAGAAATCACTCGAAATGCCGGCGTTTGTATTTTCAAATTCGAAACTTTTCTCCGACGCAAATTTACAAATCGGATTTGATACGATCGTGGAGAAACCGGGCGCGAAGGCGGCGGACCTCGCGGCGGAATTTCAACAAAAACTCGGTGAGCATCTGCCGCCGCGATTTTTTGTATGGTTTGATTTTCGCGATCTATCGAATCAGCCGTCCGATCGCAAAGCGGCTCTTTCCGCGATCGACGAGGGAATCGGATCTATTATTTCCGTACTGCACAAACACGGAATTCAGGGCGACGGAGTTTTAATGTTAGCAACCGACCCGGGTGCCGGTTCGCCGGATGCGGTTCCTCGTGGAATTGTAACAATACAATTACCGTACGAGTATCGTTCCGGCGTACAGTGCCCCGTATCCATTTCAACAATCGACCTCGCGCCGACCGCGCTCGAAATCTTAAGATTAGGCGTTCCGCCCTCGTGGCGCGGGCGCAGCCGCAAGATCGATGTTTCGCGATTTGTGCCGACCGGCCCCGCGCTCGGCGGTCCGTGCGAGTGGCCTCAGGGTTCCGCGTGGATCGCGGAGCAAGACGCGCAGACGCTCATTGCCGTGCCGGGGGGAAGTATTGTTAAATTTACCGATCGCGCGAACCCTCGGAATTCGACGCCGTCGCCGGCGCTGTTGCAGGCGATCGCGGGTTTACAGAACGCGAAAAAATAAGTAAATTCAATAGTCGAATTATCCTTATCAACCGTGAAAAACGCAATTTACTATACAGGCCGCTTTTTACAGGTCGTCGGCATGGCCATCGTGCTGATTGGTATATTTTTGAGTATCGAGGAAGGAATTCGGGAAACAGGCACCAGTGCTACAAAATCGATGGTGATCGAAGTTCAATATTTAATGTACGGCGGCGGGGCATTCCTCGCGGGCGTTCTGTTAAGCCGCTTGGCGTCAAAATAGATAATTAATAATACGGCTATGGCGCTCCGATCCTATCTGCCGTTTCTGAAGCGAGCGTTTGTTAAGGAAGGTCCGCCCGTACATTTAACATTGTATGTAACCGGGCGCTGCAACGCGCGATGCCGCCATTGTTTTCATTGGAAGGAAGTCGACGCGGGAATTGAAGGGTTGCCTCTTCCGGCAATGCAACAAATCGCGAAGACGCTCGGCGGCGAATTGTTATGGCTCGCGTTCGCGGGCGGAGAACCGTTTTTGCGCGATGATTTGCATGAAATCGCGCGCGCGTTTTCGATTTGTAAACCGCGCCATGTATCCATTCCTACAAATGCACTTATAAAAGAACGGACGGTCGCAGGCGCGGAGCGTGTTGCTAAGGAAATTCCAAATGCATTTTTGAATGTATCTGTTTCGTTCGACGGGCCGCGAGACATACACGATCACATTCGCGCGACGCCCGGCGGATTTGATAAATCTATTGATACCTTTCGCGCGCTGCTTGAATTGAAGCATCGCGTCAAGAATCTGGGCGTCGGCGTTATTTATACCGTTACTGCCGAGAATCAAGACGTCGCGCCCGAGTTTGTCGATTGGTTACAAAAGGAACTCAGGCCGGATAATGTTACAATCAACCTCGCACGCGGAAATCCGCGCGATCTCGAATTGTTAAAGGTGGACCCCGCGAAGTACCGCGCTGCGGTAAATGTTAAATTAGACGCGCTGCGCAGCGGCGAAGTTTCTTACTTTAAATTTCCGGGCGCGCGCGTCGCGGCAGCGCGCGATTTTGTGATGTATGATCAAATCGAATTACAGGCGTCCGGAAATGCTAATTATAAGCCGTGCCTCGCCGGGCGTACTTCAGCAGTTATTTTTGAAGACGGGCACGTGGCGCCGTGCGAAATCCTTCCCGACTCGTTCGGGAATCTCAAGGATGTAAATTATCATTTTACAAAATTATGGAATGGCGAAACGGCGCGCGCGGTGCGCGATCGGATTTGGGCGGAGCGTTGCGCCTGCACGTGGGAATGCCAGGTCGGAACAAATGTATTATTTACGCCAAGCCTCTATCCAAAATTAGTGTCGAAGATTATTCGTCCACGGTAGGCAATGTTTTCACAGCTTAATTGGATATAAAGGCGCAATTGGATTTAACGGCTTACCCGCGGATTGCAATTGTAATTCCCGCGCGGAACGAGGCGCGAGTGATTGCGGAAAAGATACATTCGACGCATCGGATGCATTTCCCGCCGCTGCCCATCGGGATCACGCATCTTGCCATCGTGGTCGACGACGAATCTTCGGATGCGACCCTGGATATCGCGAAAGAGACCGTCGATTTATTACAAAAACGTTCGAACCTCGAATGGCGAATTATTAAGAATCAATTTTCTCCCGGAAAAGGCGGAGCGCTGCGCACGGGGTTCGGCGAGGGCGCCGGATTTGATATATTTGTGATTACCGACGCCGACGCGATTGTTAGCGAAAATGCGCCGGTCTCGACGGCGGGCGCGATGCGGCGCGCGAACGTGGGGGTCGCGAGCGGAATGCAACGATACGCGGCCGTGTTACAAAACGGAATTCCGGGCGGCGACCGCCGCGATTTGTATGATATTGCGTCGGAGGAAATCCGCGCGCTCGAGTCGCGTTTCGGAATTTTATTTAGTGTTCACGGGCCATGGTTAGCATTTCGCTCCGCGGCGGGCGCCGAGCCGCGCGAAGGCATCGCGGCCGACGACCTCGATCTTTCATTACAAATACGCGAGCGCGGCTGGCGCGCGATACTGCTTCGCGACGTTATTTTTTATGAGTGGAAACCCGGAGGCGAATTGTTAGAAGCGCAGCGAATTCGCCGCGCGCGAGCGTACTTTGAAGTGATGGACCTGCACTGGCGGAATTGTTTACAGATCCGGCCGCGCCCGTTCGGGGCCGCGCAGTTTGTGTTATATGCGTTCGGTCCCGTATTATTAGCGATCCTGTTTTGTGCATTATGGATCGCGCCGCCGATTTTGACGTTTATCGATACGGGTAATTTAGTCATTACCCTCGCGGTCATGCTCGCCGAAGCGGGCATCTTCGTTTTGCCGCCCGTATACCAATGCTATCAATACGCAATGGTTATATTAAAAGCACGTTTCTCGCCGCCGCGCCGAGCCGCCGACCGGTGGACGCCGACCGCCCGGCCTTTGTAATAGCTCACGCGGCACTGCGTGAACTATTTTTTTATTAACGTACCAATTTTGCTTCTAACAAAAGGCGCCCGACGTATTCTTGTATTTCGTCGTGCGTTGGCGCGCGTTCCTTCAATTCGGTACGAATCGCATCGCGCTCCTTGCGAATATCGTGAACAATTTCTTTTGTTATTTCCGCGACGATAAAGCCGGCCTGAATTCGCACCGGACCTATCAATTCACCGATTTTGGCTTTATGTATTAACTCATCGAATTCAGGACCGAACTCCTGCGGTTGATTCACATATTGTCCGATATCGCCGCCCCTCACGCGCGATTGATTGTCGTCGGAACTTGCGAGCGCCTGCGTTGCGAAATCGGTCGCTCCGGATTTGATACGTTTGATGGCGTCGACGCCTTTTTTGAAAGCATCTTCGAGCGCTTTCTTTTGGATCGCCGCAAGCTCTTCGTGTGATTTATGCGACGTGACGGCCGGCGGATTTATTTCTAATAATATTGCGCGCAGCCACATTTCGCGGCCCGACTTTCCATACAATCTATTAAATTCTTTTTCAACGTCAGCATCTGTAGTTAACCGTCGCGACTTTAAGATTTTCTTGACGAGGAGTTCTCCTTCGACCTCCCACGATTCCTCAAGTTTTGCATCATTCAGCGTTTTGCCGAGATTTGCGAGCTCGCGTTCTTCAAACAATTCTTTTCGCCCGCGGTATCCATTCAGAATGCGCTCTTCGATTCTTCTACTAACAATCTGATCAACTTCCTCGGCGGTGGCTTCAACGTTATATTTCTTCGCCGCTTGGCGAATCAGGCGTCCCGTAATGTATTCTTGTATTGCATTGTCGCCGCGAAATTTTTGTAGCCAATCGCCGAATTCCGCGCGCGTGATTTCGAGGCCGTCCATTTTACAATAAACGTTCGCGGGCAGAGGAGTCTGCGATTTTTCAAATAACGTTTTTCGCGGCATCACGGGCTGCTGATCCTGCGTGCGCACCGCACGCATCGCCATAGCGCCGGCGGGAAATGCAAGAATAGAAACTAATAATACAAGAGCGGGTTGCTTCATGGTAAAATTAAGAATTAGTGTCAGTTACAATTACGCGGGTTGTCTCTCGGAACGCGACACGCGGCGCCGCGCGCTCGGGTCAAGCAATCGCTTTCGCACACGGACTGCGTCGGGGGTTACTTCTAACAATTCGTCTTCGGCGATGTATTCGAGCGCCTCTTCAAGCGTCATCTTGTGGGCCGGCGCAAGTCGAACGTTCTTTTCCGCGCCTGCCGATCGAATGTTAGTTAGTTTCTTAGCTTTGCAAACGTTAACAACGAGGTCGGTTTCATGACAATGTTCGCCGACGACCTGGCCTTCATAAACGGCCTCCTGATGTTCAACAAAATATGTCCCGCGGTCTGCCATCATTTCGAGCGCGTACGCGGACACCTGGCCCGTTTCGTGTGCAATTAAACTTCCGAACTGGCGCCCTGCAATTTCGCCGCGGTCCGGCTCGTAGCCTTGATACACATGGTGCAGCGTTCCCTCGCCCTGCGTTAATGTTAATATAGCAGTTCGCGCGCCGATCAGGCCGCGCGACGGAACTGTAAACTCAAGATGTGTAAATTCACCTTTCCGGCTCATTTCTTTCAATTCGCCGCGGCGCTTGCCCATATATTCAATCACGCGGCCCATCGACGCGCTCGGACAGTCGACAACGCCGAATTCGATTGGCTCGCATTTCTTGCCATCGATTTCTTTATAAATAACGCGCGGAGTGGATACTAAGAATTCGTAGCCTTCGCGGCGCATGTTTTCGATAAGAATACCGAGATGCATGACGCCGCGGCCGGCGACGGCGAACGCGTCGGTCGCCTCGGTTTCTGATACATGCAATGCCGAATCTTGCAAAGCAGCTTTATTTAAACGATCGCGGACTTGGCGCGATGTAACAAATTTTCCCGACCTACCTGCGAATGGGCCCGAGTTAACAGAAAAAACCATCTGTATCGTCGGTTCGTCGACGGTGATCGAAGGCAACTGTTCCGGGAATTCGGGATCGCAGTATGTGTCGCCGATTCCGATTTCATCAATTCCGGAAATAGCACAAATATCGCCCGCGGTGACTTCGTTGGCGGGATATTTTGATAATCCCTCAAACCACGACAAAGATTTGATAGTTCCGTCGACGTGCGATCCGGCTTTGAATTCGCGCGATCCTTGATGAAATATACGAACCCGCTGATTCGGGCGGAATTTGCCGCGGAAAATGCGGCCGATCGCGATGCGCCCGACGTAATCATCATAATCGAGAGTCGACGCCTGAAAGAGCGAGGGGCCGTCGGGATCGGCTTCGGGCGCGGGGATGTGCTTAATGATTGTATCAAATAACGGCGTCATGTCGACCGGCGGATTGATTAAATCTAACGTTGAAATTCCGCTGCGTCCCGATGCATACACAACCGGAAAATCCAGCGCGTCGTCGGGTGCGTCGAGTGATACAAATAAATCGAAGACTTCGCTCAGCACTTCGTTCGGCCGCGCGTCGGGCCGGTCGATCTTATTGATAACTACAATTGGCTTTAATTTATGTTCAAAAGCCTTGCGCAGCACAAAACGCGTCTGGGGCATCGGCCCTTCAAACGCATCGACGACGAGAATGCAGCCGTCGGCGAGCGAAAGAGTGCGTTCGACCTGGCCTCCGAAGTCCGCGTGTCCCGGTGTATCCACAATATTAATTTTAACATCGTGCCACCGGACCGACGTCACTTTTGCTAATATTGTAATTCCGCGCTCGCGCTCGATGGGATTGCTATCCATCGCGCAATCTTCGATGCGCTGGTTATCGCGAAACGTGTGCGCGCCGCGGAAAAGCGCATCAACAAGAGTTGTTTTTCCGTGGTCGACGTGGGCAATGATGGCAACGTTGCGAAGGGACTGGATTTTCACGATATTTCAATAAGTGGCGTACGGCCGGAAATTTGGCGGAATAGTATAGTCGTTTTTGGTTGAAATGCGCTAACGGAGGCGTACGGCCGGATCAGAAATATCGCAAAACTACGAATACGGCTGCGCGTTCGTTGAGCAAATATCATTCGAGACACGCGAAAGGTGGGGGGCGATCCGAGTTTCAGCCGGAGCGTGCCGCTCGTCGATGTCATGGGCACCTCTCACTGACCCGACTCGCTGGAGCGCAAATTCCCGATGGTTACGATCCTCCGAAAGCCCGCCGCGCGATTCTATCTTTTGGCGGCCGGCGTTCTATTTATAGCAACCTACTATTCTGCTCATGCGTTTATAAACGTTCGCGCCGAAGAACCGCGCGCCGCGGCGGGCGAGCCGACATCAATACAATTATGGCAGGATTTATTAGAAGGAAACCGGCGGTTCATGCGCGGCGCAATTCCGCCTCGATCTGTATTATCGAGGAGAGAAGAATTAGCAAAGGGCCAGCACCCGAAAATTGCAATTCTCGGATGCGCCGACAGCCGCGTCGCGCCGGAACTCATATTTGATAAAAGTCTCGGAGATTTATTTGTTGTAAGAACGGCGGGTAATGTTGCAGATCCGATCGCGCTCGGGAGTTTGGAATACGCCGTCGAACATTTAAAAGTGCATACGCTCCTCGTGCTCGGCCACGAAAAGTGCGGAGCCGTCGCGGCAGCGGCGTCGGGCGAGAAAATGCCAACTGTTAATTTGACGGCGATTGTTAATAAAATTTCTCCCGCGCTTAAAGGTATGGAACCAGTCGCGGAACCGGGCGAGCTTGCGACGCGCCAGGTCGAAGCGAATATTCATCTTTGCGCGAAGAATCTCGCCGCCGAGAGCCCCGTGCTGCACCATGCGGTTGAAACGGGAACGTTAACAATCCTGAAGGGAATCTATAAATTAACGACGGGCGAAGTTCGAAAGTTACAGTAAGAATAATTATAATAAAGCCGGCTATAATAACGTCGGCTCGGGAGCGGAAATGCCGGCCGGCGGATCGGGCTCCTGCTCTGGATTTTCGTCGTGCGTGTTGAATTGTAGTTTTACAAGTTTTGCATAGATTCCGCCGTGTGCTAACAATTCGTCGTGCGTTCCGATCTCGCGCAACTCGCCGTGGTGAAGGACGGCGATGCGGGTCGCTTCACGAACTGTAGAAAGCCGGTGCGCAATAACAATTGAAGTGCGGCCTGTTAACAATGCGCGGATTCCGCGTTGAATGCGTGTTTCGGTTTCTGTATCCACGTTCGCAGTCGCTTCGTCGAAGACGACCATCGATGGATTGCCCGCGATCGCGCGCGCGAATGCTAATAATTGCCGTTCGCCGACGGAAAAAGTCACGCCGCGTTCAGCGACGGGCGCCTCAAGGCCCGCATTCAGCGGATCGGGGGAATTCGGAGGCGCGAGCTTTATAACAAATGTGTCGGCGCCCACGGCGCGCAGCGCATTCTTAACATCCTCGCGGCTGACGCCCGGACGCCACAATGCAATATTATCAAAAATGGTTCCCGAGAATAAGAATAAGTCCTGCGGAATAAAGCCGACCGACGACCGAAGAACTGTTAGATCCCATTTGCGGACGTCGACGCCGTCGACCTTCACTTCGCCGGCGGAAACGTCATAAAAGCGGGAGAGGAGCGATACAATTGTAGTTTTGCCCGCGCCCGTCGCGCCGACGAGGGCGAGCGTTTCACCGGGCGCGACGGAAACGCTAAGATTCTTCAGAACGGGCGTTTTCGGATCATAATGAAAGGAAACATTCTTAAATTCTACAGTTCCTTTCGCGCGCTGCGGCGCGTACGCGTTTTCCGCGGGCGGCACGATCGAAGGCTGCTCGTCGAGAAGTTTAAAGATACGCTCGGCGCTCGCCATTGCCGATTGTAAGACATTATACTTTTCGCCGAGTTCGCGCAGCGGCGCGAACAGGAATTCTAATAAAAACCAAAATGTAATGAATTGCCCCGCGGTGATGCGAGACGCGTCGACGGCGTGGCCGCCGACCAGCACCACGCCCGACTGGTCGACCGCGATCGCGGTTTCGACGAGCGGAAAGAATAATGCAAAGTAAAAGACAGTCTTAATATTCGCCGCGAGATAACTTTTTGTAATATTTGAAAATTTCCGCGCCACCTTCTCTTCTTTACCAAAAATCTGGACGACGCGGATTCCCGCGATCGATTCTTGCAAATAACCATTGCTTTTGCCGAGCCACGTGCGCACCTCGCGGAAACAATCACGAGCGCGGCGCCGAAACCACATCGATACCATTGCGAGAAGGGGAGCCAGACCGACGGCGATGAGGCCGATGCGCCAGTCAACATATATTAATATAATCGAAACGCCGACGACTTTTAATACATCATATACAATTGTTGCAAGACCGGATGTAAAGATTTCGCTGACATTCTCGACGTCGTTCGTGACGCGTGTGACGAGGCGGCCCGTCGAGTGGCGGTCGAAAAACGCGAGCGGCTGCCGTTGCAGATGTGTAAAGATCGCCTTGCGAATATCATAAATCACTTCCTGGCCGCCGCGCGCGAGAATCTTATATTGCAAATAACGCAAATAACTGATGGCGATGACGGCGACGCAAAAAACCGCGATCGGAATGGAAATCGTCGAGAGCGCCTGTTCGAATGTTAACTTTGTTTCGGCGTTGGAATAGTCGTCGACAAGGCGGCCCCACAGATACGGAATGGTTACTTCAATTCCGAATAGTACAAAAAGAATGAGAGTCGCGCCGATAAAGAGCCGTGCGTGCGGCTTCGCGAAAGGTAATATTCGATGAAGAATTCGCCGGTCGAATATTTTTCCGGAGATTTGGTCGTCGTGATCAATCACGGCCCGGCTTCCTGCTCAAGCGACTGCTCGATTTGTTGCATTTGCCAGAGGTCTGCGTAGAGCCCGCGCCGTTTTAACAATTCGTCGTGCGATCCCGATTCGGCGATCCGGCCGTGATCCATAACAAAAATCCTGTCGGCGTGCCGAACGGTAGATAACCGGTGCGCTACAAATACCGTCGTGCGGCCCTTCGCGATTTCCTTAAGATTCAGAACGAGCCGGTTCTCCGTCGCGACGTCGACGGCGCTCAGCGAATCGTCGAGTATTAATATTGTTGGATTTGCATAAATTGCGCGCGCGATCGCGACACGCTGCCGCTGGCCGCCCGAAAGTGTAATTCCTCGCTCGCCAATTTCTGTTTGAAGTCCGTTTGGAAATTGTTGTAAATCGACGTTCAAACACGCCTGCTCCGCGGCCCACGCGGCGCGCTCGAGATCGGGTTGCTCGCCGCTAAATGCAATATTCTCGGCGATCGAATCGCTAAATAAAAAATGATCCTGCGGAACATAACCAAACGCGTTTCGCAGCGTTCGCACGGGCAGATCGCATATATCAACTCCGCCGACGAAAATCTTGCCGCTCGGAACTGTAAAGAAGCGTCCGAGCAATTGTATCATCGTGGTTTTGCCCGCCGCCGTTTTCCCGACGAAAGCGACCGTCTCGCCGTCGTGCACGTGGAACGAAAGATTCTTAAGGACGGGCGCGCGATCCGGCGCATAACTAAAAGTGACGTCGCGGAATTCGATCGACCCGCCGATATTGGTTATATCTGTTCGCGGCCCGTCGGCCACTTCGGGTTTTGTTGTAAATATTTCTTCGAGACGCTTCGATGCCGCGACGGCGCGCGGATACATGCTCACCATCCAGCCGAGCACGAACACGGGCCAGTAGAGCCGCGCGGTGTAGTCCGCAAAAAGATACAATTCGCCGACCGACGTTTGCCCCATGAAATACAAAATTCCGCCGACGATAAATAATATTAAAAGTGTTAGTTCTTTCGCGCCGGAAAAGAAAACGCTCGACAGCGCCTGCACGGAGATGAAGTCGAGGCTGTTTTTTTTGTAGCGTTTGGAGACTTCGTCGAATTGATGAATCGCCGCTTCTTCGCGCGCGAACGCTTTCAGCAGCCGCGTGCCCGCGAAGGTCTCATTTGCTTTGTCGCTCAGGTCGCCGATCGATTTCTGCTGGGCTTCACTGTATTTATGTAATTTCGGCGTGAGGATTTTAACAGATATCGCGAGCACGCCGAGCGAGATGGCGATTGCGACGAACATGATCGGCTGCACGTGAAATAACAAATAAATTGCGACCGGGATTTGTACGAGCGCATCGGTAATATACATATATCCCGGGCCGAGGAACATGCGGACGGCCTCGACGTCCTGCGTTGCGCGCGAAATGATATCGCCCGTTTTTGTTTTATTAAAATACGGAAACGACAGAGTCTCGAGGTGGCGAAACAAATCATTGCGAATATTCGCTTCGACGCGCCGCGATGATGTAACTAAAAACCAGCGCATTCCGTAGCGCAAAACTCCCTTGGCGAACGCGAGCGCGAGATAGACCACGACGGTTGTATATAAATACTCAGCCGCCGGCTTTTTGCCGATGTTGTCGATCGCGTCTTTAATTATCCACGGAATCTGTAAATTAATAATCGACGCGGGAACGAGGCATAGCGTTCCAAGCAGCATCCACCACCGTTCGCGCCAGAAGTAGGCGGAGTAACGGCGGAAATTAGGACGGAGCGCATTCAGTCGTCGAAAGAACAAGGATAACTTTTTCTATTATCTATTAATCAGCAGATGACTGAATCATTCGATTACTTAATTGGCTTTTGTTTGCCTTCAAGCGTGTCGGCGGCGTTTGTTAAACATTCTGTGAGCCGCTGGCATTCGGCAAGAATCCGCCGGTCGTCGCCTGGCGTTTCGGTCATCGCCTCGCGAAGCCCCGGAAGAATCGACGCGGCGTAGCCGGTATGCACGCCCGGCGCGGAATATAAATGTTTAAAAAACGGCCGTCCGCGCAGTCCTTCCTTGTGTATCAATTCGCGCTCGAATTTTAGTAAACGCGAATTAACAGTATCAATCGCTTTGTCGTCGGCGGATTCGAGCGCGCGCTCGGCTTCGCTTTCGAGAGTCTTAGCAACCTGCGCGAGACGCGCCGCGGCGGCTTTGACATCATCAAAGGCTTTCAACTTTTCGCTGGCGGCCGGCACGAGTTCCGGGAATTGTTTTAACAATTCGGAAACCGCGAGCGTAAAGGCAGTGGCCTGCGCTTCAGGGCGGATTGGTAATATATCCGAATTCGACAAACGTAATAATGCGACTCCCGTGTAGCGCGCGAGCGCGCGGTGCGCCGAGAAATCGGGATCGCCGAATTTCTCCATCCAATAGAAGTTATCTAATACGGAATGGTAAACTCCGTACGGTCCCGAGAATTGAACGTCGATCGACGGAATGCCGAGATGATGCTGAAAAGCGGTATAATCGGATCCGGAGCCGAGATCGCCGACGCGCGGTTCCTCGCCGTCATTGTTTACATTCGTATTGTTAGCGTTATCGCCCGGCCCTTTCTTAGCTTTCGTGCGGTCTCGCCAAACGTCAAGAATCGACCGGCGGTCCGACGGATCTTCGACATCGGCCGCGACGTCGCGAATGAATCTTGCTAACGATGGCGCGCCGCCCGCGCTAAAATTTCTTCCGCTGACGCCGGAGTCAACATTAATATAAGCGACGGCCTTTTTTTGTAGTTCTTCCGCCAATTCCTCGACCCATTCGGTCGACCCGACGAGGCCGTATTCCTCGGCGTCCCACGATCCAAATACAATAGTGCGTTTCGGTTTGAAGCCCGCATCCTTTAACTTTCCGAGCGCGCGCGCGCATTCTAATATACTCGCGGTTCCAGAATTAGGATCGACCGCGCCGTGAACCCACGCGTCGCGATGATTACCCATCACGACCCATTCATCCGGGCGTTCATTACCTTTCCATTTTGCTATTACATTATAAATAGTCTTATTTTCCCATTGGATATCTACTTTTAAACGCACGCGCGACGGGCCGGGTCCTACGTGATACGCGAATGGTAAACTTCCCTGCCAGCCTTCAGGCACGTTCGCGCCCGAGAGATTTTTTAGTATTGGCGTTGCGTCAGCGTACGAAAGCGGAATGCTAGGAATACCTGGGAGCACGCCGCCCGGGGTCGACGCGCCGGTCACGGCTTCCTGTTCAATTTTTCGCTGGTTTTTGTGCGAAGCCCAGCCGGGCGTGAGCGGATCACCGGGTTGTATAAACATATATCCTACAGATCCGCGCTGAATTGATGTTTCGGGGCGCCACGGGCCTCGCGGCACGACGTCGCCTTTTGCATATCCGTCGTCGGCGGGATCGCTATAAATAATAACAGCCGCGGCTTTTCTTAATTCTGCTTCGCGGACTTTGACGCCTCGATAACATTTGCCGTAGCGCGTAATGACTACTTTTCCGCGCACGTCGATTCCGAGCTGGTCGAGTTTTTCGTAGTCTTCGGGCAAACCATAATTAACATAAACGACGTCGGCGGTCACTTCGCCGCCCGGCGAATAGCCATGAAAATTGCCGAGCGCGGCGCTTGTGAAAGAATCCTTATCCCACGCGGTGCCCTGCTCCTGAAGTTTTGCATCATACTTTTCCGGTTCTAACAATTGGAGCTCAATACTTTTCGGTGCGTTTTTTGGCGTACTTAACAAAACGTCGTACGCGACGAGCTCGGCCTCAAACCCGAATTGTAAGAATCGCGCGCGGACGTACTCCGCGAGTGCCTTGCCGTTTTCGCTGCCGGCGGGGTGAGGGTCTTCGGTCAGCACACGCAGAAATTGTTTACATTCTTTTGCCGACGGTATCGCTAAGAATCGCGCCTCGGACGCTGCCTCGTTCTGTGAATTCTTAATTGTAAAACCGCGAAGGCGCGGAGGGTTGGGCGCCGGCGCGGGCGTATCGCCTTGCGCGAAAGCGCCGTGTACAAAAAGAACGACCGGCGCAAAAAGCGCCACGCAGAGAGTTATATTTCGTGGATTCATCGTTTTTAAAGATAATAATAAAATATGAAACATTACCGATCGTTCATTTCGACAAAATTGCGCAGCTGCGAAAGCAAACAATCGATCTCCGGCAAATGGGTACGAAACGCGAGGCACGCGAGGCGAAGTGTATATTTTCCGTCGAGCGTCGTGGACGAAATGAAGACGCGCCCGTCGGCGACGATCGAGTCGCGAAGCCGTTTGTTAAATTCGTCCGCGCCGCCCGATTTTGGAATATAACGATAGGTTGCTACAGAAAGCTCGGGTCCCGTCGGTGTCTCAAATCCCAGTTTGCGGACTTCATTATAAAAATAGCGCGTTAATAATAACTTTTCCTCGAGACATGCGCGGAACGGCGCGACGCCGAGCATTTGTAGCGGAAGCCAGAGCCGCATGCCCCGGAAGTGTTTTGTTAATTCCGGAGAAAGCTGGCATGGCGACGGCTCTTCGTTAACATCGTCCGCGTCTTGCATGTAGCTCGCGTGATACGCGCCCGAATGGAGAGCTTTATACAAATACTGCCCTTCGCGCACGAGCACCGTGCCGAGCCCGTAGGGTACAAATAAACCCTTGTGCGGATCGACGACGACGGAATCCGCGCGCTCGATGCCGCGAAGTTTTTCTTTACCTTCTTTTGTTAATACAAAGAATCCGCCATACGCCGCGTCGACGTGAAACCACGCGCCGTACTTTTTTGATATAACCGCCAGTTTTTCGAGCGGGTCGACGGCGCCGGCGTCGGTCGTGCCGGCCGACGCGATGAGTAGAAACGGGCGCAGGCCGTTCGCGACATCGATCTGTATCATTCGCTCGAGCGCGGCGGCGTCCATTCTGTAACATTCGTCGCGCGGAACGGTGCGGCAGACGCAGTGGTTGAGGCCCGCGACGCGAAGCGCCTTGTCGATCGAATAGTGAATTTGATCTGTAAAATATATAACTGCGTTTTCGATATCGCGCGGACGCAGCCCCATCGCTTCGCGCGCCGTAACGATAGCGATCAAGTTCGCAACGCTTCCGCCGCTTGTTAAATTACCAAATGCGGATTGCGGGAAACCTATCATTTCCGACATCCAGCGGATCAATTGGTTTTCAACGCGGACGGCGCCCGGACCTGTATAAAAAAGCCCCGCGAAACGATTGGTTATATCCGCGAGATAATCGCCGAGCGCCGAATAGTAGATTCCGCCGCCTGGAATATATCCGAGGTGGCCGCCCGACGCGGGATTAAGGCCGATGTCGTCAACGTGGCTTTTTATAATTGATAGCAGCCGTTCAATCGGGATCCCGTACTCGCCAATTCGATAATCTAATAATCCGGCCGCCATGTCCGCGCGCTCGCGAAACGCCGGCGACGAATCGATTTCGTTAAGAAACGCTTCTGTATATTCTACAACTCGATCGCGAACGCGTTTGCGTTCTTCGCGAGCGGGCTCGAGCGCGCGGCCCGCGAGCTCAAGTGCAAGAATGTCGTCGCGCAGCGAATTAGTCATTTCCGACTTTTGTTAACATCAATTCTTGCGAATTCGGATCCCACTTCGGTTCCTTAAATTTAGCTTTCTCCTTCGGCATCGAATATCCAAAATAACCCGTGATCGCTTTGATACTAACGCAATTGCGCGCGCCGACGCCGCAATCACCGCAGCCGCCGACCTGGCACTCGGGCGTAAATTCTTGTTTAATACTTTTTTCGTATTCTAACCATTGGAAAAGTTTATGAACGCCGCCGTCGATGTGGTCCCACGCAAAAACTTCGTGGCGATCGCGCGGGCGATTTGCATACCAAGCGGGGTTGATTCCCATCTCATCAAATGCGCGCATCCACGTGTCATAATTAAAATATTCATTCCACGCATCGAGCCTCGCGCCCATTCGATACGCCGCTTCGATGACGCGCCCCATGCGGCGGTCGGCTCTTGATAATACTCCTTCGATTACAGATCGCTCCGAATCATGACATTTCAATTCTACCATTTTTTCGGTTTTCCACGATGCTAAGATTCGGTGCTGCTCGCGAACTTGGTCGAGAGTCATCTGCCCGTGCCATTGAAACGGAGTGTGTGGCTTCGGAACAAATGTAGAAACGGCGGCGTTTACTTTTCCGGGGCGGCCCTTTCCTACTTTGGAGCGCAGGCGCGAGCACGTTTCGGCCATTGTAACAATTTCGCGCAGATCGCTTTCGATTTCGCCGGGAATTCCGATCATAAAATAAAGTTTGATCGTCTTCCATCCCTGCTTCCACGCTTCGGCGGTGCCATTATACAAATCTTCATTCTTAATATTCTTATTGATAATTCGGCGCAGGCGGTCGGACGCGACTTCGGGCGCTAGCGTCAGGCCGCTTTTGCGAACGTTTTTGATACGTTTTGGCAATTCCATCACCTGCTCGTTCACGCGCAGCGATGGCAACGATAAATTCACGCGCTGGCCGTCGAATTGTTCATTTAACAAATCCATCATTCCCGGAAGATCGGGATGGTCGGACGACGAAAGCGACGTAAGGCCCACCTCGTCGAATCCCGTGTTTTTGTAACTTTCCTTTGCGATTTCTAATACCTTCTCTTTCGAGCGGAATCGCTGCGGGCGCTTTTCGTAGCCGGCCTGGCAGAATTTACATCCCTGCACGCAGCCGCGCATGATCTCAATTGTGATGCGGTCGTGAACGGTTTTTGTAAATGGCAATACTGGTTTTGTAGGAAACGGCGCGTTTTCCAAATCATACACAACGGCGCGGCGCGAGAGCGCGATTCCTTCGAGCGGTTTTATTTCTTTTAGTGTTCCGTCATCATTATAAATCGGCTCCCAAAATTCAGGTGCATACAGAAAATGGCAACGATCCGCGATCGCGCGAATGAGCGCCCTGCGCGTCGCATGTTTGCCGCGCTCGGATTGGTAGACTTCTAAAAACTCTACAATTGCGTTTTCGCCGTCTCCGAGCAAAAAGAAATCTATAAAATCTCCAATCACTTCCGGATTCAGCGCGCCCGCGCCGCCCGCGATGATGAGCGGATCACTAAGTGTGCGTTCCTCGCGGCGAATCGGAATTCCGCCGAGATCCAGAACGCTTAAGATATTTGTATATGAAAGTTCGTATTGTAATGTAAATCCAAGAATATCGAATTGATATAACGGCGTGCGCGTTTCGAGCGACCAGAGCGGAACTTGATATTCACGAATCTTGTTATCCATATCTCCCCATGGATGAAAAACGCGCTCCGCGGCCCAGCCGTTTCTTTCATTAATAATATGATACAAAATTCGCAGGCCGAGATGGCTCATCCCGACTTCATACGTATCCGGGTAACAGAGAGCGACGCGAACGTCGCCGTCGCCGCGAGGTTTTACAATTTGATGTGTTTCGCCGCCGACGTACTGCGCCGGCATTTGAACATTATCTAAAACGCGCTCGAGGAATCGCGTGATCGAAGCTCGGTCTTGGGTTTTTGCAATCATAATTTCTGTTTCAAACGCGGAGCGTAGCACCCGCAAAGTTGATGCGCCCCAAGAAAGCTGCTTGAAAGAAATCGTTGACGAGGTCACACTCCTTCGCTCGAAAATCCGGCAAGTCCATCGCGGATTGCTAACGCCAAAAATTGTTTAAAAATCGTGACTGAATCCCTACCTACTTCGCTCCAGGACTGTGTTGCCGGCTCCTTTCATAAAACGGCATTGCTACAAAAACGAGTTCGCGAGCTGATCAAAGGGGCGTCGCCGCTGATCGACACGCGCGAGAAAAATCCAATTCGTGTAGCGCTGATGGAATTGCAACAGGGTTTAATCGAACTCACGCCGGACGAAGAAATTCATCCGGTGCTCATGAATCCCGTTGCTGGGCTAGGTGCCGTTGGCGCACCTGCTCCGCCCGCAGCGCAGGCTGCTTCGATTGTTAACGATCCAGCGAAGCTGGACGACGCCGCGGAAACTAAGAAATCAGCGCCCGCGGTGGAACCGCCGGTCGCGGCGCCAGGAGCCTAATTTATTGCTCATTGCCGGGAGAGCCCGGGCTCAAAGTGTCGCGTTCGCTCGACGCCCCAGCAGCCCGTGGCAAAAGTCATCCATTTCAAAAATGATCTTTATTGATATCTCTTCGTCAGACCGTCCTTGACGTAACTCTTGGCTACGCCTCGGGCGATCTTCCTTGATCTATCAAAAAATCTCGATTCTTGAATTGAGGAGCACTTTTGCCACGGGCTGCCAGGTCGAGCCGCTCAAGCTAGGAACGGGCCGGTCCGAATTAGGAGTGACCTTTTCCATTCCTGGTGAATTGCGATTCGCCACTAAAAATGCGTTTATTAAAGTTAGCTATTGTCGGCGGAATTGGCCTCGCTACGCTCGCTGCCGCTTCGGAAACGATAACAATTCAAGCAGCTGGGACAACGCGCGCGGCAGAACGCGCGCCGCAAAGCCAGCCTTCGAGCAAGCCCGCGAGCAATATTTTTCACGACCGCGTTCAGGTCATATTAAAAAATGGCCAGAAACTCTCGGGAGTTGTTAAGAATCACCGCTACGCCGAGCGCGCCGACGGATTTAATTTTACTGCAACTGAAAAAACGGCCGCCGAGGCGGGCGTCCGCATTTGGTTTGCGAACGCCGGCCAGAATTATCTTTTTGTTAAATATAAAGATATTGATTCGTTAAAAACAGTCGCGCGCGTGAGCGACCTCGAAGTGCGCGAGCTCGAAGAAAAGATATATCAAGAAGCGAAAGCGGCGCGCGAAAAGGAAATTGAAGAGCGCACAGCGGAACTCGCGCAAAAAGCCGCCGCGCGAAAAGCCGAGGCAGACAGCGAGGAAAAGGCGGCCGAAGATGCTAAGAAAAAAGAATTCGAAAAGACTAAGAAAGCCGCAGTTACAAAAGCGCAAATCTTAATGAATCGATTTCCGCCCAGCCAAGGCTGGGGTGAGGAGAAGAAAAAAGAGATTATTGCTAAGAAAGCGAATCATATATATCCGGAACCTGAAGAGACGGCGTTTTTGAAGTCTTACGATGAATGGGTCAAAGCGAAGGCGATCATTGATGCCGTCGAGAACGGCGAAGAGCCGCCGATCGAAGCCGATTCCGAGGAAGGCGCCGACAAGGAAGCGAAATCCAAGAAAGGTAAGAAAAAGTAAAACTTTTTAATTAATTCACGAAATCTTGACGTGGCTCCCGTAGGAGTTATTTCAAGCAACAATCAAAACAGTAGTAACAGACACACTTCAATTCTTTAGGACTTAAACAATGCCCATTCGAAGAGTACGCCGGCGAAGAGAACGTTCGGAACGAAACCGCCGCCGCATCCGCAGACTCGGAATTTCTCTCGTTCCAACCGCAGCCCTCGCCTCCAATTTTAATAATGAATTAAACAATTCTCCCGCGGCCGTTGTTCTGCACGCGCCACGCCCGATTTCGGAACGTTAAATATATTAATACGTAAGTTTCCTTAGTTTTCAGAATCACGCGCGAATGTCGGGACGAAAATCGCCCGGAAACGCGACAGCGAAGAACGGGGGTTTGATTTGTAGTTCTCGCAAATAAATCGCGATTTGCGCTTTGTGATGTATCTCGTGTTGCACGAGATACAGAAACCACCAACGATACGAATATTCGGCCGGAATATTAGGAACGGCCACTTTCGAATTGATTTGATCGAGAGGGAACGAGGCGAAACGCTCGGTCACGTACTGAAGATTATTAGCAAGCTTTTCTTGTAGCATTGCGTGCGTGGGCGTGAACGGCGGCGGAGAAATGCGCGCGAAGTTCCAGTCATGATCAAACAGGCCGCGGCTATAAAAATCGGCGACCTGAGCAATATGTAGGAATTGTTCGCCGAGCGTCCGCAAAGTCTGGAACGGTTTGTAATCCAATCGATCGGGTGGCGCCAATTGAAGCATGCGGGCCGACACGCCGCGAAAACGAGTGTAGTGTTCAAGGCAATCGTCAAGCTCCGCGTGATTTGTTGTCATCGGAGCATTCCATGTCGAACGGCTCGTGGATCGCTACTAAAAATTTTGAAATCGGTAAACGGCCGGGGATTTCTATTCGGCGAGCGTGTGTTAGCGTAGCGCGCCGCTGCTCGAGTGGCGGCTTTCAGACCCAGCGATCCCCGTTACCTCAAATATGAAATGAGGAATCAAATGCGATCACTAAAAATTCATAACTGTTTCGCGCCGTTTATTATTAATTTTGCGGCTATATTTACAATTACGGTTGCGTCATCCTTAGCACAGTTTCCGGGCGCGCAGGTTTCGACGGGTGCGGCGACGTCACCGCGCGGACTCGCCGCAATGGATATTAATAATGATGGAAGAGTTGATTTCGTAACCGCGAATTCGCCTGCGAATTCCGTTTCTGTATTAATAGGGAATCACTCCGTATCCGGATTCGCCGCGCCTGTTCAGTACGCGACGGAAACCGGCCCCGAGGACGTCGCCCTCGGCGATTTGAATATGGATGGAAGAATCGATGCCGTCACAGCTGACCTGGGGAGCAATACGATCTCTGTATTGTTAGCGACGGCGCCCGGCATATTTGGCGCTCCAGTTTCCCTCGCGATCGGTAGCGGGCCGAATACTATTAATATTGGAGATGTTAATAATGACGGCAACCCCGATCTCCTGGCAAATTCCTCCAATTTACATAGCGCGTCCGTATTCTTAGGAACCGGCACCGGCGGATTCGGACTCCCGCTGACGTTTAGTGTTGGCGCCCGCTGCGAAAGGCCGCGACTCGGCGATTTAAATCAGGATGGAATATTAGATTTTGTCGCTCGCGATTCTAATACTACAATTGCGCGCGGACTGGGCTTTGGCAACGGTTCGTTTGGAACGCTCGTGGCGACCGCGTCGAGTAGCGCTGTATCCGATCTATTGTTAGTGGATATAAACAATGATAGCAATCTTGACGCCGTGGGTTGCTCTCTTGGCACCGGATTTCTTTCTCCCGGAAAAGTCTTGATATTTCTGGGAGACGGAACCGGCGCGCTTGGAACTGTTATTTCAACAGATTGGTTACAAGCTGCAAATCGGCTCGCCGCCAGCGACCTGAATGCCGACGGCAACATGGATATCATCACATCGAATTCCAATAGCGGCACAACGCAAATTAATAAAGTCGCGATCGGTCTCGGAAATGGCCTCGGCGGGTTTCTGTCGGGCTCGAATTTTCCCGCGCCGATTGGACCGGTTGGAATTGTTGGAATTGATTACAATGGCGACGGATTTAAAGATATTGCATGCGCCGCCTCGTCTTCGCATAGTATTAGTATTTCACCGGGAAACGGTTCGGGCACTTTTTTGAGCGCTACAGTTTATTCGCTTGGGGGTATCCCGCTGAGCAGCGCGATCGGCGATATTAACAAAGACGGAAATCCCGATTTAATAAGTACTAATTTTTTAGCGCCGACGATTAAATTAAGTCTTGGCGACGGGAATGGTAATTTTACAAATTCGCCAATGCCTAATAATTCATTATTTCTAGTTGGAGTGGCGCTCGGTGACCTCAACGGCGATTTTAATCAAGACGTTGTGGCTGTAGGAAACGACAGCCAAACCTCGACCGGGCGCGTGTCTGTATTGTTAGGAACCGGTGGCGGCGCCTTTGCGAGTCCGGTCAATTTGGTCGCGGGCATTTCGCTTTTCTCGCCTGTGTTTCTTGATGTCAATCTTGACGGGAAACTCGATGTCCTCATCGCTAATTCACAGGCGGCGTCCGCTGGAAGTATTCTTAGCTTTCTTGGAAATGGCTTGGGGGGATTTGGCGTTCCTATATCCATTCCAACAATCGGCCCGCCAGGAAGCATCGCTGTGGGCGATGTTAACGAAGACGGCATTGCCGACGCTGTGTTTCCAGTTTCGCCCGCTGTTAATCTGTCTCTATTGTTAGGAAACGGGTCGGGCTCGTTCGTTCCCGGGCCGGCCCTCGTGGCTGGAAGTAGTATTACGAGCACAATCATTGCAGACGTTAATCACGACTCAATAACAGATATCCTCTGTTCAAATTCCGCAGGTTATACTGTATTTCAAGGAATCGGTTCGGGCGGATTTGTAACTACAAATCATCCTCTTTCCACCGCATTAACTTCAGCTCGGCTCGCAGATGTTAATAATGACGGTTACGCGGATCTTGTTGCAAATACGATGGGATCTATCATTAGCGTATTATTTGGAAACGGAACTATCAATTTTGGCTCTCCGATTGAGTTCGTGGGCAGTTATCTTGTGGATCTGAGCGATATGAACGCCGACGGAAGCATGGACGCGGTTTCTCTTGTTACAATTTTTGGAAGCGGAATATCCGCGGTGTTGTTCAATCAAACACCGATGCCGGCGGGCTTGGCGAATTACGGCACAGGCACGTTCGGCTGCGCTGGAAAGCTCGGACTTTCCGGAATTATGAAGCCATCGATTAATAGCAATTATGGATATATTTGTACAAACGCGCCGCGTAACTCTCTCGGAGTTTTGGTAGCTACAGATAGCCCGGACTTCCTAGGCTCCGACCCGTTCGGCATCGGTGCAACGATTCATTTCGACTTTACATTTGCGACCGAGATTTTTGCTTATGATATATTGAGCCACGCGGGCGGTTCGTCGGTGACGCCTGCGCCGATTCCCAATGATAGTTTGCTAATCGGCAAACAATTCTTTGCGCAAGGGATTTGGGTCGAGGACGCCGCGAGCGGGCAGCATTGTAGTACGGCAAGTTTTGGAGTTGTTACGTCGCGGGCTATGGTTGTAACAATTCAGCCGTAGATTGGATTGTTAGTGACTCCAGCGGCGAAGCACGCGGCGCGGGTTGCGCGTGCTCGCGCGCATAACCGTGGCGCCGGAATATTAGTTAAACGAAACGCGCCTGGACCACTGCCGCGCTCGGCGTTACGAGACGCGCAAGACCGCGCACCGATGCGCGCTGCGCGCGCGCAACCCGCGCCGCGATTTGTTATGACGCAGTGAATGAGCTCACGGCGTTGGATGGGGGAGTGCGGCGAGAAGCTAATAAACGACGCAGAGCGTCGTTTATTAGCTTCTCGTCAGGTTCGGGAAAGATTTGTAGAAATACAGACTGGGGGTATGGGCGCAGATTGTAGTTGTTATTTCACGGGATGATTAACGTTAGGCCGGAGGTGGATATTACTTTTAACGAGGATGGGCCGCAGGTGGCGCCGGTGGATGTGGATTCGAGCCACAGTTCCTGCGCATAGTATTTTTTGCCGTGGAAAAGTGGATCGTTAGGAATCGGCGCGGGCGTGGTGGAGATTCCGGCGGCGTCGCTAAATGTATCAAATGCGTGAACGAGTGGAGCGAACGGGTCGATGTGAAATAATATATCAAAATACGCGGTGCCGGGAAGGTCTTGAACTTCGGAAACCATTCCGAAGCCGCCGGAATTTTTCGGTGCATTGGTACACGTGAATGCAAAGGATAGGTTGCCGACGGCGGGCTCGGAATTGGCTCCGAGAGCGGCCGCGCCGTAACAGCCCGCGGTGCCGGAGCCGTAGATCATAGTTCCATCCGGGGCGGTTGAATTATTGATAAATATACCAAAGGACGCTCCGACGTCGGGAAAACCGTCGGAATCGAAGTCTACAATTTGAAGGGAGGTTGCAGCGGTTGGGGCGATCGACGCGGCGGGTAACAATCCGGAGGCCGAACCTTTTAATACAAAAATTCCACCGGCTCCCGATGCTAATATATCAAGTTGTCCATCGAGATTGAGGTCGCCGTACGCCAGCGCCGCAACGCCCGTTGGAATTGGATAGATGCGTTCAATGCCGTAGTTTCCCATTCCTAAATTATAAAAGAGTCCGACTTTGCTGGAAAATAACGATCCATAGATGAGGTCGGTATTGCCGTCGCCGTTGACGTCGGCGCCTCCACCGGTGTTTGCTAATTGTGTGATCGTTAGTATTTTGTTCGGCGAGTTCGAATGGTAAATATTTATTTTCGGTTCGGAGATGAACGCCTTGTCCGCGAGCCCGTCGCCGTCCAGATCTGTAATAACTGCGCCGCATGGGAATAGACCGGTTGCATACGTCGGTGAGCCGAAGAACGTGCCGTCGCCGACGCCGTGCATCTCGCTGGCTTCCTCGCTGTCGTTGTTCATAATATAACAATCAGCGATTCCGTCGTTGTTTCCGTCGGCGGCGACAATCGCCGTTTGGTAGTTTTCAAATGTAAAATAGTATGATTCCGAGCCGAATGCGCCCGTCGCGTCGCCGAGCTTGTTTGCAATTTTCTTAAGATTACTATAATAGCTCGTGACGCAGTCGAGCGCGGCGTCGCCGTTTGTATCTAAAAGCACGAGCCCCGAAGGGGCTAATTGCAGGGGCGACGCCGGGCCGGGGACAAAGTGTGCGGCTCCGTCGCCAAGCAAAGATAATAAATACGGCGTTGTATCAAAATAAACGCCGACCATATCCACCGCGCCGTCGCGATTGACGTCGCCATAGTGCGAAGGGAAAAAGTTGGGGGCGGCGTTTGTAAACGTTTGGGCGGAAACATTCCCTAGAGTTAATATAACAATAGCAGCGGCCGAAACGCTAAATGATTTAATGTTAATCATGTTGTTGTGGAGTTCGAGAGTACAAAGTTGAACCCCGCGCGGACAAAATCAGGTTCAAGTATTGGCGAGTGGCGTCGCAGGCCAGGGGACAGGTTTAAACCTGTCCCCTGACCTGTCCCCATGGAGCCCAAATTTTTTTAGTCTTGAAGTCGGTCCGGCAAACAAGGATTTTTAGAGCGTGGCAAAAACAGTATTAATTACAGGCGCCGGCCGCGGCGTCGGACGTGAATGCGCGCTGGCGTTTGCGCGTACGGGCGCGGCGGTCGCGTGCGCCGCGCGAACGGTTTCCGAAATTGATGCAACTGCCGCGGCCTGTCTGGCGGCAGGGGCGCCGCGCGCAATCTTTATATCCATGGATGTTACAAATGCGGCCGCGGTTCGCGAGGGTGTCGAGAGAATTCGGCGGGAACTCGGCGCGATCGACGTATTGTTACACGCGGCGGGCGGCGCGAAGACGGCGGCATTTGATAAGACCGATGACGCGACCTGGGCCGAAATGCTTTCTGTTAATTTAACGTCCGCGTTTTTTGTAGCACGTGCGGTACTGCCGGATATGATACAACAGAAGGCCGGCCGGATTTTATTTGTAGGATCGACGGCGTCGCGCGCCGGCTTTCGCTACTGTTCCGCGTACGCGGCCGCGAAGCACGGATTATTAGGAATGGCGCGGTCGCTCGCGCTCGAAGTCGCGGAAAAGAATATTACAGTAAACGTTCTCGGCCCCGGATTTCTCGACGCGGAATCGACGCACGAAGCGGCGCGTTCTGTAGCATCGCGCACGAACAAATCTGAGGGCAGCGTGCTCGACACGTATCGTCACATTTCGCCGCAGCGCCGATTGATCGCGACGGAGGAAGTCGCGGCGGCGGCCGTATTCTTAGCAAGCGATGCCGCACGCGGCATCAACGGGCAATGTTTACTGATCGACGGAGGAGGAATTGTATCATGACTCTTCGAATCGATCCGGTTGACGTGCCGGGCTGGCCGCGCCCGAGCGGTTACAATAACGGAATTGTAGTTACAGGTGCGTCCAAGTTACTGTTCGTCGCGGGTCAAATCGGCTGGGATGAAACGCGCAAAATTGTATCGAACGATTTTATTGCACAATTCCGCAAGGCGCTTGAGAACGTCGCCGCGGTCGTCCGTGCGGGCGGCGGCGAGCCGGCTTCGATCGTTAGACTTACGATTTATGTAACTAATAAAAAAGAGTACGTTGACAATCTTAGCAGCGTCGGGCGCGAATACCGCGCTGTCATGGGCAAAGCGTATCCCGCGATGTCGCTCGTGCAGGTGGCCGATTTGTTAGAAACGGGCGCTAAGGTTGAAATTGAGGCGACGGCGGTAATTGGATAATTGACGCTGCGGCGGCAGTTCGTATAGCGGAGCGTCTTCGCGTGAGCGCTTCTCCCGTTCGGAGAATCACAACTACTTCGGATTTGTAATCGCCGACAATGCTAATTTTGCAAATGAGTTTGCGGGGGCGTGTTGCCAGCGCGCCGACTCGCGGACCGCTCGGACGACCTGGCGCGGAGCTGCGTGTTTTGTAACAACCGCCGCATCTGTTACAATTCCTTTTGCTAACGATCCCATTCCGCGGTCGCCTTCGAATTCGTTAAGCCAGCGAACGACGCCCGGCACGCGCGCGGATTGTAAAGGTTCGGCTTCGTCCTCCGATCCGCCGCGGCCCATGACTACAGTTTCCGCGGCGCTCGAAAGCGCGCATCGAACGCGGCAGCGAGCCGCGCCGACGGCGTCGTCGGAAATCACTAATTTTCGGAGGCTGCGCTTTCCAATGGCAATATCAATAAATTGAGCGTCCGGTTTATCTGTAGCGTTTGCGCCGCTGGATTCCCAATGGAAATCGGGCCATTCGTAAATGGAAGGCGCGTCGTCGCCCGCGTTGATGGAACGCACGCGCCGCGCGGGAGTCCGCCGGCGGTCGCGGCAGAGAATATGATAAACGGCAACGCTCGCAAGGCTGCGGACCTCGGGCGCCGTATTGGATATATCCGCGTTTTGATTCGTAGTATTGCCAGCGCTATTGTTAGCGTTATGATTAGCTAACATTTTCTCGCGCTTTTCCAAATAACGAACAAGCGCCTCGGACCGCAGGTCATCCATCGCGTCGGAGTGGAGGTTCGAATTGTATATTCGACGAATCGCGAGCGCTCCGCGGATCTCCACCCGAAATTCCGGACCGAGCAGCCGTTCCACTACGGGTTCATACGAATAGGTAGGCGTGTTCACATTTCTTTCGCTTGCGAGTATATCCACTGTCGAATCCGCGCGCGGGGGTGTGCGACGTGTATGACCCCGCGCGCGCCGCACGCCTCAAATCTAAAAAAATCTTTACAGGCTGTTTCTGTTAGCAGTGCGGCAAATCGCGCACTTCAACCGTTCCGTCCGCTTTGCCAATGATGAGCCGGTGCGCGAGGCCGATAAACAATCCAATTTCTACAATTCCGGGGATGCGGTCGAGCGCGGCTTCAAGCGCGGGCGGGTCTTCGATCCCGGCCGGAAGACGCAAGTCGAGAATGTAATTTCCGTTATCTGTTACAAACGTCGTGTGGCCCATTTTTCTTAATGTAACAGTTCCAAGCGGTGAAATGGCACGTGTTACAGTTGCGACGGCGAACGGCACAACTTCGATTGGCAGTGCGAACGTAGTCCCGAGCTTCTCAACAACTTTATTCTCGCCGACTACAATAATTTCGGTGCGCGTGAGACTTGCTACAACTTTTTCGCGCAACAACGCGCCGCCGCCGCCCTTAATCATTCTAAAACTGTTATCAATTTCATCGGCGCCGTCGATGGTCACGTCGATCGTGTGAACGCCGGCGAGCGGCACGAGCGGGATTCTCATCTTTTCCGCAAACGCCTCCGTCGCGCCCGAGGTCGGCACGCCGCGCACGCGGAGCCCTTCGAGGCGGATGCGTTCACCGAGTTTTTGTAGGAAGTGCTCGGCCGTCGAACCCGTTCCGAGTCCGAGGGTCATTCCGTTTTCAATGAGAGATGCGGCGTGCTCGCCCGCGGCGCGTTTAGGGTCGGTCATTTTGTAGTGAATAGTTCCGCGAACATTACACGAACGCCGCGCGAAAAAATTCCGCCTCTTGCCGCTTCCGCAAGCAAGTGTTAAAAGCGTTCCACTCTTGAGAACCATTCTCAACATTTTTGCTGCAATTGCCGCGGGCGTTTTCTTAACCGTTTTGTTATACGGGCCCGCGCAGGCCGCGCCGTTTCAGAATCAGGAAGACCGCTCGCGCGACGTGCACCGCGTCGTCGGATTGTTAGACTACTTATCCGCCGACTACTCCGGCGCGGTCGAAAACGGAATTGTTATAAGCCCCGAGGAGTACGACGAACAGGTCGCGTTCGCTGACGAAGCCGCGACGCTCATGCGCGAGCTCGACGCGAGCGCCGGAAAAGAATTAGTATCGCTCATTGCAATACTACAAACGCGGGTTCAAACAAAAGCGTCGAACGAGAGCGTGCAGGACGCCGTGCGGATCGCGCGGAAAAGCATCCTTGAACGATTTGATATTCGCCTCGCGCCCGAGCAAACGCCTTCGCTCGCGCGCGGCAAGGAATTGTATATTCAGAATTGTATGATTTGCCACGGCGAGCGCGGCGACGCGAAAACGCAGCGCGCGTCGGAATTGAAGCCTCCGCCGCTCAGTTTTCTTAGCGATAAAGCACGCGAGGCGCTGTCGCCGTACCATTCATTTAATGTTACAACTTTCGGACTCGCGGGAACCGCGATGGCGTCGTTCGACGCGATCCCGGCGCGCGAACGCTGGGATATTGCGTTTTATATATCTTCGTTGCGCGCGAAGGAATTTATAGAAAAGAACGCGAATCTTAAGATTGGCGATGGGGGCGTTCCGCCCGCCGATCTGCCGTCGTTTTCGCTCGCGGAACTTGCTAATTCTTCCGACCAGCAGATCGAAGCGCGTTTGTTACAAATGGGGCGCCCCGCGAATTTGATTGAATCCGACCTCGCGTGGCTGCGTTCGCATTTTATCAATTCCGAGGGACACGTCGCCGGGCGCCTCGGGTCGGCGCGCGTTGAATTACAAAAACTCGTCGATCAGTATCGAAGCGGAAAACAGGACGATGCTCGCCGCGCCGCATTTGATATTTATCTTCGCTACGTCGAGCCCGTCGAAGCGCCGCTCGCCGCCCTCGACCGATCGTTAGTCACGAGCTTCGAATCCGGTTTTGTAGCGTTGCGGACTTCTATCAAAAACGCGGAGCCCGCGGCGCGCGTCGCGCGGATCGCCGAAGAGCTGGACCGCGATTTCGTGACGGCCGAATCCTTACTATTGCAGGGCGGCAAGTCGAAGACGTTCTCATTCATCGCGTCTTTCTTAATATTATTTCGCGAAGGCATCGAAGCCGCGCTCATCATTGCGACGATGCTGGGTTTGCTCAGAAAAATCGATCGTAAAGAATCGGCGAAAGTTGTGCATTTCGGCTGGACGGCCGCGCTCGTGTGCGGGCTCGCTACGTGGTTCGCCGCGCGCGCGATCATACAAATATCCGCCGCCGAGCGCGAACTCATCGAAGGAATTGTAGGTTTGCTCGCGGCGGGAATGTTAGCATACACCAGTTATTGGATACTTTCTAGGTCCGATACAAAACGCTGGATCGATTTCTTAAAACAACAGATAACGGGAGCCGTTACAAATCGCGGCTCGGCCGCATTGTTTGGAATCGCATTTGTCGCGGTCTATCGCGAGGCGTTTGAAACGGTACTTTTTTATGAAGCTTTGCTGACGGAGCCGAGCGCCGACACCACTACGATTGCTCTCGGCGCGCTCGCGGCCACGGCGTTTTTATTCGTTGCGATCTGGGGGATTTTCAAACTCAGCGCGAAACTTCCGCTCAAACAGTTTTTTACAATTTCGGGCGCGCTTTTGTATATATTAGCTTTCGTGTTCGCGGGGAGCGCGATCCACGCGCTCATCGAAGGCGGCTACATCGACCCGCGGCCGATCCGCTTCCCGCGCATCGAGTGGCTCGGCGTCTATCCGGATATGCTAAGTGTAACGTTGCAATCGATCTTTATCGTTGCCGTCGCGGCGGGGATTTGGTTTGAGTTCCGCGGACGAAAACTCCAGGCCGCGCGTATTTAGAAAGCTAATTCTGATATATTACTTCTGGCCTTCCTTCAGTAGTTTAATAATACTTTCCTTCGACGGCGCCGCATCGGTCGACGTCGGATACTTGGCAACAATCGTTTCGCCGTCGGACTCGACGACCGCGAAGTACGGCCGGGCGGCCGTTCGAAACTTTCTTTCCTGATATTCACGATAACGCGCCGAGCGCTTTGCTAATTCTGGTGTGTATTCGCGGTCGAGAAACAATTCGACACAGATAAATTTCTTGAGTTCGGCCTGGACTTCGGGGTCTGGCAATATGACATTTTCAACGCCGCGGCAGATCGAACAATTGTCGCCCGTGAAATTGATAAAGATACGTTTCTTTTCTTTCTTGGCCGCTGCAATTCCTTCGTCGAAGTCGAGATACCATTTTACTAAATCTTGTTTTGTATGATTCGAACCGTTAATCGCCATTGACGACGCGGGGCCGTAGTTCGGCGGCGGCAGAAATCCTTCTGTAAATTGTGAATACGTCGCGCCAAACAGGCCCGTGAATAGATAGATTGTCAACGCTAACACGGACACGCCAAAGATCGCTCGGATCGGGCCTACTTCGCCTTCGGCTCCCGGCATCTTTAAGATTCCGAATAGATAGAGCGCGAGCGCGAGGAACAGCGCGATCCAGATCGCTAAGAATACGGGCCTTGTTAGGATTTGCGCGTTCAACGCGATGTCGGCATTTGATAGAAATTTGAGCGCCGCCGCGAATTCAACAAAGCCCATCGAAATCTTCATGACTTCGAGCCACGCACCGCCCTTCGGGAGTTTTTGTAGTACCGTCGGAAACAACGCTAACAAAAAGAACGGCGCCGCGAACGTGCCCGAATACGCTAACATTCCGAGCGCGGGCCGGCCGATTTCGCCCTGCGCCGATAATCCTAATAATCCGCCGAGGACGGGAACCGTGCATGTAAACGATGCGAGCGTGAACGCGATTGCCATTAGCAGCGTCATTGTGTAGTCGTTGCTTGTCTGGCTCTTTGCATTTTCAATTTTGTCGGTGAGTCCGGCCGGAGCCGTAATCGTAAAAAGCCCGAGCAACGAAAAAGCTAATACAACAAATAGAGAACCGAGCGCGAGGTTCACCCAAAAATTAGTGGCAAAATTCGTGAGGCCCGACGCGCCGAACGCGACTGACGCGAGCACGCCGATCAAAGTAAATGTTAAGATAATTCCCGCCGTGTACGTTGTCGCCATCCCAACGGCTTTGCGGCGATTTCCCTTCGAACGTTTACTAAAGAACGAAACCGTGATGGGTATCATCGGAAAAACGCACGGAGTAAACAAAGACGCCCACCCGCCGACGCATGCCCATATCAAAAACTCCGAGAGCGACATCTCTTCTGTGCTCTTTGATTTGTTAGGATCCTCGACCGAAGCAACTTTCGACGGCGGCCGCGGTTTGGTTATAACAGTTCCATTCGCCGGGCCCGCGAGCGCTTTAATATCAAATTCGGCCGTCCACGTGGCGGGAGGTTTGCACGTCGCCGGGTTGCACGTAAGGCCCGTAACTCGAAACGTCGGTTTCTTTGCGCCGATTCCCGTGTCGGGCGCGCGCACTTTTTGTTTTATTACAAAATCGCCTTCGTACTCGAGATTGGTAACATTCAGATTTTTATCAAAAACGCTCTTTGGTTCCGGAGCTGTAAAATCGCCTTCGAGCGTCCAGCCGTCGGCGAAGAACTCAAGCGCCACTCCGCCGCGCGGATTATTGTTAGGCGAGTACGTGTGCCAGCCCGCGTCGATTGAGAATTGTAATGTTATCTCCGCCACTTCGCCCGGCGCGAGCGCGGATTTTGAGCAATCCATTTTGATTCGCATCGGATATTCGCCGTCGATACTCGCGGGCGGCGACTTTATTAATTTTCCGGCGGCGGGCTCGCTCGCGGTTTTGACGGCCTTCGATTCTGTAACATTCGATTCAGTTCCAATTTGGCCGGCGGCGGACACCTCAATCGTTGAACTTAAAGTATCTTTTCCGTCGAGGCAGACATTCTTGCAAGCCTGAAATGTTATATCCAATTCGATTGGATACTTTCCGGGCTTCACGTCGCGTGCGATTCTTATGGGAATTTCAACGCTAATATTTCCCTCGTACCCGCGCAGCATCGTTCCAAATGAATCGATAGTCTTAGCCTGCGGCCAAACAAAATCTCCGGCGGCAAACCCGTCGGGAAATTTGGGTGTGATCACCGTTGGAAGCGACGCATCCTGCGGCTCCGGAGAATAAATATGCCAATGATCTTCGATGGCGAATTCGACGTTTACTAACGTTTGCGTTCCCGCGGGAACGGCCGCTTTCGGCGCTGTCAGTTTTGTAGTAACCGGTTTCTTATCCTTTAAAATTCCGTCGTCCTGCGGCGCCGCGATTGTTGCAAGAAGGGCCACGAGGGCGGTCGTTAGTAGTGTTGGCATGTGTATTCGTAATCTATGGTACGCCCGAAAACCGCCGATCGACGCGCTCGTTTCGGCCGGCGAGCTGCTACCATTCCGCCCGCGAGGAACTCTCCCATGAAATGGCTATTTGTAACTCCAATTGTTGCGATCGTCGCGCTTGCATTTGCGGCGCAAAATCCATTTACACCAAAGCCCAAAACGCCGGAGAAAGAGAAGGCGAAGGTCGAGTCGGAAAAGGATCGGATCGAGCGCGAGATCGAAGGGCTCTGGGAAGTGTTTGATTTTCAAAATCCGAAATTCGGAACGGTCCTGCGCTGGTCGGGCTACATGCTCGTGCGCGAAGGTTGTATATCTATTAACGCGGTGGTTACTACAAAAGATCCAGGCACCGACGAATGGACATATCATTTCACGGGTTCGATGAAACGCTACACCATTACTGAAACGAACCGCCTGCGGCTCGAAGACGTTTTTGGATTTAGTAATCCCGGCGGCGTGCTGAAACCCGACGTGGCGGGAACGATCGAAGAGCGAGTTATAACCTTTATTGGTCTGCCCGAAATCGGTCAAAAGCTAAGAATCTCGCGCGGGGCCGACGATTCGATGACGTTTATACGCCGCACCGCCGTGCCGAAGCCGGCGCAACCGGCGGCCCCCAATGATAAGTAATGTTTACGATACGTAATCTTAGTTTTACGCATTATTAATTTTACCGATTCGTGAGTTTACATTTTGAATTGGCCGGCCCCGCGGGGCGCCTCGAGGCGCTCCTCGATCCTGCGGAGCCGGGCGCGAATAGTAGTGTTGCGCAAAGTAACACTGTACGAATGGGTAAGATTGGCGCCGTCGTCGCGCACCCGCATCCGCAGCGCGGCGGCACGATGCACAATACGAATATTTACAGAACGGCGAAAGCGCTTGCAGCGATTGGAATAGATGTATTACGTTTTAATTTTCGCGGCGTCGGCCGGTCGGAGGGGATTCAGGGCGGGGGAGGCGAGCATCTTGACGTGCTCGCCGCGGTCGACGCGATGCATCAATACGGTTGTGGACGAATGGTAGGAATCGGTTATTCGTTCGGATCGATACAAATGTTTCAAGTTGGAATCGACGATCCGCGAATGGTTATTTTGGGCGCGATGGGCTTTCCGGTTCGCGCGTACGATGTCGCCTTCGTTCGCAATTGTACAAAACCAACTGTGATCGTTCAGGGCGAAGACGACGTCTTCGGATCGCCGGCCGACGTGCGCGCGGCGGTGGGAGACAATACTAAAATTGAGATCGCCGGCATTGCAGGCGCCGGACATTTTTTTGATGGAAAGGCAGAAATCGTTGCAAACACGATCGCTGCTTTTGTAAAAACGCAGCTAACAATAAACCAGGGTTTCTAGACGTTATGGTTAAAGTACCTCCCGAAACGAACGAAAAGAATTACCTGCGAAACGCCTTCATTGCGGGAGCGATCCTCATCGCGATACCGCTCGCGTACGGTTCCGCGAAAGGTTTTCCGAAAGATTATTATATTTTTATTGTGCCGCCGCTCGCGGGATTCTTAGTGATCGTGTACGCGCTCGAAAACTCCGTGCGCCATCTGCGCGGGCGAATCGAATTATTAGAAGAAGACGCGCGCGACCGGCTCACGCCGACGCACGAGGTGCTTGGCGATAAACGCAAATATTAATTATTTGGTGAGTTTAATTTTAACCGGCGTCGATCGCGACTCATTCTTCGACGCGTCGATCGCCTGAATTGTAATTTCGACTGTCATTCCTTCCCGCAGCTCTTCGTATTGTGAGACGCCCACGTCGCGGCGGAAAAGATGGCCGCCCATACCGCGCATTTTTATAAATTGTGGCTCTTTTAGTGAAGGAACGTCTGCCTGAAATATGATATAACAGTTGATCGCATCTTTTCCGTCGTCATAAAAAGAATCTTGCACAAACGCGTGGACTGCAAAACCCACTATCGAGGAAAGCGAAATAGTTTTAGGCAACCCCACTCCCAGAATCTTCGGCGCAACTGTATCTTTCGGGCCGGTATTCCTATATAACTTATTTCCGGTGCCCGACTCCCCGACGCACGAAACGTAATCAATCGCGCCGTCGCCGTCGAAATCGCCCGCGGCGCCGTCGCACGACGGATCGCGTTTGCCGCCGAAACAATCGGAGAATGTAAATTTAAAATCCTTGGATGTGATATAAACTTTCTCGGTGCGAAATGCTAACGATCCGTCGATCACGTCGAGCAGGCCGTCGTTGTTGACGTCGATAAAAGTAATTTCGTTGTCGTCGTCGTTGTTGTGGCCTTCGATACATTTCATCGAATGTTCGAATGCTAAGTTTCCCGTTTCTTTAAGTAAATTCTTCGACGCGCCTTCCGTGTAGCCGTCCATCGAAACCCAAAACGCGTCGACGTCGCCGTCATTATCCAAATCGGCCCACTCCGCTTCATAATTATTGTCGCTTCCCGCGTAATTTAATGATTTTGTCGCGTCGCTAAAATTGCCTTTGCCGTCGTTCAAAAATAAATTCTGGCCGTTTTTGTGCTTTCCGAGAACGACGAGATCTAAGTCAAAATCATTATCAATATCCATGAATGTGGCGTCCTGCGCGACGGGAATGGTAATTTTGGGCATGCGCGCGTCCGTCGCATCGGTAAATTTACCGTTGCCTTCGTTTATAAATAATCGCGTCACTTTATCATGATCGCCGAAGACGAGATCGAGATCTCGGTCGTTGTCGACGTCGCCCGCTTCGACCGACGGTGACGACATTGCAATATTCGGGAAATGTTCAGAATCCGCTTCTGTAAATTTACCTTTTCCGTCATTCCATAATAATCGCGCGGGCCGCCCGCCCATTTGTGCAAAGACAATGTCCATCGCGCCGTCGCAGTTCATATCAAATACGGCAACCATTCCCGCCTGCACCGCGAAGTCTTTAGGAAGCCTTGCCGCCGCCTCGTCTTCAAACTTAAAGTTTCCAATTCCGCTCGAGCGGTTCATTTGGATTTGTGGAATGTGAGGTTCCTGTTTGTCGGGCCTCAAAACAAATCCGGTCGCGAAGACCACGTCGAGCTTCCCGTCGCCGTCGAGATCGCC
>JBJXHE010000074.1:0-21780 GCA_046160785.1 Planctomycetota bacterium
CCACTCGTTACGCGATTCATGCGGGTCGGAACTTACCCGACAAGGAACTTCGCTACCTTAGGACCGTCATAGTTACGGCCGCCATTCACCGGGGCTTCGGTTCGTAGCTTCGCCTTGCGGCTTACCACTTCCCTTAACCTTCCGGCATCGGGCACGCGTCAGTCTGTATACGTAGTCGTCATGACTTAGCACAGACCTGTGTTTTTAATAAACAGTCGGCAGTCCCATTTCTCTGCGGCTCCCCAATGCTATGAACAATAGGGAGCGCTCCTTGTCCCGAAGTTACGGAGCTAATTTGCCTAGTTCCTTCAGGATGGTTCACTCGAGCGCCTTAGGATATTCACCCCACCCACCTGTGTCGGTTTAGGTACGGTCGCACGTCTTCTCCCTAGAGGATTTTCTTGGGAAACCTTCATGTTACTTCGCCCACAAGGAGCTCGTCTCGCATCGGAAGGCTGATGCTGCGGATTTGCCTACAGCACCTCCCTTTGCTTTCACCTACACGACTATCGGTAGGCTAACAATCCACTTTCCAAACCCCATTGGTGATAACGAAAACGTGCGGTACGGGAATATTAACCCGTTGCCCATCGACTACGCCTTTCAGCCTCGCCTTAGGGACCGACTAACCCTGGGCGGATTTACCTTGCCCAGGAAACCTTAGGTTTACGGCGAGTAAGATTCTCACTCACTTTCTCGCTACTTATTCCGGCATAATCACTTCTGCTTCGTCCAGGAGTCGTTTCCGTCTCCCTTCATCCTATAGCAGAACGCTCCCCTACCGAACAAAAGAATCAACGATTCTCTTGATCCCGTAGCTTCGGTTTCTAACTTGAGTCCCGTTCATTATCGGCGCAGAACTGCTCGACCGGTAAGCTGTTACGCACTTTTTAAATGATGGCTGCTTCTAAGCCAACATCCCGGCTGTCTTAGCAGTTCCACTTCCTTTGATACACTAAGTTAGAATTGGGGACCTTAGCTGACGGTCTGGGCTGTTTCCCTTTTGAGCGTGAAGCTTATCCCTCACGCTCTGACTCCTGTGGTCATTCTTACGGTATTCGGAGTTTGACTAGGTAAGGTAGCCTGGTGGGCCCCTAAACCCGATCAGTGGCTCTACCCCCGTAAGAAAATATACACAAGGCTAGCCCTAAAGCTATTTCGGGGAGTACCAGCTATTTACGGCCTTGATAAACCTTTTACTCCTATCCACAGTTCATCTGAGCATTTTTCAACATACAACAGTTCGGTCCTCCACGGAGTTTTACCTCCGCTTCAACCTGACCATGGATAGATCGACCGTTTTCGGGTCTGCTCCATATGACTAGACGCGCTATTCGCACTCGCTTTCGCTTCGGATTCGGAGCTTAGCTCCTTAACCTCGCCATATAAAGCAACTCGCCGGATCATTATGCAAAAGGCACGCGATCAGGCTTGCCTTGCGGCATGGCCCTCTCACTGTTTGTAAGTACACGGTTTCAGGTACTATTTCACTCCCTTAGAAAGGGTTCTTTTCACTTTTCGCTCGCGCTACTATTACGCTATCGGTCGTCAAGTAGTACTTAGCCTTAGGAGGTGGTCCTCCCAGATTCGCACCCGTTTTCACGAGGCGGGTGTTACTTGGGATACCTACCAGAGGTCATGACTTTTCGCGTACAGGCCTATCACCTTCTACGGGAAACCTTTCCAGGTTCTTCTGCTAAGTCATAACTTTGTAACTCTGCCTGCATTTCGAGTAATGCAGTGTAGGTCCCACGACACCGACTACACAACGCTCTCGAGCTTGGCATGTAATCGGTTTAGGCTGATCCCCGTTCGCTCGCCGCTACTGAGGGAGTCGAGTTTTCTTTCTATTCCTAGGGGTACTGAGATGTATCAGTTCCCCCCGTTCCCTTCGATAGTCTATGGATTCAACTATCGATACCACAGAATCATCCGTGGTTCGTTTCCGAATCTAAGATATCCTCGGATCACAGTCTGCTCGCGACTTCCCGAGGCTTTTCGCAGTTGGCCACGTCTTTCATCGGCTCTTGACGCCCAAGCATCCACCGTGCACCCTTAGTAGCTTGACCACTTAATATTAAGTTAGTCTTTTAAATTTCGTCTTGCACTGAGTAGTATAAAAAACTTTCGTTTTCTACACTCATCAGCACAAAGCATTTAAGGGGTAATATATGAATACATTGGTACTAAAGCGCTCTACAGTTAATCATTAAAGTTAATTAACAAGTTAACTAAGAGCAAAATTGTATCAGAAATCCAACACAGCCGAACTACTCGAGGACCCAGATTGCTCTGGATACTCAAACAGTCAGCCAGCTGGCTTCATGTTTTGTTGCTATACCCACTTTCCACACCTAGTTGTCAAAGAGCGAACACACAAAACAGATATTCTGTCATGTGCTGCCTCCGAGGAGGCTGTTGTTCTGTGTTTGCTAGCTAATCAGTATTAGCTAGAGTTTTTTTAATATTTTTTCGTCGCGTCATGCGTGATCGAGACTTGGTGGAGGCGAAGGGACTCGAACCCACGACCTTCTGGTTGCAAACCAGACGCTCTACCAGCTGAGCTACGCCCCCGATTGATCAGTGAACATTGAATGATCAGTGAACATTGATAGGCCGTAAACATAGGAACTGGTGCGCCCAAGTGGAGTTGAACCACTGACCTTACGCTTATCAGGCGTACGCTCTAACCAACTGAGCTATGGGCGCAAATACGTCGTTGGACGGACACCGTGAAACAGGTTCACTACAAATCCGCCCGGCGATTGCGCGCAAGCATGATCGCTGGAAGTAGCAAGTTACGCACTTACGACAGACGAAAATTATAAAAATAAGGTCGGCCCTTCCGCATAGCTCGTTTGGTCTATGCTGAACATCGAGCTGATAGACCAGACGTTCTCTATTTTTAGAAAAATCGTCCAATCGTCTCGTGTTCGGCTCTACTGTGATCCTGTAGAAAGGAGGTGATCCAGCCACAGGTTCCCCTACGGCTACCTTGTTACGACTTAGTCCCAATCACCGAGCTCACCGTGGGCGCCGCCTTCCTTTCGGTTAGGCAAGCGACTTAAGGTGCTCTCAGCTTTCGTGGCTTGACGGGCGGTGTGTACAAGGCTCAGGAACATATTCACCGCGGCGTAGCTGATCCGCGATTACTAGCGATTCCAGCTTCATGGAGGCGAGTTGCAGCCTCCAATCCGAACTGAGACCGGCTTTAAGAGATTGCCTCCGGCTTGCGCCCTCGGAACCCGTTGTGCCGGCCATTGTAGCACGTGTGTAGCCCCGGACATAAAGGCCATGATGACTTGACGTCATCCCCACCTTCCTCCGTTTTGACAACGGCAGTCCCCAAAGAGTGCTCGGCTTTACCCGGTCGCAACTTGGGGCAAGGGTTTCGCTCGTTACGGGACTTAACCCAACATCTCACGACACGAGCTGACGACAGCCATGCAGCACCTGTGCATATTCCGCCCTTGCGGGTGTTAGCGACGTTTCCGCCGCCTAATCTATACATGTCAAGTCCGGGTAAGGTTCTTCGCGTTGCGTCGAATTGAACCACATGCTCCACCGCTTGTGTGAGCCCCCGTCAATTCCTTTGAGTTTTACCCTTGCGAGCATACTCCCCAGGCGGGGCACTTAACGCGTTAGCTCCGGCAAAGAGACGCATAGTATCCCTCTACCTAGTGCCCATAGTTTACAGCTAGGACTACCGGGGTATCTAATCCCGTTTGCTCCCCTAGCTTTCGCACCTCAGCGTCAGGAATGGACCAGAGAGCCGCTTTCGCCACCGGTGTTCCTCCAGATATCTACGCATTTCACCGCTCCACCTGGAATTCCGCTCTCCCCTCCCATCCTCAAGCCCCGCAGTATCGGGCGCAGTTCCACAGTTAAGCTGTGGGATTTCACACCCGACTTACGAGACCGCCTACGTGCGCTTTACGCCCAGTGATTCCGAGCAACGTTTGCACCCCCTGTCTTACCGCGGCTGCTGGCACAGGGTTAGCCGGTGCTTCCTCTCTCGCCTGGGTCAAATAAAGTACTATTAACACTTTATCATTCATAACGAGTGACAGAAGTTTACAACCCGAAGGCCTTCATCCTTCACGCGGCGTCGCTCCGTCAGGCTTTCGCCTATTGCGGAAGATTCTCGACTGCTGCCTCCCGTAGGAGTCTGGGCCGTGTCTCAGTCCCAATGCGGCCGACCACCCTCTCAGGCCGGCTACCCATCACAGTCTTGGTGAGCCGTTACCTCACCAACTAACTAATAGGTCGTGATCCGTTCCCTTAGCAGAAGGTCCGAAGAGCCCAACCGTTTCCCGAAAATGAGATGCCTCACTTTCGGCTCATCGGGTCTTATCAGCCGTTTCCAGCTGTTATCCCCGTCTAAGAGGTAGGTTGATCACGTATTACTCGCCCTTTCGCCACTTTACTACCAGAGTTGCCCCTGGATTCTCGTTCAACTAGCATGTCTGATCCACGCCGCCAACGTTCGCTCTGAGCCAGGATCAAACCCTTCATAGATTTAATAAATAAGAGTTCTCAGGAAATTAAGAACAAGTCTCAACTGCCTTCAAACATCTAAATTAACTAGAAGAGGTCAATTCCTGTCGGAATTTGCTTGTCCCTGAGTCGTTAATCTCAGGGGGTTACAAGCATTAAAATTAAATAAGTATGCCCATACGGGCTACTTGGAAGGGCCAACCTAAAATTCAAAGATCATTAGTTTGTGACGAAGCCAGCCACATCGTGGACGGCAACCAGACACGCATCAATTTCGATTTAGTCGACGACGCAGTTCCGACGGTGCTTATTCAGCGGCGCTAGAACCCACGACCAAATCAAACCGAAAAGATCCGTAATCCATAACAAACGCGCCCTTTCCGACTTTTTCGGATCAAGGCTTTGTTTGAGAACCACTAGACGGCCGTTTTGTCGAACCGTCTTCCCGTTAATGGGGCGGGAGACAGTATCGGGCGCGCGGAGACTGTCAAGCCCGTCGTCTTCAAAATTATGTTAGCGTCGCAATTCACAGCAAAATAAGCACTTACAGCGCAACTCGAAACTGCTTTTTTGCGGCCGCTCAAACTTGGCCGCGCTGCCCCGCCCAATTCGGGGTTGATCCTTCAAACCGGCCGACAACTCGTTTGACCCTCAAAATGGCTATTCGATGACTACAGAAATACGCGGCGCCATCGCGGGATCGAGGAAACTTGCTAAGACTTCCACGTCTGAATTAAACATTCTTACACATCCGTGCGAGATGGAATTGCCAACAGCGTCGTCGCGATCGGTTCCGTGAATACCATAATGTTCGACGGGAGGCGCGAACTTTAAGAATCGGCGGCCAAACGGATATTCAGCATCGCCATAATACAATTCTTTTCCGTCCTCGGGGCGCACCCAGCGCGTCGCTTCGCGTTTATACTTATCCAAATGTTGTATTTCAACAATTTCAAATTTACCAATCGGCGTTGGAGTCTCGGGTTTTCCGATCCCAATCGGAAAAACGTCGAGCGCATAATCGCCCAAATATAAAATTAAAGAATAACTTTTTGTAAATACGCGAATTGACAGCGAATCGATAGGCACGCGCAAATCTTTATGTCCTGGAACAATATTAGGGTCGGCGAGCCGGTTCATTTTTGCTAATAATCCGATTCCAACGTGCACCGGCGGCGTCTGTTTTGTTAAATTTGCAATTACCTTCGCGAGCGCCGCGGGTTTTTGCTGCACACACCGAAATTTTCCGGTCGATTGATACCAAAGCTTCTCGTTCACGGAGCGCAGCGCTTCCAAAAGCGGCTCGCCGGTTCGCCACGCATTCGGCTCCCCCGCTTGGAAAATAGACTCCAACCCGCCCGTGAGCGCACGAGCTTGCGCGGCCGCGTCACCGCGATGCGCTGCGGTTGAGGCGTCCGCGATGGCTTTTTCGAGCGCCGACCTCTTTAGAACCGCAGGGACTGACGGATCTGTAGCTTTGGGCGGCGCGGGCTTCGAATCGCCGGCGCTCGGCACGGCAGGCGTTTCTCCCCTTTCAATATTACTGCTTTTTTCCGCGGCATCGGCAGGCTTCGAAACTCGATAATATATAACAAAACCGAGCGCGCCCAGAAGCCCAACGAACAATACAACAATAAACCAAAGTCTCACGTTAGTTCCACTATTAATATTAATATTAAGTTGCGGTTTTTATAAAAAACGCCCTGCATTGCAGAGCGCCGCTCTCCGCCTTCGCCGTGCAGCGTGGTACCGTGAACCCTGAGTTCACGTGGGATCCCCGCCCCGGTAAATCCCGGGCACGGTCGGATCCCAATAGTTTTTTATAGGTTCAACGGCGTAATCGCTAGATCACGCACGACGCAGAGAGCAACCGAACTATCTTCTACAACTCCCAAGGTTTCAAGCCGTTTATTTGTTAACTCCGCGTTCAAACTTTCGCGATGCGGAATTCTATACTTTCGCCGTCGAGGAGTTCGGCCTTTTGCCACGGCCCGCCGTCGTTGTTCGCAATCTCAATCGCCGAAGCGCGTAGATCGTCGAGCCAGCGCGCCATTCCATTCTGAAATTCAATTCCAGAAATCACCCGCCGCGCCGCATCGGATCCAACTACTGAAATCCGACAACGATCCGAAAGGCGGAATTGCGCGTCGCGTCGCGCTTGATTCACGGCGCTCGCAACCTCTCGTGCGAACGCTCGAGAACGGCGGACATCATCAATCTCAATATTCATAAAAACTTCAATATTCGATTCTTTTTCATTAACAAGTCCCATAACAGCCTCCGACGTAATTGTTACATCGTTTGGATCTAAACGAAAAGCCTCCCCTTCGATTATTATAGAAACGCCGCCGCCCGACGACAGTATTTGTAATGAATTTGAATCCATCGATTCGATCGCGGACTGTATCAATTTCATCTTTTTACCCGCACGTTTTCCGAGCACGGGGAAATTAGGCTTTCCCTTCAATTTCGCCGGCGACGCCGACTGCCCCGCGAACAACGCCGCGTCAACATTAGCTTCCTCCGCGAGGAGCGCGGACAATTCTTTATATTTTTCGAGCTGCGCGGCGGAAAGCTCCGGGCTCGCGTAAACGATAACATTAACATTCGCGAGCGGAATTGTATTCCGAATCTTATTCTTCTCGCGGATAGCCCGCGAAAGTTTTGTAGCAATAAGAACCGCGTGCATGCTCTCTTCCAGATCGGAATTGAGGTCGGCTTTCCGCGCCATTTCTAACGATGGGAATTGTTGTAAATGAACGGATTCAGGATCTTGCCCCTCGGGATGTAAACGATGCCATAACATTTCTGACGCGAACGGAGCGAGCGGCGCGAGGCAGCGCGCGGCGACGCCGAGCACGTCGCGCAATGTATTTAATCCGGCGGCGAGATCGTCGCCGGCTCCAAGCTGAAATCGTTTACGATTTCGCCGAACGTACCAATTCGACAATTCCGCCTCGGCAAAATTACCAATCGCGGAAACCGCTCCGGGAAGATCGAAGTTTTCAAAACACTCGCCCACTTCCTTCGCTAACGAAAATGCACGCGAGCGAATCCAGCGGTCGAGCAACGTTAACGATTCGCGCGCAACCGGCCGCGAAATGTCAAAATTCGCTTCGTTCGCGTACGTCGCGAAAAATTGTAAACAATTCGCTAACGGTAATATGACCTGCCTGCGAATCGACGACATCGAATCGGGATCAAACCTTCGATTCAGATGAAGCGCGCCAGATCCTAATAATAATAACCTCACCGAGTCCGCGCCGTTTTGTTGCATGGCCAAGAACGGATTCACGGCGTTGCCGAGGCGTTTGCTCATTTTCTGGCCCATCGCGTCGAGCACGAGCCCGTTTACAACGCACGCGCGGTACGCCGACGCCGCCGGCAGCGGCAGCGCGTTATTTTGATACTTACGATCTTTATCGTAGCAAGTCAGAAATGTAGCAATCGCGTGAAGTGTATAAAACCAGCCGCGCGTTTGATCGAGGCCTTCCGCTATGAAATTCGCGGGGAATTGGTCGGCGACGTGTTTTCGCGCCTCTTCCGTAAACGGATAACCGAATTGTGCAAACGGCATCGCGCCGGAGTCGAACCAACAATCCACGACCGAAGGCGACCGCTCCATTTCACGATTACATTTATTACATTTGATTTTGATATGATCGATCGCGGGTTTATGCGGATCAAACAATTCGGGAACCGGTGTCGTCGCGCGCTTTCTTAATGTTTCGATCGAGTCGATCACATCAAATGTTTTGCATTCTTCACATTCCCAAACAGGAAGCGGCGTTCCCCAGTAACGATCGCGCGACACGGCCCAATCAATATTGCCTTCTAACCATTCGCCGAACCGCCCGCTGCCGATCTCCGGCGGCGCCCAGCGGATTTCTCTATTCTTAGCAACCATCTTTTCGCTATAAGCTGTAGTCTTCAAAAACCACGACGGCGAAGCGTAATATAACAATGCCGTGTCGCACCGCCAGCAGAATGGATAACTATGCTGCGTCGTCGAGCGCGCGAACAATTTTCCGTTTTCTTTTAATTCCGTCATGAGCGCCGCGTCGGCATCTTTAAAAAACGTACCCTTCTCCGCGCGGCCGACGTCGATTGCTAATTTTCCGTCGCGGCCAACCGCCGCGTAAATGGGCAGCCCTTCGCGTTCGCCGAGTTCATAGTCATCCGCGCCGTAGCACGGTGCCATGTGTACAATTCCGGTTCCGTCCTCCGATGTAACAAATTCGCCCGTCAATACGGTATGGATTTTTTGTTTATTTACTTTTGTCGCGTCGGGACGCAAGTCGGGAACGTGGGCTAATGTAAACGGCGGCGAATATTGCAATCCGGCGAGCTCGCGGCCCTGCTTCGTTTCTAACACTTCCGCATTGGGAATCACGGCCTCCAATCGCGTTTTTAATAACCAAAACTGCTCTCCCGCGTGTTTCGGCGATTTTACTTTTACGTATTCCATTTCCGGATGCACGGCGGCGCCCGCATTGCTCGGAAGCGTCCACGGCGTCGTCGTCCATACTAATAATGACGTCGACGGATCGCTAACTAACGGAAACCGCACCGTCACCGACGGATCCTGAATATCTTTATATCCCTGCCCGACCTCGTGGCTCGAAAGGCCCGTTCCGCAGCGCGGACAGTAGGGAATTACCTTAAATCGCTTTTCTAATAATCCGTTTGCGTGGAATCTTGAAAAGAGCCACCAGACGGATTCGATATATCGTGGCTCAAAGGTTACATACGGATGATCATAATCCAGCCAATAGCCCATGCGCTCGGAGAGCTCGCGCCACTGTGTCAAATATGTAAAAACGCTTTCTTTACAAAGTTCATTAAATTTAGCAATACTTTCTTCCTTCGAGCCGGCGATTTGTTCAATTTGTCTCTTGCCCGAGATTCCTAACTTTTTTTCAACCTCCAATTCGACGGGCAATCCGTGCGTGTCCCAGCCCGCTTTGCGCTCGACGCGCGCGCCCATCATCCACTGGTAGCGACAAACTGTATCTTTGATCGCGCGCGCGAAAACGTGATGAATGCCGGGCTTCCCGTTCGCGGTCGGCGGCCCTTCAAAAAATACAAATGGCTTTCTATCTAAATGGCGTTTTTGTTGTTCGCCGAAAACGTTAGCTTTCGCCCAAAATGCTAAGACTCGCTGCTCGGCGTTGTCGGGGCTCGAAAGATAATCGTCGGGAAATGTTCGGAATTTTGCAGTCATCGCGCGGCGAGTTTCGCCTGCACCGGCCGCGAGTTCAAACGCCGGGTGAATTAGTCATCAAATAAATTGTTTACTTCGCGTCGGATTCCGCCGGAACCGGCGCCGCCTTCTCGGGCGCTTTCAACGCGATTCCGCCAGGCAGATCGAACGCCTTTCGAATCCAGCAATCCGCGGGGTCGCCCGCAAGCGTTTCGCCCTTCCATGTTTTAGTTTTTTCGTAATCCCAAAAATCCGCGCCGCCGATCGACGATATCGGAAATTCAATAAAAGCTCCGAGCGGGGTCAGATCCCAGCCGACCGGCGGTTTTGTTAAACTCGTCCACGTCGCATCTGTAGTGATCCGATCTTTATCATTGAGCGGAATATCAATTAAAACCCAAACGCGCGACATCCAGCGGCTGTCGCCCTGTTTTTTCTTTGAACCTCCCGTAATTTCGTGGCCGTAGAATCCGATATAGTTAAGTTCGCGGAAAAGCTGCACTTCGATTTCGCGATAATATCCGAAACCCGATACGTCTGTCCTAGTCTTAGCATTCGCAATTTCTTTTCCGTTGAGCGTGAGCGTAAACCGGCTCGCATCATTAGCAAGACGAAGTTTAACGCTAACACTCGGTTCGATCTCCGCCGCGCGCGCCCAGAGTGCTTCCAGTTTCTTTGCATTTCCGCCGGGATCGTTCGAGAGTGATACTAAAATTCCCAAAGGTAATATTGCGCGCCGCCGCGCAAACGGCCCGCGCACTTCTTCATAAACGGCCGCCGAATGCTCCGCGAGTTTTGTTAAATCCTTCGCGAGCGCCGCGACGGCGTCGGAAACGTCGGCGCGCAACTTGTCCGATTCCGGTTTGTCTTCGCCGCGTTTTTGTACAGATTCATTATATATTTTCCCCGACTCCACCTGGCGCGGATCCTTTGGATCGAGCACGCCCGGAGTGTGGTCGAACATATCTTTAATAAGGCGCGCGAGGTCGCCCGCGTAGCGCCAGTGTTTTTGAGTCTTAGCAAATCGCGCAACTTTAAGAATCGAATCGGAGTACGTTTTTAATGATTTGCCAAGCGACTGCGCGTAGCCGTCCTGCATTGATTTAACTTTTGCGCCGGCGTCGCGCGCCGCTTTCGCGTCTTCGTCGATCAGTTTTTCTTTAAGTTTCGCCGCGCGTTCGGCTGAATTAACAATTTCGCCGTAGTGCTCGCGCGCGAGCCATGCGTCCTTTCTTAATTCTGCGATTTGTGCAATCTCCAATCGGATTGCTAACGATTCAGGAGCCTGCTCGACGGCCGCAATGCAATATTCCCGCGCTTTTGTATGATCGCCGGCTTTCACGGCCTCTCGCGCCTGGGCGGTCAGCGCCTTCGGATCCTCAGCGCGCGGCGACGCCTGAACGATACTACACAAAACCGGTGATAACAAAACGGCTGCAGCGGCGATACTAAGACTCAATCCGGCGCGGACGCGGGCGCTTGTCGTGATTTTCATCGCAGGAAAAAACCTATGAATGGGAGATTCGCGAATTCCGATGGTTTCGATGTTACTGTACGCGCGACATCCCGTTTTGTTATTCAATTGCCACGAACCGTGATTTCCACCCGCCCCACAACTGTTATTCAGTCTCTCCGCGACGCCGCCATCACCGCGGAATTTGTACTCATCGCGGGCGGCGGCACCGCGTTTTTCGTGTTCGCGCGCGTGCTGTTCAACCGCGTCCCCGGGTTTTCCGATCATCCGCGCTTTGACGCGGGCGAGATCGTCGGCCCCCTTATTTACATATCCAATTTTGTAAATTTGATTTTCGGCGTGACGATCCTGTTCGCGACGCTCGCGCGCCAGACCGAATTGAATATTTCACAAAAAGTGAACCGCGCCGTCGGAGCCGTTTCGTTATTGATACTATTGATTGCGCTGATTGAACGATTCTATCTCATTCCAGAAATAACAAATCTGCGCACCGCAGTCGGAAGATCGGGTTTCGACGACGGCGTCACGTCGCCAGAACGGTCGCGTTTTGGAATGCTGCACGGAATTAATAATTTAACTCAAATGGCAACTGTAATATTGGCGTGGGCTGGGATTTTTCTCGAGCGAGCCGTTCGCAAGACCAGACCCTAGACCCTACCCCCCTTCTCCACCTCCCCCGCGCACCCGTTCGACGAAAATCACCCCGTACAGCATTCTCAGGGAACCGTAGATTCGTTAAAGTTATTTGTTCACGGCGGCACCGCCGCTCAAACCCCGAAGTCCCAATACCATGAAATCACTACTTCTCCTGTCCGCAGCATTAGTATCATTCGTCGCGATCCAGGATCGCGCCGAAGGCAAGAAAGAAAAGACCCGCCTGAAGGCCGGCGACGCCGTGCCTGAATTCACGGTCAAGACGCTCGACGGCAAGGATCGCACGCTCGCGTCGTTCCGTGGCGAAAAGAAAGATAAGATTGTTGTTGTTAACTTTTGGGCGCACACGTGCCCATGGTCGCGCGCGTGGGACGCGGAATTATCAAAAATCGCCAAAGACTACAGTTCCAAAAACGTAGTTGTAGTCTCGATTGATTCAAATAAATCCGACCACTCCGACGGCAAGCGCACCGACAACGCGGAGAGCATCGCGGAATATCATAAAGAGAACAAACTCAATTTTGATGTATTCCTCGACGCCGACCATAAAGTGGCCGACGCGTTCGGCGGCGAAACGACACCTGATATATTTGTTATCGGAACCGATGGAAAGATCGCGTACACCGGTCAGATTAATGATATGAAGTCGGCCGACGCCTCCGCGAAATTCGAAAAGAATTATCTTCGCGACGCCCTCGACGCCTCGATCGGCGGCAAGGCTCCCGCGACGACAACAACCTCTCCGAAGGGCTGCAGCATCAAGCGCTCGAAGAAGGCTGACAAAGTCAAGCAATAATCTTTTTGTAATCTTTTCCTTCGGGGCGGCGCCGGTTTTACAATTCGGGCGCCGCCCTTATTATTTATAAAATATAGAGCAATAATACTCAATACGATAAAGTCCCATGATTGCAAAAATACTCGGCGCCGGTTTTATTACTATTTCTCTAATAGCTGCGTTTGGATGCACGCGCGCGCCGGAGGCGAAAACGGCCAGCGCGGCCGCGCCAAACGCTACAACTCTTTCCGAAGTTATTTTTACATCCACGCCCGGCGAACTCGCAGAATTGTTAAAACCAAAGGGGAAACCGCTTGTTATTAATCATTGGGCAACGTGGTGCGGCCCGTGCGTCGACGAACTTCCGTACTTCGCCGAAATGGCAACAAAGTACGCGGGGAGAGTCGAGTTCATCGGTGTCGCGTGGGACAACTTCGATCCTGAAACGAGCGATCCGGTAAAAGCTAAGAATCGCGTGCTCGAAGGCGTCAACGGCGTTCGCGCAAAAACGGGCGCGACTTTTCACACGATCATCGCGCCTTTTGATATATCCGATACGGCGCAAAAGCTACAACTCCTCGGCGAGTCCGTACCGCAGACCTATGTTATATCTAAAAACGGAACGCGCGCGTGGACGTTCAAGGGCGAAATTGTTGAAGATTCCGACAAGGACGCATTTACAAAAGCAATCGAAGACGCGCTGAAGGAATAGTAATTTTAACCTTTCCCTTCCACGAGCGCCTTGAGCCGGTCGAGCGCCTCCGACCACGCCGTGTGAAGGCCGTCAGCTTCGGCGCGCGTTTGAATGCGTGAGTGGTTGACCAACATTGTTGCTTTGTCCTTTTTGTCCATAAATGTAATGTCCACCTGCGTCGGAGCGGTGGCATGGGTATGATTCCACGTAAAGCGCAGATCTTTATTATTGCGCACTCTTAAATATTCGCCCGAATCACCGTCGGCGGTTGTAAATTTTCCGCCGTCCTCGACTTTCGCTTCGACTTTCGTTCCGTACCACTGATTTAACAATTTTGGATCGGACAGCGCCTTGAAAATGGTATCAACCGGCGCGGAGATCGTTTTCGTCGGGCAAATTCCGTAGCCTTCGTAAAGCCCGTCCTTCTTTTTGATATTTTTACTCTTTTCGTATTCGACGGCGGCGGTCGTCGACCACCACGTATCCTTGCCCATCGGCTCAAATAATATATTTACAGATTCGCGCCGGCCTTTCCGGATTCCATCATTTGCGTCCAATAACGAAAACCACTGATCGAGCGTCTTGCCGGTCGCGGCCTTGCAGGCCGCGTCGGTACACGGATACTTTGACTGAAATGTTACTTTCATGTATTGTAGTTATTACAATTTACTGCAGCCGCGTAATCGCAACATTTGTTACGTCGACAATCGTGCCGGAAACTGTATCAAAAACCCAGGATTGAATGGAAAACGTGTTAGGGTAGAGCGAGGCAGGAACCTGGCCGAATCCGAGCTGGCCGCCCGCCGCCAACGGTTCCAAAGTTTAGCCTGTTTTCTAATTTCGCGCGCCGTTATAGACTAGATTCCTTACAAATTGTTTACAACTCACGCGCGCCAACTCCGTTTATTAAACTAACAATGCCAACCCGCGACGAGAACAAGCGCGTTTGGAATCATGAACACGACTGGTCGGACCTCGGCGAAGTCTGGACTCCGCACGCCGAGTGGAAATTAGACATTCTCAAGTGGACCCTCGAACGCTACTTAAAACCCGGAATGCGCGTTCTTGAACTCGGGCCCGGAGGCGGGCGCTGGACGCACGAAATCTTAAAATACAATCCGTCGCGGCTCGTGCTCGTCGACCTCGCCGAGAAATGTATAGAATTATGCAAACAGCGTTTTTCTGATATATCCAATATTGAATACTATCTCAACGACGGCCGGAGCATTCCGGTAGTCGCGGATAAATCGATCGACCTTATTTGGTCGTTCGACTGTTTGGTACACGTCGAGCGAGACGACATCGCCGCTTACTTCCAAGACTTTCGCCGAATATTAGCTCCGGGCGGAATTGTAATTTTACATTACGCGACGATCGACCGCGCGCACGGCGAAGATCCGAAAAAAGGCTGGCGCTCCGATTTTACATCTAAAGACATGCTGAACGCCGTGATGCATCATCAATTCAAGCCGCTCGAAGATTTGTATAATCCAGGCATGGCGCATTCGAACACGTCGGTCGCCATTTTTGGACACGGCCCGGAATGTATGCTTCCGCCGCCGCCGCGAATTGATAGTTAGCGTTCCTTGGGGAACAACACCGCCGCGCTCTCGTGACGCGCGCCCTGTGCGTCGCAGACCGCGAATGCTGCATTTCGATATTCGGCGAATAGTATAGAACTGCCGTATTCGCCGTCTTTATTAATCGCGTAGAACGCTAAATTAAAATCGGGCTTGCCGTCGGGCCGGCGCAGCCGTTTCTCACACGTGTCGGCGACGCGCTTCAGTGCTTCCGTACAACTTTCTTCAGGCGACTTTCCCATTCGCATCATTTCAACAATGGTGTGCGAGCCGCTAATTAATATATTACTTTCGCCGCGGCCCGTCGAGCCCGCCGTGCCCGCGGAATCATCACTAAAAAGTCCGGCGCCGATGATCGGCGAATCGCCGACGCGCCCAGGAATTTTCCACGCGAGCCCGCTCGTCGTCGTGCATCCGCCGACGTGACCTTTTCCGTCCCAACAACTGATATGTACAGTTCCGAGCGGCGGAATTTTAACAGCTTCGCTGATCGGCCCGCCTTCTTTGTCTTCGAGATAATTATCATTAGGGCTCAGCGCCGCGCGCCATTGCAACCATACTTTTCGCGACTCGGGAGTTAACAAATCCGTTTCTTTAAATCCGAGTTCGCGCGCGAAACGCAGCGCGCCTTCGCCGACCATAAGTAAATGACTCGTGCGACGCATCACGGCGAGCGCCACCGCCGCCGGGTTTTGTATATTTCGCAGCGACGCGACAGCGCCCGCGCGATGCTCTGTTCCGCACATTGCCGACGCATCCAATTCTACAATTCCATCCGAGTTCGGAAGTCCGCCGAGACCGACGCCCGTTTCATACGGATCGTCTTCTAACAAATGCGCGGCGGCGACCGCGGAGTCCACGGGCGGATCGCCGGCTTTCATGCGCTCGACCGCGCGCGAAACGGCGCTGTACGGAGATTGTTTAGGATGGCCCGGTTTCGGATTATAAGCATTCGCGCTTCCGACCGCGCCGAGTCCGTCAAGTTTTTTTGTAGCTTTGCGCCCAATAGCAAAAACCTGCGGCGTCGCGGAAACCGCCGCCACTCCGGCGGCGCCTGTCAGGAATTCACGTCGTGTTGTCATGTTACTACTCAAACAGTATTAACGTTTTTTGTTTGGTTTCTTTTTGTTAATGTTCGACTTTTTCGCAGCCGGCTTGCTTCTCAGGCTCGGACGCGCCGACCCGAATAAATCTGGAAAATATCGCGAGAGCATTGGCTCCAATGGCTTCACCGACTCCCGCGTAATCGCGGCGCGATTTGTTAATATTGCACTTCCAAGCGCATTCGAACACATACTACATTTGACCGATGCTACCATTGGAATTGCAGCCTTCACGAGCGCTTTGGCGTTTCCTACATTTCCCGCCATCACTTTCATAACGGCATCGACGGTGACGTCATCGTGGTGCGGATGCCAGCAATCGTAATCGGTCGACATCGCAATTGTAGCATAATGAATTTCAGCTTCGCGCGCGAGTTTCGCTTCTTGTAAATTAGTCATTCCGATCACGGAGCCGCCCATCGAACGGTAATGATGCGATTCGGCGCGCGTCGAAAACGCAGGGCCTTCCATACAAATATACGTTCCGCCGTTGTGAACCGGCACGCCGACCTGCTGCGCCGATTTTATTAATATTCCGCGCAGAGGATTGCAAACGGGATCTGCGAACATCACGTGTCCTACAATTCCGTTTCCGAAAAACGTCGACGGGCGCTGGCGCGTGCGGTCGAAGAATTGATCAATGACTACAAAATGGCCGGGCACAATTTCTTCTTTTAGCGATCCGACGGCCGACAGCGAAATGATATGAGTGACGCCCAGCGACTTCATCGCCCACAGATTCGCGCGAAACGGAATTTCAGTTGGAGTTAACAAATGTCCGCGGCCGTGTCTCGGCAGGAAAACGCACGAAACTCCGGACAGTTCGCCGGTCATGAGCGCGTCGCTCGGAGCGCCGAACGGCGTTTTCACGCGCACTTCTTTTAACTTTTCGATTCCATCAATTTCATAAAGCCCGGAGCCGCCAATGACGCCGACTTTAACATTCGACTTGTCGTTCATAACCTATTCGTTGTTGAGATGATTTGTGGAGTTGGTGAAAAGTAATATTACTTAATTACAAGTGTTATCTAATTTATTCTTTGGGCGCGCCCGCATCGTCCTGCGGCGGGCGCTTGCCGTCGCTCGGACGCACGCGTTTTTGAAACTTTGATTTTCCGGGCGCGGGGCCCGTGCGCGGCGAAGCCGGCCGATCGCCAAATGACGGCCTGCCAAATGATTTATTACCATACGGTTTATTGCCGTACGATTTATTACCATACGGCTTACTACCATACGGTTTTCTATCAAATGGTTTTCGATCAAATGGCTGTTTCTCAAGATTCGGCCGCGCGTGAGATGCGCCGGCTGCCGGCCTTTCAACTTCATACGATTTCTTTACCGGCGGCGCGCCCTCTGGATTTGTTATAATCGGCGGATTTGCCGGATTTGTTACATCCGGAGGAGTTGTTGTATTCGCAGGCGGGCCTGGCGATACATCCAATGATTTCTTAAAGAATCGCGGGCGGTCAGCGCGTTCGCCCGGCCGTGCGCGCGGGTGATCGCGATCGAAGGATTTACTAAAACTGCGCGGCCGCCGGTCGCGGAAATTTTGTTCCTTGTCAAACGGCAATTCTGGCGGACGCATCGACTCAGGCATCGTTCCGCTCTCGCGAATCGGCGAGCGCCCGACCGGCGTGCGTTCTTTTAGATATTTATTATGTTCGCGGCGCGGAGGAATTCTAACTTCTCGCGTCGTAGGCTCCGGAGCCTCAAGCTTGATTTCGCGAACTTTAGCATTTGCAAACAGACGCTTCACCGCGAGCGTCGCGTAACTTCCGCGCGGCAGCTCGAACCTTATTCTTAGTTTATAAAAACCCGGATTGAGTTCGTCGTCTTCAGGCTGAAGCACACGCAGGTGGCGCGGTATAACAATAAGCGCGCGCTCCTCAGGCTTGAACGCGAAGCCTTCGACTCCCGGCACGACGAGCTGGCTTAATGTTATTTCTTGTTTTTCTAATACTTCGTCGACGGCCGCTCTCACGTCGCGATCTTTTATAACAACATTTGGCGCGAGGAGTGGAATCGTTTTTAATGATAATTCCGCGAATTGCGGATACGGAAGCTCAGTGTACGCGACGACCTGGCCCGCGTCGGTCGGCAGCATCACAAGTTTGTCGGATCCTAATTTTCGGCGCAGGTAGGCCGACGCCGTCAAATTCCACAAATAACTTTGATATGAATAAAGATGTATCAAACGGATTTGTTTTGATACAAAACGAAACGCGCCCGCGAAGTCTTTCGGGTTTTCCGCCAAATGTTGAAATATCGAAAGGTGCTTCCCGCCGTGGCACAATTTAACACATTGATCAAATTCCCCCCACGCGCGGCGCAGGCGTCCTTTGAACGCAGCTTCGCGAGGCGGATCGAACGGCGACGGATATAACAATAATCGTTTGAGCGCCGACTCAATCTTGCCGTCCATCATTTCGCGAACAATAAATCCCTGCCCGTGTCGCAGCGAACCAAATCGCTGGTCGTCGAAATAGTTAGGAACGCCCTGCGTCTTTACTACAACTTTCCACGAGCGAAAACAACGGATGTCTTCCGCGTTCAACTCGCGAACTGTTATATCAAATGCGTTTCCATCGATCCAATCCGATTCGACGGGCGCGTCGGAGTCGCCGACGAATTCAACCGTAAAACCCGGTTCGTTAATTTGCATTCTCTTTCCGCCGTCAACCGACATGTATTGAACCGTAACGCCCTGGCGGTCTTTCAACCCAGCAAAAGATATATCACTTTTCTCGACATCCGCGGCGGCCGCAAGCAGATCGGCGGCCTCAATTGTAGTAAACTTCGATTTGGTAACTCGATACACTTTGTGCCGGCCGTGGCGCTCGGGAAATCCCTCGCGTAACACTTCGAGCACTCGAAAATCAGTCGGTCGTTCTTTTAATTTCACAAAACTAGGTTGTATAAGAATGCTTTATTATTAACGACCGTAACGCAACGGACGATAACGATGCAGCGATTTGATAAATCGGTCGAGGTCGCGCGGCGGATCAACTTTTGCGTCGATCGCCTCGCCCGCCGGCGACTGGAATTGTATTCTTTGAATGTGCATGGCCATGCGCGTGATCATGGGCTTTTCGCTGTGGCCGGCCTTGTGTTCAAAGCCGCGCTTCAACTGCGCAACTGTTATTTCAGCTTTGTGGTTGTACAACGGATCGCCAACGACCGGCAGTACTAAATGTTGCAAATGCGCACGGATTTGATGTGTTCGGTGCGTGCGCGGCTTTGCAACAATTGCCGTGAATCCATCAAATCGCTCCATCACATAAATTTCCGTTTCGGCGCGTTCCGCGTGTTCGCCGTCGACGACGCGGCGGCCCGTGTGGCGTTCGTCGGCGCCAAGGTTTGCTTTAATAACAAAACTATCTTCGTCGGGAGAACCTTCGACGATCGCTAACACTTCACAATTTACTTTTTCAGAATTGTAAATTTCCTGAACCGCACGCGACACTGCGAGGTTTTTTGTAATAACAACAAGACCGCTCGTTTCGCGGTCGACTTTCTCGGCCGGACGGAGCAGATCGCCTTTCGGCGCGTGAAGCGTTGGGCAGCGCTCCATCAGGAGCTTCGGATCGAGCGTGACGCCCGCGGGTTTATTAATAATCGCGACATCGGCGTTTTCATAAACAATCGGAAACGGCGCGTCGATTTCTGTAACAACCTGTTTTTGATATGAAACATCCTCGTCCGGGCGCGCGGCAATGTTCACAACGGCATTGCGCCACAGCGGCCGCGAGGACGTCATCGGAACGCCGTCGACGCGAACGCGCCCTTCTCTTACTAATTGTCGCAGGTACGTTCGATCGAGATCGGGAAGCTCATTCGATAGAAATCGATCGAGCGGTATCCCGGCGAGGTCGCGTTCGACGACAAATGTGCGGTCGAACGGATTGCCGCCGTCCGAACCGCCGTCGCCGGATTCTAACAAATCGTCGTCGTCAACTGGGCGTTTCATGGAATTGTAGTGTATCAAAATTAGCCGGCGACCGGCGAACTTAATGTTAATATACCGAGATACGGCAGGTTTCTGTACATTCCCGCATAGTCGAGGCCGTAGCCGACGACGAATTCGTGGCCGATCTCAAAACACCGATAATCCGCATTCTTAACATTTTCGCGCGGAATCTTCTTTTCTAAGAAGACGCAAGTCTTAACATCGCGCGCGCCGAGCGATAACAATTTTTCGCGGGCCGAATGCAACGTGCGGCCGGAATCTAATATATCGTCGACTAAGATGACGCGTCTATTGATAACTTCGCTCGGGTCGGGCAGCAAACGCAATTCTACAATTCCCGACGAAACTGTATTATTACCATACGACGCCGCATGCAAAAAATCGACGCGCAGCGGAATCGGCATTCGCCGAATGAGGTCGGCCGTGAATACTAACGATCCGCGCAAACACGCGACGAGACACGGCTCATCATTTCGATAATCGCGTGTGAGCTCGCCCGCGAGGCGTTCGAGGCCAGCGCGAATTTGTTCCTCTGTGAGAAGAGGCTTGACGGCAGATTCGTTCGACGGATTCATCGCGGGAGGATAACAAAGGCGCCATGCCCGCGAAACTTGGCCGCCCCACGGAACTCACTAGAACCAAAATTTATAATGGCCGGATCTTTGACGTTGCCCGAGCGAAACTGCGTTTTCGCAATGGTAAAAATGCAACGCACGAATTGGTAATTCACCAGGGCGCGGCCGTCTTCGCGCCGATTCCCGCGCCTGGCCGAATTTTACTAATCCGCCAATACCGCCACGCGTGCGGCGGCCACATTTGGGAAATCCCCGCCGGCCGCATGGAGCGCGGTGAACACCCGCTCGCAACCGCGAAACGCGAGCTCGCCGAAGAATGCGGCCTCGCCGCCAAAAAATGGCGCAAGGCCTGCGCGTTCTATCCCGCCCCCGGATATACAACAGAAATCATGCATTTATATTTTGCGTATCATTTACATAAAGATACTACCGGCGCGGAAAAAGACGACGACGAAGAAATTGTTATGAAGGAGTTCAGTGTAAAGGAATTGGATAATATGATAAAGGCAGGAAAGATTATTGACGGAAAGACTATTGTAGCAGCGATGTATTTGAAGTTGGGGTTTGCGCGGTAGACTAAAATATCGTGACCCCGGACTCCCTCGGCGCAAGAACCATGCAAGCACTACGTGCAAACCTCCGTGTCATACTACTCTTGATAGTTGTGTATTTGCTGACCCCGCCCTGGATGCCGCCATGCGGAGACTTTGACGGTCACGATAAATATGTTGGATTTCCTTTCATGTTTCCGCCGGTCGAAAACAATTGGAAGAATCTACTTATATACAAAAGAAAAGTCGCAGCAACGGATAGTACAAAACTGTTGGATTATACTCATTTGCTATATGAATCCGGCCAAACCTACGGTAAGGGATTCATGCTAAACGGAACAATTCCAGAAGATGAATGGACATTTTATTATGAAGACGGTTCTCTATCTTCTCGGGTAAATTACAAAAACGGCAACCTTGTGGGTCCGGCGATTGGCTGGTATCCCGGCGGTGCTCTGCATTTTTCAGCTACATATTCCGGTTCAAATGATTCATTAAGACTTAATCGTTGGCACTACGACGGCCGGCCCGCGGTTGAAATTGAATTTATCAATGCAAAATTGGAAGGCGTCGTGAAGTGCTGGAGCGAATGCGGATGTATCAATTCGTATTATTCGGGCAAATATCAAAACGATCGAAAGGTTAGGAAGTAGTACACGATCGCGTTCAGACCGGGGTCAGGCACCCTCGACACGACGCGTACCGCG
>JBJXHE010000075.1:0-39986 GCA_046160785.1 Planctomycetota bacterium
TTGCAGGCCAAAACCTCACCACCGGAAGTAACAACATCATGATTGGCAATGATGGCGTGGCCGCGGAAAGTGCTACGATTCGGATTGGATCCGCAAATCAGTCGCGCGCCTTCGTTGCCGGGATCCGCGGAATCACCACAGCGAACGCCAACGCAATCTCAGTGTTGATCGATAGTGCCGGCCAGCTCGGAACCGTGTCTTCTTCGCGACGATTCAAGGAGGACATCCGCGACATGGGAACCTCTACCGATCGTCTGCTGGATCTGCGTCCCGTTCTATTCAAGTACAAGCAGGACCAGAGTCTGCCTGACGGAAGTGGTGTGCCGCCGGAGTATGGTCTGATTGCTGAGGAAGTAGTCCAGATCTTCCCCGATCTCGTGGTGTATGACGAGAAGGGTGCGCCCTTCACCGTGAAGTATCACATTCTTGGCTCGATGTTGATAAACGAGGTCAAGAAGTTGAAGGCAATTCACGAGAGCGAATCGGCTGAACTGCGCGCGAAGAATACAGCACTTGAAGCACGCGTTGAACGGCTTGAAAGTGTCGAGGCAGAGTTGGCGAATTTGAAAGTACTTGTGAATTCTCTCGCTCGGAATCGTTGACCGTAAAAAGGGGGACTGTCCCCGTTTCGCCCATTCAGAAGCCATCTATCGCGCTTCTCTCGTTCAAGGTAGGGTGGGCGGCGCCTTTGCCGTTCGGCTTTGGTCTTCCCCAACACACTCCGTGCCAGAATTCGCGCCATGCTGACCCCGATCTTTGCTCTTGCGACACTTCTTTTCGGCGGCGACGCCACGCTCACCGCAGATACCCACTTAACTGCCAAACCATCGACCAAGAACAATGGTAAGAGCACGACTCTCATTTTGAAGGGAGCGGGCAGCCAGGCGTTTTTACAATTCGACCTTTCGACCCTGCCGCCGGGAACAACTGGGGCGCAGATTGAAGTCGCAAAACTCCAAGTCTTTATTAATAAAGTCTCGGCGGCCGGGTCGCTCGATGTGCTGCCGGTCGCGAGCGCATGGGGAGAATACACACTGAATTCAGGGAACACGCCAGCGCTCGGCGCAGCCGTGGGCAGTAATATTTCCATCAGTGTTGACGACACACTGGAGTTTGTAAATATCGATATCACTAGTCTGGTGCGCGACTGGGTCGATCAACCTCAATCCAACTTCGGTGTCGTGCTCACACCATCGGCTGGATCGAGTCTATCCATTTCTTTCGACAGCAAAGAAAACTCGAAGACAGCACACGAACCGGCGCTGCGAATGTCGGTGAAGCCAGTCTTGACGGCGGGTGCTACAGGTCCCGTTGGACCCGCCGGACCACAGGGCCCCACAGGAGACACTGGCGCAATGGGTCAAACGGGACTGGATGGACCACAGGGCCCCATCGGGAATACAGGCGCGACAGGTCTTACGGGACCGGCTGGGCCGGCAGGTCCGGCAGGCCCACAAGGACCGACTGGAAATACTGGTGCAACGGGTCTTACTGGACCACAGGGGCCGATCGGACTTACCGGACCACAGGGCCCCATCGGACCTGCAGGAGCAACGGGTCTTACGGGACCTGAAGGTCCCGCCGGAGCTACAGGTGCGACAGGACCCGCAGGCCCCGCGGGTCCGCAGGGTCCCATCGGACTTGCCGGAATACAGGGTCCCATCGGACCTGCAGGAGCAACGGGTCTTACGGGACCTGACGGTCCCGCCGGAGCTACAGGTGCGACAGGACCCGTAGGCCCCGCGGGGCCGCAGGGTCCGATCGGACCTACAGGTCCGCAGGGTTCTATCGGAGATACTGGCCCGGCGGGTCTAACTGGACCACAGGGTCCCGCCGGAAATACGGGTGCGAGTGGTCCAGTTGGACCCTCCGGACCACAAGGCCCCACCGGACTTACCGGACCACAGGGTCCCATCGGGAATACAGGTGCGACAGGTTCGGTTGGCCCCGTTGGACCGACAGGTCCGACGGGACCTCAGGGTCCAATCGGGAATACGGGTGAAACGGGGCCGCAGGGAGCGTCGCCGTTCTCATTGAACGGCTTGAATGCGGTCTACACTGCAGGAAATGTCGGCATCGGCACCACGACGCCAACATCGGCCTTAGAGGTCAACGGAACGGGGAGGTTTACTAATACCGTGACACTGAACCCTGCCAGCGACCAGGCACTTAACCTGAGCACGGGGAGCGTTTATAAAGGCGGCATACCGTTTCTGCACAATAAGGGCGGCGCTAACAACACTGCACTCGGGTTAGATGCTCTTGCGAGTATCACGTCAGGTTCCAACAATACGGCGACCGGTTTTCAAGCGCTTGTTTCCAACACAATAGGTTCCTCCAACACGGCCAGCGGTACGAATGCGCTTCTTTCCAACACCACAGGTACCGACAACACTGCCTCGGGCAGGGAAGCGCTTTTTTCCAACACCATCGGTTCCTCCAATACGGCCAGCGGTACGGGCGCGCTTTTTTCCAACACTACTGGTAACGAAAACACGGCCTTTGGCTCGGGCGCGCTTGTATTCAACACCCAAGGTTTCTCCAACACGGCCAGCGGTACGAATGCACTTCTTTCGAACACCACAGGTAACTCCAACACAGCTAGCGGTAAAGACGCGCTTGATTCCAACACTACAGGCAGCAACAACACAGCCATCGGCAAACAAGCGCTTGGCGCCAACACGATAGGTGCCTTCAACACGGCCATCGGATTTGACTCACTTTCATCGAATACAACAGCTTCTAGCAACTTAGCAATCGGCGCCGGGGCTGGCAAGGATTTGACTACAGGAGGCGACAACATCATGATTGACAACCATGGCACGGCTGCCGATGTGGAGACAATCCGTATTGGTAAAGCTCCAGTCCATGGCCGGACCTTTATCGCCGGGATCCGCGGAGTGACCACAGCGAACGCTAACGCAATCGCTGTGTTAGTTGATAGTGCTGGCCAGCTTGGCACAGTGTCTTCTTCGAGGCGATTCAAGGAAGACATCCGCGACATGGGTACCTCTACCGATCGTCTGCTGGATCTGCGTCCCGTTCTATTCAAGTACAAGCAAGATCAGACTCTGCCCGAAGGAAGCAGTGTGCCACCGGAGTATGGTCTGATTGCGGAAGAGGTCGCGCAGATCTTCCCCGATCTCGTAGTGTACGACGAAAAGGGCGCGCCCTTCACCGTGAAGTATCACATCCTCAGCTCGATGCTACTGAACGAAGCTAAGAAGATGAAGGCAGAGCACAAGCAGTTGAAGGAAGAGCACAAAGAACTGCGTGATCGCGTTACAAGACTTGAGTCGGTCGAGGCCGAGTTGGCCAGCTTGCGTGCACAGGTGAGCGCTCTCGCCGAGAAGCGTTAACAAACGACTGAACCCGTTCCGGCTGTGTGAATCGAGTCGGAACAGAGGCGCAAGATTAATGATAGAGCACTATTGTAATTTACAGACAGCGACGTTTGACATGTTGAGTACTTGCGTGCTCGACATGTCGATCATCCAGCACTGGACTGAGAAGGTCTTGCCGCCGACCGTCGCGTCGCCAGCTAGTACCGCGTGATGATGGTGCCAATACTCGTGAGGCTAGGATCTAATAGATAGTTCTCCAGTGAAGTATTGATAAGTGTCCGCGCGCGATCGCGTAGTTTCTTTAAAGCCTCTTCAATCTTCGCCGCTTCATTCCGCGACAAATGTATCGAGAATTCCACTGAACCCGACTTGTACTTTGCAGAACTGAGTTGAATGTTAATAACCTGCCACGTACCCCAGTCGGAGGCAATGTCGGAAGCCACTACTTGGAGTTCTGCTGCCACACCTTCCATGGTGTCGCGCAGGAGTGCTTCACGGCGGCTGGCCGCTTCTTCATTCCAGAGAGATCTCGGCACATCGATGGTTAGCGTTGCCCGCGCGAAATGGCTCGCGGGAAAATCAATATTTCGACTGCTAATGGTCCTGCCGGGTAGGAGAAGCGCAAACGAGAGGGCTGCCGCGCCGCAGCCAAGTACACTAATAATCGTCGCAATCAACGAAATGCCGAGACCCGTTCGCGCTCCACCGCTTGTTAAGATTCGGACGATGGCGGCCAATCCTATCAATACCGCGATTGCAAAGCAGCCGGCGCCGACGAAAAACATGATTCCGATGGAGACGTTTGTCGGGTTCATTTGTAATTTTAATTATCGACTTAAGAAGAGAGCGGTGATGGATAGTACAAATGCTGTAACGCCGGCGATGGAGAAACCGAGCGCGAACCATGCGAGCCGCGTCACGCGCGGAGCCGTCGCGGATTGTTGCATTCCGTCTAATGGTTGCATTCCATCCGCCGAGCCGGATACGGGCGCCGGCGTGGCACGCGCGACGAGCCTTGGATAATAATATTTATTGTAAATAATGATCGCGGTATTTCCCGCGATGAAAGCCGGAATCCACGTCGACGTCGTTACGGAAAAGATAAATAAGAATCCGAGGAACAACCAAAGGGGGAACGTTCGGCGATCATTATAAATAACAGAGTAGAGTTTTGTAGCTTTCGCGAGAAGGATCGCGAATACTAGAACCATCACCCAGTTCTGTGCCCAGATGAACGGAGGATTATCATCAAATAGAATTGGAAAACGGCCGTCGCGCTCGAAGTTTTCTCGCGAAAGACTTCCCGCCGCGGCGAGGCCGAACGAATACCAGAGCGCGCGCTGGTTTCGGATGGAGGCTCCTCGCCGAATCGTATGTGATATAATTAATAACCCGATCACTAACGCTGCCATTTCATAAAGCGATTGCTCGACCATCCCCGCGATGGCTAACAATCCACACACGACCCAAATCTCAAAATGATGCAGCGACGCCGGCGCGGCCGCCGGTTGTGTGCCCGCGGGAATGGACGTATCCGCTGTCGTATTTGTAGGATTGGTGCTGGTGCCGGGCGACGATGGTTTCAACGCTGCGGTCGCGGACGCCGCCGCGGCGCTCGCTGTGGATGTTACAAATGCGCCGACGGAGTCGACGGCGTTTCTTAGTGTATTCGGCTTTTCTGTTATATTCGATTTCGGCGGCGCATTCGTGTGAGTTGTATTCGGCGGATTTGTAGCATCCCTATTTATAATAACGGGCGGCGTCGCGGTTTCGTGCGGCGACGACGAGATGCGTTCCACTTCCAATTGCAGATCGCTCGCGCGCTGGTAGCGCCGGTCGGGCGATTTATCTAATACACGCAGCACGACTTCATCGAGGCGCACGTCCACCTGTATATTCTTGTGCGACGGCGGTTCGAACCGCCCGATCGGCAGCTCGTTTGTTAACATTTCGTAAATAACAACTCCGAGCGAATACAAATCCGCGCGGTGATCGACGCTGCGCGACGCCTCGCGCTGCTCGGGTGCCATGTATTCAAAGGTGCCGAGCACCTGAGTGGGTCTTGTTAATAATGACGGCACGTCTTGCGCCGCGACGCGCGAGAGTCCGAAATCTAATAATCGAACGCGGCCGTTCTTATCAATTAATATATTCTCGGGTTTGATGTCGCGGTGAATGACGCCCACGCCGTGCGAGTAGTCGAGCGCTTCGCAGATTTGCGGAATGATACGAAGTGCCTCCGACGCCGACACGCCACCCCCTGTTAATATTTTTCGCAGCGAGACGCCGTCGACGAATTCCATAATAAAAAAAGCGCCGTAGTCCGAGAGGCCGCCGTCGAGAATTCCAACAATATTCGGATGATTCAGTTTTGATAATATTGAAATTTCACGTTGGAAGCGGTCGCGAATCTGCGGGTCTTGGCGCAGCGGCTCGGGCAACAATTTGATAGCTACAATTCGGCCAAGAGATAACTGTTCGCCTTTGTATACAACTCCCATCCCGCCCGTGCCGATGCGTTCGATTACTCTGCATCCACCGATGTGTATACCTATGAGCGGATCCGACGGCGGCGCATGACTCACACTCGTCTTGCCCTCGCCTGTGGCGAACGTGGCGCCGCACGACGCGCACGTGGCCGACGATTCCGCCGTTTCGACGGGCGCGTTGCACTTGGGGCAGTGAATGTTCATTTAACGATGAGGAACATGACGGGAAACACAATCATGACGCCCATGATGGCCGCCGCTAATGCAAAGATCGCGCGATAGGTGCCGAGCAGATTCTCTTTACTTATAGAAATTTGAATGAGCGCGCCGATGGCGGTGCCACCTGTTATAAATGCAAGAGTGCCAAACATCGGTGCAAGAGTGCCGGCGACTTCGCCGCGAACGAATCCGTGTTCCATCATGGCGGGAATCAAGAGAACAGGAACGATCGAGAGCAGCACGACACACGCAAGGCCAAGTGAGATATTCGATGCTAACGAAACGCGCGAAATAGTTGTGATCGGCGGCGGTGCAGGATTATAAATATTCGCGGACGGCGCAGGGGGCACGAAGGGCGGCACGGCTGCGACCGGAGGCGCCTGCGTTGTAACAGTTGGAGGTTCCTGCATCGGCGGCGCGTTAACAATTCGGTCGACTTCCGTTTTGATATCACTCGCGTTTTGATAGCGGCGGTCGGGCGATTTTTCGAGCACGCGCAGGACGACTTCATCGAGCCGGACGTCGACTTGTATATTTCGTTTCGACGGCGGATCAAATTTACCAATCGGAAGTTCGCCTGTGAGCATTTCGTATATAACAACTCCGAGAGAATACAAATCGGCGCGGTGGTCGACACTGCGCGAAGCCTCGCGCTGCTCGGGCGCCATGTATTCAAAGGTGCCGAGCACCTGCGTCGCGCGTGTTAATAATCCCGGCTCGCCCGCGCTCGTGTAGCGCGAGAGGCCGAAGTCGAGCAGGCGCACGCGGCCGTCGCGGTTAATTAATATATTTTCTGGTTTGATGTCGCGGTGAATAATACTATTTTGATGCGCGTATTCGAGAGCGTCGCAGAGCTGCCGCACAATTTGTAGCGCGTGGGCGGGTTCGAGACCGCCGGTGTTTAAGATTCGGCGCAGCGAGACGCCGTCGACGAATTCCATAATAAAAAACGCGCCCTGCTCGGAAATACCGCCGTCGAGAATGCTAACGATCGTCGGATGGCTCAGTTTTGCTAATATTGCTATTTCGCGTTTGAAGCGCTCCGCGATCTGCGGATCGTTCTTGAGCGAATCAGGGAGCAGTTTGATCGCTACAGTTCTGCCGAGGGAGATCTGCTCCGCTTTATAGACTACACCCATCCCGCCGGCGCCGATGCGCTGAGTGAGTCTGCAACCGCCGATGACGACACCGATCAGTGGATCTGTTGGAACTGTAGCATCGGGATTCGTGGGTACATCACCCGCGACAAACACATGGCCGCATCCAACGCACGTCGCGGCCGTTCCGAGGGATTCGGTCCTGGCTCCGCATTTGGGACAGAGAACTTGCATTGACTGTGTTTATTTCGATTTGTTGGAATTGGATATATTCGATTCGGGGACGCGGATTCTAATGCTTCTTAAGCACGATCGTTACAGATCCCTTCGGCAGCACTCCGCGGAATTCGAGGTCGCGTATCGCATTTTGGATCGCATCGCGCGCCTCGGAAATGTCAACGTTAGAAAGCGGGCCGCCGAGCCGGATCCACGCGCGGTCGTTCACCCTCCACGTTGAAACGCTGGAAAATGCGCCGCGCATCTGATCCGTAATCCTATCAATACTGTTTGCCGGCGCATCTGTATGAATCTCCAGAGCGACGGCGTCGTGTTGGAATTGTGAAATCGTGTTTGGCAGCGCCATGAAGCACGCCGAAAAGAACAGGCTGAACATTAACATTAAACCAATCGCAAACGCGAGACATCCGACGGCACAGCCACCGATTCCGGCAAGACAACCTTTTGCAACAGAATTGTTCATATTGGCAAAGCACTAACGAACGCCATGCCAAACGGGTCTCCCTAGGGAGCAATATTAAGATTCAGCGCGGATCCGAATGTTTTGTTGGATTAGATAGAACGAATTGATCGGAGTGGCGGGGGAAAGGAGGATGTTGACAAAGGAATACCCGGTATATATACTCGGTATGTAACTTCCAAGGTGCCTCCTAAATGTCCGTACCCCATAGCCTTCTCGCGATTCTTTCTGACAAACCAACTCATGGCTACGGCCTCAAGGCCGAGTTTGAAAAGAGCACCGCTGGCACTTGGCCACTCAACGTGGGTCAAGTCTATACAACTCTTGCACGTCTCCAACGAGACGGTCTAGTTGCGACAGTGGGTGTTCATGAGGGTCCGCGCCAGACGTGGCGAATTACTGCATCTGGCCGCGCTCAGTTGGATGAGTGGTATAAGACTCCGATCAGCGAAGATCCGCCGCCACGCGATGAACTTGCAATCAAGGTCTTACTAGCAATCGCGGCGGACGGAACGGATGTGAGTGCAATTCTCCAGCAACAGCGCACGGCGACATTAGAGCGCCTGCAACAATTCACACGGCACAAGATGAAGGCAGATCCTGCGGCGGAATTGCCATGGTTGTTACTTCTGGACGCCCTCATCCTCAAGGCAGAAGCGGAAGTCCGGTGGTTAGACATCTGTGAAGCGCGACTTAAGCAGAGGAGCATCTGATGGAAGGCAACACCTCCAAGTCCGTCAATGAGAGCACAGTGGGACATAATGCCGTACTCTATTTCGAGGGCGTATCGAGAGTCTATGGAATCGGCGAGAAAGCCGTGCGCGCTCTCGGGCCCGTGCAGTTTGAAGCGAGAGCCGGTGAACTCTTGGCAGTCATGGGCCCGTCAGGATCCGGCAAGACTACTCTGCTGTCGCTCGCGGGTGCTCTGGATCGTCCCACAGCAGGACGCGTTTGGGTACATGGGAACGATCTCGATCTCTATTCAACGAAACAACTCGCGGAGCTAAGAAGACGTTCGATCGGGTATGTCTTTCAAGACTTGAATCTGTTGCCCGGCTTGACGGCGCTTGAAAATGTAGCTTTGCCATTGGAACTTGACGGTGTACCGCTCAAGGCGGCGCGCGCTGAAGCAGACGGCTCGTTGGAGCGTGTCCATCTGAAGCATCTTGCCAACCGCTTTCCTGACGATCTGTCGGGGGGAGAGCAACAGCGGGTTGCCATTGCACGGGCGTTCGTCGGACCGCGAACTCTTCTGCTCGCCGACGAGCCTACAGGTGCACTCGATTCTGTGGCAGGCGAAATCGTCATGCGACTGTTGCGTCTGCACTGTGATGCAGGTCAAACCGCAATACTGGTCACACATGACGCAACCCACGCCGCCTGGGCTGATCGCGTACTGTTTTTGCGTGACGGGAGAATTGTGGATGAGGCAACATCAACCGGAATCCGAGCCGGAGCCCAGATGTGTTGAGGTCGTTTCACGCAATCCGCGCACTAGCCCGATTTGAATGGCGGCAGATCCGGCGCCACTACGGGCGGTCGTGGTTGGTGATACTGCTTGTTGCCGTTCCAGTTGCGGCGATGACCGGCGGGAGCGCACTTTTTGAAATTACGCAACGAACATCTGATGAAGAGCGGTCCCAGGTACTAGGGCGTGCCGATCTGCGTGCCAACCTGTCTTCGGCGCAAACCTGGCCCGAAGTTCCTGATGTAGTACAGCGCGAATGGATGGGTCTAGGGAGCTGCGGACTGCAGGTGGCGGGAAAAAGATATGAGGCCCGCAAGTTCATTGTTCGATCTGCAGCACTCGAAGCGAACGGACTTGCCTTCGGAATGTTGACGCTCCAAAAGGGCAGTCTTCCGACTGCCGCCGGTGATGTGGCCGTTTCCCCAAGAGTACTGCACGAACTTGCAATCTCAATCGGCGGCAATGTGCTCGTGGACAATGTTCCACACCGAGTTACGGGAACGGTCGTGGATCCCGAAAAACTTGACATTCCAATTGTACTATGTACCGGCGACTCTGCTGCCAGCAGTTTTCAGAGTGTACTGTTTGCAAGTAGTGACAAAAACAACATCGCGGCAGTTGAAAAGATCCTGCGCCTTGGCGGTGTCCATGTGATCGCGCGCAATGAACTCGGCGTACCTGATCCGTTCGAATCTCTCGTGATTTTTGTTGTGGGCGGATTCGGCTTCTTTGAATCTGCGATCGTGATCGCGGCAGCATTCGCAGTAAGCCTTCGCCGCCGCCAGCGTGAACTTGGCCTGCTCGGCGCGAGCGGTGCGACTGTCGTCGACCTGCGCGCGTCGCTAACACTGTCTGCACTCGTTTTGGCTGCGTTCGGCACAGCTTTGGGAGTTCTGGTGGGGCTCGGTGCCGCAGTCTCACTCCACCCGTTTCTGGATGGTTGGAATCAGCGGCTCAACGGACCCTTTGAAATTTCGATTATCCATACAGCCGGGGCTGTGGTTCTTGGTCTTGCAACAGCCACACTTGCCGCTTTGATCCCGGCGATCTACGCAACGCGCCTGCCCATTCGTGTTGCCCTGAGCGGCCGGCGGCCGGCACCAGGTGGAACCAAGATCTGGGTTGTACTGGGCTTGCTCTTTGTGACGGCCGGTTTCGGATGTGTACTCGCAGGAACACAAGCGACAGGTGCCAGCGCGGCCGCCGGCATACTGGGCGGCTCTATTCTTGGAGTACTGGGACTCGGCGCCTGCACACCGTTTTTGCTGAGCGCACTCTCACACTACTCTGCGTCGCTACCCCTACAGTTGCGACTTGCTGTTCGTGATGCAGGACGATTCCAGACGCGAAATGGCGCGGCTGTGATGGCGATCCTCGCAGGAATGTCTGTCAGCGTCATGTTGTCTGCCTTGAGCCTCAGCGTAGACCGGCTTATCGACGCCCGTCCCGCGCCAATTCTGGATGGCCAGTTGTTAGTCGAGAGTCAGGCCGCGCCGCCTGCCGTCCACTTGGTACATGTCATTCTTGCTGTGTGCTTTGTCACGGGGCTTGTCGTCGTTTTCATTGCAACAACACTATCCTCTGTCGAGTCTGCTTCCGACACGCGAGTGTTGTACACAGTGGGCGCGGCGCCATCTACTCTGCGAGCACATGCGGCGTCGCGTGCAGGGTATCTTGCCCTTCTAGGATGTGTGCTGTCGATCCCGGCAGGCCTCATTCCAAGTTATGGTCTGCTTTCGTTCGGCAACATACCGCTTGAATTCGGAATTCCTTGGACAGAGATCGCGATTATTATCATTGGCTTTCCATCCGCCGCATTCCTCGGAGTGTGGTTTTTTACACTTCTAAGACCTCCAAATCTTGACACAGGATCCAAGACCACATGAACGTCGTTTTCATAGCCACTGCGACAGCATACTTGATTGCACTTCCTGCATCGATTTTTCCGGCAAGTGGTGCGGTCGTGACTACACTACCCAACGATTCGCGTCCGCAAAGCGCTCCGTCGAGTGTCGCATTTGAACCCTACACCGCGAAGGGCGCCGGAGGAAAGCAACTACAGGGAGAACTCGGTCGAATCCAGGTTCCCGAGAATAGGAGCAAGAACAATGGTAAGAAGCTCGAACTCGCATTCGTTCGATTTAAATCTACAAATCCAAATCCCGGCCCTCCGATTTTTTATCTCGTCGGAGGCCCGGGACCCTCAGGTATCGAGCACTGTGTCGCCCCTGCGACGGGCCGTCTACTAAGCCTACTCGACTACGGCGATGTCATCGGTCTTGATCAGCGCGGAACAGGCAAGAGCAAACCCAACCTCGAAGAAGGCGCGAAATTTGAGTACAGTCTGCCTCTCGATCGCGCAACGTCGCGCGAGAATTTAGTGACTGCCTACAGTGCCGCCGCAAAGCGTGCCGTTGCACACTGGACTGCGAACGGCGTTGACCTCTCTGCGTTCAACACGAATGAGAACGCGGACGACGTTGAAGACCTTCGCCGGGCGTTGGGTCTTGGCAAGATTATTACGTGGGGTGAAAGTTATGGAACGCATCTGACGCTCGCCTTTCTCCGCCGGCATCCGGGAAGTGTGGAACGCTCTATCATGATTCGTGTCGAAGGACCCGACAACACATGGAAACTTCCAAGCACCTATCAGCAGAGTCTCGAACAGTTGCACCGACTCGTCGCTGACGATCCGGGCGTCCACGCGAAGATGCCTGATTTCATGGGGTCGGTCAAAGCACTGCTAAGTCAACTGAAGGAAAAGCCTGCGGTTGTGGATATTGAAGATCAAGGAAAGAACGTCAAGGTGACAGTAGGGTCCTTTGACCTCCAGTACTACCTTGCTAACTCTCTGGGTCTTGCGTTTGAAATGCGCGACATCCCGAAGCGAATACACCAGATGCAGCAGGGCGATTTTACAACTCTTGCACGGTTTGCATTGGAATACCGCCGCAGTGACCTTGGCTCCGCGATGGCACTGATGATGGACTGTGCTTCGGGTGCAACGCCAGCGCGCCTGCAACGAATTCACAAAGAAGCCGCAGACCCGGTGAATCTACTGGGCAACGCGGCGAATACTCCGTTTCCCGAACTCTGTGCCGCCTGTGGAAGTCCCGACCTTGGCGACAGTTTTCGCAACAAATTCAAATGTGATGTTCCCGTCTTGTTTGTGAGCGGCGATCTGGATGCAAAGACTCCGCCGAGCAATGTGGATGAAGTGAGCGGGGGATTCACCAACCACACACACATCCTCGTTCGAAACGCAGCCCATGAATCAATCGAGATGTTGAGCGCCGACTATCGAAAACTACTCAAAGAATTCTTACTTGGGGCCAAGGTTGCAAGCGGTGAAGTTGTTCTCCCAACACCAAAGTTCCGCGCAATTGAGTGATGCGCTTCGCCGAATGGGATTCCAGTATTAATATATCTACTTCTGCCGCTTTCTTATATTTCCTTCAATGGCTTTTGCCGCGTCGAGAATCTTCGTGGTCATCTCAAAGATGGCAGCCCACTCCTGATCCGCGGCAATACTCTCGCCCAATACTTCAATTGAGTCTTTCATTTCTTTGATATCTTTTGCGGCCGGCGGCGCAACTGTTATAAGCGACGCTTCGATGTCGTCGCGAACGCTCTCGAGTTGCACAATTTCAAAATTAATAAATTTTCGCTGATTTAGAATTCGGCGAATTTCGTCTTCGGGGCGCTCTTCCTTTGCCGCCTGCTTGAGGTCGTCGCGTCTCGCCGTCATGGCTTCAATCGTTAACGTTAATATCTCAATGTCCTTTGCGGCCATGCTTCACCTAGTCCTTGTTCTCTTTATTCAGTTTTTGGTAGTGTTTCCCAACGTCGATCATGAATTTTAATGTGTGTTGCAGATGATCTTTCTCCGCAGGCGGAATTGATAATTTAACAAGCGTTCGTTCGAGCGCGGAATAGTGGTCGTTCAGCACGTTTAATTGTTCTATCGAAAGAAACATCTTTTCGCGGGCTTCGCGTATTTGTTGTAATCGCTCCTGCAATATCGCATTTTCTTCGGCGATGACGGCGGATGTATTTGCGGCAAGTGTGGCCGCGGTTGCATTATGAGCATTCGCACGAAGCGCGGATGCCTGGGCGCTAATCCGGTCGAGAGCGCGTTCCTCCGAGCGAATCTCTTCATCCTCGATTCTGGCGTTTTCAATACTATGAATTGAATTTCGATAATACTTTTCCTCGGCGGCGATCTTGCGCGCGAGTTCCGTTTTAGATTCGGCGATCTGTTTTAATACAATTAACGCGGTCTCCTGCGCGTCTTCCTGCGATCTTTCGCGGGAGGCACATGCGCCGGAAAAACACAGAGCGAGGAGGATCAGTGATTTTATTCTCATGTTTATATTCCGATTAGTTCACTCCGATTCCGATCCACGAGAGAGCGCCTAATTGTACAATTCGATATAAGACCTCGGCGAGCTGTGAACTCTTGACTCCGCCGGAATGATACATCGCGAGAGTATCAATTCCGTGTGCGATCAGGGCGTCGCGCTGCCGCACGGCCTGCCGCGATATTTGTATTGAATTGAAATGTAGTGCGCGCGCGTCGGCGCGTTCGAAGGCCGCCACACGCAGGCGGCAGTTGCGAGAGGAAATATAAGATTCGACCGCGGAGAGCGCGTTTTTGAGAGGGTCCGCAACGCCATCGATTGCATTCGCCGGCGGGCCGCCCGCGGACCAGTCTTGAATATCTTGAATCACCGCGCGATTAATTTTAAAAACCTGAACATTTGTTATTTTCTTGCGCGCGCTCACAAGATGATCTTGAGCGCGATCGATCTCTTTGATGGTTGCTACAATATTTTGGCTGCGCTCCTCCGCTGTGTGGATTTGTAGTCTGTAGCGCTCGCGCTCCGCTTCCGCCAAGTCCTTCGCCATGGCGGCGAGCGCGAGGGCGGCGCCCGGCGCTTCGGGAGTAAATATCAATTTAATTTCGGCGGCGAGAGCGTCTGTTTCCTTGACGTCTTTGAGCAGCGCCTTCGCATCGTCAAAGATTTCGCCCGCGGCGTCTTTGAGGTCTTCGGTTTTTTCTTGTATTAGTATTTTACCATTCGCGGTTCGCGAGACAGACTGAAATGTAATTTTAGCATCCGCCACACTGCCCGCGAGATCCTTAGCAATGTCCTTGAGCGCGCCGACGCCCGACGCGTCGGTGCTCGCGAGCGAGGAAGGAATCAGTTCAATTACTTTTTCAATAACTGCAATTTTTCGATTCCACTGATTCGCCTTCTCTTCCGCCGCGGAAAGTTGCTGATTCGCCGCTTTGAGCGCATCGCCGGCCTTTTCATATAATTTTGGGATGCCGGCCTCTTCGTTAGTAAGTTCGTTTAATGTTTCGTCGAGCCGCCGGCTCCACGCCTCGCGATCCTTTACGAGTTGTTTTTGTTGTTTATCTAATAATTTTGTAAACATTTCCCACGTAAACTCCGGATCGAGAACCTCGCTGCTCGCTGCCGCGATGACGCTCGCGTTGAATGCTTCAAATGCTTTTTCTTTATCTTCTGAAACGCGCGCGAGATTCGATGCCATCGACGAAAAAACCGCCTCTTCGCCTTTCAACAATTCCGCAGCCTGCTCGCGCGCTTTGTTAGCAAGCGTCGCATTGGCCGAATCATGAAAGTGGCTCGCGCAACCCAAAGTATATAAAGGCGCTATGCTAATAAAAATGGCAAACGTGATTCGGTTCTTCATGGCTTCGCGTGATTACATCGTTCGCGTTCCCGTTGTCAAGATCGAGAGTGGTCGAGTGAAAATAAGTATGGGGGACTGTCCCCGTTCCGATTGCCGTTCTTAATAGATGAGCCTACTTCTCATCCTCTTCTGTCCCATCATTAGCATCCATCAACCCATACCTTTTCAACTTCCTCCTGAGCGTCGGCTCCGCGATTCCTAACAATTTGGCCGCCTCGCCTCTCTTGCCGCCCGTTTTTCTGAGTGCTCGTAATATGGCGCCGCGTTCGGCGTCGTCGAGCGAGAGTGCTGATGGATGTGTATCATCCTCCGGTTTTTGCGTAATGGTTATATCGGGTGCGGCGGGCGCCGCGCCCGCGCTGGAGGCGAGGTCGGCAGAGCCGATCGAGTCCGTATTTGTAAATAACGCGGCGCGCTCGACGGCGTTTTTTAACTCCCGGATGTTGCCGGGCCACGGCCGCATTTTTAATGCATCCATAAAATCGGGCGATGCTACTTTTCCGGACGTCTTCAAAAAATCAGTTACAAAAAGGGGAATATCATCAAGCCGGTCGCGCAGCGCGGGAATCTTAACTTCAACAGCGTTTATTCTAAATAACAAATCGCTGCGGAACGTTTGATCGCGAACGGCCGTTTCGAGATTGCGATTTGTGGCTGCAATTAAACGAAAATCGGATCGCTGGCTTTGGCTGCCGCCGATGCGCATGTATTCGCCCGTCTCGAGCACTCTTAACAATTTCACCTGCGCCTCGATTGTTAATTCTCCGATTTCATCTAAAAATAACGTTCCGCCCGCGGCGCGCGAAATGTAGCCTTCGCGGCGCGCGTCGGCACCGGTGAACGCGCCGCGTTCACTACCAAAAAGCTCGGATTCGAAAAGCGCGGCTGGAATCGCCGACGCGTGCAATGCTACAAATGGACCGCCGCCGCGCTGGCTGCGCGAATGGATATAATGCGCGAATACTTCTTTTCCGGTGCCCGTTTCGCCTCGTAACAATACGGGCAAATCCGAAACCGCGGCGCGCTCCGCGAGCGCGCGGCATTCTAAGAATACGCGCGTGCGTCCGAGCGGAGCGGGGGCGGCGGCGGCCGCGGCGCCCGATTTTAACTTTGCGGCGGGGGCGCCGACGACGAACGTGGCGCCTGGCGTCGGCGCGCGGAAACGGATGCGAACGCCGCCGCACGCAATTTCATCATTATCATCGAGGCGCGATTCGCGAATGCGGACGCCATTAACAAAAGAACCGTTCGTCGAGCCGAGATCTGTAATATAATAATCCGGGCCTCGCGCTTCGATGCGCGCGTGGCGGCGCGACGCGGCGCCGTCTAATAGTATAATATCACAATTCTCGCCGCGGCCGATTTCCACGGAGCGCCGAATATCTAATTCCCGGCACGATGCGTCGCCTTCGACGATAATTAGCCGCGCGGACGCGGGACGATCGGACATAGCGCCGTCATCGTAGCGCCGGCCGGCGCGAATCCATCAAAAACTTTTTGCTAATTGTTTTTTCTGGTGCGACTCGGCGCCCGCTGCAATTTGCGAGAGTGTCCACGGCGTTCGCCGCGCTTCGATCGCCGCTTTGTAACCTTTCAGAGTCTGCGCGGCGGCTTTTGGCCACGTGCATTCTTTTGTAAATTGTTCTTTTAGTAATATACGTTTCGGCGCGTCGGATTCATAATGATTCCACGCCGACAGCACGGCCGAGCGAATGCTCTCGACGCTCGCCGGATCACAATAATACGCGGAATCTTTATAATATTCGGGCTCCGAGGTGCGATCGCTTACAACCATTGCGCAGCCCGCGAGCGCCGCCTCGACGGCGGCGAACGATGCGCATTCCATCCACGACGGCAATGCAAAGACTCGCGCGGCCTTCATCGCGGATGCTAATTGTTCGTGCGGGAGATGTTCAATAAACATGGTGCGCGGCGCCGCGTGTTCGCGGCAAAGCTTCAAATAATTTCTATCATAATTGCGGCCGACAACGACGACGGGAAGGCGCGTTTCCTTCAGCGCGTGCAAAAGTAACAATTGATTCTTGCGATTCTCAACGAGTCCGACGGTTAATACAAAATCCTTGATTCCGTATTGTTGGGAAAACCAATCCGCGCTCGCGCGCTCGAAGACGCCCGGCTCCGCGGCGTTTTGTACTAATGTGTACGGAAGTTTTCTCGAGAGCGTTTCTTCCATATTTTGCATTTCGCGTTCGCTCTGCGGAAGTAAATGATCCACGTAATCTAATATTTGCCGCTGGTATTCTTCATATCCAAAAAAGTTGGGCTCCGGCGGATTCGCGCGGCTGTGGACGCCGATTCTTAATGATCCGTCGGCGAGCATTCTTAACTTTGTTTCGAGTTCTGCCGCCGAGCGCGATGATGCAAATATTTCGGGAACGACCGCGTCGGCAAACGCTTTCTCCGCCATATTCCAATAAATCGGCGTCATAACAATTGGGACGTCGGGGCGCGCGACGCGCAGCGACTTCACCTGCGGGAGCGTCTGGTGCGGAAACCAAAGATTAAATACGTGAACAACGTCGTAGCCGCGCGGGTCGGGATGCGCGGTATAACAAATATCGACGCGGCAGCCGAGGCGTTCGAGATGCTCTTTTGTTTTCTTTATTTGTAGCATGTCGCCGCCGGGCACGCGCCGCTCGAACGTATTTACAATAAGTACTTTTAATTTTTCGGCGCCGCCCGCGGCGCAAAACGCCGTCGTTTCGCCGATCTCCGCCGAGCGGTCAGTGGAAACCTGCTCGCTGCGATGATTATTGTTAGAGTTTAATAATGTCTGAAGCGCATCCACGGTCGATTTGTTCATATCAAATCGTGCGGCGCGCGATGCGATGAGACGCGCGCGGTCGGCTTGTCCCGACATCGATAATACAGATGCGTATTCGGGCAGCGTGTCGGCGCGCCACGGCGCGAGTTCCAAAATCGATTGCAACACATCGTGCGCTTCGACGAAGCGCGAATCGCGCGCGAGGCTGCGCGCGAATCCGAGCACGTCGTCAAAATAAGCGCGCAGCGCGCCGTTCGGTTTTTGTAATAAATCGCGAAGACGCAGCGCAACGCGCGCGGCCTCGACGCGACCCGCGGTATCATTTGTTAAATTTAATTTTGGAAATTCGGAGGCCGGCGCCAGGCGTTTTTGATATTCGCTCGTGTCGCCGTTCTCGGGCAGGATGCGGCCCTCTTTTGATAGTTCGAGCGACATATCTAATACGCGCCAGATATCCGTTCCCCACTTTCCTAACAATTTCGCCTGGTTCGCGGCGAGGTTGCTCATCGCGGAGTGCGAGCGCGCGGCGCCGTTCGTCTGCGCGTGGATGACCGCGACGCTTCCGTTATATAATATTTCATATCCAGCGGCCGCAATGGCTATATGATGTTCGGGATCGTCGACCTGGCTCGGGCTGAAACGCAAATCAAACATTCCGACTTTTTGTAGTACGTCTCTTCTGTAAAGATTGCAGCAGCCGCGAACGTGAATTGTGCGTGCGAAATAGTCGGCTTGCCCGAGATCGCGCTCGCCGTCGTGGCCGAACAGCGACGGAAATAAACGAAACGGGCCGCATTGCACATTTTTCGAATCATTATCATTAAGAATCTTCGGGCCCACGACGCCCGCGAACGGGCGCTTTTGTAAATCATTCACTAAAACGTCGAGCCACTCGGGCGGAACGATCACGTCGTCGTCGATGCGCGCCACGAGCTCGGCCTTGCCTTGTACAATTCCCCAGTTGAAGCCGACGGGAACGCCCGTGTTCACCGCCATTTTGTAAACATGCAGCGGAAATGGATAACTACTTTTCAGCGCATCTAAATATTCGAGGGTGCCGTCGGTGCTCGCGTTGTCGACGACGTGAACGTTAACGTTGCGATAGGTAGTATTCGCGACGCTCTCCAGGCAGCGGCGCAGCACGGCCGCGTTATTCCATGTAATTAATACTACGTCGACGGACGGCGGCCATTGTTTCGGTTGGAAACGCATCGGCTCGCCGATGCGCCAGCAGATTTCGGTCGAACTGTAGATTCGGCGAATTTCTGTTAAATCGGGAAGGCTCGGATTCCATCCCCACTTTTGTTGCCAATACCCGGCGTGGCCCGCGAGAATGGTTTTTCGGCATTCCGTTATTTTTAGTAAATTTTGCTCAGGATCGCGAATGTAGACCCGCGTCGTCGGCGATTGCATATGTGTATAATGCACCGCCTTGACCGCCGGCGATACGTATACTTTCATTCCGCGAAAACGCGTCATCATACAAAAATCGTCGTCGTCGCCGTAATACGGTTCATAATTTTCGTCGAACCCGCCCGTGGCTTCGAACGCTTCATTCTTAATATAACATAACGCGCCGGGAACACTGTCGACTTCGCGTGCGGCCGTTCCGAATTTCGCCGAGTCAGGCTCGAATTGATGTAAATATAAATGGCGCGAGTGCGTGCCGACGCCGCTCACGATGCGCTTTCCGAGCGAATGCAAACGATCGTCGGCGAATACTAATTTTGCGCCGACGACGCCGGCCTTCGGCAGCGATGCCGCAGCGTTTTGTAATATCGTAATCCAGTCTTTTGTTTCGACGACGACGTCGGCGTGCAAACGTATCAAATCGCAGCCGGGCACAGCCGCCGCGCCCGCGTTGAGAGCCTTCGCGACGCCGCGCTCCGAGAGGCGAATGGTATGAATCCACGATTGTTGCAAAAGCCATTCATAGCTTCCGTCGGTCGAGCCGCCGTCGATTGCTATAAATCGCACGTTCGCGGCGCCCGCGAATTCGCGCGCGGCCTCAAAACAAGCTTTAATGGTTGGTTTTGCGTTATAAACGGGAACGAGAACGGCGACGTCGCGATTCATTATAATACGCCTCCGGTCGCGCAGAGCGACGCCGCGCACGGGCTTCCGTCTTCGAACGCAATCGGAAAGAATAGATCCGTCCACGCGCGCATCGCTTTTGTTAATGTATCAAAATACTGCGTTCCGGTTTTTTGCTCGGGGAATCCCTTCGCGGAGTCGAGCTGCGCGGCAATGCCGTCGGCGATCTCCCGATAACAGTCGCGGAACGTCGTTTTTGTTAATATAATCGAATCGACACAGCGCCAGAGCGTTTCGTTATGTTCCAGGCCCGGCGCTTCTTTTCTTAAATTAGCAAATACGTTCGACGCGCGCTGGTGGTCGACCGCGGGATCGCCGCTGTTGACGGCGTAGCCGAGGTGGTCGCAAATTTTCTTTAGGAATACGCCCGCCCAAATATCGCCGAAGCGGTCGAATTCATAATTCTTGCCCATCAGTAAAAAGTAAAAAGCGGGAACCGCCTCGGGGCGCAATGCAACATTCATCCCGCACATCGGAAAATACTTGCCGGCCGGAATGGTTTGATTATCAAATCCGAACGAGTGCGGAAAACGGCTTTCTAACAATTGCGTCGCCGCGTCGTAGTCGGGCACGCGGTTCCACATTCCGTGATTAATAGCAACCGGCCAGTTTCTGTGAATTTGATAATAGGGGATTCCGCGCGTCTGCACGCCGTATCCGCTCTCGTGCCACGCGTCCTCGGCGCCTGTAGCATTGAGGCGCTCCCAATGCTTTGCTAAGAATCCGGCGCCGCCGGGCTGCATCGGATAACAATCATCATCTAATGTTACAATCATGTCGGGCTGGCGCTGCCATGCTTTAAAATAACCATACGACCGCACGCAGTCGGTGCGGCGCGGGATGATCCACGCGGACGAACCGAGGTCTTCTTCAATATTTTCCCAACTGTAGTGAGTGACGTTCGGGTGGTCGCCGAGGTTGAACGTGCGCGTCGGATTGTCCTCGACGAGAATGATTTCAGCGTTTGCAAATTCATCTTTCCAAACGTTAAGAAAATCGCGAATGCAATTTTCGCGAATGGTTGGAATGACGATATTAACTTTCCGCATTGGATGCTTCTCCGAAGGATTGTGATGGTTCGTCTGATTCATTTTGATTTTATATATTATTTCTTTTTGAGTAAGAATCGCCATTCGGCCGAGTTCGGTTCGAGGCGGCCTTCGCCCTCTTGTAACAATTCAAAACCCGCCCGGTTGAATAATCGGCGCCACGCGGGTTTTCCAAAAACGCTGTAGTGATTGGCCCAATTCACCCAAATTTCCTCATCGCACGGGACGACCACGAGAGCGTACTTGCGCGTGATTCTTGCCATTTCCATTAACATCAATAATGGCATCGGCGAATGTTCTAATACGTGGCGCGCGATCACGAGATCGCTACAGTTCGCGCCCAGCCCTGAAAATTGCATATCCGCGTGGACGACGGGATGCGCGCACGGCTCAAACCCTAAGGATACGCCGCGCGTTTTCTTGCCGAGTTCCGCGAGCCGGTCGAGCGTCGGAGCCGCGCCGCAGCCGAGTTCGATCGCATCATTAAAATCGAGATTTAATAAATATTGATCGACGGTTTCGCGCGCGGCGGCCGTGTGATGTTCCGTCGGAATCTCATGATAAACATCGGCCGCGAGTTCATCGATGTAGCGATCGATTTGTTGATAATCGCGGCGCATCGTTCCGTGCGTTGTAGTCTTCAATTCTCCATCGGCGCAGTTTTGTAATATCATCATCGCGTCGCGTCCGCAGTATTGGTTGCGAACCACAGCGAGCCCTGCCCGCTGTGCGAGCAGATCCGCCGTCGCAAGCGTCATAACAGTAAAACGCGCGCGCTGGCACGGATCGGCCGACCACTTCTCGCGTTGACTATTAAAATAATTCCAGCCTTCTTCATTCGAGAATACCGCGTAGTGAATCGCCGCGTTGCCGCCGATCTTTAGCGTTCTTTTCAATTCTAATAAATAACTATAAAAATCTTCAATTTCGATCTGTACAAAAACGTTCATCGAAAACGCGAAGTCGATCGAAGCCGCCGGAATATCGCGCAGATCGCGGCCCGATCCGACGAGGCACGAAAAATTTTGTAGCTTCGAAAACCGCCGGTGCGCGCGAATAGCCATTTTCCGCGAGACATCCACGGCCACGAGAGCACTACAATTTTCGAGCAGATGCTTTGTGTAGCGTCCGCCGCCAGGTCCGATTTCTAATACATTCGCATTTGTAGATAGATACGGTTTCGCGTATGTATCAATAACGTGATGCACCCATTCGTCCGGTCCCCATTCGTCGCCTAAATGTTTATATTGGCGATAATAACTATTCTGATCCCAATAGTCGGAATACTCATCCCAGGCGCGCGCATATCGTGCGATGGGTTTATGGGCAGTATTGTAACAAGATGCCTCGGGCGCGCGGGCCGGCGAAGGCGTAGCGATAGTCATGGGCAGCGGGAAAAGGGGGGCCCATGTCATCGGCGTTGCGCGTCGCCGACCTCAAACGCGGTGGTTAATTCAGTGAAATTTCCCTATGAAAACGGTGCGAGAGTTATAAAGTTACCGCGTCCTCGTAATCTTAGCAATCCCGCGCGGCCGGTCCGGGTCAAAACCCTTCGCGAGCGCCGAGTAATACGCGAGCCACTGGCACGGAATCGCGGCGATGAGCGGCGAGAGCCATTCTGTAACATTAGGAATCTCGATGCTTCCGGTGCCGATCGAAATAACCGGCGCGCCTTTTTGTTGCAATCGTTTGGTTAATAACAACAATTCCTTTTGCCCGAGGATTCCGGGCGGCGAAATGACTATTGCGGGGAGCGCGTGCCGGCGCAGCTCCGGCTCCATCATCGCAATCGGCCCGTGCTCAAAGTCGGCGGAACTGTAGGGTTCAACGAGCATGAGCGCGAGTTCCTTTAATTTTAATGATAACTCAAAGCACGTCGAAAGGTTAATTCCGCGCGAGAGCGCGACGGCGTGAAACGCTAATTTAAATATTTGCGCGGTTTCGCGGACGCGCGCTTCTGTTAACAAGGCACGCTCCATCGATTCCGGGATTGCTAACAATTCACGCGACGGCCCGCGTTTTTGTAAAATCGCCTCGGCGAGCAGCGCGACCGCGGCGAGCTGGGCCGTGTACGTTTTTGTAGCAGCAACGCTTTGTTCGACGCCCGCGTGCAATGGTAATATTTCATCGGCCGCGCGCGCGAGCGGGCTATTTGTATCATTCACAATCGCAATCGTGAACGCGCCGCCGCGCCGCGCCGCGCGAAGGTTTGCTACAATATCGGGCGACGTCCCCGATTGTGATATTCCGATCGCGAGCGCGCCGCGCACGCGCGGCGATTGTTTATAAAGCGTTGTTAACGATGGCGCCGCGAGCGCCACGGGCAAACCGCAGCGCATCCCGAACGCGTATTGTGCATATCTCGCCGCGTTGTCCGAGGTGCCGCGCGCCGCAATCCAAACAAACGGCGGCGCGAGTTTTTGTATACGTGCTCCGAGCCGCCACGCGTGTTCCCGCTCGGCGTCGAGCAGGCGCGCGACCGCGTCGGGCTGTTCAAGAATCTCCGAGCGCAACGCGGATTGAGATACATTCGGTTTGGTGCTTCTGTGCATCAAGGGAAGACTTTACATTATTTTCGTATGAATCTCTTTGTTGGTGTTGACGGCGGCGGAACAAAAACGCGCGCGGTCGTCGCGGATCTTAATCATAACGTTCTCGCGAGCGGCGCGGGCGGGCCGAGCAACGCGGCGTCGCAGCCGATGGAGCGCGTGATCGCGTCGATTCGCGAAGCGGTGGACGCGGCGCTATCGTTAGCATCTATTCCGCGCGCGCAAATTCAACAATTCGGATTCGGCCTCGCGGGAGCGGAATCGTTAGAAATCCGATCGCGCATTCTTGCCGCGCTCGAACGCGAATTTAATACAACAAATATCACGCTCTCAACCGACGCGCGCGCGGCGCTCGCGGGAGCGGCGCCCGATCTTCATAATCCGGCAATGATACTGATCGCGGGAACGGGATCTGTAGCGTTCGCACGCGACCGAACGGGGCGCGAAGCGCGCGCGGGCGGACTCGGCTGGCTCATCGGCGACGAGGGCTCGGGTTTTTGGATCGCGCGGCGTGCGCTCGAAGCGGTGTTGCGCGAGCTCGACGGCCGCGGTGGAAAAACCTTCATTACAAATCTTCTCGCGGAAAAATTCTCCGTCAAGGAATCTGTATTATTAGAAAAAATTATTAATAACGTGTACCGGATGGACGCCATTCCCGGAAATGTATCATCTCTGTTTCCACTCGTGCCGGAGGCGGCCGCGGCCGGCGACGCCGTCGCGCTCTCGATTCTTAACGATGCCGCGCGCGAACTCGGATGGTTAGTTACGGCAGTCGTGGAAAAGCTGCAACTCCAAAATGAAACATTACAAATTTCGCTGCTCGGCGGATTGTGGTCCGCGCGCGAATGGTTAGAACCTCCCGTTCGCGAAATGGCCAAACGCGCCGCGCCGCGCTCCGAATTTACAGATGCGAAACATCCCGCCGAGATGGGCGCCGCATTGTTAGCGATGCACGACTTTACAAAAAAGTCGAAAGCGTAGCCATGAACACGCTCGAATATTTACAACAAATCCACGCGCTCGACCGCGAATTGATAGAACGCGTTGGCGCCGCGCTGCCGGACGCCGCGCGCGCCGCCGAGGCCGCCGCGGAAAGACTACAAAACAGCGGACGCATTTTTTATTTGGGCGCGGGGACGAGCGGCCGGCTCGGCGTGCTCGACGCGAGCGAGCTTTCGCCGACGTTCGGCATCGACGGAAATGTAGTCATCGCGCTGATCGCTGGCGGTCGCGACGCCATGTTTATATCTAAAGAGGGCGCGGAAGACGATGCGCGCGCGGCAGCCGCGGAATTGGATACTTACAATCTTTCGGCGCGAGATGTTGTTGTTGGAATTGCCGCGAGCGGCGCGACGCCGTACGTGATCGGCGGGATTGAACACGCACGCGTTCGCGGATGTCTCACGATTTCGATTGTTTGCGTACGCGATTCGTTATTAACAAAATTATCGGATGTATCCATTGCGGTGGACGCGGGGCCGGAGATTCTCTCCGGCTCGACGCGCATGAAAGCGGGCACCGCGCAAAAATTAATATTAAATATGTTTTCGACGGCCGTGGCGCGGCGGCTCGGGTTGATTTACAAAGGCGAAATGGTCGCGATGCGGCCGTCGAATGCAAAACTAAAGAAACGCGCCGTTCGGATCCTTCGCGATTTGTTGCAGGTTCCCGAGCCGCGCGCCGCTGAATTATTAGAATTGTCCGGCTCGAATCTTCCTGTCGCGCTTGTCGCGGGAAAGTGGAATCTTAACGTCGAGCAGGCGCGCACAAAATTACAACAAAAGAACGGGAACGTCGCGCGCGCCCTGGACGAAAACTAATTTAGTATTAAATATTTATTTTCCGCGGCCGCGCGGAAAAATGGCAAACGACAGCGCGAGGCTTGGCGTATCGCCGAGCGCGATCACGGAATGCCAAGCGGTGTCGTCGGGGCCGTTCGATGGTAATAACAACAAATCGCCGGCGCGCAAAGGATAATAATGATCCGACTCGACGAGTTCGCGTACGAAATCGGCATCGGCGTTCAGCAGCTTTTCGAGCTTCGCGTCCGGTTCGTCCAATTGATATAACACTTTCTTTTCAGGACGCCGCAGGCGCTTCGCGAGCATCGATGCTAACGTTCTTTTGGGAAGCGCGAGCCAGCCCGTCTCGCCTGCGATTTGTGCATAGACGACGCCGATCTGCAGCGGCTCGGCGTCGTGGTGAAAAACGGCGCCGCCGCCGGGCGCATTATTGTAAATGATACGTTCCGAGTAGCGCACGCGGCGTTTCGTTAGTTTTTCAACGATGCGGCAAAGCGCGGGATTCTTACTAATAACTTTGGATTCGGGAAACGCGGCCTCGGCATAACGATCCGCGAACACCGCGCGGCGCGGGCTTTTCATCCAATCGAGGTGGCGTTCCGAACCGAACGAAAAGCGTATTCTTAAGGATGGATCGCGCTGGTCGCGCGAGATCCAGCTCAGCTTTGCATACAAATCGCGCGCGACGACACGAGCGCCCGATTGTGAGCATCCATGATAAAATACTTTTTCGATTTCGCGGTCGTCGCCTGCGTCGGTCGCGGCGCCTCCCGGTTTAAATTGTTGTAACGGCCCGAGTCGCTCGCGCATCGATTGTTGAAAATCGCCGCCGTTTCGCAAGTGTTCAAATAATTCGAGCGTTTTATCAATTTCGGAATTGTATTTTTGGACGAGGCGCGCGCCCGCCGAATGTAACAAAATCGGACGGGAGGCCTTCCACGATTCGCGCGCGAACGAAACGTCGAACGCGCCGGGTGCTGTCGGAAGGGTGGCGGCGTATCCGTAGTGAAGGCCGCGGCGGCGCAGCGCGCGCACGTCGCATCCGTTTTTAATAAGTTTACTTAATTCGCCGCGCGACGCCTTCGGATGTAAATAATGCGAACTCATAGACCGGCAAATGCCGCCGCGAGTAATTGTTGTAATTCGGCGAGGTGAGCGCGCGACGATCCCGCCGCCGGGCTCGGATTCTCGGGACGCGATACTAACGAAACGGGGCGGTTTGCAATGGTTGCAATTCGAGGTACTACAAATGTCGCGGCGCCCATGTTCGCGGGCTCCTCTTGAACCCAACAAATCTCCGCCTGCGAATAGGCCGAAAGCCGCTCGCGCAGCTCATCCGCCGGAAATGGATAAAGCCGCTCGACGCGCAGGATCGCGGCGCCGAATTGTTGCAATTGTTCGCGCTCGGATTCCAAATCGTAATATACTTTTCCGGAACATAATAAAACTCGGCGGCACGACTCGGCGGCGGGGCCGCCGTGGGGGAGTTTTGTATCATCGACCACGGGTTCAAACGCGCCGTTTACAAAATGATCGAGCGGCGACGCCGCCTGTTCCGCGCGCAGCAGGCTTTTCGGCGTCATAACAATAAGCGGTTTTTGCGGCCTTCTGTAAACTTGGTCGCGAAGCAAATGAAAGAACTGCGCCGCAGTTGTTACGTTCGCGACTCGTAAATTATCGCATGCGCATAATTGTAAGAATCGCTCGAGCCGCGCGCTCGAGTGTTCGGGGCCCTGGCCGTCGTGCCCGTGCGGAAGATACAAAACGAGCCCGCACGACTGGCCCCACTTCGCCTCGCCCGCCGCGATGAATTGATCAATTTGGATTTGCGCGCCATTCACAAAATCGCCGAATTGCGCCTCCCAAATGATCAGCATACTTTCAGTATTTGTATCTTCAGAATTCCGGCGGCCATGGCGTGTGACGGAGTAGCCGTATTCATAACCCAGCGCGGCTTCTTCGCTGAGCAAACTATCAATCATTTCGAGAGAGCCCTGGCCCTCCATTCTTTGCATCGGGCCTGAAAGATAATTTAACGGAATATATCTTTCCGCATTTGTGTAGTCATGCAAAACGGAGTGCCGGTGGCTGAACGTGCCGCGTCCGCTGTCTTCGCCTGTGATTCGAATGGGCACGCCTTCGGATAATAATGTTGCGTAGGCTAACGTTTCGGCCATTCCGAAATCGAGCGGCGCATCGTTAGTTTCTACCATTTGGCGGCGGCGGCGGAACAAACGTTCAATTTTCGGATGCGGAGTGAACGTTGCGGGCCACGACGAAACGGCTGTGCCCAATGCTACACATCGCTCGCGCGAGACGGCCGTCGGCGCGGCGGCGGGCGCGACCTCGACCGATTCGACGCGCGGCGTCCACGTGCGGTTTTTGACGGCATCGCGCGCTTTTGTTAATTTTAACACATATTCGTCTTCATAACTTTTCGCCGATTCCGCATCTGTTATTTTCGCGCGCACGAGCTGCCGTTCGAAAACGGCGCGCGGCGCCGGATGCTTCTCGATGATTTGATATAACAACGGCTGCGTGAAACCGGGTTCGTCGCCTTCGTTGTGGCCGTGGCGGCGGTAACAAACGAGATCAATAACAATATCCGCCGCGAATTTTTGTTGATATTCAAATGCTAATTTGGCGGCGTGCGCGCACGCCGCCGCGTCGTCGCCGTTCACATGGATGATCGGCGCCTCGATCGCCTTCGCAAGATCGCTACAATAAACCGACGACCGCGCGTCGCGCGGATTGGCGGTGTACCCGATTTGATTATTAATGATAATGTGGATCGTGCCGCCGGTCTGGTGTCCTTCGATGCCCGACATTTGTAACGTTTCCATGACGACGCCCTGGCCAGCGAACGCCGCGTCGCCGTGAATAAGCACGGGCAGCACGCGTTTGCGTTCTGTATCATTTAACAAATCCTGCTTCGCGCGCGCCATGCCTTCGACGACCGGGTTCACCGCCTCCAGATGGCTCGGATTGCAGGCTAACGTTACCGGAATATTTTTTTGTGACGTCGAGGAATAGTAGCGTCCTTCGTAGCCTAAATGATATTTAACATCTCCCGAAGCGCCGCGCGAGGCGCCGGCCGGCATTCCTTCAAATTCGGCGAGAATTTTTTCAAGCGGCATTCCTACTAAATTAGCAAGAACGTTGAGGCGTCCGCGGTGCGCCATGCCGATCACAATTTCCGCGAGACCCGCGCCGATGGATCTATCAAATATCAAATCGAGCATCGGTATTAATGCATCGCCGCCTTCGAGCGAAAAGCGCTTCTGGCCGACGTAACGCAAATGTAAGAATCGCTCGAATGAATCCGCTTCGATGAGTCGGCGCAGGATTTGTAATCTTGCCGCGGCGTCGAGGCCGTAGTCGGCGGGCGCCGATTCGACTTTTTCGCGCAGCCAGCCGCGGCGTCCGGCGTCGATTAAATATTCATATTCATAACCAATCGTGCCGCAATAGATATCTCGAAGCTGCTCGAGCGCGGCGCGCAATGTTAGGAAACCGTCGCGGTTGCCGGGCAGAAAATTTCCTACAAAAAAATCGCGGTCGAGATCCCAAATTGTGAAATTATAATAATCGAGCTGCAGCGCGCGGTGCTTCGGCCGCCGCTCGGCGCCGAGAGGATCGAGACTACAATAAAGGTGTCCGTGCGTGCGGAACGCTTGTATCAAATTCGCCGTGTGCGCGGCGCGTTCCATCGAGTTTCGAATAGCATTGATCGAGACGGCCGGCGTGGCCGTGTCGGCTTGATGTACAAACGGCTCGAACGGAGCGCGTAATGCATCAAATATGTTTTCGTAAAATTCGTGCTGTCCAATTAACAATTCGTGGACGTACGCTAAATATGCGCCCGACTCCGCGCCTTGAATCACGCGGTGGTCGTACGTGCTCGTGATCCCCATCATTTTTGATAATCCGAGACCGGCGCGCATCGCGTCGGACATCGCCTGCGCCTCCGCCGAATATTCAATGGCGCCCGTCGCGAGAATGGCGCCCTGGCCTTTCATAAGTCTTGGAACGGAAGCGATCGTTCCTAACGTTCCCGGATTTGTTAATGTTATCGTTGTTCCCTGGAAGTCGGATGGACCGAGTTTTCCCGCTCGCGCGCGATGAATAATATCATCAATTCCGGCGCAGAATTCAACAAAACCGAGCGCGGCCGCATTCTTAACATTCGCGACGACGAGCGAGCGGCCGCCTCCAGCGGTCGGGAGATCGACCGCGAGGCCGAAGTTCACGGCCGGCGGCACGCGGCGGTAGTGTTTTCCGCCCGACAATTCATAACTATTATTTAATGCGGGATGTTTTATTAATGCGCGAACGAGCGCGTAACCTATCAATTGCGTAAATGTTAGTTTACTTTTCCCGCGCGATTCGAGGTAGCGGTTGAGTAGTCTTCTATTTTCTTCGAGTGCTTTGACGGGAATGTTACGAAACGTCGTCGCCGTCGGCATCTCGCGGCTCGCCTCCATGTTTTCTACAATTTTTCCGGCGACGCCCTTCAGCGGTTCCAAACCTTCGGGCTCGGCGGCGGGCTTTGATGCGTGTGCCGCGTCCAGCGGCGGCGATTTTACAGATACGCGGGGCTCCGAAGCCGGCGCGCCCGAAGCATCGGCGATCGCGGCGGCTTCGCGCTCGGCGATTCCCGCTTCGAGCGCCGCGCGCTCGGCCGGCGTCAGATGACTAAAATACGACGACCACGCGCCTTCGATTCCGCCCGGGTTCGTTTTGTAATTGTTATATAAATAATCGATGTACGCGGCGCCGAGGCCGGAAAGCGTATGCGACGGTTCGGAGGACGGGCTCAATGTGGTTATGAATGCAAAAGATGGAATCGAGTATTATGCGCAAACGCGCGCCATCTGGAACGGCGACTTTCCCGTAGTATTGAGAAATGGACCTATCAGATCTCGAACAGGCCGTCGCGCTCGATCCAAAACACGCGGAGGCGCGACTTCAACTCGGCCTTGCGTTGATCGACGCCGGGCGCCCGAGCGACGCGCTCGACCACCTGCGAAAGGCAATGATTCTGCGGCGCGATTTTTCGGAAGCCTACCTCGGGCTCGGACGCGCTCTGCTTGCGGAAGGGGAGCACATTGCGGCGATCGCGACGCTCGAAGGCGGGCGCGAAATTGCTACAAAAACGGGGCGCGTCGAATTGTTACAACAATTCGAGACGGCGCTGCACGGGCTCGGGCCGGTGAAACGGCGTTCGGGAGCGCCGGTCGATGAGTCGGCGTTTTCGGAGATTGCTCAAAAAGCGCTCGCGGACGTGGCGGAACGCGTCGCGGCCCTCGGAATGGATATATTAATTCAACGCTCGCCGGGTATTGTTATTTTTGATATTCGGCGTAAAACAAAATTAGGCTTGTCGGAACAGAAAACGCCGCGCGAGATTTGGTGCAGTTGTTCGATGGGCGAATATAAATTTAGGTGGATTCCGAGTTCGGGGCTCTGGCGAACGGCGGACGGCGATGAATTGATAAGTTTCCTCGGAAGATTCCTGTCGCGCGAGACGGGCGGAACGGTATCGTTATGAAACGATTCGTTGCCTTTTTGTTCATGATTGCATGGGTTCATTTGCCAGCTCCCGCCGCGGCAAATTTATATCAAAGTTCCGCGTGCGTTTTATTTGATGGAAAGGCGGTGAACGCGGCGGCGCTTCCGGAAACGGTTGCGAAGCCCGTGCGCGAAACGGCCGCGAAGCTCGAAGGCTGGTCGGCTAAGAATCGAATGTTAATACACGTTGCGGCGGGCGATCCGCTGCTGCTCGTGCTGCCGTCGAATTTCGCGGCGACCGGGCAATTATTAACAAAACTGCGCCAGACCCGCGACGACTTTAAGAAAAGGTTTTTTGATACGACTGCGGACGCCGCGTTCGAATTGATCTATGTCGAAAAAAAGGAAGCGTTCGCGTCGTACGTGGATTTGTTAGTTGAACGCGAAAGCTACTTAAAGAACTGGTCCGCTTCGGTGAAGGAAACGGCGGGGTTCTGGCTGCATCAGCCGCTCGCGTCGGCGTACTTCCGCGACCCGAAGGATCCCGCCGAGAAAAAGGCCGAATTTAATTTAAACAATCAATTGATACATCAATACGCCCATCTCCTTGTCAATGCAACGATGGGCCGCCAGCCGTACTGGGTGCAGGAATCCATCGCGTGGAGCCTCGAACAAGCGCGCGAGGGTCTAATCTATGCATTCTGCCACCGGTCGGGATTTGTATTTAAAAAAGAGCACGCGGGCTGGCCAAAGCTAGGAAAAACATATTTAACATCTGGGAAAACGATCCCGGTTGAAAAGATATTTCCGATGGAACGCGACGCCGATATCCCGCGCGAGCTCGGCGCGGCCTCGATGATTTTGACGGAATATTTAGTTTCGAAACGCAAGGACGAATGGCTCAAATTCACCTCTCAGCTCAAGGCGGATCTTGAAGCCAAGATTTCGGAGCCGGGTTATAAAATACCGCTCGATAAACAAAAGGAATTATTTATAAATAGTTTTGGAAAGGACGCGGCCACGGCGCTCGTCGCTAAAATTCGGGAACTTCCTATCAAATAGTAATCTATTAAATAGTATTATGGAGTCATATAGGACTCGAGCAGCGCGCGGCACTCTTCCGGTTTCACGCTAATATAAAACTCGCCGCCCGGATAGACTGCGACCGTCGCGCCGTCTTTATTACAAAAACCAAGGCAGCCGGACTTCGTGACCCACACGCTCCCGGCGAGCCCGTTCATCGCGACGGCCCGCTTCATTTCAGCGTAGGTTTCCTCGCCGCCGGCGTCGGCGCAGCACGGCATTCCTTCGCGCGCGTCGCGCTTGTGTGAACAAATAAATAGGTGGAGAGCGCACGGCGGATAGTTCGATCGTTTCACGGCTTTTAACTATATGCGATAACGCGATTTGAAAGGGATTTTTATTGTTAAGTCGTGCTTTTGACACCGCCGATAGGGCAAACACCCATTCAGAACTCCTACGCACCATGACCCAAACATCGACGGAAGACTTTATAACTACTAAAAAAACCGTTCCGAGCTGGACTAACAATCTTGAGTCGATTCCGAGCCTGCCTACCGTAGCAGGCCGCCTGATGGAAATGGCGCTCAACGAACGCTCGACTTCGAACGAACTCGGCGAATTAATATCAAAAGATCCGGGCCTCACCGCGAAATTGTTACAAGCGGTCAATTCCACGTCGTACGGACTTCGAAGCGAAGTCACGAGCGTGTCCCACGCGATCTCGATCATTGGCAGGCAAGCGCTGCGATCATTAGTATTAGGAATATCCGTATTTGATACTATGAAATCGCGGGCGGGATCGAGCGCTGATGAACGCGAAATTCTTTGGAAACATTCCGTGGCGGCCGCGGCCGCGGCGCAGTGGATCGCGGAGTGTGTCGGCAAAGTAAATCCTGAAGAGGCTTATATTGCGGGGCTGACGCACGATATTGGTAAAGTTGCGTTGGATTTGTTGCGTCCGAACGAATACAAACTTGCGTTATCATTAACAAAACAGTGCAGTATTGATCTAGACCGTGAAAATGAATCTAAATATTGCGAACTCGACCACGCTGAAGTCGGGGATTTGTTAGCTCAGCGCTGGTCGCTCCCAAGCGGAATCCGCGCGGCAATTAAGTATCATCATGATCCTGCGGCCGCCGTAAATGAGTCGACTCCGATCCGGCGTATTATTGCTATTACTAAAGCGGCCGACATTATTGCCTTTCGCTGCGGCTATCCGTCGGTTGAAACCGTTCTACCCCCGGAAATTGATAAGATTACGCGCGAATTGTTATCGCGCGTCGACGAGGGATCGGCGGTTGAGCGCGTCAAAGCGGAAGTATTAAAATGCCGCGAAGTATTTAAATACGGAGAGTCGGACCAACCTGAAGTCTGGCAAAAGCGGCTTTACAACGCAAACGCGGAACTCTCTAAAGCGTTCGCGAGCCTCGGCGATTCGAATCGAATACAACAAAAAGCGACTGAGTTAATTGTACAATCTCAACGATTTCTCGGCGAGAAGGATCCCGTCCAATTGGTATTAAAAGAAATCGTCGAAAAGCTGGGTTATGAACGCGCTTATTTTCTACAATTGTCGGACGACTTCAGCAAAGTTAGCGTTCTTAGATTAGTATCCGCCGATGGCCGCGGAGTCGATCAAGCAGGCAGGCAAATCGAGATTTGTGATAAAAGCTTTGTGCCGGCCGACGGCCCGCTCTTTATAACAAAAACTCATTCTCCGAGCGCCGAAATGTTGCTTCGCGGGCTCGGCGTGCCCGCCGCGGTCGTCACGCCGATTTATGATGAAGGAAAGCTAAAATACTTGCTGGGCACCGACCGCGGAATGAAGGGAACCGCGGGATCGGATTCGGCGACCGTCGACGTCATCGCCCACCAGCTTTTCGCTCCTAGTTTCGCGCTTTTATTAATGAACGACCGTCTTTACAAAAAGGCGCAATATTTATCAACGACCGATGTGCTGACCGGCATCTCGAACCGGCGCGCCCTGATGGAGCGGCTCGATGACGTTGCTAAAAAATCAGACTCCTCAAAATTATTATATTGCGCTGCGATGTTTGACATCGATTTTTTTAAGAAATTTAATGATGAACTCGGCCATCTCGCCGGCGACGATGTGCTCCGATCTGTAGCACAAACGATTCTTTCGGGCTGCCGCGCCGACGATTATGTTGGCCGTTACGGTGGCGAGGAGTTTTGTTTAATATTACCAAACACGCCGCTTGCGGAGGGCGTCGCCGTCGCTGAACGCGTGCGCACGGCGGTTGAAGCCTTCGGCAAGACGAACGCTGCGAAATTCGGCGGGCGCGGCGTGACGGTCTCGGGTGGAATTGCTGTTAATAAACCGGGAGAAAGAATTGAAGCATTGCTCGGACGCGCCGACGCGGCGATGTATCGCGCGAAACAGAACGGCCGAAACCGGTTGGAAATGTCATAAAGCGCGAAAGGGCACAGTACCGGCTTCGAATGAAAATTTCGCTCTGCATGATTGTTAAGAACGAGGAAGCCGACCTCGCGGATTGTTTACAATCGGCGGCAGGCTGTGCCGACGAGATGATTATTGTTGATACGGGCTCGACGGATCGCACGCGCGAGATCGCGCTACAATTCGGTGCGCGCGTGATTGACTACAAATGGCGCGACCACTTCGGCGAGGCGCGGAATTGTGCATTAGACGCGGCTACGGGCGACTGGATCTTGATACTCGACGCCGACGAACGCCTCGAAAAGGACGGAGCGGCAAAGATACGAAATGCGATACAACAAAAAAGCGCGTCGTCGTTCCGGCTCGAAATTGTAAGCGACGTCGGCCGCGCCTCCGGGCAGAAGTCGATTCTGGTGCGGCTGTACCGGCGCGACGCGTCGATTCGTTATATTCGGAGAATTCATGAATCCGTGAACGAATCCATTGTTGCATGGAATCGGAAGATGCAACAAAAAACGTTCGACCTCGATGTTACGATTGCGCACTTTGGATATATTCCATCGCGCTTTGAACAATTAGGAAAGCGCGCGCGAAATTTACATTTGCATGAACTTGCCGTCGCCGACGATCCGGCCGACGCGTACGCGTGGTATCGCTTCGGCGATGAACTGCGCGCCGTGGATAAAAAAAAGGCGGCGGAGGTGCTGCGCCACGCTTGGAAATTATTAGCGAACATGCCGGTGCCGGCGCGAAGAATGCACCTATACGCCCCGGAGGTTGCCGTTATTTTAGCGTATCTCGCGCTTGAAGACGGCAACGCCGAGGCCGCAAAGGATATATTAAAAAAAGGAGACGCGGATTTCGGCCGCACGCCAAACGGAATCTATGTCGAAGCGCTCGCGAATGCTAAATTACAAAACTGGAGCGGCGCACTCGCGAATTTTGAAACGTTAAGAAAGCTCGACGGGAAGCGTTTTGAAGCGCCCGTTCAAGCTGGCATAACAAATATTCTCGCGTGCCTCGGCGCCGCGGGCGCGTGCGAACGGCTTGCTAATGATTCGGAATCCGAACGCTGGCTTTGCGAGGCGATACAAATCGATCCTAACAATTCGCAGGCGGCGATCGCGCTCGCGAAATTGTATCATCGAACGGGCAAGCGCGAGCAGGCGCGGCGCGAACTGGATTTGTATATTCAGCGCAAGCCGGGCGACGGCGCGGCGTGGGTTCTCTCGGGAGAATTTGCAATGGCCGAGGGCGCGTTCTCTGCCGCGGAAAAACGTTTTGCAGTCGCGGCGTCGGCGCCCAATGCGCCCGATTGGGTGCGAGAGAAACTATCCGAAGTACGCAAGCTGATTTGTTAGAAACTCTTTTATTAGCAGTCTCGCGCGAACTAACAATAATCTAAATTAACTTTCGAGGTCGACGCATGAATCCGGCGCGGACCCGCCGGGCCGGTAGCCGCGAAGCCCGCGCTCGTACGAATGATACGATTCGATTTCGGACTGCGTTTCGCCGCTCCGCTTTTCCGCGCACTGAATTCCCATTGCTTGTAATACGCGGATGACTTCAAATTCGGCGCGCGCGCCCGGTATTTGTTGTAAAAAGTGCGCATCATACAATTCGAGATCGCGCGACGCCCGGCCGCCTTCGTCGAGCGCGGCGCGAGCGGAATCGGGATCGTCGCGCTCGAGCGCCGACACGGCTCTTTCTGTAGCTTCACGCAACGCGCGCAGCGCAGCGAGCGCGGCGGTGGAATCGTCACAGTCGGATTGCATATAATTACAAAAAACCGGCGTATTGATGTCGACGGGATTGCTTATAAAGAAAAGCCCATGTCGTCGTCTCGGATCGATTCCCACGCCTCGGAAAGTTTTGTTAACACCAAGACGGCGTCGTCGATCGGCTCCGTCTTTCCTTCGAGGCACGCGGGCGTCAGCGTGCGCTGCAACCATTCATATAATGCATTCAAACGAATCGCGATGTCGCCGCCTTGTTCGAAGTCGAGCGAAAGCGCGAGTTCCGCTACAATATTTTGAGATTTATTAATACTTCGAACAAATCCCGGCCGGTCGTTTTCCTGAAGACGCGCTTTCGCGGTTTGTAATGATTCGATAGCGCCAGCGTACATCATGCGCACGAGCTTGAGCCGCGGAATTGTAGTGGCTTCCGCTTCAAGATAAAGCGAAGTTGGATTGTAGGACATGTGGAGTTTGGAAGGGGAGTGATTGATACAGTTAATAAGGTGCGGGTAAATTATGAATTAACCAAACTTAGCAAAAAGCGCGGATTGTTGGGCCTTGAGCTTGCCCATCGCTTCCTCGAATTTTGTATATTTGTCTTTTAGCGTTTTTGTAAACTTTGCAACGCGCTCTTCGCCGTTGTCGATCGTTTTTTGTAGCGAAGCGATTTGTGATTTGATCGCGGTTGTTTTGGCGTCGAGAATTCCCGTGAATGCGCCGCCGTTTTCGAAGGTGCCGCCCGTTGTTGCATTCGTAGCAAAATCGCGAAATTCAATCGCGATGCCCTTGTCGGCGCCCGTGCCGTCGGTATCCGCAAAGATGCCTAAAACGCTTTTGACGTCCGTGCCGAGCGCAGTTGTTAATTTTGAATCGTCGATCTGTAGCGTTCCGTCGCCCTGGACGGAGATCCCGATCGCACTGAGCGATGTATAGTTTTCGTGGCTCGAATATTCCGATCCGCCGTTAAAGACGAGCGAACGCATTTGTGATATAACAGATGAGACCGAAGTGTCGCCGAAGAACGCGCCCGCGACTTTCGTCGTGGAATTATATGTATTTTGCGCGTTGTAAAGACTCGCGACCTCATTATAAGCATCCACAAATCCTTTAATTTTACTTTTCACGCCGCTGACGTCGGTCGAAACCGTGAGCGTCACGGGCTTTCCCGACTCCGTCGGCGCGAGAAATGTTAGCGTTGTACCTTCGAGATAGTCGGAAACCGTATTCGTCGATCGTTGAATTCCGGTGATGCCGTCGACGCTAAAGATCGAGTTCTTCGCGGCTGTAATCGATGTAAACGATAGGCTGACGCCCGGGTCCGTGGAGAATGTTAATGTTTTGCTCGCGCCCGTGTCCTCGCCCGTCACGACGAGGCGATAATTAGGATTCGACGAATCACCGACGTTCACGACGCTCGCGGTCACGCCATCGACGTTATCGTTAATCGCGTCGCGGATTTCATTGAGCGACTTATTGGTTACATCGACGGCCGTCGGCGTTCCGGCGTACGTAATCGTAATATTCCCAGTGTTAGCCTGCTGCGCGGCCGGATCTGTAATCGTGGCTCCGCCCACTGCGTAACTGCTGGCGGCCTGAGCCAACTGCGTCACTTCAATACTATGATTGCCGGTGCCGGCCGAGGGTGAAGCGGACGCGACAATTTTTGTAGTATCCGAGCTCGTTGCAGAGAGTGACAGACCTTGCCCCAGTGTTGTTAATACTGCAGCCTTGTCGCGAAGATTCTTTAACTTTGTCGCAAGCTGCCCGACCAGAGTCTGAAGACCATTGAGCTTGGTTTGTTTTGCTTTCGCGGCATTGACTGGCTTCATTTCGAGCTGAGTCAATGCGGCAATGATCGACGATGTATCTAATCCAGACGCGACTCCCGAAAAGTTAATTCCAGAAGCGGACGATCCGCTTGCAAATGAAGATAGACTGTCAACCATGGCTCACGTTTCCTTTTCAGCTTGTATAAAGATCAAGAGCGGCTCCGCTCTTCAATAGTGCGTCACTATTATCGGAGGGAAGCCGCTCTCGGATTACTGTCAAATTAGGTCGTTTATTGCCGTAATAATTGGAGCGCGGCTTGAGGCTGCAGGTTGGCCTGACCCAGAATTGCGGTCGCGGCCTGTTGAAGTATCGAGTTGCGCGTCAGGTCAGCCGATTCGGAAGCCACGTCGACGTCTCGAATTCGAGACTCTGCGGCCGCGAGGTTTTCGATCGAGACGTTCAAGCTCGAGATCGTCGATTGCAATCTATTCTGCGCCGCACCGAAACGGCCGCGCGCAACGTTGACAGTGTCGATCGATGTACCGAGAGTGTCGATCACGTTATCAATCAAGTCCATACAGTCAGTGTTGATTGTTAACGTTTCGACGCCGAGTGTTGTTGTCGTTACGTCTGCGAGCGACGTCGTAAACGTATCCACTCCTGCAACGATGCCGTCTCCAACCTGGAACGTAATATTTGCGGATGTTCCATCGAGGAGCTGTACGCCGCCGTAGGTAGTCGCACTGGAGTTTCTTCCGAGTGCTGCTACTAGCGATCGGAATTCATCGTCGAGTGTGGCTCGATCCGACGAACTCGCGGTGCCATTGCGTGCCTGGACCGCAAGTTCCTTCATGCGTGCCAGAATGGAAGAGTTCTCGCTGAGCGCACCTTCCGCCGTCTGTACTAATGAAATGCCATCATTAGCATTGCGAATCGATTGGTGTAGAGAGCGAATCTTGGCGCGCAGACGCTCGCTGATGGCTAGACCTGCCGCGTCATCCGCGGCACTCGCGATGCGAAGACCTGACGCCAGGCGGCTGTAGTTGCGCTGCAGTCGTAGAGTAACTTCCTGTAGGTTACGCTGTGCAACGATCGACGAAATATTAGTGTTGACGCGAAGTCCCATGACTGCCTCGGAAACAGAGAGGTTAAGGATCGGGGTGTGCTCGTGGGAGTGAGCAACAGTATCCAGTTGTTATTGTAACTTCCGGAAACCCCGCGAAACCGTGCATCGGCAGTTTGACCGCGCGAAACTAACCCTCGACACGAAAGCACTAAAGCTGGCACGCATTCGCGAGCCATAACTCTAGTGTTTCCAAGACTCTCAGGGATTCAGGGCGATGGAACTAGAAATTCTTTCCACCGCCAAAATGCAACAGCTCGGGAACCGTTTTCACGATTCCCGAGCGCTTTTTGTAGCCTTCCTGGGTTTGCCTTTGTGGGGTCTAACTTCGAAGGATTGTTAGTCTACTATTAACCTCGGAGGAGGCTGAGCGCGCTTTGCGGCTGGAGGTTCGCTTGAGCAAGAATCGACGTCGCAGCTTGCTGCAGAATCGAGTTTCTTGTTAAGTCTCCGGTCTCGAAGGCAACGTCAACGTCGCGAATGCGTGATTCGGCGGCTGCGAGGTTTTCTACAGAAATCTGCAAGCTGTTAATTGTAGATTGCAGACGGTTCTGGGATGCACCGAATTGACCGCGAGCGGTGTTGACGGTGTCGATGGCGGTATCGAGCGAAGTGATAACCGCATCAATATCAACCGTGCACGACGTGTTGATCGTGAGCGAATCCACGTTAAGACCACTCGAGCCCGTCGAAACGTCAGAGAGTGACGCCGTGAAGGTGTCCACATCCGCAGTCGTGCCGTCGCCTGTCTGGAAGGTAATCGTCCCTGTCGACCCGTCGAGCAGATTTGTGCCGCCGTAGGTGGTCGACGTCGCGTTTCGCGAAAGCGCGCCCACTAGCGATTGAAATTCGTCGTCGAGTGTCACGCGGTCGGTTGAGCTTGTCGTACCGTTACGTGCTTGAACGGCGAGTTCCTTCATACGTGCAAGAATGTTCGAGTTTTCACTCAGAGCACCTTCCGCGGTCTGTACTAATGAAATACCATCATTAGCATTGCGGATCGCCTGGTTGACCGAACGAATCTTGACTCGCAAACGCTCGCTGATCGCTAATCCCGCCGCGTCGTCGGACGCGGTCGCGA
>JBJXHE010000076.1:0-75933 GCA_046160785.1 Planctomycetota bacterium
AGTAAGCGGCAGCGAGTTCAAAACGCATACACTGTGCTATTTTTTAAGTGCGCTCATTTCCGCAACCAGCAGCGGAATGGCTCGATCGAGGTTTTTGTTATAAATCGCGGCAAAGAGCCGGCCAAACGCATTGACTCAGGTCTAGAACGCTCAAAGCCCATCCGGAAACCGATCCTTGACGAGATTTAAGAGTACATTGTGTTCGAGAAGCGCCTTCAAACCCGCAAGTACAAATGTGAATCCTTCCGTCGACTGAATCGCCTGATTCACAACCTCATCTCCGTCGCCGCTGAATCCTGTATTTGTAATACTCACGAAAGTAGTATTGTCGGGCCGCGCAGTAAAAATCCACTCTACAGCAGATAACGAATTGTTTGCGCCCGGCCACTCAACCCGAATGCGCTTGTTCGCTTCCACCGTCTTGACATTGACATCGATGGAGAATTTGTAAACTTCCCACGTCCACTTCACTTGCTTTCCGGCTTCGAGTCTGGCACTGCCGTTTGTGAACCAGAATTTCGAGGTGATCGCTGGGTTGACAAAGGCTTCAAAGACTTCGGCAACAGGTCTTCGGATCAGCATCTCAGCTTTCGCGACGGGTGCGTTTTTAATATTCATGTTTGTTTCATTTTATCAATGTTTTGGACTACTGTTTCAGTTCCACATCCGACGGCGGAGTCGGAATCGGTATTCTAAAGAGTCGCTCGATTAGCCATGTGCCGTCGGGCTGCTGCATCCACTTCGCCACAAACTTGCCATGTTGCTCGCTCAGCGGCTGGCCGGGAAATGATAACTTTTCGTAGTAGGAACCCCACAGATACGCAGTCGTGCCGTAGACCTCAATGACATCCGGCGTAGCTGTAGCGACGTCGACACGCACGCCAGGAAATGATGCGATGAATGCGCGGATCGACTCGCGAGTGTGTACAGGGTTGATCCCCGGTTCGAAGAGTGTTGCATTCGGTGTGTACATGGCCGCGATCCGATCGGGATTTGTAGTACGCGCCGCGACTTGGTAACGCTGCATCGCGGCCGCAATCTCAACACGAGCGTTTGCTATCATTGGATCATCGAATTCTCGGGACGCCGTTTTCGATAAAGCACATGCAGGAGCCATTAAGAGTAAAGCTACTAGAACGGAACCCGCGTTTTTCTGTGTCATGGTTACTTGAGTTTCAAGTTGAGGTAGTGATCTCGTTGTTTCCTGTCAAGACGTTCGATCGCGTAACGCAATGCAGTACGCGGCATCAAAGCCGCATGCTTATCTAAAAAACCGAGTAGTCGCGCAGGGTCGTATTTGCCGGCCTCACGCACCCATCCGCCAACGGCCTTATGAATGAGATCCTCGCGATCATGAATAAGTATCTCCGCGATGGCGAATGTGTCAGCTACATCGCGCTGCCGAATGAAAAAGTATGTGCTCACCATCGCCGTGCGGCGCTCCCACATATTTTTCGAGCGCGCCAGTTTGTATAAAATATCACGCGGCTTGTCTGATAGATAACCGCCGACCACATAGGGCGCACTGCGATCCACTAAGTCCCAATTGTTAATTCTGTCGTGGCGCTTCATGTACAAATCGTACAATTCTTTCTTGCGAGTCTCGGGTGTTTTCTTGCTGCGAGCTTGGAAGTCCATGATGCTCACTGCACCGACTCTCACTTCATGGACTTCACTCTTGAGCAGCTTCTCGATCTCGCTCGGCAACATATCCATAAACTCCTTAGCGAGGGCAAAGACCTGTCCCATTTTGACGCCGATGAACTGATCGCTTTCTCCGTACTGCCCTTCGCCGGATTTGAAGTATCGCCGGATCTTTTTGAGTTCCTCGGGCGACTCGTACGTTCTTAATTTATCAATAAATTGACTGGCGGTATTGGCGGATGGAGTCATGGCGAAGGTCGTGTGTTTAACTAACTTAAGCCTTCTTCTAACAATAAATAGTCCTTCACCGCGTTTAGCATGTCTTGATTGGAGTTGAAAAGCTCGCGGTTGAAATTCAGCGCGGTCGTAATGTCCACGTCTTCGATGGGCGCGCTCTGGGCTTCCCTGTAAAAATTGTTAAGAGCAGAATTGTAGCTATTCCGAATCGTATTAAAAACACTCCGCAGCGCTTCGACGCTTACTTTTTTATCGTGGCTCAGGAAACCGCCGAATTTTCGATACAATTCTTCCGTTTCCGCCCGATGGCGCATGAAAAAATCGTATTTGATATCTTTGGATGATCGCTGGAGATCCGCGATGTTTCTTCCGATGTCCTTGATGCTCTTCACCGAGTGCATGGCGCTGCGCGCCGCTGACATCCATTGATTGAGCGCCACGTTCTGTTCGCCGTGCAGTTTTGCGCGCAATTTTAAGTAAAAAGCACTGATCTCGCCTTGCAGTTGCTTCAAAAATTCATACTGTTCTTCCGGCGTCATTGAGAAGAATTTTCTCTTTTCATTTATACTATTAAATTCGGACCGCGCCTCCAGGGGCTTTGTATCAATACTGAATTGCCCCAGGTTATAAAGCATGGCGTCGTGGATAAAAAACTCCGTTTCCCTTCGAAAAAGCTCGAGCGCCGTCTGCGGCTCTGAAATATTAGCATTTCCGATAAAAGCGGTAGCGGACGCATCAGTATCCTTAAAGAATTTTTCCAGAAATGTTGCAAACGGCCCGAGAAACGGAAGGAAGATCGCAATACTCAAAAAATTAATCAATGTCGAAAAAGTAACAAGTCCGATCAGCGGATCGTTAACTTTGAAAACATCCGTGATTAATGACAAAAGCGGTTTTAGCAATACCAGAGCAAGAACTGTGAGGAAGGCATTGAATAGAAAGTTGCCGAGCGCAACGCGCTTTTTTGAAGCATTGCCTCCCATCGAACCCAGCAGAATCTTAATACTCGTCCCCGTCTCTGAACCGAGCACAATGGCCGCCGCCGGCGGAAATGTAATGGCCCCGGCATGCAGCGCGCTGAGGGTGAGTGCCATCGTCGCCGAACTGGATTGAACGACAAGTGTAATAATAAATCCTATCAGCAAGAAAACGGCCAGCGGCGTTCCGGCGAATTGTGAGAAGTCGAACGTCTTCACTTGCTCTTCCATCGCGGCTTTCATAAACGAAAGGCCGATGAACAACAGGCTAAACCCGAGCAGAAAATAACAAATATATCGAATCGTTTTCCGATTGTTAAAGATAAGCAATAACAATCCAGCAGCGAACATGCCGGGATACGCCACTAATTCGATATTTACTTTAAAACCGAGCGTCGCGACGATCCAACTATCCAGCGTCGTGCCAAGATTCGCTCCGAGGATAATGGCCATCGCGTTCTTCATCGTGAAAACCCCCGCCCCGACGAACGCGAGCACCATTAGAGATACCATCGAACTACTCTGGAGCACCGCCGTTACGAAGGCTCCGCCGGCGACCGCGCTGATCCTATTCTTAGTAACGCGCTGAAGAAAGAGTTTAAAATTCCGCCCCGAAAGGTTCTTGAGCGATTCCTCTAATAGATACATCGCAAACAGAAACATCCCGACCCCGGCGGCGAGTTTCAGGATGTGAGGGAGGAGGTTCATGGGAGTCTGCTATTTGTTACGAGTCGCAATTTCTCCGAGGACAACTCTATCAATAAAAAAACGCGCCCTTCGGCGCGTTTTGTAATACTTCCTACATGTGCAGGAAACCTAACTCTTAACGGCGGCCTTTTTTGTAGTCTTCTTTTCTTTCTTCGCGGCGCCAGCCTCGGAAGCCTTGCCCGCTTTTGTAGCGTCCGTTTTTGTAGCTTTAGTAACTTCCGTCTCGGTCGCTTCGGGCTTTTGGCCCTTCATAACCAATTCAAAAATCGCAGTGGGTGCGTTGTCGCCAAGGCGTTTCTGGCCCAACTTTAAGATTCGCGTATAGCCTCCATTGCGAGCGGCGAATCGAGGTCCGATTTCATTAAAGAGTTTCATAACCACTTCGCGGCCGCTGCGACCGGGGAAGTCGATCGTCGCAAGGCGAATGTTATGTAAACTCTTTTCCTTTGCGAGCGTGATTACGCGCTCGGCCGCGGGACGAAATTCCTTAGCCTTCGCGACGGTTGTAACAATTCGCTCGTGAAGGAATAGTGAACTCAGGAGATTTTTCTTGAGCGCCTTTTTATGGGCGGAGGTTCTGCCGAGCGCTCGGCCGCGAACTAAGTGACGCATGTCAGAAGAGTAATATAAATAAAGAGAATATAAAAATTCGTAAATTTACAGTTGCACGAAACGCGTAATCAACATTACGCGTTTTGCGCGGCCATTCCTAACGAAAGCCCGATTTCGCCGAGCTTCTTGAGCACTTCGGTGAGCGTCGAACCCTTGATGCCTTTTGTAGTCAATTCTGTCTCGGAAAGACGCACAAGATCGCCAATTGTAACAATTCCCGCGGAGTCGAGAGCATCGCGGCCGCGCGACGAAAGATGCAATTCGCCGACGGACTGACTTAACAAATCGACGCTCGTCGTCTGCGGCGCGGCCATCACCATTGCTTCGGCCGCACGCATTTCGTCGGCGACGAAGCCCGCTTCGCGGTCTTCGAAATACTGAACAAACGAATTCAGGTGCTTTCTGTAAACTTTGCCCGCTTCGACAAGCGCGAGGTCGGGTGTAACAGTTCCGTCCGTCCAAATTTCAAGAATAAGTTTGTCGTAGTTTGTTAATTCTCCGACGCGCGTGCTTTCAACGCTATATTTCACGCGGTAGACCGGCGAATAGATAGAATCGAGCGGAATCGTGCCGAGCTCCTGTTCGCCTTCGAGGCCTTCGTCGGCAGTGACATAACCGCGGCCGTGCTTTACTACCATTTCGGCGTTGAACTCGACGGCTTCTGTTAATGTACAAATATGCAGATCTTTATTAACAACTTCGGTATTGTGATCTGTTAAGACGTCGGCTCCTGTGACTGCGCCGGGGCCTTTCTTATGAATACGAAGAATGGAAGCTTCCTCGGTGTGCAGCTTCACGCGAAGCCGTTTCACATTTAATACAATATCTGTTACATCTTCGAGCACGCCGTTCAGCGACGAAAACTCGTGCACGACGCCGTCGATTTTTAGTGATGTAACCGCGGTTCCTTCGATTGAAGAAAGCAGAACACGGCGCAGACCATTACCAATCGTGGCTCCGTAGCCGCGTTGAAATGGCGATGCAATAAAACGGCCGTAGCGATTGGGATCGACGCCTTCGACGTGTTCACGAATGACACGCGTTGGAAGTTCAAAATTCCGCCAGCGAATACGCATCGTTAATAATTATGGAAAGTCGGGGTAGTGGAGCGGATTTGATAAGATTCTTGATGGATAGAGCTATTTAATAGCTACTATTTCGACAGTAATATTATTACTTAGATAGGAGCTCGACGATGAGCTGCTCTTTAATCGGGTGGAGCACGTCTTCGCGGCGCGGCAGCAAATTAATCTTTGCTACATATCCGTCGCGGTCGACTTCGAGCCAGCCGGGAACCTGCTGGCTGCGGTTGACATCCACGGCTTCCTTGATTGCTTTCTTAGTCTTCTCGCGATCCTGCGGCGTGATGACGTCGCCCGAGCGAACCAGATAAGAAGGAATCGTGATGCGGTGGCCGTTCACGTGGATGTGGCCGTGCGAAATTAACTGGCGGGCCTGGCCGCGCGAGAGCGCAAAACCGGCTGCTAATAAAACGTTGTCGAGGCGGCGTTCGAGCAATACCAATAAATTCTCGCCCGTGTTGCCCTGGATGCGTTCCGCGCGGCTGAATACAAATCGGAACTGCGTCTCCATGAGACCGTAGATTCTCTTTAACTTTTGCTTTTCGCGAAGCCGCAGTCCGTATTCCGATACTTTCGATCGGCGCGCGGAGTGCTCGCCTGGCGGGTAGTCGCGCTTTTCAACGGCGCATTTATTTGTAAAACAACGCTGTCCTTTCAAAAACAGCTTCATGCCTTCGCGCCGGCAAAGCTTGCAAACGTTTCCTAGAAATCGGCCCATGTTTCGTTAATATTAAGTTTGGAAAGTGTTAGAATTGTAATGATATAGGATATATTATAAAAATATAGGATATAACTAAACGCGCCGTCGCTTTCGCGGGCGGCAGCCGTTGTGGGGAAGCGGCGTCACGTCTTCAATCGAGAGAACGCGGAGCCCGCTCGACTGGAGCGAACGCACGGCGCTTTCACGCCCTGAGCCCGGACCCTTCACGCGAACGTCGACTTCTTTCACTCCGAATTTCAATGCTGCGTGCGCTGCCTGTTCGGCCGCGCGCTGCGCTGCGAACGGCGTGCTCTTTTTGGAGCCGCTATAACCAATCGTTCCGGCCGCGCTCCAACAGAGTGTATCGCCGTTGCCATCGGTAATTGTAATGATCGTATTATTAAACGTCGACTGCACGTGAACCACGGCCTTCGCGACGTTTTTCTTTATTTTACTTTTCTTCGCGCTCTTTTCGCCAGGCTCGTTCGCCTTCTCAGCACTCTTTTCGGCCGCGCTTTCCGCGGCGGGCGCGTCTGCCTTTTTATCAACTTTTGTTATTTCGTCAGCCATTATTAGAAATTGAGAATACTAAGATTCAAAATGGATAGATACAGATTGGTTGGTTGGTAAATATAAAGAATAGTTACTTCTTCAGTGGTTGCTTTTTCAGCGCTTACTTCTTAACGGCCGCCTGCTTCTTTCCTGCAACCGTCTTTCGCGGACCCTTGCGCGTTCGCGCGTTCGACTTGGTTCGCTGGCCTCGCACGGGAAGGCTGCGGCGATGGCGGCTGCCGCGGAATGTTCCAATTTCCTTGAGCCGGTTGATCGATTGTTGAATTTGACGCCGCAGGTGTCCTTCAACGGGGAACGACTTTTCAATATAAACATTGAGACGAGCCGCATCTTCCTCGGTGAGGGCGCGCGCGCGCATGTCTGGATTGAGGTTCAGTTCTTTACAAATGAGCGCGGCTGTCATCTTGCCGACGCCGTAAATATAAGTAAGTGAAATGACAAGGCGCTTGTCCGCAGGAATATCAACGCCGCTAATACGTGGCATATTCTATAATTAAAGTTGAAAAGATAGTTAGGATGGCTGGAAAATATTAAGAATCTGATTACTTGCCTTGCCGTTGTTTATGACGCGAATCGGAACATACAACGCGCACGACGCCATGACGGCGAATAATCTTACAATTCTCGCAGATACGACGGACACTGGCTCGAACTTTCATTGGCAGTTTTATAGTAATGTGGTTTCTAGTAATGTAATATTAACCGCGGTAAACGATCCGCCCTTTGGTTAGATCGTACGGAGACATCTCCAGCTTCACGCGATCGCCCGGGAGAATGCGAATAAAGTGCATTCGCATCTTTCCGGAGACGTGCGCGAGAATGCTGTGACCGTTGTCTAAAACACAGCGAAAGCGCGCGTTGGGGAGCGCCTCTTTCACAATAGCTTCGACTTCGATCGGTTCAGTTTTTGCCACGCGGTATTGTTATCTACAAGTAATGTTAGGATTCAGATTTATTGAGAGTATTTGTAACGTCAGAATCTCCGCCCTGCGGCTTCGGATTTGATGTTTTTACAAATAAACGGTCGATTTCCCGCGCAACAGTATCAATCGTTCGGTTCGCGTCCACGGGGTGGAGCAGTGATTTCGATTGATAATATTCGATCAGCGGAGCCGTTTGTTCACGATAGACTTGCAATCGTTCACGTACGACTTCCGGCCGATCATCATCGCGGCGGTAAAGCGGCTGGCCACACTTGTCACAGATGCCCGGTGAACGAGGTGGAGCCGAACTTGTATTGTAGGGCGCGCCGCATCCACGGCAAATGATTCGCCCGGAGGCACGCTCAATGAGCACGTCGTTTGACAGCTCAAAACTAATAACTGTTGAGAGCGAAATTCCGCGTTCTGCTAAGATTCGATCGAGCGCTTCTGCTTGAGGCACTGTTCGCGGGAATCCGTCAAAAACAAACATGCGCTCGGCGTCGGGTTTGCGAAGACGCCAATCGACGAGGTCGATTACAAGATCGTCGGGAACTAATTTTCCGGCGGATAAGTATTCTTTAGCTTTCTTTCCGAGCTCGGTCGCCTCCGCGACGGCGGCACGAAAAAGGTCGCCCGTCGCAATATGCGCAGCCTGGCGCGAATCCGCCAAACGCGAAGCTTGTGTTCCCTTTCCGGCGCCGGGAGGCCCGAGGAATACCGTTCTCGTATTGTAGCGTTCCCGCGCTTCAGACAAGTTTAGTATCCTAAAATTAAGAATTAAGCCCTAAATAAAAATTTAAGATTGACGCTGGGTCATTCCGCTTGGATTCAACCCGCTCTTCAGGAAGCCTTCATAATTGCGCATCACTAATTGTGCATTCAGTTTGTCGACGAGGTCGAGCGCAACGCTTACAACAATTAAAACGCTGGTTCCGCCGAGGAATGCCGAAACCTGCGCGTCATACGCGAATTCACTTCTTACAAATCCTGGAATGACCGCAATGATCGAAAGGAATGCAGCGCCCGCGAGGGTCACCCTCATCACGACGCCTTCTAAATATTCTTCAGTGCGCTTGCCGGGGCGAATCCCCGGAATGAACGCGCCGCTATCCTTTAGATTCTCAGCAATTTCTCCTGGACGAAACATAACAGTTGTCCAAAAGAACGAGAAGAAAAAGATCAGCGCGGAGTACAACGTGATATATACAAAACCGTCGGGCGAATAAAATAAGTCTCTAAATTTCGTGAGGCCAAACACTTCGCCGATGAACGACGGAACTAAGAATAATGCCTGTGCAAAGATGATCGGCATGACACCGGTCATATTGAGCTTCAGCGGTAAATAGTGCTTTTGACCGGAATATACTTTTCCGCCGCGAACCATCTTTTGTTGTTGAATCGGAATTCGCCGCTGTCCCTTTGTTATATAAACGATTGCCGCGACAACAACGACCCAGATCGCTAATACTTCTAGAACCGACGCGAGCGCTTGGCCCGAGTTTTCGGAGACTTCAAAAAAGCTAACGATCGACTGCGGCAGGCGCGCGATGATTCCCGCCATAATAATAATCGACGTGCCGTTTCCGACGCCGTGCTCTTGTATCTGTTCGCCGAGCCACATGACGAACATCGCTCCCGCGGTCAGCGCAATAACAATAATGACTCCACCACCGAGCGTCGGCCCGTCGGGCAGAAGGCGCATGTTACCATAATCTTTCGCGATGACGCCCGTGTATACAAATGTTGCCTGAACAATACAGATCGGAATCGTAAGATACCGCGTTAATTGATTGATTCGCTTTTGCCCGGCCTGGCCTTCCTTGCTGAGCGCTTCGAGCGACGGGATTACTTTTACTAACAATGACAAAATGATCGACGCCGAGATGTACGGCATCACACCGAGCGAAAACAGGTCGAATTGTAAAATACTCGATCCTGTCAACATTGACATCATGCCGAACAGCGAACCGCGCGCGCCCTGGGCGTTTCGCGCTTCCTCCATCGTCGAGATATCAATTCCAGGCAGCGGTATGAAATACCCGAGTCTGTAAACTAATAATATTCCGCACGTGATTAAGATGCGGTTTCGAAGCTCTGGAATCTTAAAAAGATTCAAAAACGAAAGCGTGGGGTTTTGGGTGGGAGCTGCCATATCGTCCGAGCCGGATTGTAAAAGTTGTCGGTATTAGCGAATTCTGATCCGAACCTACTTCTTTCCGCCGCCCCCCGGTTTGCCGCCCTTGCCAGCGTCCGTTGTTTTTGTAGCTTTCTTTGCGGTCGGCGAAACTTTCGCTCGCTTCGGCTTTGCAACAGATGGAATCTTTTCGCGCGCCGCCTTCTTCTTGATGGACTTGCGCACTTTCGTTTCCTCAACGCTGCCGCCCGCTTTTTCAATCTTTGCGCGCGCCGAAGCGGAAACGCGATCCGCCACGACGGTCAGCGTTTTTGTAACTTCGCCGTCGCCGAGCACTTTTAACAAATCCGTTTCTTTGCTTGTGAGGCCGTGCTCCAGAATTGCATTTAAATCAACGCGCGCGCCATTTGGAAACGCGTTGAGATCGCTAACATTAACAATCGTGTAGCGAGTCGCAAAGTCGACATTACTAAAACCCTTTTTGGGTAATCGGCGGTAAATGGGCATCTGTCCGCCTTCGTAGCCGGGCTTGGCCGACCAGCCCGAACGAGCGCGCGCGCCTTTATGTCCGCGCGCGGAAGTCTTGCCGAGCCCGGAACCTGTGCCGCGGCCCACTCGCTTACGATCCGGAAACGCCGTTCCGGGACCAAGTACAGTATTTAAATTCATTATAGTTTTACTCCGCGAATCTCTTCCTGCTGTTCGCGCGTTCGAAGTTTGCTAACGGCGTCGACGCACGCCTTTACTAAATTTACGGCCGTCGACGATCCGTAGACTTTTGTTAAACAATCGCGCACGCCGGAAAGCTCCAATACGGCGCGCACACAGTTGCCAGCGATGATGCCGGTGCCGGGCGCCGCTGGAATGAGCTTTACGGCCGAGGAACCGAACTGGCCGGTCACCTCATGCGGAATTGTAGTACGCGTTCGCGGCACTCTTAACAAATGTTTGCGCGCGTCGCGATTACTCTTTTCAACCGCGGACGGAACTTCTTTAGCTTTGGAAAAACCAAAACCAACAATTCCATCGCGATTGCCTACAACGGTGAGTGCCGAGAACGAGAACCGGCGGCCGCCCTTAACAACGGCGGCAGAACGGTTCACTTTGACGACGACTTCCTCGAGTTGTAGTGAGGAGGCTTCTGTATGATCTAGAAATTCGACGTGAAGTGCCAAAGGAGTCTACTTATTCAAAAGTGAATATTCGAATGGAATTGTTAATTATTATTTATTTGTAGTTTAAAACTTTAAACCAGCTCTTACTAAAACTTTAAGCCAGCCTTGCGTGCAGCATCGGCGAGAGCCTTGACGCGGCCGTGATAACGAAACGGGCCGCGATCGAACACGACGTGCTCGATTCCTTTTTCTTTCGCGCGCTTTGCGATGGACTCGCCAATCACGCGCGACTGCTCGCTTTTTGTTAGTTTCTTGGGCGCGGCCGTTCCCATGATTTCTTTCTCATGAGTCGACGCGCACGCGAGTGTGCGCCCCGCCAAATCATCAATAATCTGAACCGAAATGTGTTTCACAGATCGGAATACAGATAATCGCGGGCGGCCAACCTGCGCGCGCAACGCTTTTCGTACAGATCGCGCGCGGCGTTCGCGGCGATCCCATTTGAGGTCTTGCTGTGTCATAGTAAATATTCAATAAAAATTGATCGATAATTATTTGATAAAATTAGGACTTAATAAAATTAAGTCGTGCCGAACGACTTGCCCTGCTTGCGCTTGATGACTTCGTCGCTGTATTTGATACCTTTTCCGTTGTACGGCTCCGGCGGGCGAACCATGCGGATCTTCGCGGCCAGCTGTCCGACGCTCTGCCGGTCGATGCCCTTAATAATAATATTAATCGGCGCCGGTGTTTCGACGGTGACGCCCTGCGGAATCGGGATTCGCACGGGGTGGCAGAAGCCAATTGTTAAAACAACATCTTTGCCTTCGACCTTCGCGCCCCAGCCGACGCCCGCAATATCAAGATTCTTTTCGTAGCCTGCAGATACGCCGCGAATCATGTTCGCGCACATCGCGCGAGTGAGCCCGTGGTGAACCTTCGCTTCGCGCGTATTTCCGGCGCGCTTGACGTGTAGCAACGTGCCCGCGACATCGAGCGACAACTCGCGATGCAACGGAAATTTTAAGGTTCCTTTCGGACCCGTAACTGTAATAGCGCCCTTGTCCGTTGTTAATTTAACACCGGAAGGAATTGCTACAGGAACTTTGCCAAGCCGCGACATGAATAACCTCTAGGATACAATTCGATGATTAATAATAGAATTTTAAAGTATTAATATAATAATTCGGCCGATTTACCAAATGGTAGCTAACAGTTCGCCGCCGACGCCCGATTCGCGCGCCTTGCGGCCGCTAATCACACCCGACGTCGTTGATAACACTGACATTCCCTGGCCATTGCGAACTTTGGGAATATTCGTCGCGGAAACGTAGTAACGGCGGCCCGGCTTGCTTTCGCGCCGAATCTCGCGGATCACGCGCTGGCCGTCGCGATCATATTTTAGTTTTACTCTTAGTTTTCCGGGGAGAGGGTCGGCAACCACTTCGAAGTCGGCGAGAAATCCTTCTTCTTTCAGAACGATCGCCAGCGCCGTTCGCATCTTCGAAAGCGGCATTTCGATCCATTCACGGCGGATCATATTCGCATTTCGAACATGCGTCAGAAAATCCGCGATCGGGTCGGTCATTGTCATTGTTAGTATCCGTTCGTTAATCAGTTCGATTATTAGTTGAGTTCGTTATTATTATTTACCAAGAAGCCTTGCGAACTCCGGGCAATTCACCCTTGAGCGCGAGGCTTCGGAAGCAAATGCGGCAGAGTAAGAATTTTCTGTAAACACCGCGCGCGCGGCCGCAAATTTGACAGCGCGTGTAGCCACGCGACGAAAATTTGGGAACGCGCTGTTGTTTTGCGATGAGTGAAGTCTTGGCCAAGGCAGTATTTTACTAAAAGGAGTTTTTATATATTTTTGGAAATATTGTAATATTTACTATCTTCGGAACGGCATGCCGAGTTTTTCGAGAAGAGCTTCCGCATGTTTATCTTTGCCCGAGTTCGTGCAAATTGTAATATTCATACCTTGCACAAACTCAACCTTGTCGAGCGGAATCTCGGGGAACACGGATTGTTCAGAAAGCCCAAAGCTATAATTACCGCGTCCGTCGAATTTGCGCGGAAGCCCGCGGAAATCGCGAATACGCGGAATCACAATAGATACAATGCGATCGAGGAATTCATACATTCGCTCGCGGCGAAGTGTAACTTTGAGGCCGATCGGCATTCCCTGCCGGAGCCGGAAGCTCGAAATCGAGCTCTTCGCTTTTGTTATAATCGGTTTCTGGCCCGTGATCGACGCGATGTCGCGCGCGGCCTGGTCCATACGTGCGCGATTTTCAATCGACTTGCCGACGCCCATCGTCACAAGAATCTTAGTAATTCGCGGAACCGCGAATTTATTATCAATTTTCAAGTCTTTCGCGAGCGCGGACGCGATCTCGTCGCGATATCGCTCTCCGAGGCGCGGCTTCACAACAACGGTAGTTACCGGAGCGTGAGTCGCAGCCGCTGGATTCGCTTCTTTTTCTTTCTTAGCCATTTTAATAATATTTTTCGGTGGCCCGTGATTGAGTAGTTCTGGAATTATTACTGTTAGTATTACTTTACGCCGAGCGCTTCTTTAGTTTTTACAGAAACGCGGACCTTTTCATTGCCGCGCATTTCATGCCGCACCCGGACGCCTTTGTTAGCTTTTTCGTCAAATAACAAAACATTGGACGCGTGAATCGGCGTTTCGCGTTGAATGCGCCCGCCCTTCGGATTCTTAGCATCTTTTTTCAGATGCTTCCAATGAATGTTAATGCCTTTAATCGTGACGCGCCCGCGCGTGCGATTGATAGCAATCACTTCGCCCGTTTTGCCGCGATCGTTTCCGGCGATGACTTGAACTAGGTCGCCCTTGCGGACGTGAAGTTTGCGCATCGGCGCCGGCTTCGGTTTTCTCTTAACCATTTTGTTAAACAACCTCCTGCGCGAGCGAAACGATTTTCATAAAATTCTTGTCGCGGAGTTCGCGTGCGACGGCGCCGAAAATGCGAGTGCCCTTCGGATTATTATCAGCATCCAAAAGCACCATGGCGTTTCTATCAAATCGGACGTAGGAGCCGTCTTCGCGGCGCACGTTCGCACGTGTGCGAACGATTACGCCCTTCACTACAGATCCTTGTTTGACGTCGCTGTTTGGGATCGCTTTTTTAACTGATGCTACAATAATATCGCCAATTGTAGCATATCGGCGGCGGCTGCCGCCGAGGACTTTGACACACATCGCGATTTTCGCGCCGGTGTTGTCCGCGACGTCCAGGTACGTGCGCATCTGTATCATTACTGATTCTCCTTCGATGCATTCATCGCATCCGCGAGCGCGAGTGAAGGTTCGGAAACTGTAAATTCGTCGGCGCGCTCCGATCGTTCAATAATTCGAATGAGCCTCCAACGCTTCAATTTGGAAAGCGGCCTTGTTTCCATAATTTCAACAAGGTCTCCGACGCGCGCCTGTTGATTTGGATCATCAACATAAAATCGCGTATAGCGACGGAGGTACTTTCCATACTTTGGATGGCGGACGTGGCGAATGACCTGCACGACCGCCGTCTTTTTCATTTTCGCGCTCTTCACGCGGCCCTGCACAAGCTTGCGGTTTGCGCGCTCGCCGGTTGTCGGAGCTTTTGTAGTTTCTGCCATTGTTAGTTAAATAAAACTGTTAGTTGAATGATTATTTAGTTTTCGTTGAAGCCTTAGTTTTAGACTGCGTTTTTGCGGCGCGTTCCGCGAGAATAGTATTCAGCCGCGCGACGTCGCGGCGGATTTGTGTAAATCGAGCGGGGCTCGCAACGGCCTCGGTCGCGCTTTTGAAGCGAAGCTCGAACGCCTCTTTGCTAAGTTTTTCGATCTGCGAGCGGAGTTCGATATCCTCTCGCTCTCGCATTTCGCGCACGCGGGTTCGGGAATTTAACTTTTCCATGGAAAGGTAACGTTAATTAAAAGTTGTAATAATATTTTTGTGAATGGATAATGGCGAGCAGCGGCAATTTATATTAATTATTGCCCCGCGAGCTGGCGCCGCACGAAGCGCGTCTTAACAGATAACTTGTGCGCGACGCGATTGAACGCCGTTCGCGCGATGTCTTCGGTAACGCCTCCGATTTCGAACAAAATCGTTCCGGGCTTCACGACACAGACCCAGAATTCGGGCTCGCCTTTTCCGTGTCCCATGCGCGTTTCGAGCGGTTTCTTAGTAACCGGCTTATGGGGAAATATACGAATCCAAATCTTAGCTTCGCCCGCTGCGCGCGATGCCGCGACGCGGCCCGCCTCGACTTCACGGCCGGTGAGCCACGCCTGTTCGAGCGTTTGCAAACCGAAGTCTCCAAATGCGACGCGGTTTCCGCGCGTGGCGTTGCCGCGCATCACACCGCGATGCATTTTTCGATACTTCACACGCTTCGGCATCAGTGCCACAGGGAATACTCCTTAATGATAATGAATACGTTGGTTAATATTTGGAATTGATATATATGATTCAGTAATAGTTATTTAACTATTCGCTGCCGGAGCCGCGGGCGCGGCCGCTGGGCTCGCCGTGGAGCTGCTGCCCCCACGTTCAGAATTAGCCTGTCCGCCGCCTGCACTCGACCCGACGAGCGGCCGAATCGGACCTGCGTCTGGAACGGCGTCGCGCGAACGAATGCCTTTGAAGATCCATACTTTTACGCCGACCGTTCCGTACGTCGTTTCCGCGCGCGCGATTCCAAAATCAATTTCCGCGCGAAGTGTAGTAAGCGGAATTCGGCCTTCGAGAATCTTTTCGCTGCGCGCGATTTCCGCGCCGCCGAGGCGTCCGCCTAATTGTATCTTTATACCTTTCGCGCCGGCTTGCATGGTGGCCTGAATCGCTTTCTTAGTAACTCTGCGGAACGCGGCGCGCTTTTCTAACTGTTCCGCAATCGACTCCGCGACAAGCTTTGCATCGAGTTCGGGACGCTTGATTTCTCGAATAAACAATTCGACGTGGCGCGTCTTTCCTACAATTTTTTCCAAATCAGTCTTTAATTCATCGACGCGCGCGCCTTTTCGGCCAACGAGCACGCCAGGGCGCGCGGTGTGAATTGTAATTCTTACAGATTCGCCGGTGCGCTCAATTTCAACTTTAGGAACGCCCGCGGCCTTGTGCTTCGTTTCTACTAATTTACGAATCTTAAAATCTTCGAGTACGAGCTTTGCGAAGTCTTTTTGTGTCCCGTACCAACGAGACCGCCACGTCTCGGTGTAACCAAGCCGGAATCCAAGCGGATGTGTCTTTTGACCCATAGTGTTTGTTCAGTTTTCTTTTATTTATCTTCAGTGATTAGATATATTATTTGGACGCTTTTGCTTTTGTAGTCTTTTTAGCCCCTGCACTTTTTGCAGCTGGCGTTTTTGTAGCAGCAGCTTTCTTTGCGCCGGCATTCGCGGGTTCGCCCGACGCTACAGCTTTGGTCTTTGCGGCCGAGCGCTTGGTGCCGTCCTCGGCGCGTTCCGCGAGAACAATATGAATATGGCTCGTTCGCTTGCGAATCGGGAGCGCGCGTCCCATCGGGCCTGGATTATATCTAAAACCACCTTGGATCAGCGGGCCGCCGTCGATCCAGAGTTTGCTTACAAATAAACGATTCGCGTTCACTTGTCCGTCCTGCGTCGCATTCGAGATCGCCGACTTTAACAATCGCGTCAAGAACGCCGAGCCGCGGCGGTGCGTAAACGTTAATATATCTAATGCCGCGTTGACGTCGCGTCCGCGGACGAGATCCGCGACGTAGCGCGCTTTGCGCGCGGAGATACGGGCGAAATTGTGGTGGGCCTGAAAGCTAGACATAGCGATTATTGCCTTTTATTACAATATTAATTTTAATATTAGTTATTATTTCTTGCCGCCGCCGGGTGAAGGCGCAGGCGCCGCCGCCGCTGCCTGGGCGTCCTTTTCTCGCTTGCTCGTGTGGCCGCGGAACGTTCGCGTCGGCGCGAATTCTCCGAGCTTGTGACCGACCATGTCTTCCACAACATAAACTTTCGCAAACTTGCGGCCGTCATGAACGAGGAACGATTTATTAATAAAATCGGGTGTGATCGTCGACGCGCGCGACCACGTTTTAATAGCATCCGAATTCGGACGGATGGCGAGAACTCGCTTCATGAGTCGTTCCTCGACAAACGCGCCTTTCTTACTACTTCTACTCATATTTGATACGTATGGTTAAATTGCAGTTACAATTCAGAATTTATATTTGGATTGTTAGTATATTAAAAGGTTATTATAATTAACCAATTATGATTAGCCTTGGCGGTAATGCGGTCCGGCTGGCCGGCGCCGAAGGATGAAGCGAGTGCTTGGATTCTTGCGCGCGCGCGTCTTTCCGCCTTTTGATAGAACGCCCGTCGGCGAGCACGATGCGCGGCCGCCCGCGGAACGTCCTTCACCACCGCCCATTGGGTGAGCAACCGGGTTCTGAGCCACGCCGCGAACCTTCGGGCGGCGGCCCATGTGGCGCGCGCGTCCCGCCTTTCCTAACGATACGTTTTGGTGGTCGAGGTTGCCGACGCGTCCAATTGTAGCGCGGCACTCAACGTGTACTTTTCGAAGTTCGCCGCTCGGCATAACTAATAATGCGTAGTCCCCTTCGCGCGCTGAAAGGCGCGCGGCCATTCCGGCCGATCGCGCTATTTTTCCGCCGGAGCCCGGGAATTGTTCAATGTTATGAACTTCGAGACCCATCGGAATCTTAGAAAGAGGCATCGCATATCCAATCTTAGGTTCGACCTCGAGACCGGAAAGAAGCGTATCGCCAATATTGAGTCCGACCGGCGCGAGAATATAACGTTTCTCGCCGTCCGCATAATTTAACAATGCGATGCGCGCCGAACGATTTGGATCATATTCAATATGCGCGACGGCCGCGGGAATATTATCTTTATCTCGGCGGAAATCGATCATTCGATACATCCGGCGGTGGCCGCCGCCGATGTGACGAGCTGTGATATGTCCGTGATTATTGCGTCCGCCTGTCTTGCGCGCGGGCTCAACGAGCGAGCGCTCAGGAGACGTTTTTGTTACTTCCGCGAAGTCGAGCACAGAGCCGTGCCGGCGCGCCGCGGAAGTCGGTCGATAGAATTTGATGCCCATAGGTTGTTAGTATTTTTTCGGGCTAGGTGGATTAGTAGTTAAGATTCGTTATATTATTTGTTTATTAATTTTAAACGTATTCGATAGCCTGTCCGGCCTGGAGTGAAACAATCGCGCGCTTCGTGTCGGGAAAGTGGCCCTTCAGGTAACCGCGACGCAGTTCCTTTCCCATCCGGCGGACGGTATTCACACTTAATACTTTAACGTTAAAAATCGCCTCGATCGCGCGGCGGATTTCAATTTTATTAGCATTCGCCAGCACTTCGAAATGATAGGCGTTTCGCTTGCCTTGATCGAAGTGCGACTTTTCTGTAAACAACGGGCGCTTGAGCACTTCGCGGTAGCGCTTCAGGGATTCTGTATTCATATCAATTCAGTTTTCTGTTTTGTTTATTATTAGTTTATTTCTTTTATTTATTATTTGGCCGCCGACTTCGCCGCGACGCCGCGGAAGCCGCCCTTCAGTTTTGTCGCCGCTTCTTCTGTTAATAAAACGAGCCGATTGCGAAGAATGTCATCCGCGTTGAGATCGGCTGCGGTCCGGACGGAAATCTTGGGGAAGTTGCGCATCGAATTCCATGTCGTCGGGTCGTGTTCCGGAACGACAACAATACAACTCGCTTCACTCCCGATCGCTTTTGTTCCAATGCTGTCTACAATTCCCGCTTTTGATAAATTAGCAAACATCTCGCGCGCGGACTTCGACGACGCTTTTGGAAATTTAAGATTCGCAACGAGCGCGACTTCTCGATCCTTTAACTTGCCGAACAACGCGCCGCGTAATGCTACAATTAATTCCTGGCGCGGGCGTGCGTAACCAAAGTCGCGCGGGTGCGGGCCGAAGATCGTGCCGCCGCCTCGCCAAATGGGAGACTTCGCGGATCCGGCGCGCGCGCGGCCCGTGTGTTTTTGTTTCCACGGTTTTTTAGTAGTACCCGCGACGAAGCTGCGTTCGCGCGTGTCCACCGTGCCCTGGCGCAGATTCTTAGCATACATCAGCGCCGCTTCGCGCAGACATCGCACGCGGGCGCGGTCGCCAAAAACCGTCTCGTCGAAGTCGACGTCGGAAAGCGTCTTGGCGCCGAAATCGTAACGTTTTATCTTAACCATGATTTGTATCGTTTTGAATATATGTATTAAATTATTATAGAATTGTATTTTACTTATGATCTCACTTCTTCTTCACGGGTCCGCCCTTTTGCGACGCTTTCTTCACAGCGGGCTGCGCCTTCGGCACCGGCGGCGGCGAAGTCGCCGCGCGTAACATAACAAATCCGCCGGTCGGACCCGCGACGGGTCCGTTTAGATATATCAAATTCTTTTCAGCGTCGACGTCGTGAACTTTAATATTCTTCGACGTGCTGCGAACGGCGCCCAGGTGCTTGCCCATGCGCGTTCCGCGGAATGTATGCGATGGGTCGGCGGACGATCCTACAGATCCGGGCTGGCGAATATTCATGGAGCCGTGGCTCGCGGGTCCGCGGCTGAAATGGTGCGCGCGGATCGTGCCCATGAACCCCTTTCCCTTGCTGGTTCCAATGATGTCTACTAATTCGCCCTTCACGAAGGAAGCTACAGTTACGGTATCTCCAATATTAGCTTCCGGTAATTGTTTAACGCGCGCTTCGCGGATGAATCGCAGCGATTTGCCGACGCGCGCCTTTTCCGTTTTATTAGGGTCGCTTTTCTTAGCTTCGGCGCCATTCTTAGCAACACCCAATTCGCCAAGAACGGGTCGCGACAAAACCTTCGGGCGGCATTCTTCGTACCCGAGCTGGATCGCCGCGTACTTTTCGTTTTGTTTAGATTTGCGAAGCGCCAATACATAACACGGACCCGCATCGACGACCGTGACCGGAACTACAATTCCGTCTTCGGTGTATCGCTGCGTCATTCCGCGCTTGCGGCCAAGGATATATTTTAACGCGAGTTCAGCCATGGGAAGTCTTAGTATTTTCGATTGCTATATTAGCTAATGACTATAGTGTATATTTAGCTTTTGTTATTAAGCCTTGATGCGCCCTTTAAGCTTTGATTCGGATGTCGACGCCAGCCGGCATATTTAGTTTCGAAAGCGCGTCGACCGTCTTGCTCGTCGGCTCCGAAATGTAAATTAAACGTTTGTGAGTGCGGATTTCGAATTGCTCGCGCGACTTCTTATCCGTATGCGGCGATCGCAAAACTGTGTAACGCTCAATTCGGGTCGGAAGCGGAATCGGTCCGGACACACGAGCCCCCGTACGCTTGGCAGTCTCGACAATATCAACTGCCGATTGATCCAGCGTTTCGTGATCGTAAGCCTCCATTCGGATTTGTATCTTCTCCTTCATGGGGTGTCGGTGTGGTTAATTGTAGTGTTGGTTTTGTTTAGAAGTTGGGCGGACGAATTGGCAGACGAAGTTTCAAAGGTCAGCGACAGTTCGAATAACGGCGCGCCGACAATTGCAGCATTCCGTCAATAAATAGCGCGCTTGGTTTGATCGCGACTTCCGGGATATCCCGGTGCCAAAAAGGGCCGAGGAATTTATCGGGGCTCCGCTACGCGGTCAACAGGGTCTCGTGCCCCTGCTATGAAATCTTAATTATGCGCCCGTGACTTCGCGTCGAATTCTGTCGGGAACCGGAGCATAACGGTAAGGTTCGAGCGAGACAGCCGCGCGCCCCTGCGAGAGAGAGCGCAGCGCAGTTGTATAGCCGAATGTCTCGCCGGCAGGCACCGTTCCCCTCACGATGCGCAGCGAATCTTCGACGTCGAGGTTTTCTACAATTCCGCGGCGCGTCTGCAGATCATTAAGAACGCCCGAGAGAAATTCGCCCGGGCAGCGCAGCTCAAAACGCAAAATTGGTTCTAACAAATCGCCCTTTGCCTCTCGCATCGCTTTTTGTAGTGCTTCCGTGGACGCTGCCTGCGCGGCCACATCTGTAGTATCGACGGTCCATACTATTTCTTCGAGAACAACTTCAATATTCACCGCAGGAAAGCCAAAATTAGCTCCCGACTGCACCGCCTCTTCCAGCGATTGTTGCAATCCGCGCGACGCGGCGCGCAGCGGCATATTCGATGATATTACAATTTCGTTGCGAATGCTTACTTTCGGTTTTGTTTCATTCGACGGGCGCACCGACACCGTCGCGCTTGCATACAATTTTCGGCCGCCGATTTCGCGATCGAATACATACGTTGCCTTCGCCTCGTTCAGCACCGTTTCGCGATAGGATACAAATGGCTTTCCCGCATTTGTAGCAACACGCTGTTCGCGTTCGAGCCGGTGGCGCAGCACTTCTAAATGTAATTCCCCCATTCCTGCAATAATAACCTGCGCGGTTTCCGCGTCGGTGCGCGCGCGAAAGGTAGGATCCTCGCGTTCGAGGCGTTTCAGCGCTTCTAACAATTTGTCGCGGTCGGCGGTGCTCTTGGGTTCGAGCGCCATCGAAATCACGGGCTCCGCGAATTGTGATTTTTCAAGAATGATAGCTTTGCCGCGCTCGTGGAGCGTGTCACCGGTTACGGTTTCCTTGAGTCCGGGAATTGCAACAATATCGCCGGCGTAGGCCTCTTCGATTTGTTTGCGATCATTCGCATGCATTCTAAATAAACGATTCGCGCGCTCGGGTTTTCCCGTCCGGGCATTATAAACTAAGTCGCCCGACTTTAACGTTCCCGAATAGATACGAACGTAGGAAAGGTCGCCGTGTGCGTCGCCGAATATTTTAAAGACTAATGCGCTGAGCGGCTCGCCAGGGCTGCACTTGCGCATGACCTCTTTTTCTGTAACAGGATCGAAACCCTTCACAGGCGGCACGTCGAGCGGCGACGGAAGATAAGCTACAATTGCATCGAGAAGCGGCTGAATGCCTTTATTACGAAACGCGGCGCCCATCAGCGTCGGCACCACAAGGCCTTTTATTGTAGCACGGCGAATGGCGGCTTTTAGCGTTGCGGCGTCGACTTCGGTTCCATTAATAAACATTTCCATAACAATTTCGTCGACCTCGCCAATTTTCTCGACGAGCTCCGCGCGCGCGTCATTTGCAATATGAACAAACGCTTCGCTGACCGGCGAGACCACCGGCGCGGCGCCGAGGTCATCGATCGAATATCGAATTTCTTTAAATTCAACAATATCGACGACGCCTTCGAATTCCTTTTCTTTACCAATCGGCAATTGTAACGCGACGGCATTTGCGCCGAGACGCTTTCGTATATCTTCAATACATTTCGACGGCACGGCGCCGGGCCGGTCGAGTTTATTCATAAATATCATTCGAGGCACATGATACTTATTCGCCTGCCGCCAGACCGTTTCGCTCTGCGCCTCGACGCCATTTAAACAATCGAATACTATAATTGCGCCGTCGAGCACGCGCAGCGACCGCTCGACTTCAGCTGTAAAATCGACGTGGCCGGGCGTGTCGACTAATTGTAGTCGATGCCCCTGCCACGGACAGTTCGTCGCCGCGGCCGTAATGGTTATACCGCGCTGCTGCTCCTCCTCCATCCAGTCCATCGTGGCCGTGCCCTCGTGCACTTCGCCGAGCCGGTGTTCAATTCCGGTATAATATAATATTCTTTCCGAAACTGTAGTCTTCCCCGCGTCGATGTGCGCCGCGATACCAAAGGTTCGTATTTTATCTAGCTCAGGGGATTTCGCTGCCACGGCCGTATTAATAAATTAAGACTGGATTGTTATAGTTAGATTCTTAAGAATTCAAGACTGAAAATTTATTAGCGTTGAGTTCGAGGAATTGATTTCGAAAATGATACGGTTCAAGGATGTCATCGCGGCGGCCGCCCAGAATTGTAAGCGCGATGTAGAGCGCCTCAACGCTTGCGAGCCCGCTTTGTGGATCTTGATAGATTCGCGATTTGCGCGGATAAGCCGACACGAACCCGGCTGGAATCGATCGTTTAACATGCCGGCCGGTGAGATCATTCATAATTTGCGCGAGATGATGCCATGAAGAATCGACTATTAGTAACGGCCGATCCGCATCGGCCAGAGTCAGCGCATCGCCGCCGGGATGCAAAAACGTCGTTCCCGAAATATCGATCGGCGTGTCGCGCTGCCAGCCGCGAATTGTAATATTAGGAAGCCCGCGCAGCGCTGCAATTGTACATTTGCGCGGCGACTCGCGCGCGTCGCGAATGATCAGAACGGGAACCGGCGGCATTTGATAATTACACTTGTGAAAATGACATTTGTTAAAACACAAACGGACCCTTGCGGGTCCGTTGAAATTAGCAAACGAATGCTAAATTTACCAAGCGAAGTGGCTGTACGCTTTGTTGGCTTCCGCCATTTTGTGAACGTTTTCTTTTTGTAATACCGACGCCCCGGTATTGTTATAGGAGTCGACGAGTTCTTCCGAAAGGCGGATCGACATCGGCTTGCCTTTCTTTTTTCTAGCATTGTCGACGACCCAGCGCACGGCCAGTGATTGTTGGCGATTCTTGCGGACTTCGCGCGGCACTTGATAGGTCGCACCACCGACTCGGCGGCTGCGCACTTCAACCTGCGGCTTCACGTTCTCAATCGCTTTTGTAAAGATTTCGAGCTTGTCGACGCCGTTCAGTTTTTTTGATGCAAGTTCGAGCGCATCATAAAACACTTTTTGTGAAGTCGTCTTCTTGCCATCGTACATCATCTTATTAATGAGTTTCGAGGCGAGCTTCGAATTAAAAATCGGATCGGGCGGAATCAGCGGGTCGGTGCTTTTGTAACGTCGCGGCATAGCTAAAAAGTAAGATTAGTTAATATTTGTTTTCGCTAGAATGTTAGTAAGTCGATTATTTAGGACGCCCAAACTATTTAGGACGCCCAAACTATTTAGGACGCTTCGCGCCGTATTTCGATCGGCTCTGGTGGCGGTCTTCGACGCCTGATGTATCTAATGTTCCGCGCACGACGTGATAGCGCACGCCGGGCAGGTCGCGGACGCGGCCGCCGCGAACAAGAACAATCGAGTGTTCCTGTAAATTGTGCTCTTCGCCCGGAATATAAGCCGTGATTTCTTTACCATTCACGAGGCGCACGCGCGCTACAGATCGGAGCGCCGAGTTGGGTTTCTTTGGTGTTTGCTTTTTTACTGCAATACAAACGCCGCGCTTCTGCGGGCAACCCTGCAAAACTGGCGACTTTGTGCGACGCCGCTGGACGACGCGCGGTTTCTTAACAAGTTGATTGATTGTCGGCATTGATACTAATAACAAAACGTTAAAACTGGCAAACCCGTAACGCAGCAAACAGAATTGTCGGCCGTCCTGGGTTTCTAAAATTTAGGGCGAGGAGTGTATGCGATTTTCCCCCGCCGCCGCAAGACAGCGGGAGAAATGTATGAAATAAACTATGCGGGAAGCGGCATGGCTGACGACATCGGACCGCCCGCAAGCGGACCAAAATCGCTGCCCGGCGGCAGCAGTCCGGCCATCGTCGTGACGTCGGGAGCCGGCGAGAACGGGCGGTACTTCGTTCCCATCGTTTCGAGGTCGACGTTTTTCTTAACAATGGTTCTGTAGTGAGAACGGAAGCCGGTGCCGGTCGGCACCATGTGGCCGAGCACCACGTTTTCCTTGAGGCCGATCAGGAAGTCGACGCGTCCGGCGATCGCCGCTTCGGTCAACACTTTTGTAGTTTCCTGGAACGACGCCGCGGAAATAAACGAATCGGACGACAGCGCGGCTTTGGAAATTCCTAATAATAAACCGCGCGCGCGGGGCGACTTTTTCTTATCTTTGCGAAGCCGGTCCTGCTCGTCGCGGAAACGGAATTTATCAATTACGGCGCCCGGCAAAAGGTTGCTTTCTCCCGGATCTTCGACCTGCACTTTTCGCATCATTTGTCCAACGATAATTTCAATATGTTTATCGTCGATTGTCACGCCTTGTAAACGATAAACGCCTTGAATCTCATTTAACAAATAATTTTGAACGGCCTCTTCACCTTGGATTCTTAATATATCATGCGGGACGAACGGACCTTCTGTGAGCGGATCGCCCGCACGCACGCGGTCGCCGCGGTGTACGCGCAGGTGGCGGCCGACCGGGACAAGGTGTTCGCGCGATTCGTTAGCATCTTCATCCTTAACAACAATGGTGCGCTTGCCGCGCGACTTGCCGCCAAGTTCAACGATGCCGTCGATTTCAGATACTACAGCTGGATTCTTAGGCTTGCGCGCTTCAAACAATTCCGCGACGCGCGGCAGACCACCTGTAATGTCCTGTGTGCCGCCGAGTGTGCGCGGCGACTTTGCTAATACTGTTCCGGCGGTGATCCACGCGCCCTGTTCGACTTCGACGTACGCGCGCTCGGGAATTGGATAAAACGCGATGCTCTGGCCCTTGTCGTCCTGAAGCACAATGTTCGGGTGGAGATCGCCTTTATGTTCAATAACCTGGCGGCGCTTATGGCCAGACTTAGCATCCTTTTCGACGCGCAGAGTCTTGCCTTCCTCGAGGTCTTCGTATGTAACCATTCCGTCCTTGTCCGCAAGAACGGGAACGAAGTGTGGATCCCAACGCGCGAGCACCTGGCGCAACGTAACGTCGCTGCCTTCGGATACTAAGATTTCGGCGCCGGCCGCAACTTGATAACGATCGAGTTCGCGTCCTTTTGCATCATTGAGGACCATTTCGCCGTTGCGATTTAATACAACGTTTTTGCCTTCGCTATTCTTAACGATGCGCAAATTGTCATATTTAATCTTGCCCGGGCGCTTTGCTTTAATATCGCTTTCTTCAACCGTGCGGCTCGCCGTTCCTCCGATGTGGAACGTGCGCATGGTTAATTGTGTGCCCGGTTCGCCGATCGACTGCGCCGCGATCATGCCGACCGCGAGACCCTGTTCGACGAGCGCGTTGCGCGAGAGATCCATACCATAACAGCAACCGCAAATACCGAGGCGCGCTTCGCATGTGAGCGGGCTTCTTACTAATATCTTTTCGTATTGTAAGTCTTCAATTCGCTTTGCGATATCTGTTGTAATAATTTGGCCTTCGCCAACAATAACATCGTCGGTGATCGGATCGACAATCGTACGAAGCGACGTGCGGCCTTTGATCGCCTGCGCGAGCGTGACCGCCACTTTTTCGCCGCGATAAACAACCGCTTTTGTAACACCGTTCAACGCGCCGCAATCGTGTTCTGTAACAACCACGTTTTGCGCGACGTCGGCGAGTTTTCTTGTTAAATATCCCGCGTCGGCCGTCTTGAGCGCCGTGTCCGCGAGACCCTTGCGCGCGCCGTGCGTGGATGAGAAGTATTCTAATACTTTCAATCCTTCGCGGAAGTTACCTTTAATTGGCGTTTCGATAATTTTACCATTCGGCTTCGCCATGAGTCCGCGCATGCCGGATAATTGTCGTATCTGATCGACCGAGCCGCGCGCGCCCGAGTGGGCCATACAATAAATAGGATTGAGGTACGGCTGGCCATCGCGCACGTCGTTTTTCAATTCTTCCATGAGCGCGATACCGGTTCGCTCGCGCGCGGAGGTCCAGAGGTCGACGATTTTGTTATATCGCTCGCCATCTGTAATAATACCTTTCGCGTATTGGTTGCGAACTTTATTAGCTTCGGCTTCAGCAGCATTAATAATGGTCGTCTTGCTGCCGGGAAGCTTCATATCATCTTTCGAGAATGAAAGTCCTGCGCGAGTCGCCCATTTGAAGCCGAGTTCCTTAAGACTGTCGAGGAGCCCGATCGTCGTGCGGCGCCCGAGAAGCTGGTGGCAATCGCTAATGATTCCCTGGATGCCTTTCTTATCAACTTCGTAATTGTAATAACCCATTCCTTTCGGAAGGATATCATTCAAAATCGCCCGGCCAGGAGTTGTAACAACGGGTTCGCCGAGTTTTTTCGTCGAATCGTTGGTTGTTACATATCCGTGCTGGTTAATGACGGCTTCGCGTCCGGTGCGGTCCATGCGGATGCGGCGGCCGGCCTCAAATTTAACTTTAACTTTCGCGTGCGTCGAAACTTTGCCCTGGGAGAATGCTAAGAAAAGCTCGTCGAATGATGCGAATAATTTGCCTTCGCCCACTTGCGGACCGCGGTCGGCGGATAAGTAGAATAGACCGAGAACAATATCCTGCGACGGAGCGATGATCGGATTGCCATTCGACGGCGAGAAAATGTTATTTGTAGATAACATTAACGTGCTCGCCTCGATTTGCGCTTCATAGGAAAGCGGAAGGTGTACCGCCATCTGGTCGCCGTCGAAGTCGGCGTTAAAGCCCGTGCAAACGAGCGGATGGATTTTGATCGCGTTGCCTTCTATCAATACCGGTTCGAATGCTTGAATTCCCATGCGGTGAAGCGTGGGCGCACGATTTAACAATACTGGGTGATCGTTAATAACCTCTTCGAGAATATCATAAACTTCCTCGTCGCGGCGCTCGAGCATCTTCTTCGCGGATTTGATCGTATCGGCGAGCCCGAGTTCACGAAGTCTGCGAATAATAAAAGGCTGGAAGAGTTCGAGCGCGATCGCCTTCGGAAGTCCGCACTGATGCAACTTTAATTCTGGACCTACTACAATTACGGAACGCGCCGAATAGTCGACGCGCTTTCCTAACAGGTTTTCGCGGAAACGGCCTTGTTTACCTTTAATCATGTCCGTCAGCGATTTGAGCGGACGGTTGCTCGAACCGAGCACGGGACGGCGGCATCGGCCGTTATCAAATAACGCGTCGACCGATTGTTGTAGCATTCGCTTTTCGTTGCGAATGATCACTTCGGGAGCATTGAGGTCGAGCAGCTTCTTCAGACGATTATTACGATTAATTAGACGGCGATACAAATCGTTCAAGTCGCTGGTTGCAAAGTTTCCGCTATCTAACAAAACGAGCGGGCGCAGATCCGGCGGAATCACCGGAACGACTTCGAGTATCATCCATTCGGGGCGATTGCCTGAGTCACGTAACAATTCGACGACCTTGAGGCGTTTAATAATATCCTTAAGGCGTTGTTTACTTTTCGTCGTTGTTAATTCTTTTCGCAGGCGGATCGAAAGTTCGTTTAATTCTAACTTCTTCAGAAGTTTGCGAATCGCCTCCGCTCCCATGCCCGCTTCAAATTTATTAGCAAATTCGACGCGCGCCTGGCGGTATTCCTCTTCGGTCAAAAGCTTATATTCGCGGTCTTTCTGCTTCGGGCGAAGCCGCTCGATTCCGCCATCTGTAATAACCACATAATCCTGGAAATATACAACTCGCTCCAGGTCGGAAACCTTCATATTTAATAGGTTTCCGATGCGCGACGGCGTCGATTTGAAAAACCAAATATGAGCAACCGGCGCGGCAAGATTAATATGGCCCATGCGCTTCCGGCGCACGCGGCTATGTGTAATCATGACGCCGCACTTATCGCAAACGATACCTTTGTGTTTGATACCTTTATATTTGCCGCACGCGCACTCCCAGTCCTTTTCCGGACCAAAAATGCGTTCGCAGAACAGACCGTCCTTTTCGGGGCGGTACGTTCGATAGTTTATCGTTTCCGGTTTCTTAACTTCGCCGTACGACCAGGAGCGAATGTCTTCCGGAGAAGCGAGTTTTATCGTGACGGACGCAAAATCGTTAATTCGATCGTAATTAACGTTAACTTCGGCCATGGGAATGGGTTTCCTTGGTTAGCCTTGGAGTTTAATTAAATTATTTAAGGTTTAATAAATCGCCGGTTTAGTAATTTTAGTAATTTCTAGACAACCGATTTTTTAACAAGTTCAATATTGAGCGCTAGGCCGCGAATTTCGTTTGTTAATACTTCAAACGATACGGGCGTGCCGGGTTCGAGAATGTTGAGGCCTTTCACCATCGATTCATAAATCTTGGTGCGGCCGTCGACGTCATCGGATTTTACAGTTAACAATTCCTGCAAAATTGCCGCGGCGCCGTAGGCTTCGAGCGCCCACACTTCCATTTCTCCAAAGCGCTGGCCGCCGAATCTTGCCTTTCCGCCGAGCGGTTGTTGTGTAATTAACGAATACGGCCCGGTCGCGCGCGCGTGAACTTTATCATCGACCAAGTGGTGAAGTTTTAACATATATAAACATCCCACCGCGACTTCCTGTTCAAACGCCTCGCCCGTGCGGCCGTCGAATAATACAGTTTTTCCGCCGGTCGAAAATCCGCATTCGGTGAGCGCCTTTTCAATATCATTTTCATCGGCGCCGTCGAACGCGGGCGTGCGCGCGCGGAATCCTAACTTTTTCGCAGCCCAGCCGAGGTGCGTTTCTAATATCTGGCCGACGTTCATACGGCTCGGTACGCCGAGCGGATTTAATACAATATCGACCGGCGTGCCGTCCGCAAGGAACGGCATGTCTTCGACGGGAACAATTTTAGATATAACGCCTTTATTACCGTGGCGTCCGGCCATCTTGTCGCCGACGGATAAGTTACGTTTCATCGAAATGTATATTTTAACCATTTCAAGAACGCCCGTGGGAAGTTCGTCGCCGCGCGAAAGACGATTTACTAATTTATTCTTGTCGGCTTCCTTGAGTTCGATTTTTTCGTTGTATTCGCGAATGATCGAAAGAGCCTTCTCGCGCGCCGTGCGTTTATCATGAGCATCGACGTACGCGCGAATTGTAGTGCGCGCGCGGCGAAGCTCTTCGTACTGCGCCAAGTCTTCAATTCTGAGGCGCTTATTTGTTAATTCGTCGACGACCTTGTCGCCCGTCGCCTCTTCCACATCGCGCTGCATCGCGCGTGCGTATTCGCGGAAACGGTCGAGAAATTCCTTTTCGGCTTTCTTAATTTCATTAAGAGCCTTCGCGCGTTCCTGTTCTGTTAAATTGACGCGTTTGCTAAATTTCTGCGCGTCGATAACAATTCCGTCGACGCCCGGCGGAACTTCGAGCGACGCATTCTTAACATCTTCGCCCGCGCGGCCGAAAATCGCATGTAACAATTTTTCTTCGGGCGTGAGCTCAGATTTGCTCTTCGGCGCGACCTTTCCAACTAAGATATCGCCCGCGCGAACGCGCGTGCCGATTCTAACAATTCCGTTTTCGTCAAGATGGCGCAGCGCCTTTTCGCCGACGTTCGGAATGTCGCGCGTGAACTCTTCTTTTCCGAGTTTCGTCTCGCGAATTTCGATTTCATACTCATCGACGTGCAGCGACGTAAATGTATCATCGCGAACGAGCCGTTCGCTCACTACAATTGCGTCTTCGAAATTGTAGCCATCCCACGGCATGAACGCGACGACGAGATTCTTTCCGAGCGCGAGCTCGCCGTGATCCGTCGCGGCGCCGTCGGCGATCACCTGGCCTTTCTTAATTTTCTCGCCGACGTGAACGAGCGGTTTCTGATTGAGACACGTGCGCTCGTTGAGTCCACGGAATTTAACTAATTCGTATTCGTCTTCGTTAATAACAATTCGGTTCGAATCGACGGATTTAACAATTCCGTCTTTTTCGGCTCTTACTAACATTCCCGAATTCATCGCGACGACGCCTTCCATGCCCGTGTGAACGAGAGGCGGCTCGGTGCGAATGAGTGGAACCGCTTGGCGTTGCATGTTGCTGCCCATGAGAGCGCGGTTCGCGTCGTCATGTTCAAGAAACGGAACAAGAGCCGCGGAAACGCCGACCATCTGCACCGGCGACACATCAATAAATTCGACTTCCTCGGCGGGCACTAATGTAAATTCACCTTTCTTGCGCGCCATAACATTACCATTCGCGTCGCGAATGAGTTTGCCATTCTTATCAATTTCGGTATCGGCCGGCGCGAGCACGCCATTCTGTTCTTCGTCGGCGCGAAGGAATTGTGTCTTATTTAATGCAACGCCGCCTTGGACGATTCGATACGGAGTTGTTAAGAATCCGTAGTCGTCGACGGCCGCAAAGATTCCGAGCGATGATATTAATCCGATATTTGTGCCTTCCGGCGTTTCAATCGGACAGAGGCGCCCGTAGTGCGAAATGTGTACGTCGCGCACTTCGAAGCCCGCGCGCTTTCTGTTAAGACCGCCTGGTCCGAGAGCGGATAAACGGCGCTCGTGCGTTAATTGTGATAACGGATTTGTTTGGTCGACGACTTGCGACAATTCGCCGCGGCCGAAGAAGTAATCAATGGCGCTCGAGAACGTTTTTGAATTGATAAGATTGCGCGGCGTGCAATTTTCGGGCGCTTCCAAACTCATGCGCTCAACGGCCGTGCGGCGCAATTTTAAGAACCCCTTGCGGAACTCGTCGCCCGCTAATTCTGCAATAGTGCGAACGCGGCGGTTGCCCAAATGGTCAATATCATCAATTTCGCCGGCGTTCTGACGCAGGCAAAGAATATATTTAATCGCCTCGACGAGGTCCTCGGGCTGCAGCGTTTGTGTATCTTCCGCGACGCGGGTGCCGAATTTGCGATTTAAACGAAAACGGCCGACGCGACCTAAACGATAACGTTGGGCGTCAAAGAATTTTTCGGCGAATAAAGTCTTAGCTTTCTCAACCTGCGGCGGATTGCCGGGGCGAAGGCGCTGATAGATCTTTAATAATCCGTCTTCGTACGACTTTACCTGATCGTCTTCGCGCAGCGATGCTAATATAATCGGATCGTCAACGGCCTCGCGGCCGTCTTCGATCATTTGTTTTGCGGCGGCCTCGGGAAGGCGCGGTTTTAACGATTCGAGAATGGTTATTTCCTTCAAATCCGAATCGGCGATGACTTCGGCGCGGTCTTCGGAAATCTCGGCGCCCGAAGCTACTAATACTTCGCCAGTCTTTAAATCTACAATATCGCCGACCGCAATCTTGCCCGAAATTTCTTTAGCAAACTTCGTGGACGGGTCTTCGCGGCGGCGCTTTACTGTTACAACAGGATAAAATTCCGCGAGCAGCGACGCATCGGTTCCATACTTTTCGTGCATCGCGCGCAGCAGCGTGATCGCGGAGAATTTTCCGCTTTGATCAATTCGAACTGCTAACAAATCCTTTCGTGTAACATTTAATTCGATCCACGAACCGCGTTCCGGAATGATCCAGCAGCGATGCAACCGCTTATCGCCTGTATGCAATTCTTCTTCAAAGTCGACGCCCGGCGAACGGTGCAACTGCGAAACAATCACGCGCTCCGTTCCGTTAATAATAAATTCTCCCCCGCCGATCATGACAGGGATTTCGCCAAGATAAACATCTTCTTCGACGGGTTCCGCTTTATTAAGTCTGACGCGAATCTTCAGCGGATATCCGTACGTTAATCTTAACTTTCGGCACTCGTCCTGCGTGTAGCGAACATTGCCAAGTTCGTACGAGATAAATTCGAGATTCATCGTTCCGTCGTATGACGGAATTGGAAAGATCTCTTTAAGAATAGCTTCGAGCCCGACCATGCGCCGCTGGTCGGCGGGAATCTCTCGTTGAAGAAAATCGCTGTACGACTTTGTTTGCAATTCGACGAGATTCGGAATCTCTACAATTGCCGGATACTTAGCATAGTCGCGGATCTTGGTCGGGAAGGCGTGCGTTTCTTCAGTCATATTATAATTCGACAGTTCTTCGGGGCGGCGGTGAACAGATTCGAAAGTTAGTTCCGCAGAAATGTTAATGAACGTAAACGAAGTAATTTCGGATACGGGATTCGTCCAGCCATTTACAGCCTGTGGAAAAAGCGCTTCTCAATTCAATAATAGAAGTTTTTTGATAGATCGAGGAAAACCGATCGAGGCGTAGCCAAGAGTTACGTCGAAATCGGTTTGACGAAGAGTTATCAAAAAAGAACATTTTTGAAATGAATGACTTTTGTCACAGGCTGTTAAAGGTTGGTACTCATTCTGTGAGTTTTATACACGGAAAGTACCGAGCCCCCGTTTGGTTGAATTCGTTCGACGAACGAATTCAAACCGCGCAGGGGCGTGAGTTGCGTTTTGAAAACGCTATCAATTCGGCGCATCCGTTTGCCAACGATTTCGCTGGCAAACGAAGTAGCTGTCTCGCGCGCGAATGTTTATTTGATGCTTGCGGCAGCGCCGGCTTTCGTGAGCTGATCTTTAATTTTCGCGGCGTCGTCCTTGGAAACGCCGGTCTTGACGGGCTTCGGTGCGCCCTCGACAAGATCCTTAGCTTCCTTGAGGCCGAGTCCGGTGATCGCACGAACTTCTTTAATAACGTTAATCTTTTGGGTTGCATCCGGAACCTTATCCAAAACGACATCAAATGCCGTCTTTTCTTCGGCAGGAGCCGCGGCTGCGCCGCCACCCCCGGCAGGCGAACCTGCCATCATCGCGACGGGAGCCGCCGCGGTTACGCCAAATTTAGTTTCGAACGCGTCCTTGAACTCTTTGAGTTCGAGAAGAGAGATCTTCTCAAACTTACTAATGAGTTCTTCCACCAGTGCACTTGTCATGGAATTATTAAAAGTAGAAAAATTGTGGTGAAACGGGAATTGTAAAAACGGGTTTTATTGATCGGTATTTGTAGTGAAAGCAATCTTTCAATTGACTTCAATACAATTGAATTCGCGCAATCTTACAGTTATTCCGCCTGCGCGGGCGCGGCACCTCCCTCTTCCTTCTCGCGCTTCTCGATAAGAGCGGCGGCGAGGCGGGCGGGAACAGCCAGCGCCGACTGGGCGAGGCTCGGAACATTAGCAGCGGTTCCGGTGATCGCTCCAAGAACCATACTTAACAATTCTTTCTTTCCGGGAAGGCCGGCGAGCGCGCGAACCTGTTCTGGGCTCAAAACCTTGCCTTGCAGATATCCGCCGCGAACTTCAATTCCGGGCATATTCTTATTCTTTCGCGCGGTTTCAAAAACCTTCGCCGCCGCAAGCACTTGCTCAATATTACCAAAAGCAACCGCTGTCGGCCCTTTTAACAAATTGAGAGCCTCGGGCGTGACGTGCTTTTCCATCGCGCGCCGGGCCAGCCGATTCTTAATAACGTTGAACCGGACGTTTTCTTTACGAAGCGTCTTGCGAAGCTCGCGATCGGGCGCCGGAGCGTGTTTCTCGTATTTTACAAATATTGCGGATTCGAGCGACGAGAACTTCTTCTCGTACTCGGACAGCATCTTTGTATTGATGAAATTAGGCATTTCTATAAAATTCGAAAACTAATATTCTTTTGGGAATTGTTTTTTTAGTATTTAGATTATGCGTGGAATTCGAGCGCGATCCCGGGGCCCATCGTCGACGAGATAACAATTTTACGAATAAAAATGCCTTTCGCTGAGGGCGGGCGCATGTGGCGGATATGATCGACAAAAGAATTAATATTCGATTCTAAGTCTTCCGGCTGGAACGAGCGCTTGCCGACGGGCGCGTGAACGGTGCCGCCTGCGTCGGTGCGGAATTCAACCTTTCCAGCTTTAAACTCGCGAACGGCCTGCGCGACGTCGGGTGTTACAGTTCCTGACTTCGGCGACGGCATTTTTCCCTGCGGACCGAGCACCTTTCCTAACTTTCCGACGTGTTTCATCATATCGGGCGATGCGATGACGACGTCGAAGTCGGTCCAGCCATCATTAATTTTCTTTGCTAAGTCTTCGGATCCGACGAAATCAGCGCCCACGGCTTTCGCTTCCTCAGCGCGAGCGCCTTCCGCGAAAACGGCAACTTTCACTGACTTTCCAAGTCCCTTTGGCAATGAAACGGCGCCGCGAACTAACTGATCCGATTTCTTAGGATCAATACCGAGGTGAATTGCAACATCGACGGTTTCATCAAATTTCACCGGCGGAATTGATTTTAATAAATTGACGCCGTCGCGCACCGGGTAGACCTTCGTGCGGTCGACTTTTTCGGCGGCTTTTCGGAATCGTTTGCTGGCTAGGACCATTGTTATATTAATTAGCGCTAAATAATGTTAGTTGCTTAATTGTTGTATTATATCGTTGTCTTAATTGTAATATTAGCCTTCGATGGCGATGCCGCTCGAACGCGCGGTGCCTTCGACCATGCGCATCGCGGCTTCAACAGTGTTAGCGTTGAGGTCGGCCATTTTTTGTTGTGCAATTTCGCGAACCTGCGCGCGTGTTACTTTTCCTGCGACCTCTTTCCCAGGATTGTGCGCAGCTGTAGCAAGCGACGCGGCCTTCTTTAACAAAACTGCCGCGGGCGGCGATTTTGTTATAAACGTGAAGGTGCGATCTGTAAAAACCGAAATCTCGACCGGGATCGTGATTCCACCGGCGGTTTTTGTACGATCGTTAAATTGGCGAACAAAATCACCAATATTGACGCCGTGCGCGCCGAGGGCGGGACCCACCGGCGGAGCCGGTGTTGCCTGGCCGCCAGGGCACTGCAACTTAATCTTAACTTTTAGTTCTTTGGCCACGATGATGGATTGTTAATTTTACGGGTGTTTCGAGATCCGCGGTGATTCCGGGAAAAAGGGCGAGCACGATACCGAAGCGTCACAATTTTTGCGAGCGCGGAGTTTCGACTCTCTTTGAAATTAGAGCCGGGGAGTTTCCTCTCCCTTCGAAATCAGACCGGCTCCACTTTCCAGTATTCGATCTCAACTGGGTTTGCGCGGCCAAAGATCGTGACCATCACGCGGACGCGGCCGCGCTCGGCATCGACCTCTTCAACGACGCCTTCGAAGCCTTCGAAGGGTCCTTCCTGAATCTTAACATGATCGTTTTTGGAGAAGCCGATGGAGAGCGTCGGGCTTACGTCGGACCGCTCCATTTGACTAAGAATCTTTCGGACCTCTTCGTCGGACATTGCCGACGGATGGCTGTGGGTGCCGAGAACGTCGCCGAATCCAGGCGTCTCGCGGACGAGCGACCAAATCTCCATCGTGCGCTCTTGATCATTATCATCAAGGTCCGCTTCGATCATAACATATCCGGGAAGGATTTTTTTATGAGTAATGCGTTTGCGGCCGGATTTGATTTCATTAACTTTCTCCGTTGGAACTAATACTGCTGGAATGCGGGTTTCCATTCCGGAAGCTTTAATGCGTTTTGTTAAACTTTCACGAACTCGGTCCTCTTTTCCGGACTGAACTCGAACGACGTACCAACGGAGCACCATTTTCGTCTCTCAGGGTTTGACGGGGAAACTACGGAGACAATTGATAAGATCAAGCCGCGGCGCATTTGTTAAAATTAACGACGCAGCACAAGGGGCATTATAATTATAGAATGCCCGCTTCATTATTATTTTCCGAAGAAAATGACATCAAACGACTTTCCAATTGCCATGTCATAAACGCCGAGCAAAATAAACAAAATGAGCACGCAAACAAGGACAACGATCGACGCGCTCATCGTGTCGCGAAACGTCGGCCATGTTACTTTTCGAAGCTCTCCTTCCGTTTCGATGAGAGAATCAGCAATTTTTTGTTTATTAAGTATGATTTGGAGCCCGGCGATGCTCAGTAAGAATACGGCAAATGCAACTAATGACGCCGCAATAAACGATGTTTCGACGAGCGGCAGTTCGTTAATAATCGGCCGGCGCAGCCATTCTGCCCAGCCATAGCGCAAGTCGGCCAGCGTCTCGGAAAGCCGGTAGCAGCCGTAACCTATTAAGAATGTTAGTATCCAAAAAGTAGCCATTCGGACGTACCGGCCCTGGTCGGGCTTGTACATCTTCAGCTTGCTAAGGATACCTGTTCCGTTTTCGATCGTCGCCGCGTGGGATTCCACGTTCATTACCTAAAGGATTGTTAAAGAATTGCCGGAAGGTTTCGGGCAAAAAAAAGAATAGATATACTCCGAAATGTTACAGTGAATTATTACAGTTTCTTTTCTTTGTGCATCTGATGAGATCCACAAAAACGACAAAACTTTCGAAGTTCGAGCTTATAGCCCGATTTTTGTCGTTTAAAAGTTGTATAATTTCGGTTGCTACAAACCGAACATTCTAAGAAAACGTAGCGTTCCTTGTTTTTCATGGCAGGAGGTTTTTCATAGCGCGGACATTAAAAGTTAAATGAGTCGAGTTGTCCCGTCGGTGCAACAGGCCTGCCGCATCCCTTTGGATTTCGACAGGCCCGCAAGCGACATAACGGTCAAAACTACTAATCGCAAAGTTTTGAATCGTCGAGCGGTTCGAGAGTCGAACCGTTGCGATGCAAAGCTACTATTCGAGAATCTTAGTAACGACGCCGGCGCCGACCGTTTTTCCACCTTCGCGGATAGCGAAGCGTGTCTGGTCTTCCATAGCAATCGGCGAGATGAGCGTTACTTCAACTTTAACATTGTCGCCAGGCATGCACATTTCCGCGCCGCCGAGCAACTTTACAGATCCGGTCACGTCCGTTGTACGGATGTAAAACTGCGGACGGTAATTGTTAAAGAACGGCGTGTGGCGTCCGCCCTCTTCTTTCGAGAGAACGTACACTTCCGCCTCAAACTTAATATGCGGCGTGATCGATCCGGGCTTCGCAACGACCATTCCGCGTTCGAGTTGTTCCTTTTCAATTCCGCGCAAGAGAATACCAACGTTGTCGCCGGCCATGCCCTCGTCGAGAGTCTTTTGGAACATTTCAATTCCGGTAACTGTAGTCTTTAACGATTCTTTCGTGAAGCCGATGACTTCCGCGGGATCGCCAACTTTACATTTGCCGCGCTCGATACGCCCGGTTCCTACAGTTCCGCGACCCTTGATCGAGAACACGTCTTCGATCGACATTAAGAATGGCTTTTCGTCTTCGCGCTTCGGATCGGGAATAAATGTATCAAGAGTCTTTACGAGCTCAGCGATACATTTCGACGCCTCTGGATCCTTAGGATTCTGGTACGCGCGCAGCGACTGGCCGCGAATGATCGGAGTCGTTTCGCCAGGGAATCCGTACTTTGTTAACAAATCGCGAATTTCAGCTTCGACGAGTTCTAACAAATCCGGGTCGTCGACGAGATCGACTTTGTTTAAGAATACTACAATTGCAGGAACGTTAACTTGGCGCGCTAACAATAAGTGTTCGCGCGTCTGGGGCATCGGGCCGTCCGCCGCGCTCACGACGAGAATCGCGCCGTCCATCTGTGCTGCGCCGGTGATCATATTTTTGATATAATCGGCGTGTCCCGGGCAATCGATGTGCGCGTAGTGGCGCTTATCGGATTCATATTCAACGTGAGCCACCGCGATCGTCACGGTTTTTGTAGCGTCACGCTCAGTACCGCCCTTGGCGATATCTTTATAATCCTTTGCCTTTGCCTGTCCTTTGGCGGCCTGAACGGCACACAGCGCGGCCGTTAAAGTAGTTTTGCCATGGTCAATGTGACCAATCGTACCCACGTTGACGTGCGGCTTCGTACGCTTGAAGACCTCTTTTGCCATCGCCTTATCAGTAGTTAGTTGGAGAGAGTTTGTTATAGATAGGAAAACATGAATGCTGGTTCTGACGACAACCGCCGTTTGTTAACATCCTGCCGCAGCATTTATTACTATAGTTTGCTTCTATAGTCTCATTTGCCGAAGCTGATGGAGCTGCAGATGGGATTTGAACCCATGACCTCCTCCTTACCAAGGAGGTGCTCTACCAACTGAGCTACTGCAGCAGGTTGTTAATAATCAAAGGCTGGAGCGGGTGATGGGAATCGAACCCACGTGACCAGCTTGGAAGGCTGGAGCTCTACCATTGAGCTACACCCGCGTCCGTTGATTGACGCAAGGAAACAAATAATAAATATTAAAGATCGTTAGTGTTCGAGTGTCGGATTAGTTACAAATTGGTGGGCACAGAAGGATTCGAACCTTCGAAGGCATAAGCCACCAGATTTACAGTCTAGCCCCTTTGGCCACTCGGGTATGTGCCCGCTCCGATGCTACCGCCAATACTACAGTTAACGCACTTGGAGCCGGCGGCGGGATTTGAACCCGCAACCACCTGATTACAAATCAGGTGCGCTACCGTTGCGCCACACCGGCTTGGGGTTCGCCCGGATGAGAGCGCGACGAAGATAGGGGCGCGCAAAGAGCGGTCAAGGACTTTCTACTTTTGCGCCGGGCGGCGGTGTTCCCTCAAGATTAAGAATCCGGGATTTCCATTCGTTAAACGAAGCGGCCATCGCGCCCATCGTGTCGCCGCCGAACTTTTCAATAAACGCTTTTGCTATTTCAAAAGCGACGACGCTTTCGGCTACGACACTCGCGGCTGGCACCGAGCAAACGTCGGATCGCTGATACGTCGCTGGCGCCTGCGCGCGCGTTTTCAAATCTACAGATCGAGCGCCCTTTTTCATTGTTGGTATTGGCTTCATCGCAATTCTAACAATGACGGGTTCGCCGTTCGTCATTCCGCCTTCCAGGCCGCCCGCGCGATTTGTATTTCTATAAAAACCGCCGTTCGGCTTATTCTTATCATAACAAATCTCGTCGTGGACCTCGCTTCCCATCCGCCGCGCGGCATCGAATCCAAGCCCGATTTCGACGCCCTTCACGGCGGGTATCGACATGAGCGCGCTTGCAAGGCGCCCGTCCAAACGCAAATCACTACTCATAAAACTGCCGAGTCCGGCCGGCGCGCCAATCACTACAATTTCGATGATTCCGCCGAGCGAATCGCCGCCGGCCGTAGCGGCTTCTATCAATTGTAAAAACTTCGCGTCGGCGTCCGAATCTAAACTATAAAACGGCGACGCGTCGCGGATATTTTTAGCATTCGCCTCGAGCGCGCCGCCCGACGTTACAATTCCTCCGATTTCGCGAACGTATGCAAAAACGTCCATATTAAATTCGCGCAGCAACACCATCGCGAGCGCGCCGGCCGCGGTGCGGGCGGCGGTTTCGCGGGCGCTTGCTCGTTCGAGCACGGCGCGAATGTCGGTATTTGTAAATTTTAAGATTCCGGAAAGGTCCGCGTGCCCTGGCCGCGGAACTGTTGGATTCGGCAGCGATTCGATCAGCGCGTCCTGGTTTTGTATCATCATCGCGATCGGCGAACCGAGCGTCACTCCCCCCTTTAGTCCGCTCAATATTTGTATAATGTCTTTTTCGATCGCCTGGCGTTTGCTGCGGCCGGGGCCCTTCTGGCGCCGCGCCAGCTGTAGATTTATCAAATCCGCGTCAAACCGGAGGCCCGCCGGCAAACCTTCAACGATTGTTAGTAATGCGGGGCCGTGCGATTCCCCCGCCGTTTTGTAGGAAAGGTTGGTCACGTTTAAGAGTTTATAAAACTTCGTACCAGGTGAGTTCGTCGAAGCGAACGTCCGTGGGAACGTCGCCGACCATAACAGTTACAATTTTTCGATCGCGCTGAATCCGGCGAACCTGGCAGCGCCGCCGGAATTTTGGAACGTAAACAATCGCGTCGCGCTTCAGCCGATCGACAAATTGCGCGCGCTTTTGTTCGATCGGATCTGTAGTGATCGCCGTTTCGAGTTCCGTGCGCAGATCGCGCAGTTTTGTATCAAAGGGTTTCGGCGCGCCCGCGATGAGCGTCTCGAATTGTTCTTTTAACAATACGCGCAACTTTGTTAACGATTCGTCCACCTGCCTTTGCGCCTCAGCCGCGAGCGCCGCGGAACGTTGCTCGACCGCGCGTTCGTGCTCCTCGATTTGTAGTCTCTTCTGATCGGCGGAATGTTCCAAATCGTCGGCGCGTTTACGCGCCGCGTCGGCTTCGATTCTTGCATTTTGAATCGCGGCGATCACGGCGTCGTGGTGCTGGTCTTTTCGCTCGATTCCTAAATGTGCATTTTCAAGAATAGACGCGGGAATTCCAACGCGCTTTGCTACGGCGAGCGCCTGCGACGACCCGGGCATTCCTACAATAATTCGATACTTCGGCTGCAGCGTGTCAGGGTCGAATTCTACAGTTCCGTTTTCGGCGCGCGAATGTTTGTAGGCTAATTCTTTAAGTTTGCCGAGGTGCGTCGTCGCGATCGTTCGAATTCCGCGCGAAAGGTAATATTCAAGTATCGCCTCGCCGAGCGCGGCACCCTCGGCGGGATCGGTTCCTGCGCCGACTTCATCGACCAAGACTAACGATTCGCGCGTCGCGTATTTGATAGAATGCGCGACGCGGACCATGTGCGACGAAAACGTCGACAGCGATTGTGATATTTCCTGTTCGTCGCCGATGTCTACAAATATCGCGTCGAAGCCCGGAATTTCCGCGTGCCGCGCCGGAACCGGCAGACCCGAAAGCGCCATCGCGGAAAGCAGGCCAACGGTTTTTAATGCTACTGTTTTTCCTCCGGTGTTCGGGCCAGTAATAACAAATAAATCATACTCGCCGCCGATCTCCATGTCGATCGGAACGATATCGTGCAACACCACCTTTCCCGCTTCTTCAAGCGACCTCTCTAACAATTTCGGATGACGCGCGCCGGAGATTTTTAGTTTTCGGTTTTTTGTTATTTCAGGAATGCAACAATGAAACAGCTCCGCGAAACGCGCTTTGGTAAATTCAATTTCAAGATCGGCGAGAAATTCCTGCGAGCGCAGAATGAGTTCGCCGCGCGACAAAAGCGTTTTTGATAATTCGAGCAAAATTAATGAAACCTCGCGCGCGATCACTACGGATATTTCCGCGAGCTCGTTCCCGATCTCGACGACTTCCTCGGGCTCAATGTAAACCGTGCTTCCCGTCGACGATCGATCTAACAATAAACCGGGCACGCGGCCGCGGAACTCCGAACGCACGGCGAGCGCCGGCCGGTAGTTTCTATAAATAGGTTTTAGTGAATTTAATGATTTACGGACTTCCGCGCGCGAAAGCACGTGATGCAGCACGCGTTCGACCTCGGCTTCCGCGGCGCGCCTTTTCGCGTGGGCTTCTGATAATTTAACACTCGCGTTTTCATATATCTCGCCGCGCGGGTCGATCGAGCGGTCGATTTCATCGCACAATTCGGTGAGATCGGGAATCGCCGCGGCAAGCGAGCCGAGAAGCGGCGCGTCTTTTATTAAATTTAACAGATGTTTCTTAATATCCATTCCGCGCCGCACGGAGTTTGCAATTCGCGCAACGTCCTTCGGCTCGAGCGGCCGGCCGCCGCCCGAAAGATGGCGAACGAGGTCGCGAACGTCTTCGGCGGCGCCAAACGCCGGCGCGCGTCCGGTTTTTGTTAGTAAAATCGCCTCGGTTGTTTTTTGTAAATGATCGCGGGTTTCGGCGGGCAAACGAAACGGTGCAATATTCCGGGCGCGGCCGCGGCCGAGTCCGGTCAGCGCAAGAGAGGCGACGCGTTCCCGCACGACTTCGAATTCGAGCGCGCCGAGGGAAAATGGATCGTCGAATGGTAAAAACAACGTTTGTTCATAATACTCGACGGCTATGGCTGATCACCCCGAATCATTTGCATTTGATACTTTGTGCGTCCACGCGGGCCAGGAACCCGATCCGGCGACGGGCGCGATCATGACACCTGTTTATATGACTTCCACGTACGTGCAGGCGTCGCCGGGGCAACATAAAGGATTTGATTATTCGCGAACGAGCAATCCAACGCGCGCCGCGCTCGAACACAATCTCGCCGCGCTTGAAGGCGGTAAATATGGATTGGCGTTCTCATCGGGAATGGGCGCGATCAACACAGTCTTAAATTTACTAAAAGCGGGAGACCACGTCGTCGCGGGCAACGACCTCTATGGCGGGACCTATCGAATCCTAAAAACCCTCTATGAAAAGTTCGGACTGGCCACGACTTTTATTGATACAACAAATCTGAAGGAACTCGAAACGGCGATCCGGCCGCAGACCAAACTTATATTATTTGAAACGCCGACGAACCCTTTGCTGCGCTTGACCGACCTCGCCGCGGCGTCGGCGATTGCTAAGAAACACGGAATCTTAACGTGTTGCGATAATACCTTTGCGACGCCCGCGCTGCAGCGGCCGTTATTGTTAGGTTGCGATCTTTCCCTTCATTCGACGACGAAATACCTGGGCGGACACAGCGATGTCGTCGGCGGCGCCATTCTTACCAATAATCAAGAATTGTATTCTAAACTGAAACATTACCAAAACGCGGTCGGCGCAACGCCGGGCCCGATGGATTGTTTCCTCGTTCTGCGCGGCGCGAAAACACTACATTTGCGCATGGAACGCCACGTTCAAAATGCACAAAAAGTGGCGCTTTTCTTAGCAAGCCATTCAAACGTCGAGCGCGTTTATTATCCCGGCCTCCCCTCGCATCCGCAGCATGCGCTCGCAAAACAACAAATGTCTGCCGCGGGTGGAATTGTATCGTTCGAGTTGAAAGGCGGAGTCGAGGAAGGGATGCGCTTTGCATCAAAAACCAAACTCTTCGCTCTCGCCGAATCGCTCGGCGGCGTCGAATCGCTTATTGACCATCCCGTGTCGATGACGCACGGTTCGATTCCGCGCGACGAGCGCATGAAAGCCGGTTTGAACGACGGATTATTACGATTATCCGTCGGCGTCGAGAATGTTAACGATCTGATTCGCGACCTCGAACAGGCGTTCGCGGCGATTCGTTAGTCTTCTCGTTTATTACTCTTCGCTTCCGTAACGATGCGGATCCAGCGGAGAGTTAGGAATCTCGCCCGAAACGACTCCGCGCATCAAACGCCCAACTTTAAATTTAACAACTCGCTTCGCTGGTACGTCGACCTTCTCTAGCGTTCGCGGATTCTGCGCGCGGCGCGGCGCACGTTCCTTTACTTCAAATACGCCGAACTCGCGGAACTCGAGGCGGTTGCCATTGCCGAGTTCAAGAATCATAGAATCGAGAAAACGCTGAAGGATTTCCTTAACAACAACCTTTGTCTGTCCGGTTGCGTCGGCGATACGATTCACCAATTCCTTCTTTGTTACAGTTCGACCTTTAGTTTCGCTCATTCCAGTTCTCCGGAGGTATTTGGTTACGAAGAATCGCTCGAGGGATTATTAGTTTGGACGGGAAATTATTTGTGTGCTCGCAGCCGTAAGACCTTGAGGCGTGAGGTTTATCGACGCTTTAGCCTCCAGGTCAATAAGGCTTTTTTCGCGCGCCTACGAAAATGACCCCCGCCGAGGGCGTTCCAGGACAAACGTGGCCGGCCCTTCATTCACGAGTTCCACCTCCATGTCCGCTCCGAAGATGCCCGTTTCAACGCTTAGACCCTTCGTACGAAGGACTTCGACAAGCCGGTCGACGAGCGCTCGTCCGGCGTCCGGCGAAGCGGCGCGGTCGAACGACGGCCGCCGCCCTTTCTCGCCGTCGGCAGCGAGCGTGAACTGACTTACTACAAGTACGGAACCGTTCATATCCGCAATGGATAGATTCATTTTTCCGGCCGCGTCGGGAAATATTCGATATTCGCTAATTTTAGTTCCGAGCGCCGCAGCGTCGGCGTCGGTGTCGCCCGTGAGCGCGCACGCTAAGACTAAGATTCCCTTTTCGATACTTCCCGCGACGCGCCCGGCAACCGTTACCTTCGCGCGCGAAACGCGCTGAATCACTGCAATCATTATATTATTAATTTTCGAATTGTTACAACGTTCGCGGAGCCGCTTTCGGTCTCGGCGTCGACGGCTTCCAACTCCTGCAAGCGGACGCGCGCGCGCGTTTGATATAAAAACGGCTGTCCTTCGGCACGGCTCAAGTATCGTTTAAAATGGAGTATCGCCGCTTCTTTATCATTCTCGCACTTGTCGGCGACGACCGCTAGATTAAATTCCGGCGTAGGATCATCGGGATGTTCAATTAAAAGTCTTTGATATATCTGTTTCGCCGCGCTGACGTCTTCCGGTTGCGGAGTTACATTTTTAGTTAGTATCGCTTTCGCGAGGCCGAGCCAAGCCTGCGCGTCGCCCGGTTTTTCGTCCGCCAACTTTCGAAACTCCTCTTCAGCTTCTTCAATTTGTTCAATATTCTGGCGCAACGATGCTAAGAAAAGCCTCTCCTCACGCCGCCCGGGATAGCGACGAACGTACTGTTTAATCGCGTCCACCGCTTCTGTAGCATCCGAATCCCGGAGCAATATTGCATACGCGCGCATCGCTGGAAAAAAGTCGGGGTGCAAGTCGAGAGCGTGGCGAAACCAAACATTAGCATTCTTGGGTTCACTGCCTTTTGCCTCCCAAAATCCGCGCGCGTACCACGCCCACGGAAACTGGTCGTCGCGATCGATCGCTTTCATAGCATTCGCGAGACCGTCGGCGGGCGATTCTTGCAGTCGCGATAATAATGTTAAATGCAGCGCCGTAGGCTGCGCCTCCGCTAATTGTAAATATTCTAATTCGACTTCCTTTTTCTTCCCGCCTGCGATCATCGCGTCCTGATACATCTGGTGGACATAAATATGATCCGGAAACTTTGCGCGTAACAATTGTATTGATTGGATTGAAGCTTCAGTTTGTCCGCTCGCAAATTTTTCTTTAACTCGTGCCCACTCGTCCTCGGCGGCCGCATCCCCGCCGAAACCCTCGTATTTTAAAATATAACTTTTCGGCCGCGCGATGCCGCAGCCGGCGGATATAAGGAATATTAATATTAGCGAAGCGAACCGTCTCACGGCGTCCGGCGGATGGAGTATCTATCGTCGTCAACGTCGACCCGCGAAATGTTTTGATGCTTTTGCGAGTCGCGGAAAAGTAGAGAAACGCCCGTTGCGCGGATGCGCGCCGCGGCCGCGTCTTTTTCTGTTATAAATAATATTTCGATCGGTCCGTGCGACGCAAGGCGCCATTCACCACAATTCACGCGCGCAGGCGTCTTCACCGGCACGCCGTCCGCGGGCGGTTTTATGGATATACGACGCCCGTACTCTGTTTGGAATTCGTCTTGTTTATGTACATTCGGCGCAATTGTTAATTCGGAGTACAGCGCCGGCGGCAGAAACAATTCAATTTTGTTAGCTAAGATTTCGGTCCGTATCGCCACCGCCTTGCGCGCGCGCGAGTCGTACTCCGGATTTTCGGGCATCGTGATGCGGCGCGTCGCGGGCGCCGACTCGGGGCCGCCCGGCGATTTGCACGAAAACGCAGCCGGGATACAACAAAAAGAGACAACGAATATTTTTTGTAGTAAATTGAGACTCATTTTACAGTTGATAGAATTGGCGACGACGAGCGCGTTGCCGGCGTGGACTCAACTAAGCTGGACGCCGCGCCTGGAGGTTGCTTATTATATCAACTCAACTTCGCCGGCCGTAGAGTTGGTTTCAAAGTCGGAACAACACTTCGCGCCGCGCCTTCGTTACATCTCTGCGCGGCCGCCGCAGACGCGGCGCGCGAAACGGCGCCGGTTGTTGTCTACAATCGGAGCCTCCCCGGTCCCGCGCCGATGCCGACAGTCCCAAAAAGTTTATTAATAATTCTCTTATCAGTCCTCGCCGCAGGGTGTGCGGTGCCACCGGCGGATCTACATCTTGCGCCGCTTTATTCTTATCATCAAATCGCGGGCGGCGGATACGCACATGAGGCGCTCGGTGGAATTGTAGAATACCGGCGCGAGGAGCCGCGCAGCGGAACAACCTCCGCGCGAGAATTTGGGATCCATCCATTGTTTCGCCATCGAAGTGAAGTGAATCCGAATAGTGCATTTCCCGGAGAACGCGAAACAAGCGAAACGGATGTCATTTGGCCGCTCGGACATTTCCGTTCCGACCTCGAAGAAACCTACAGCCGGTTTTTCCCGTTTTGGTGGTATCAAAAACATACTAATGAAAAAGGCGAGTCGGAAACCGACTGGTCTGTGTTTCCCATTCTCTTCGGCGGCAGCGGAACTCCCGAGAATAGTTATTTTGCATTCTTTCCATTCTTTGGAACGATTCGCGACTTTCTTACTTATGACGAAGTAAACTTTATATTATTTCCAATCTTTGCATCGACTGTTAAGAATCCGGGCAATCAGAAGAGTTATGCAATCCTGTTTCCGTTCACCGGCTGGGGAAGCGGCGACGGCGGATGGTCGTGGTGGCGCGTCTGGCCGTTGTATGGACACTCGGAATACCCCGGTCACTACGACCGAAAATTTGTGATGTGGCCGTTCTGGCATTCCGAGCGGAATTATTTAGATACGGGAAGCCCTTCGGATGAATGGATGCTTTGGCCTTTTTATGGTGAAGCCGATCGCGGCGCAACCCATTCGCGAACCGTCCTTTGGCCGCTTTTTGGTTGGAATTGGAATGATGAAACGAACTATTCCGGCTGGGACGGCCCATGGCCATTCGTTAAGTTCATTCGCAACGGGAGCGGAACGCCTTACTCACATTCGCGCGTGCTTCCGTTTTATAGTAATTACAAAGGTGATGAAATCGATTCAGTAAATTATCTTTGGCCAATTGTATGGTTGCGCGAGGAGACGGGGCCCGATTATTACAGAAACGCGACGTACGTCGTGCCGTTTTTTTATCATTCAAAATCCAAACGTAAAATTCGAGACAACAATTCCGGGAATATTGTTGAAGAGAGCGGTTCGTCGGCGCTGATCTGGCCGCTCTATCGTTATGAACACAAACCCGGCGGCGCGACGCACGCCGAAGCGCTGTGGCCCCTTCCGTATCCAAAACTTCGCGGATTTCGCGAAAACTGGTGGCCGTTCTTTTCGTTATACTCGCACGACGCCCGCCCCGATGGCAGTTCTTCCACACGATTATTCTTAAACTTGTTCCGGCACGAAAGCGACAACCTCTCCACGCGATGGTCAATCCCCATTCTCGGCGGACGCGCAAGCTACGCGGACGGATCGTCGGAGTGGTCGGTATTGTTAGGATTGCTGCGGTGGAGATCACAAATAGACGGTTCGAGCTTTTTGTTACCTGCGTTTCCTGGGCCCGGCTTTAACGCTACAGAACGCGGCGGACGCTAAATTATTCATTATGAGATTTTCATCGTGGAAATAACTCAAAACACGCCCAAGACCGGGTTCTCCATATTTGATTGGTTCCTGCGTGTAACGTACGGCGCTGGGGAAGTTATATTTTTATTATTTAATACAGCTAAACGGCTCAATCATAAATCTTTTACAAAAGCGCGCGTACTCGCAACGGTGGAACAGATGTACGCGGGCGGCGTCCTGGCCGTTCCTATCGTCATGATGGTGAGCCTTTTTGTAGGAATGGTGCTCGCGCTGCAGACGGGTATCGAGCTCGGAAAATTCGGCCAGCAGGATTTGATAGGAACGATTGTTAGCGTTGCAATGTGCCGCGAAATGGGCCCGCTCATCACGGGAATTATATTAGTTGCCGCGGTCGGATCGGCGATGGCCGCGGAACTCGCGACGATGTCCGTCTCCGAAGAACTCACGGCCCTCGACGTCATGACCGTTGATAAGATTCGGTTTTTAGTCGTTCCGCGCGTGATTGCGCTCGCGCTGATGTGTCCGATATTAACATTAATTTCGGATCTGATCGGAATCGCGGGAGGCGGTTTTATTGCTAGCGAGCGGCTCGGCGTTTCCGGGCATCTTTATTTAAATACTACGATTGAAGCACTGCGGCGCGAGTCGCTGTTTGGATTTCCAAAGGATATCTACGTCGGCGTTTTTAAATCATTCATATTCGGAATTGCCATTGCCAGTATCGCGTGCGCGGCGGGAATGCACGCGACCAACGGCGCCCGCGGCGTGGGCGATGCAACGCGGCGAGCGGTGCGCACGGCAATATTACTGATCGTAGTATTAAATTATCTGATCACCGGCCTCTTCTTCGGGTTGCTCCCGGATTAATGCTCGAGTAGGAGCGCCGCATGATCGAATTCCAAGACGTTTACCAGAACTTCGGCAAGAACGAAGTATTAAAAGGCCTTTCGTTCAAAGTTAACGATGGCGATTGTTATGTTTTGATGGGGCCGTCCGGCTCCGGCAAGAGCACGACGTTATTACATATCGTCGGCGTGCTCAAACCCAAGAAGGGCCGCATCATCGTGCATGGTGTCAATGTTAATGATGCCGACGAAGAAGTATTGCAAGAGTTGAGGCGAAAGGTAGGAATGGTGTTTCAAGGCGGCGCTCTCATCAACTGGCTCAACGTTTTTGATAATGTTGCTCTGCCGCTACGAGAGACGCAGGATCTCCCCGAGGATGAAATTGAAAAAAGAGTTATAGAGTCGCTGGCGAGAGTATTATTAGATAAAGAACTTACTAAACTTCCGTCGGAGCTTTCGGGTGGCATGCGAAAACGCGTTGCGCTCGCTCGCGCGCTCGTCACGGCCCCGCCGCTGATTCTTTATGATGAACCGACCGGCGGCCTCGACCCTGCGATGTCGGTACAAATCGCAAATCTTATACTTGAATTCAAACGCCACGGCGTCACGTCCGTGGTTGTTACACATGACGTGGAATGCGCGCGCCGCGTCGCCGATCGGATTGGTATATTATCCGAAGGCAAAATTATAGTCGAAGGCGGCGTGAGCCTCCTCGATAGTAATGATCCGCACGTCCTCGAATTTCTCGGCCATAAAGCTCCAACTGGAGGATCACGGTGACCGCCGGCAAAACTAGCAAACCTGCTCAATATATATTTGTAGGGCTCATTTTCTTTGGCGTCCTCGCCCTTCTCATCGGAGCTACAGTTTTTCTCTCCGAGCGAGTCTACGGATCGACCGACGCCGTATATGTTATATTCGAAAAAGCGCTCGGCGTCCGGAAGGGCGATCCCGTGATGGTCGCGGGCGTAACGGAGGGTTACGTTCGCGAAATTGAGCTTCTCGCGAATGTTATGGAAAAGCCGGATCCATCAAATCCGGGAGTTACATTTAAGAATCGCGTGCGCCTTCGATGCGAATTGCGGCGCGCCGATGCGGACCGCGTCAAGGTCCACGAAGGCTACAAAATTTTTATTGAATACGCGTCGGTTCTCGGCGGCCGCGTCGTGGCGATCGATCCCGGCGAACTAACAAGACCGGTAGTTGTACATTCTAAAGATAATCCGCTTCAGGGGCGCGTGCGCCCTGATCCGCTCGCTGCACTCGGCGAATTGATAGAAGAAAACCGCGCCAGCATCCGCGAAGCGATTGTTGAAATACGCGACACGTTCCGCGACGTGCGCACCGGCAAGGGACTGCTCGGCAAGATCATTAGTGATCCTGAAGTTGCTCAGAAGTTTGATAAGATTGTATCCGATATCGAAAAAGTAACAGATAACTTGAGCACGGGCAAAGGCGCGCTCGGCATGGCAATTAGCGACCCGGAAGTCGCGCGGCAGTTCCGCGATATTATTAAGAATATCGACGATGTAACGATTAAATTAAATAGTAGCGACGGCACGCTCGGCCGCTTGATCAACGATACGACCTGGGCAGACCGAATTGATAAAGTTACGCTCGACGTGTCCCAGATCACTGGAAAGTTGAATAGCCCGGAAGGCACGCTCGGGAAACTTATTAATACAAACGAACTCCACGACCGCATCGTTCGAATTGTAGACAAGCTCGACGTCGCGATGGAACGCATCAACGACGGCACAGGCCTGCTCGGAAAAATCATTCATGACAAAGAAATGGGCGATGATGCAAAACAACTCGTCCACGATATTAAAGAAACGTTTGCAACCATAAATCGCGGCGAAGGAACGCTCGGCCGGCTTGTTAAAGATGATTTGTTAATTCGGCAGCTCGAAAGACTCTTCCGCCAGGTCAGCCGCTCGATCGAAGACGCCCGCGAGGCGGCTCCAATTGCTACATTCTCGTCGGTGTTGTTTGGCGCGTTTTGATAATAGGGGACAGGTATAAACCTGTCCCCTAACCTGTCCCCCATAACGCGCGCAGCGCGCATCGGTGTGCGGAAGAAGGCGTCACGTAACGCCGAGCGCGGCAGTGGTCCAAGCGCGTTTCGTTTAACTAATATTCTGGCGCCACGGTTATGCGCGCGAGCACACGATACACACCGGGGCCTCGCGGCAGCGAGCCATACACCGGCGCCGCCCGCGGAGGGCTAACTCCTCATCGACTCAAAAAACGTGATCCCCAAACTTCCAAAGACTACAGTTGGAAGCCACGCCGCGAAAACCGCGCCCACGGCGCCCTGTTCGCCCAATTGGAAACATATTAACGTTGCGGCGTAGTATGCGATCACGAGTCCAAATGCAATGATCGCGCCTTCGAGCGTCGACCGGCGGTCGGAGCGAAGCACGCACGGCAAACCCAGCAATGGTAATATCAAATTCGCAATCGCGAACGCGAACGCCGAGTGAAGTGCGATTTGATATTTGATAGATCCCTTCATTCGCCCCGCGTACATATCCAATTCGGAAATAGATAAATATCCCGGATCGCCTTGGGCGCGCGCGGCAACTTCGCAGTCGCGGGATGTTAACGTAAACTCCGCGGGCAGCGTCTCGATCGCCTTCGATTCGCTCGATTCCGGCATGAGCCGCGCGATACTTTTTAATTTGCCATTCGTGAGCGCGAGCGGCCCATCGCCGCCGCCAACTGTAAACTTCCCATCGCTCGCCGAAATATTCTTAAACTTCTGGCCGTCGCTCGAATTGCCCTGAAATCCCGTCCCCGACTCCGCCTTCGGATCATACAATTCCCATGTATAGCGATTGCCGCGCGAATCGACGACCGCGAGATTCTTAACAACATGCCGCGGCTCCGCTTTGAATAGGATTGTTTGCAGCACGGCCTGGTCGCGCGCGATTCCCGGAAGTAAATATTCGCGAAACGACAATTGAATCCCAGCGATCAAAACAGCCCCCGCGAAAATGGCTACAAATCCGCGCTGGAGGCTCGTTCCGCTCGCGAGCAATGCTACTGTTTCGTGATTGCGATGGAGGCGCGCCGCCGTGAACACCGCGGCGAAGAATGTAACAAATGGAGCAAATTGAAAGAACCGAATCGCGATTTCGAAACTATAATATTTCACGGCCATCGGAAAAATCGCGCGCGCGAGTTCGGGCTCGCCCTTCTGCCGCAGTTTTTTTGATGCAACAATTAAATCGTCGAAGTGTTGAAACTGGTCCGTTAATAATAACAATCCGGTCGCAAATAAAACGCCGACCGCGAGCGATCCCAGAAACACGCGGAAAACGTAGCGATCCGTCCTGCGGATCAACGGCGCACCAATCGATAAAAGAATGCACAACTCAGAATCGCGAGCAGCGCGGATGCCGGCCACGCGCAGAGCGCCACCGGAATATGTTGTTTTTGAATCAGCGCGTCGCCCGCCTTCGTGAGCGGAAAATATAATATAAATACAATTCCGAGCGCCGCGACGATTGCAAACAACCGCGTGCCGCGCTTCAGCCAGATCGCGATCGGCGCGCCGATCATTCCAAATAATAACGATGCGAACGACCACGCGATGCGCCGCTCGAATTCATACCAATTAACCCGCGATTCTTTAAAATCGTATTCATAACGTTTCTTTTCCGCGGGATCTTTACTATTTTTTGAAAGCAGCGTTAACCTGCGGTCGGCGCGCCGCGCGATTCCTACCAATTCGTCCGACGTCATGAATTCCCGCCTATCGCGGAAGTTTGATTTGTTGCGTAACGCTAACTTTTCGAGAAGTATCGAAAAACTCGCCTGGCCAAACGAACGCTTTTCGCCCGCGTGAAAACCTGTAAAAACAAGCCGGTATGTCAACGGTTCATTAACAATTTCGAGCCGCTCCGCGAAACCCTGCAAAACAGATTTATCATCATTGGATTTATCATGAACAGGATTCGTCGCGGACGCGGGATCGCCCGTTTCTATTGTTACATCGCCGGGCTTCGAAGCAGTCTCTCCGCTCTTCGAAGCAGCGCCTTCCCCCTTCGACCCGCCGCGAAAATCAATATAAACATCTTCGAGGACGGCGCCCTCGCGCCGCTGCCAAGATAAATATAAACGTATCTCCGGAATGTCAATTTCGTTTCTGCCGGAGTCGAGATTCATAATCGACTGCGAGGCCAAATCATCAAATATCCGGTCGCGCGCAATCCATAGATTCGGCACGACGAATGCTAATAAATACGATTGAAGCGCGGACAGCAGCAGGCCTGTTAATAATACGGGCGCCAGGATGCGAAATGGATGGATTCCGCACGCCTGCGTCGCGAGATATTCATTTTCCGCCGAGATGCGGCCGTACGTAAACAAAACGGCGACGAGAAACGCGAACGGAGTTAACAATTCGCTGCGCGATAGCAGCGCCATCGGCGCGAACGTTAACGAAATGAGCAGCGGAACTTCGCGGTGTGTGAATAGTTGTATAACAGTTCCAATGGTAGCGATCGAATAGATCACAATCATTGCAAATAAAAAATTTACAATGAGTTCGCGCAGGAGAAAGCGTTCGAGACGCAATGCGGCCTTCTGGAATTGTTAACTGCAGAGTATATTGCGGAATACGTAATTCATGTTGCCTGCGCGCGCCCAGTATGTGAATAGAGATAGCGGATCACCAGTACGCATCCTTCGCCCCGAGAAGAAGTGTTCCGCGTACTTTATGTTAGAAGTGTTGATAAGTACTTCGCAGACTGGCCCCCGAGTGAAACGATCGCACCGATTGAAATACGCCGCGCAGGGCATCGCTCTGCGCGCGGGATTCTTTGCGTGTCGCGCGATCCCGTTTCGCGCGCGCGTCGCGTTTTTCTCAGGCGTCGCGCGCCTCTGCGAATCATTGGTATTTCGGGGAATGGCAAAAAAGAATTTAGAAACGGCCTTTGGTAATGAACTTTCAAAAACGGAACAGCGCAATATTCGGCGCGCCAACGCACGCGCAGTCGGACAGATGGCGGCGGAGTGGGTTGATTTTAATCATGACCATGGCGCGCTCGTCGAACGGCGAATTATTGTTGATGATACTATTTCGCTTCTCGAAGAAACGATGAAACTACAAAAAGGCGCGATCATGATCACGCCGCATTTCGGAAATTGGGAATTGATACCTGCCTATCTGATACGCCGCGGCTACCTCGGCGCCGTCGTCGCGCGCATGCCCGCGAATCCAATCTTAGCAAAGTTATTAGTAGATATTCGCGCGCGCGCAGGCGTGGAATCGCTCGACGCGCTCCTGCAGCGGCGCCGGATCGTTCGAGTATTGCAATCCGGCGGAATTGTAGGAATCCTCCCCGACCTCGACAGCAAACGCGCCGCGGGCGTATTTGTTAATTTCTTCGGAAAACCCGCGTGGACTCCCACCGGCCCCGCTCACCTCGCGATTCTCTCGGGCGCGCCGATTATTCCAACCTATCTGCTCCCCGAAGACGGCCGCTACCGCCTCATTTTTGAACCAGCGATTCTTCCGAATCTTAATATTGATAAACAAACCGAAATCCTAAGATTAACGCAGGCGTGGTGCGAGCGATTCGAAGCCCGCATTCGCGCGAATCCCGAACACTGGGTGTGGATGCACGATCGCTGGTCGACCACACCCGAAAAAGCGATCGAGCGCAGAAACCGCCGCGCGCGGTAGAGTGTGTTGCAAAAGCGATTGCTAACAACCCAGGCAAACGTACAACTCCATCATTCTCATGTATACAGTTTTCGCCGCCGCCGCCCTCGCGTTTTGTTGGAATATACAGAATGACGCGCCCAAGGAAATTACTAAAGAAGTTACATTTGATAAATTAGTAACGTCGCTCGCCGATTTGAACTGGCTCGCGGAAACGCCAACACCTGGCGAAAAATGTATCCAATTTTCGAGCTACGATCGCGCAAGCCACAAAGATAGTAAAGACGACGCGGGCTGGTTTGCTAACAATGACGCGGGGCAATTCATCCGCGAAGAGAAAGTCGGCGACCGGATTGAATACGTCATGGCCGACGTCGACGGACCCGGCGCGGTCGTCCGCATCTGGTCGGCGAATGCTAACGATGCGGGAGATTTAAGATTCTATTTTGATAACGAAAAGGAAGCGAGTTTTACAATTCCGTTTGTGGATTTAGCGGGCGGAACGAAAGCGCCGTTCATCGAGCCGTTTTGCGGCGTCCACGCGCGCGGTTGGAATTGTTATATACCGTTTCCGTTCGCCAAGCATCTCAAGATTACGGCGTCGAAGAAGGGATTTTATTATCAAGTAAACATTCGTCAATTTGGACACGCTGCGACTGTTAAGTCCTTCTCGAAAGAATTGTTATTGGATCCGATCCTAAAGAAAACCGCTACAAGACTGCTGAACGATCAAATTCTCGACGGCCTGCCAATCGATAGTTTTGCCGTCGGTAAATCCGTTTCGCTCCCCGCTGGAGGATCAAAAACAATATTGAGACCCTCGTCCGGTGTCGTGAACTATTTTACTTTGACGCCTGGCAATGCAATGACGCGCAACGACCTGCGATCATTGCGTATTCAAATTTTATTTGATGGATCGGATCAACCTGCCGTCGATTGCCCTTTTGTTGACTTCTTTGGAACGGCGCCGGATTTTGTTAAATATAAGACTTACGTGATCGGAATCGACGGCGCAGGTTCCGGTTATTGTAAATTTCCTATGCCGTACCAGAACGGGGCTGTTTTTCGCTTTTTGAACGAAGGGGCCACGGCGGTTCAATTTGAGTATCGCATCGGAAATCGCGATTCCACCGACGACGATGTAAAGATTCCCCCCCTCCGCTTCCACGCGAAATATATCCAAAAGAATGCTATTAAAACGCAGCCGCGATCGGATTATTTAATATTAGATGCCGACGGGCCCGGTCGATTTGTAGGATGTTCACTCATGGTAAGGAATCCGGTTCGCGTTTGGTGGGGCGAAGGCGATGAACATATCTTTGTCGACGGCGAATCGTTTCCGAGCACATTCGGCACCGGAACCGAAGATTATTTTGGTTATGCGTGGTGCGATCCGACGCCGTTCTCCGCGGCGTTTCATAGCCAAAGCCGCTGCGACGGGCCCGGCAACCGCGGTTTCACATCGGTTAACCGATTCCACATCGGCGATTCGATACCATTCCAGAAGATACTAAAATTCGACATGGAAGTGTGGCATTGGGCGAACACGGAGGTTGACTACAGTTCCGTCGCCTATTGGTATGCTCCGGCGAATGCTAAGGATCGAATGCCGCCGCTTCCGCCCGCGAAGGAGCGCCTCGTGCGCGAACTGCCGGCGGCCGAAAGTAAATATAAAGATTCGTTCGAAGGCGAAGCGTTATTAAAAACATTAACAAAAACCGGCGGCGGCGTGATGATCCAGGACATGGCCGGCTTCGGCGAACATTGGAGCCGCGAGGAACAATTGTGGTGGACCGGCGCAAAACCCGGCGACCAGCTCGACCTGCCATTTGATACAAAAGAACTTGGCGCGGTTACGCTTCGCGCGCAATTAACAAAAGCAGCCGACTACGGAATTGTACAATTCCTGCTCGACGGCGTCGCGATCGGCCAGCCCTTCGATGGTTACAATAACGGCGTCGTCGCGAGCGGCGACATCGAAATCGGCCGTGCTCATCTCGGCGCCGGCAAGCACACGCTCTCTATTAAAATCACCGGCGCGAATCCGAAAGCCTTCCCGCAGCACATGGTTGGAATCGACTATTTTCGAATTGCCCAACAATAGCTTTACTGCAATAACAATAAATTTAATATAGAAACCGAAATGTTTACATCGCTTCTGTCTCTGCGTTCATTACTTTTAGCGGCCGGACTTTCCGCGATCGCGTTTTCTCAGGATTCAAAACCCGCCGAAGTTAACAATCCGGTTGCTACAAAACCAAACCCCGAAGCCGCCGCGGCCGCCCTCAAGAAGGCAGCCGCTGCCGCGAATGTTAAGGAAGCGCGCGAGTCGGAAATTGTAGTCAGTTTGGCGGTCGGCGCGGGAATCAACCAGGCGCGAGGCGCGATTACCATTGCGGCCGACGGCTCGCGAACGTCGATCCGCGTCAAGGCCGACAATGATGCTATTGATAAAATTGATGCAAAATCGATATTTGATGGAAAGGATTTGTGGATTCAGGATCGCGGAATGACAATGAAAGGAACCGTCGAGGAAATTGAGTTATTGATGCGTCTGAATCCACAGCTCGCAATGTTTCTCGGCGCGCCGGCGCGCGTGATAGCAGGCTACCAAAAATGGTATCAATTCGACCGCGTGGAGAATATTGAAAAGGACGGCAAGAAGTACGTGGCCGTTTCGGGAAATATGATGAAAGAAAAAAGAAAACTGATCGTTCAAAAGTTTACGCGCGATTTGTGCTCGACGGCCAAATTGTATTTTAACCAATCCGACTCTTCGCTCGCGGGCGTGGAGCTACTCAACAAATCCGGAGCGATGTCGTCAGGTTATTTTTATACCGAGTGGAAAAAACTCGAAAAGGCCGGCGACAGTCTTTTTAGTTATATTCCGCCGCTGGGCGCGAACATTATCACGCCGCAGGATTTGATGAATCAAAGCATCGGCAACGCGGTCGCGGAACCCGACGACGACACCCCTGCTTCGAAACCCGCGGAAAAGTAACTGTTAAATTTAATATAACGGTCGTTGCTGGTTATTGTCGCCGGCGGCAGGAGAAGCGGTTTCAAACGTGCTTCGCAAGCCGGGCGCGCAAGATTTTTTGTTATATCGAGGCGGTGCGCCCGAGGCGTATCCAGGAGATACGCCGAGGCCGCAGCAACGATGATATAACAAAAAAGATTCGCGCGCGGCTCGAATGACGTATGAAACCGTTTCTACTGACGCCAAGCTTCGTTTTGTTTATATTCGTCGCCGATGCCGAAATTCTGCGTCCAGTATTGAGCAGACACGCCGATGCCAAATTCGGTGTGGCCCGGCATTAACATATTTCGATGGTGGCCGCTCGAATGAGCCCAGCCCATGAACGCGCCGCCCGCGCCGCTCGCAAATGCACAATTCTCGCTGATGCCCTTTAAGTAGTCTTCAAGGCGCATGCGGTCGAACGGCGTGCGCGTTTTCGGATCGGTCTGAAAGTGAGAGACCTGGCCCACGTCGGACATCCATTTGGAGTGCTTCTGCGAGGCGCGCGTGAGTTTATCGTTATATGCTAATAATTTGCGGCCGAACATTTCGCGGTATTGATTGGTGTACTGCGCGCACAGCTCCTCTTCCTTCGTCATTCCCGATTTTACCATTGCGTTGAACAATACAATTCGGCGATTGTAATCATGAATATTCTTTCGTTCGGCCTGCGACGCGAAAAGGTTGCGCACCGTGAGTTCGGAAACCGACGGGTCGAGCGATAAGTACAATTCCGTTTCGTCATTATCATCAATATCAAAAATACGCATCGAGATGCGGCGCGCTTCGATTTCGTGCAGCGCCTTCAGCGGCGCGGCCGCGGAGCCGAGTGCAATTGATAATTCTGAATTCCAGACTTCCTCGACTGCTTTCACACGCTTCGCAACTTCGGCCTGGACGCCCGGATAAAATTTCGCTTTCTCGGGCGGACACTCTGGAACTCGATACGGATAAAAATATTTAACTTCATCAAATATCAAATCGAGCGCGTGCTTGCGCGCGGATTGTAATTTTACCAATTCGGCGCGGAGCGGTTCGAGTTTTCGCGCGAAGCCGAGTCCGTGGAGGCGTTTTGTTAATTCGGCGCGTTTTTCTTTAATTGCAATCGCAAACGCATCCGCCGCCTCTTCGCCTAATTTTACTAATTCTTCTGTAAATTGATCGCGTTCGCGCGCGGTTCTTGCGATTTCAATTCGTTCGAGCGTCGATTTGATTTTCTCCGCCAATTTGTAGGTTTCGCGCTCCTTGAACGTCACCCATTTTTCGTTAAACCATACAAATCCGTACGCCGGCACATCGATCCCCGAGCGGCGCGCGAGCACGCGGTTCACGTCGGCGGCGATCGCAGGCTGCTCGTCGACGGCTTCTTTTAACAATTTATCCGACTCTTTAATAATCTTCGCTTTTGCTAATAATGTCGCGACGCCCAGTTTTTCGTCCAATACTAATGAACCGGCTTTGTCGAGAATCACTTTCCAGGCGGCGGAACTAATCGCGTTCCATTCGATCGTCTCGACGCCCGCGGCGGTTTCAAGCACGACGCCGCGCCCCGTACCTGTTAATAATTTTCCGCGGCGCGCCGTTCCGGGATTGAAATCGGAAACCGGCGCGGCCGCGAGCGCGTTTTGTAATTTTACAATAAACGACGCGATCCGCGACGACTCTACAGTTCGTATCTTAGCTTCGATCTTTGCAGTTTCCGAAACGGCGGCCTTGAACGCCCGTTCATACAATTCCGCCGCGGCCGTGAATTCGCCCGCCGAAAACGCGGTGTCGGCTTGCCCGAACAATTCCTCGACGGCCGGCTCGGCCAGATAATTGTTATTAATAAGATTCGGCTCGGGCGGATTTGTAGGAATCGTGCGCGGGTTGCGATTCACCACGTCCGTGAGCGAGAGGTCGCGCGCGCGGCCGTATCCTAATAATACCGATTCTAAGTTTGTCTTGAGTTCCGCCGACATCGCGCCCGGCGGAAAATCGTCGAGGCGCGAATATAACTTTTCGAGCGCTTCTTCATTACTACCAATCGCCGAATCCGCCGCCGTAACGAGAGCCGCGAGCTCTCGGCTCGCGGCATAATTAATTTCTTCGATTCGTTCGCGCAGAAAATCGCGCTCGTGCGGCGATATTTCATTTCCGGACATTGTTAATACTTCAACTGCCTGCTGAAAGTGTCCGCGGCTCAACTCGAATGCTGCAAATTCGATCGCGTCTTTAACTTTCGGCGACGGCGCGAGCGCTTGTTTCTTTTTTAAACTATCCTCGGGCGGCTTTTCATCAATATAACGTTTCGCGGGCTTAGGGTCGGGTGGCTCCATCACGCCTTGCCGCGGAACGTTAGGATTCACCGGCGGCGGCTTCGGCGCATTCGCGTAAATAGTATCAAGCTGTTTTAGCGCCTTGTCGGCCTCGTTTCTTACATTTCGGTCGAGCGTCGACTTTCGTATCGATTCGAGTCGCGAAGTTGTATTCTCGCGGCCATCGTCGTACGCGTGGCTAACTGTATATTTAATATCAGCGAGTTCCGTCTCCGCCTTCTTCTGCCGCTCGTCGATGAGGTTAATAAATTGATATTTTTCGCTATTGTTAGAATCGAACGCAAGCGTCTTCGCCTTCGCGTAATTCCCGTCGTCGAGCGCGAGCCGCGCTTCATCGAGCGACGCCGAGCCTCGCTTCGAACATGCTATAAAACCGAAACTCAGAATGAATATCAGTAGTAATGGATGAAACGCGAACGCACGGGTTCGCCGGCCGATTGCAATTTGCGTCACTGGCATCGTGTTCAAAAAAATAGTAGTCGTCAGACTGCGAAGGTTGATTTCGAGAACCGGGTCGGGTGGAGTGAATTTCTTTTTGTAACCCCCTAGGGCGCCGAACGAAAGACGTAACCATTCCGCCGATGACAATTCGACAGCCGTTACCCGCGATTGCGGCGTGCGCAGTTGTAGTGACTGCGCTCGCGGGATTTCTCGGGAACTACGGATTTCACCCCGAGGAAGCGCGATACGCGGAGATCGCGCGCGAAATGCTAACGAGCGGCGACTGGCTGCGGCCGCGGCTGAATGGCGCGCTTTACTTCGAAAAACCGCCGCTCGCGCCATGGCTCGGCGCGTTTTTATTACAACTATTTCCGCAGTCGCCTGAATGGGCGCTGCGGCCGGTGACGGCCGCGTCTGGATTATTAGCGATCGGATCGTTAGCGTATTTTTGTTATAAAACCGCCGGGCGCGCGTCCGCGATCGCCGCCGCGCTTTTGTTAGCTACAATTCCGCTCGCGACCGCGTTTTCGCGAACGTTTGCGACCGACGGCCTCTTTTACGGATTACTCACTTTCGCGCTCGCGATGCTCGGAGTCGAAACGCTACAAAAACGCGCGCGCGCCATTCCGTTATTATTAGCGGGCGCGGCGCTCGGCCTTGCCTCGCTCGCGCGCAGCCCTATTGTAGCCTTCGCGATTTACGGGCCGGTCGCGTGCTTCGCCGCGCTCGAGCACGCCGGGTGGCGGCCGCGGCAAAATTTCGGAGCCGCGCTGCGTTTTATTATAATATCAATTGCGCTGCCAGCCGCCGCGGCGGCCGCGATCGCGGGGCCGTGGTTTTATCAAATCCAAAGAGCGGAGCCAGCGTTTTTTGATGACTTTTTTGTTAAACATCATTTCGGCCGCATTGATGCTCCCGAAAACGAAAAGGCGCTGCACCGCGAGCCATTCTGGTTTTATTTACCGGCGCTGCTCGGCGCGCTCGGACCGCTCGCGCTCGCGTTTTTGTATAGTTGCGTTTCGCTGCGCTCAAAAATATTCAACTGGAGCGGAGGCGCGGAATCGAAGCATCTTCGTTTCGCGGCGTTCGCGACGGCCTGGATTTTTGTATTATTTACAATACTTTCGGGCAAGCGCTCGCCGTACATTCTCCCGGCGCTTCCGTGGTGCGCCGTATTGTTAGCTTCAACCGCGTGCGCCGCGATCGTCGATCGAAAGGTAAGCCGAATGTTAGCGATTTGCCTGCTGCCGGCGTGCGCGGCCGCAGTGGCCGTTTTCGTATTGTTAAATTTAATGACAACGGGCCTCGATCCGGCTTTTCCAATCGCAGTGCGCGGGTTGTTTCTGGCAGCGGCGCTCGGTGCGACCGCATGGCCGGCATTCGAACTCTGGCGCGGGCGCACGGTCATCGCGGGATATATCTATTCCGGATTTGTAGCCATTTTGTTTTGTATTCTTTCGATCCAATTGCAACGTTTGGAGCGCGTCGAAGAATTGACTATAAATATCGGATCGAAAGCACGGGAATTCGACCTGTCGGACTCCGGACAAAAAATGTTAGCCAACGAAATCGCCGCGCGCGCGGGAGCCGGCGACATCATTGCACAGCACGGCCGCTTCCGGCACGCCCTCAATTTTTATACAAATCGCCGCACGATGATTTTCGGTTCGCTCGGAGAATTAGCGTTTGGCTACGAGCGGAACCTTGCCAAATCCACAGGAGGCGATCCGTCAATCCCGCCGAGATATAAAGAAAAAGAATTCTTACCATTTCTCACGGGCAAGCAGCGTCTTTTCGCGATCGGCTCGTGGAACGATTTTTTTGATACTCCGCCTCGCGCGGATCCCGCGCTCGCGCAACTTTGCACAAAAAATCATAACAACGCTTTTGTTTACGTTCTCGCGCGGCGTGGCGGCCTGATCGCGTTTACGAATCGCGCCCCGTAGGAATACGCGATCGAATAGATAGATTCCGGAAAGTTTATTTTAACGCTAACATCGCGCGAATCTCGGCGGTCGACGGCCGCACCGCTTCCGCTGCCATCGACGAAAACATATTACAAATGTGATCGGCCTCGTGCGAATCGTAAATCCACGTCACGCGCGTGCGGCGAAGATCATATTTCTTTTGCCAGACAATTTTAGCTTCGCGCCGATCTAACAATTCAACTTCGAATTGCAGCGTGCAACGCAGTGTTCCCTCGGGAAACGCCACGAAATGTAACAACATCGAAAACGCCGAAACGCCGTACGTTAAGTAGCCTTCGGAAACGTGGCTATCAAAAAGGCGGCCGCGCAGCTCGTACCGCGAGCCGTGCGACGACGACGCGCCCGTTCTTGAATCATGAGACGGGCTCGAATCATAATAATGAACCGACTTAAAGATTCCTTGCCCCTCGATTTCTGTAGCAAATGCGCGCGCGAGATCCGCGACGGGCTCGAATCCATTCAGGTTTTTTGAATCATCAAAATACGTGCGCTCGGGAAGATCACGAAACGACGTTGCGAACGGAATCAGCGGAATCAGCGCAAGATTTTTAAGATTATGATTGAGCGGCTTTTTTCCGCGCAAGTCCTCAAACGTTAATATCGCAACCGAATCATTACAAATCGGTTCGCCCGTGATCCGCGGCGACGGCTGAAAGTTAAACACCGTGCGGCTCGCGCACGAAGCGAGCGGCGCCGCGATCAGTAAACTAATGACGAATACTTTATATTTAATTGCGGACATCGACGCTCAAGTCTCCAAAATCAATGGTATCATCGCAGAGCGCGACGCCGCGACGGATTTCGTTTTCCAGCTCGCGCACATTTCCGGGCCAGCGGTGTTTTTGTAATACTTTCATGGCAGCGGGTGTAACGGTTAATTCACGATTTGTTTCAATCGCGGCTTTTCTTAAGAAGTGGTCGACGAGAAGAGGAATATCTTCTTTTCGTTCGCGCAACGGCGGAAGGTAGATGGTTATAACATTTAAACGAAAATATAAATCTTCGCGGAAAAGTTTCTTTCCTACTAATTCGCGCAGATCTTTATTGCTCGCCGCGATGACGCGAACGTCGACGTGAATCGCTTTGTCGCCGCCCACCGCGCGCACTTCGCCGTCTTGCAATACTCGCAATAATTTTGTTTGCATTGCGGCCGACATGTCTCCGATTTCATCTAAAAAAATCGAGCCTTTGTCCGCCGTTTCGAAGTGTCCTTTTCGATCGACGACTGCGCCCGTGAACGCGCCCTTTTTGTGTCCAAACAACTCGCTTTCTAACAATGTCTCGGGAATCGCGGCGCAGTTATCGCTAACAAACGGTTTGCCATGGCGCGGGCCGTATTTGTGTAATGCGCGCGCGACGAGTTCCTTGCCCGTGCCGCTCTCGCCTTGTATCAAAACGGGATAGCTGCTCGGGAGAACTTTAGAAATTAACTCATAAACTTTCTTCATCGGGCCGGACGTTCCAACAATATCATATTCCCCCTGTTTGCCAGTTGAGCCGGGCCGCAGCTCGCCGCGCTTGATTTCGGAACGTAACAAATCGAGAGCCTGATGTTCGTTAAACGCGTCGCGAATCGTCTTGGCACAGGCCGAGAGCGCATCGCGGCCCTGCGCGGCGCCGCGCTGAATCAAATCTTTTATTTGTAATAATTCGTCGTCGAAGCCAGTCAATTTATGATCATTCCTTTTTATTTTCGAGTGTCGTGTCTATTGCTAAAATTAAACGAGTTCAAGCCGCGCGTATTGTAATAATAACTGTTTCTCGCCCGCGCCGCGAAAATGAACGACCGCGCGCGTGTTCACGCCGCTGCCGCGCAATTCCACGACGCGGCCTTCGCCGAATTGTGCATGGCGAACGCGCGCACCCGCCTTGAATTTTTGTAGTGAAGAATTCGCCGGCGGCGCTTCGGGCAGCTCGGGCGCCACCTGCGACGCGTCGTGCGCGAAATCTGTAGTATTTTCGTATTCATAACGATCAAAGTTAGAATGCAACTTTGAATTGTGAGTTTCGCGCCAGTTTAATACTTCGCGCGGAATCTCGTCGAGAAATCTCGAATGATCGGTTTCTATATATAACGGCCCGTTCGCTCCGAATTGTGAACGATGGCGCGCGCGCGACAAAAAGAGGCGCTCCATCGAGCGCGTAATTCCTACATAAAAAAGCCGGCGCTCCTCTTCGACGCCGCCCGCTTCGTCGATGGAACGCCGGTGCGGAATCAGCCCTTCCTCGACGCCCACAATAAATACAATTGGGAATTCGAGCCCCTTCGCGGAGTGCAGCGTCATTAATGTTACATAATCGGTTTTGTTATCAAGCTTGTCGGTATCGGATACTAACGCTACTTCGGACAGAAATCCGCGCACGCCGCCTTCGGAATTGCGAGTATCAAATTCACGGCCCGCGACGACGAGCTCTCGAATATTTTCGACGCGGTCCGCATCGCCCGATTCGCCGAGATCGCCGCAGTATTGTTCATATTGCGTCGCGCGGATAATCGCTTCGAGCGCGGCTTCGGCGCCGCCGTCGACTTTTTGTTGTAACGATTCGAGCAATTGTACAAATGCTTCGAGCGAACGGCGCGGCCGCGACGGCAAGAGCGCTCGAACGCTACTATTCTGCGCGGCTACGAGCAGCGGCGTCATTCGGCGCGACGCCTCGTCGCGCAGTTTTTGTAACGATGCGTCGCCGAAGCCGCGCCCCGGAACATTAACAACGCGTTCGAACGCGACGTCGTCGTTCGGGTTCACTAACAATCTTAAATAGGCAATAATATCTTTAATTTCACGGCGCTCGAAGAATTCGACGCCCGACGCGATACGGTACGGCGTCCCCGTCTCGCGCAGCACTTTTTCGAGAGCGCGCTGTAGAAAATTAGCACGATAAAAGATGGCCATGTCGCCGAGCCGCGCGACGCCGCCGGTTTTGTTGATATATACACTTTTGCCGAAAAGCTCGCGAATTCGCGAGACGACCATGCGCGCTTCGTCGAGTTCGTTTTCACATTCTAATACTTCAATTTTCTCCCCTTCCGGCGCGAACGATTTTAATAATTTAGCTTTTCGCTGGGTGTTGTGCTCAATCACGCCCTGCGCCGCAGTTAATATATTGCGCTTCGATCGATAATTTGTTTCCAGCCTAACTACTTTTACAGGCGCATAGTCGCGTTCGAAATCGAGAATGTTGCGAATGTCGGCGCCGCGCCACGCGTAAATGCTTTGATCCGGATCGCCGCAAATACAAAGGTTGTTATGGATCTTCGCAAGCGCATTCGTAATTTTATATTGCAACCGATTTGTATCTTGATATTCGTCGACAAGCACGTGTTCGAATTTGTTTGCGTAACGCTCCGCGATCTCGGGCCGCGTTTCGAATACTTCCATTAATTTTAATAATAAATCGTCGAAGTCGAGCGCCTGGTTTTGTTGCATTCGCTCGGCGTACGCCTTCTCGATTCTTGCAAATACGGGATCGATGTAATCTAGGAGTGGATCGGGATCACCCGGCTTCAAGCCGCGGTTCTTGCGCGCGGAAATTTGGTGGGCGATCGAACCCGGTTTATACAATTCGTCGTCGAGCGAAAGATCGCGAATCACGCCGCGCAGCGCCTGCGCGCGATCGTAAGTATCATAAATTGTAAAATCCGATTTATAACCAATCGCGGCGGCTTCGCGGCGCAGAATGCGAGTCGCCATCGAATGAAACGTTGAAATCCACAAATCCGTCCGCGGCACGAATTGTTGCACGCGATCCTTCATCTCGCGCGCCGCTTTGTTAGTAAACGTGATCGCTACAATTCGCAGCGGATCGACGCGGCGTTCCAGAATTAAATATGCTAATCGCCGCGTGATCACGCGCGTCTTCCCCGAACCCGCGCCCGCCAGAATCAAAAGCGGACCGCCCTCGTGCAGCACGGCGTCGCGCTGCTCGTCGTTCAAATCGGACAGAAGTGGGTTTTCTATTGGTTGCGTCACGGGCGAATTGCAAACACTAACAATTTTTCAATGCTTCGAACACTGCGCGCGCGAAACGCCAAGCGGCTCACGGAAATTTCTCGAAAACTACCAATCCAATGCGGACACTTGCGGCGTGATTGTTTCAATCGGCACCGACCTCATGGAGGTTCCGCGCATGCGCAGCGCGCTCGAGCGGCTCGGCGCGAGGTTTGAGCGGCGGATTTTTACGGCCGCCGAATCCGCCTATTGCCGCAAACGCTACAATTTCGCCGAGTCATTCGCCGCGCGTTTCGCTGCAAAAGAAGCCGTGATGAAAGCTCTCGGGACGGGATGGCGGAGCGGCGTACGGTGGGTGGATATTGAATTATCGCGCGCGCCCGGGCAGGCGCCCACGATATTGTTACATGGCGCGGCGGCCGAGCACGCGAAGCGGCTCAAGATACAAAAGTTTTTATTAACGTTGACGCATACGTCCGAACTCGCGCAGGCGATCGTGCTTGCCGAGAGCAATGATTAGTATGGGTTTTATAACCTTTGAAGGCGCCGCGCCGCCCGTGCCGCTGTGGACGGCGGCTCCGTTCGTGCTGCTTTTGTTATTGATCGCGACGGGGCCTCTTTTATTTAAGCATTTCTGGCATCATCATTATCCGAAAATCTCCCTTGCGCTCGGCGCGCTGGTTGCCTTTTATTATATTGCCTTTCGAAACGAGGGCGGCCATGGCGTTCACAAAGTAACGCACGCCGGAATTGAATACTTCGCATTTGTAGCGTTGATCGGGTCGCTCTTCGTCGTCGCGTCGACAATACTACTTAAAATCAACTCCGCCGGAACGACCGCGGCCAATGCAACATTACTGGGTTTTGCGAGCGTGCTCGCGAATCTGGTCGGAACGACGGGCGCGTCGATGTTACTACTGCGGCCGTACCTGCGCATGAACCGCGGCCACTTCGCGTCGCACCATCTCGTTTTCTTTATATTTATTGTAGCGAACGTCGGCGGCGCGCTCACGCCGATCGGCGATCCGCCATTATTCTTAGGATATCTAAAAGGGATTCCATTCTTTTGGACCGCCGAGAATCTTGCGCTCGAATGGATGGTGACGAATGGCGCGCTCCTTCTTCTTTTTGTTATTTTCGACCGGATCCACGACCGCCGCAGCCGGCGTGAAATAACAAAAGTCGAAAGGTTTGGCCTCGAAATAACCGGGCTGCGCAGCTTCGTCTTTTTGTTTGCAATCCTCGGGCTCGTATTTGTGCAAAACGAACCGATGGTCAAAAGCCACCAGCCCGTGTCGACGGTCGTCGTTGCGGCGCTTATGATACTATTAGCCGCGATTGCTTTTGTAGCGGCCAACAAAGATATCCTGCGCGCGAACGAATTTACATTTGATCCGATTAAGGAAGTCGCATTCCTTTTCGCGGGCATTTTCTTAACAATGATTCCCGCGCTCGAATATTTAGAACAAAACGCGACCGCGCTCGGAATCGAATCTCCACTACAATTCTATTTCGCGACGGGAATCCTGTCCGCGTTTCTTGATAATGCACCGACGTACCTGACATTCTTAACAACGGAGTGCGCGGTAAATAACGTTTCGTTCGACGATACAAAAGGTTTTATTGAACACTTACAATCCGCGAAAGGCTCGCTCAATATCCAGGCCATTTCATGCGGCGCTGTTTTCTTCGGCGCGATGACGTACATCGGAAACGGCCCGAATTTTATGGTTAAATCGATCACGGAAGCCGCGGGTCACAAGTGTCCGTCGTTTTTTGGATATTTACTAAAATGGGCCGTGCCGGTTCTGCTGCCTGTGCTCGTGCTCGTTGGAATTGTTTTTTATTATCTATGAGTCTTATGACTGATAAATTATATTACCTATGAAGTCTTTTTGTGAAACTTCAAATTGCATGCTTCAAGAGCGGTGCAACGCGGCGAAAACGCGCGCATACACCGTTCTCGGCGAATGCGGAACGCGCGCGTCGCTCGTGCCGCCGTTCGCGGCGGGGCCGGTTCCATCTTTAGATACCGAGCACGTGTCGCGAATTGTAAATAGTATCAAAAAAGAAAATTCCGACACCGTGGCGCTGCTGTGCGCGACACGCGACGATCTCGGCGACAGCGGCGTTTCTGTATTAATACAAATCGCGCGCGAGCTGCGAGCCGCGTTGCCGTCGCTCAAAATTGAATTTCACATTTCCGACCTCGGCGGTTCCATTCGCGCGCTGCGCGAATTGTTAAAAACAAGTCCCGCGCTCGTGCACCACGCCATTACGGCGCCGCCGCGATTATATAAAACGGCGCTTCCGGGTTTTGATTACGTTCGCAGCCTCGACGTGATGCGTATTGTTAAAGAAGAATTTGATACGATTCAATTGCGGTCCACGTTCTGCCTCGGGCTCGGCGAATCACGCGACGAGATTATTGCATCGCTTGCCGATTTGAAGAGTGTGCGTTGCGACGAAGTATTCTTAGTTCCCGCTGATCTTGTTCTGAAAAACCCGATGCCTGCGCCCGAGTCGCTGGAGCGCGTTCGGTCGATCATGGAAAAACTAACATTTTCACGGATTGAATTCCTACAATTCCCGCGAAGCTGCGCGGCGGCCGTCGCGCCCGGCGCAGCTGCAGTTTCGCTGCCCGCAGCAAGCGCACCCGCGATAAAAGTAAAGAAAGCGCGCAAGCAAATAGATAAGAAACCCCAATCATAAATTAATACATCATATAACTCATCATGCCCGCCAAAATGGAGCCGGCGCCGCCCCGTCCGGAATATAAACGATACGCGCCGCGGCGCGCGTTCCCGATCTATCGATTCGTGCCGGGCCTGAATCCGCATCCCGTCTCCGATCCGCGCGGACATAGTTATGAAGGAGGAAAGCACGGGCCGCCGCCCGCGTACGTCGCACCCGAGAATTGGCAACAAAACGAGGAGTATTTGTTAGGTTGCGATTTGTATAATTTTGCGTATTGGTGGGAAGCGCACGAGGCGTGGGAAGGTCTGTGGCACCTCACGCCGAAGAACAATACCGAGGGTTTATTCCTGCAGGGATTGATACAGATCAGCGCGTCGAATTTAAAGCGCCACATGGGCGAACCCGAGGGTTCGAAGAAACTCGCAACGCTAGGATTGCAAAAACTCAAGAATGTACAAATTGCGGTTGCGCCGCGGAATCTTTACATGGGCCTCGACGTGGGCGACTTTCACGACGCGGCCGAGCGCTATTTAATACAATGCGCCGAAACGGAACCGTTTCCGTTGATACAACTCGAATTTTAGTTTTTAAATCTATTACCCCGAAAATTCCATGTACGCATCGCCCCGCACCGCGCGAATTTTAACATTCGCTACAGTCGCCGCCGCCGGATTATTACACTTTACGTGCAGCAAGAACGAGGCGCCCGCGAAGGCTGCCGTCCCCGAAGATTTCGCGCGGCTCGTTCCGGCCGATGCCGCGATGTTCTTTTACATTCCGAATATTGATAACTTTCAGACGAATGCAAAGAAACTCGTCGGCGCGTTCGACCGCAGGAAAGCTAATGAAATGGATCTGGCCGTCGAAATCGCCGAAGACTTCGGCTGCGCTCCCGAATTGATACAATCTACCGGACCGCTCGCAGCCGGGTTTTCGCCGGCGGGCGGCGCAGGCGGAGAGATGAGCGATGTCACGATTGCCGAATTTAATAATGTGCCTGAATTATTTAAAAACCAAGATAAGGATAAATCGAAACACACGGTGTCGAACGGGCGATTTGCAGCCTATTCAAGAACAAAAGAACTCGCGGCGCCGGGCGCTGCTGCGGCTTTTCATCCGCTCACGCAAAATTTAACTTCCGACCGCGTTCCGGTCGGCGATTTTATCTTTCGCGCTGATCTGAAACAAATCATCGCAAGTTACGGCCCGTTGATCGACGGTTTTTTTAATAATATAACAGATAATCCTGCGATGGCCGGACCCGCGGCCGGCATGATCGGGCCGATGACAGCGGGCGTCAAATCGTTTACAAAAGAGCTCGAGAGTGTGGACGTCGCCGGCCAAATGCGTGGCGCGATGGCATCTATACAATTTCAAGTCAAGGCGGGATCGTATACATCCACGGCGGCGACGTCAGCGGCCAAAACCGATCTGTTAGAATTAATGAAATACTTGCCTCCGAGCCACGCGATCCGGGGAGCGATGACACTCAACTTTCAAGATATCGCCGATTGGTTCCAGCCGATGTTAGAAATAGGTTATTCACAATTCCCAGAGAAATTAAGAAAAGAATTAATACAATATATGAAACGCGCGCAAGAGGCGAACCGGCTTCTCGGCGACTCACTCGCGGTCTCGATGCAATTTCAAAAAACCGGCATGGACGCCGTTTATATTATTCCTTGCGACGACGCCGACAAGTTTGCAATTGACTATTTTAAGGCAATTAATTCATCTCCGGAGGCAGCCTTATTTTATACAAGCGAAAAACTCGCCGATGTTCAAATTTCGGGCACAACGGTTCGCGGCATGAAATATCAAATCCACATGGATAAGTTTATTGAAATGATGAAATTGTCGCCGGAGGAATCCGCTTCAATGAAAAATGCAATGCAAATGAATCCGATGGTTGATGCGATGGGAAAAGGCATGGAAGTTCGAATAGCCGGTTTCAAAAAATATTGCATGATAACAATTGGCGGAATCTCGGTTGTTGAGGAAATACTAAAAAACGCACAAACAGGCGGAACGGCGCCGCATCCCGAGATCTCGCGGCTTCATAAAATGACGAGCGGTTCGCGCGGTTATTTCTTTTCGATCGATTTTCGCGGAGCCATGGGCGGAATATTCGAAATGTTAAAGTCGTCCAGCCCCATGTTTAACGATACGCTTCCGCCGATTCCCGGAGGAGAACCCGTCATGTTTACATTCGGCGGATACAGTAAAAATAACCAATGGCGCGGCGAGCTATCTGTAGACTATGCCGAACTCGGCAAACTCTTCCAGGCAACGACGAAACGCTAACTAACAATTACCAATTGTAGTGAACTGAGAATTTTACTTTCACTTCGCCGTCCTTCGGAATCGTGATGGGGATTTCGATATTGCGCGAATCTGTTTTTGTATATTCGTGCGAGGATTTCTTAATCTCCCAATTCTTCCAGCGGTAGAGCGACTCGCGAATGAAGACCTTCACGTCTTCGGCTTTGTGATTTCGAATGGATATTTCGATGTCTTCGTCGATTTGATGTCTTACGGTGTCAATTTTAAAGTTAGCTTGCGTGCGCGCGCCGACGACATCAAATGCTTCGCCGAGACGTATCAATACGGGTTCGTCCTTCGGAGTATGATCAATCGAATCTTCGCCGATGAATTCGAGCGAGCCGTCGGCCGGATCGAGTTTGCTGACGCGCATGCGGCCCGTCGGCAGCGGCATTCCCATGCCCGAAGCTTTAGTATTCTTGAATTTTAAGTAAATATTAATTTTCTTGTTGCCCTGCGCCATGAATTCGCGATCGATCATCGGGCTCGAATAGTATGATCCGAAGGAGTCGTCGATTCCGCGATACACTAACACTTTCTCGCACGGCACGCCGTGCGCCGAAGGAAACAATTCCATCTGCCGCGTCGAACGGTCGGGAATGGTCGTGGGCCGCTGTAATGTATATAAATGATATTCAAAGAAGGATTTTTCTTCGAAACCCCCGGCTTCGCCGGCGGCTTGTAATTTGGACATTGATCGGCGGGCATCCCACGTTTGCATTTCCGGTTGTACACGATTCACGTCGCCCGCGATTAATTTTAGTTTTGCATTCGGGTAGGTGGCGCCCGATTGGTTCAGGATGCTCACCCACGCGGCGACGTCGACGGTGCCAGCGTTAGCATTCGCCCCTTCTGTAAATATAAGATTATAATCCGCCCACCACGTGATTCCTTCGGTTTGATAGGAAACGCGCGTTTGGTGTTTTCCCGGCTTCGCAGTTTCGACGTCCCACACGAGCGTCGGTTTTGTTAATAATTCACCCGTCGAATCGGCGAGATGCACGGCGTTGTATTGTTGCAATATGACAGTTCCGTTCTCGGTCTTTACAATTAACGGCCCCGGGCCGGGGCTCAGCAGAATTCCTGTTATCGACGAGACTGCGGCCCCGACGCCTCTCTCTACAATAACTTTTTTATCGCGATACTTATCGAGCAGCCGCGTCGAATCAACAATATCAAATTGAAAACTTTGTTCGAGAACGCGCGTCGTCGCGGGATCGGTTAAGGATGTAAACAAAACCGTCGTCGGATCGATTTCGGCGGCGACGTCGGAGAGCCGGATCTCGCTTCGATTTTTAGTAAATTCCAATTCGCGGTCTTGCCGCACGAGCGCAAATCCCGGAACTTTAGGCTTCGAGTACGGATTGGCGTACGCTGACGGACGATACAATTCGGGCTGAACGCCCCCGGGTTGCGCGGCGCTGTAAATCGTGATCGACGTCGCGTCGTTTTGTATGAATGCGCAGAATGCGAGCGAGAGTGTGGCGGCGAGTGTCATGAGACTAATACGGGGGAACAGAGAAATTCTTAGAAACGATTTGGAACCGTTAGCCGGACACTTCCACGGCGAACAGAGCGGCGAGTGCAACGAATCCCGCTGCGACGAGTATCAACATAACAAATCCGAAGATTTTCCAGAATGAATATGGACGCTGTCCTTTCACCTGGCCCGTCTGGCCGTCGACTTCGAATCGATATATTTTCTTTTTGAACCGGTACGTACTGATATAAACCGGCAGCAGCACCATTTTAAATGTAATCGCGCGGTACGCCGTTTTGATATTTACACTTCGCTGCGTGTCGCCGCCGATTTTCCGGCAGCACGCGTGATAAATCGAATTCTGGATTTGTTGCTTTGCCGATTTCCAGCCGTCGTCGACTTTAATCGACGGCCGTTCCGCGTCGAATCCCGAGAGGAACGCGGGATCGTACGGCATCAAATTCTTAATATCATAAAACAACTGTAGTTGTTCTTTTCCGCACGAAACGAGCACGTCGTCGAAAAATGTATCATATCGACCCGACACCCACCGCCAGCGAACGTGCCGCACCTGGCGCGTCTGTACGGAGGGTTTTCCGTTCACCATCGTTGTATACGATTGCGTTACATAATAATAATCGCCGCGCTCGCCCGTGTAGGAACTTAACGTTTCGGAGTCGTACGTCCAGTACGGCACGTAGACGCCGCGAATCTTAGTTTGATTCATCTCCTGTTTTAGTAGCGACGGCGCAAACCATAACTTTCGAACCCAATTGTGAAATAACCTTTCCGCCTCGATTTGTTTTATCTTAAACGGCGCGACTGCTTCGGGGCGCACGTCCGCATCGCCGGTGTCGCCCGCGCGCGCGACCATCGTGCTGCCGCAGAACGGACATTTTGTAGCTTTGACGTGTGCTTCAAAATGAATGACGGCGCCGCACGGTGCACATTGTTGTTGGGCGCACGGCTGGTCTGTGCCCGCAACGCCGATGCCTGACGGCGGCTTTGCAAGATAATCATTAAAACAAAATTCGGCGATCTCGTCGTCGGTTAATGTTATCTTTTCGACAAAGTTACAATACGGACACTTTACAGAATCGCTGCCGGGATGATACTCAAGCCCCGCTCCGCAACCCTTGCACGGGAACCGGCGATTCTTAGCGTCCGCCGGCGACGCGGGCAGATCGCCGCCGGCATTTGTAATGGATGAATGTGCGAGCGGCGGTTCCGATTCGCGAGAATGAAGGATCGGTGGCTCGTTCAATTAGAATCGCGAAAGAAGGTCTTTGCGCTTTGCCTCGTACTCCGCATCGTTAATAAGTTTCTGGTCGAACAGAGTCTTCAATTGTTGCAATTTGGCGGTGATGTCTTCCGCGGGTTTCGCAGTTGGAGCCGGAGCGGCCGGAGGCGCATTGGTTGTATTTGAATTGTTAGGATTCGGATTATTCATAATCTGCCCGCCAACAAGTCCGGCGCCCATGGACTGCGCCATCTGTTGCCCCATCGTGAGGCCCGCGCCGAGAGACATTCCGACGCCCGCGCCGCCGCCCGGATTCTTAGCAGCTTCCGGAATCGCAGTCGCGGTTTGAAATTGTGTAAATTTACCCATATCGCCGATGACGCCCATCTTCGTGCGCTGATCGAGCGCGGCTTCGACTTCGGGAGGAAAGCTAATATTTTCAATAACAAAACGGCTTACTTCAATTCCCCAGTCTTTTAATTGTACATTTATTTGCTTTTCGATCTGTAAATTAATCTCGGCGCTCTTCGCCATGAGATCGAGCGCGGCCGCCTGGCCGGCGCCGAGGAATTGTGAAACCCCCGCGACGAGCAGATTCCGAACTTGCACTTGCACTTCGTCAACTTGGAACAAACCGTCGGTTCCTACTAATTGTTTTAATAACGATCCGGGATCGTTAACACGCGCCGTGTATGATCCGAATGATCGTAATCGAACCGGTCCGAATTCCGGGTCGCGCATCATGACGGGGTTTTGCGTCCCCCACTTCAGATTTGTAAATGACCTGGTTGCTACAAAATAAACTTCCGATTTGAACGGGCTCTCAAAACCATATTTCCAGCCTTTGATCGTCGACAGAATCGGCATGTTGTTCGTCGACAATGTATACATTCCCGGAGCGAACACGTCCGCGATTTTTCCTTCATTAACAAAAACCGCGGCCTGCCCTTCGCGAACTGTTAACTTCGCGCCCATCTTGATTTCTTTAGCATAGACGGGAAATCGATACACAATCGTATCGGAGGTCGGGTCGACCCATTCGATGATTTCAATAAACTGGCCAACGAGACGCTCAAAGAAACTCATGGTGGGATTCCGGATTTGTTAGATGGATAGAGTTAACGCGGCCGCGGTCGAGGCTCTTCGCTATCGACCGGCCGTGTTCTATAATCCTAACCATGCTCACCACTCCCGTCTTCCTTCGAACTATTTTTGTCGCCGCGCTCGCGTCCGCGTTTGTATTAGTAAGCCCGCTGGGCAACGATCCGTTACAGAAGTCCGAGACGAAACCCGCCGCGACGAGGCCTGCTGAAAACAAGCCCGCGAGTGCTCCGGCAACACTAAAAATCGGAGATGCGGCACCCGCGTTTCGAGTGGCCGACCACACCGGAAAAGTACGATCGCTCGCCGACTTCAAGGGCAAGCGCGTCATTCTTTGGTTCTATCCAAAAGCAAATACGAGCGGATGCACCAAGGAGGGCTGCGGATTCCGCGACCGCATCGCCGACATCGAAAAACTCGGCGCGACAGTGCTCGGAGTGTCGTTCGACGATGCTACTGAAAATTCGAAATTTGTAACGGATCAGAAGTTTAACTTTGCACTTCTTTGCGATACTACAAAAGAAATGGGCCTCGCGTACGGCGCGTGGTCGGAAGGCAAACCCGCGTATCCCGCGCGAATTAGTTATATTATCGGTAAAGACGGCAAAATTGAGAATATTTACTTAAAAGTGAATGTTACAAAACACGCCGGCGAGATCGTCGAGTGGCTCGAAAAGAATAAATAATAAAAACACAAACTACGGAGTATCGACATGCCTCTTCTTAACGTTGGCGACAACGCGCCCGATTTCCAGCTTCAAGATCACACCGGCAAAACGCGCACGCTCGGCGAATTCAAGGGCAAGCGCGTGCTTTTGTGGTTTTATCCAAAAGCCGACACGCCCGGATGCACCAAAGAAGGCTGCGGATTTCGCGATCGCGCCAGAGACTACAGTAAATTAAATGTACAAATCCTGGGCGCTTCGTTCGACAATCCAAAGGACAACGCTGCGTTCGTCAAGAAATATGATTTTACCTATCCGCTGCTTTGCGACGTGAACCGAACGTTAGGTTTGGCGTACGGCGCGACGACCGATCCGAAAGCCACGTATCCCGAAAGAATTAGTTATCTAATCGGCGGCGACGGAAAAATTGAAAAAGTCTGGGACAAGGTCGATGCGAAAGCGCATCCGGCGAGTGTTCTCGCGGAACTGGGTGGTGCAAGCGCGCCGATGTAGGCGCTGTTATTACTATTTCTGCGAAGGTGCGCTTCTGATTTCTCGAAGGCGCGCCGACAACCATTCGCCCGATTTCACGCGCTCGCCGGATTTTAATATAATTTCATAATCTTTACCGCTCGTTTCGGAGCGCGTCGCGCATTTTTGTATAAATTGCTCGGCGTTTACAATTTCGTCTTTTTGATTATTCCATTTGCCGCGCATGA
>JBJXHE010000077.1:0-3563 GCA_046160785.1 Planctomycetota bacterium
TCGCCGGTGACGCTGCATACGCTTGCGACGCTCATGATTTCGCAAAGCGACAATACGGCGACGGATCATTTGTTATTTTTGCTCGGACGCGAGCGCGTCGAGGAAATGGTAACAAAAATGGGCAACCAGCACGCGGAGCGCAATGTTCCATTTCTTTCGACGCTCGAATTATTTAAATTAAAAGGCGCACAGCAGAAAGACCTCCGCAAACGCTACATTTCGGGCGACGCCGCCGCGCGCCGCGCGATATTAACAAAAGAAGTTGCCGCAATTGATAAAAAGGATGTCGACCTCAGCGGGTTCACGGTCAAGCCCGTCGCGATCGAATCTCTCGAATGGTATGCTTCGCCCGCCGACTTGGCGCGCATGATGCGCTGGCTGCTCGATCATACAAAAACTCCCGAGACGGCGTTGGGCCGCGGCGTCCTTTCTGTTAATTTAGGACTTGATGTCCATCGCGACAAATTCGGATTTGTAGGTTTCAAAGGCGGCTCCGAAACGGGCGTTATTAATTTAACGCACGTATTTGAAACAAAATCCGGCGACCGCTACGTCACGGCCGCGACATGGAACAATCCAAAAGCGCCGGTTGATGACGCCGCATTTGTAGCAATTGTGCAGGGGGTGATTGAGATATTAATGAAGAGGGTGGAGAAGTGATCGGGAAGGAGTTTGTTGCGTAAGTGCTCGCGTTATGATTTCGCTATTAGAAAACCGGCCCGATTCGAAACATTTCATCCACGTCTTGCGTAACAGGCTCGCCGCCCCGCCGCACCCCCTCCGTTGACATTCTGTATACGGTGCGGAATCCTATGGCAACTCGCACGCGCGTTTATCAAGAGAATCCCTCGTTCCCCCACTATCGAAACATGTTCCAATTCAATAACGTCTTAAAGTCTGCGACATTTTTTGCCGGCTGTTTATTATTAGTATCAATTACGGCAATGGGATGCAGCAAAAAAGAAGAGACGCCGGGTACGCTCAATCCGGGCGGCGAACTGAATAAAATGGGCGCCACGCCGGCACAACAAATGGCGAACGATCTCAAAGTGCAACAGGCGGAACTAACTCGAAAAATAGAAGAAGTTAAGAAAAAGGCGGAAGTCGCATCGGCGGAAACGAAAGCGGCCGTGCTCGCGATGGTTCCCGCGATGGAGAAAGCGCGCGACGTGCTCATCAATAAGATTCAGAAAATTGCGACGGAGACAGGGGGTAACGTTCAAGAGATGGTGAAGGGCGTCAAAATTAGTATTGACGATCTCGAAAAGAAGATCGCGGAAGCGCTAGCAAAGCTAAAGTAACACTCGCTAATATTATCGGATTATGAACATTGCGGCCGCGGTATTCGCGCTCGCGTTCGCGTGCCAGCAATCCGCGCCGCCGACTGCGCCTCCGACGGGGCCTTCGCCGGCGGCGCAGTGGCGCGACGACGGCCGCGCCGCGGCGGCGGCAAATGATAAAGATCGCGCGCAGCGATTATTCTTGCAATCGCTGGCAGTGGAGCCGGGAAGCCCCGAGACGCTCCGTGAATTGTTACTGCTTGCGTCGGATCCCAAAGAACCAAATCCGCCAGCCGTATTGTTATGGTCGCTCGCGCTTTGCGAAGCGCTCGCCGACGAAAACGGAAATATAAGAATCGACTCGGCGTCAAAGCAGTTATTAACAAATGTAAAAATCGATCCGGCGTGGCGCGCGCTGATCTCGGCTCGTGCGGAGGCCGTGAAGGAAATTGTTAGAACGGGCGACAAGCTCAACGCGAACGATCCGCCGAGTATTGCAAAATGGCTGCGCGAAGTCGGAATGGAGATTATTCGCAAACAGCCCGCGCTCGAAAAGAAGTACACCAATTCGCTCGCGGCGGCTGTTAACAAAACCGTTCCGAAAGATTCTGTTATATTAAATTTACTGGCGAACGCGGCCGACGGCGCGCTCAATGCTAATAAACCAGCCGAGGCGCTCGCGATCGCGCGCACGCTGCACGGTATTTGTGTACAAGCGGGCCTGAAGGATTTGATGACTCCCGCACCCGATCTGAATGCTCTGCGAGAGCGCGCGGCGGGCCAGATGAATCGCGCGCGCGAATTGTTACGGATACGCGAAACGGAAATTTTAACGATTGAGCAGCTCGAGAATCTATCGAAAGCAGAAAAAGATACATTTACAAAAGAACACGCGGACCCGGGCAATCCGGGAATTACAAATTCTCCAAAGGGTTTTTATCGAATTGAAACGATCTGCGGAATTGAAACATTAATTGCGGCGGCGAAGCAGGTGGAATTGCATCATCAGCGGATTGCGAACTGGATTGGTAAAGATCCGTTCGAAGGCCGCCCGGGTATTGTTAGAATTGTTCCGCGCGCGAGCGATATGGATGCCGAGGGAACTCCGTACTGGTGGGCGGGCGGGTTTCAATCAGGCGATTTAACAGTATTACATTTCGCGCACGGAACGCCGGACGCGATGGGCCGCGGCCTCACGCACGAATTAACACATCGGTTCGACGGCGCTTTGTTCCCCGGAATGCCGGCGTGGCTCGCCGAAGGCCGCGCGGTTTGGACGGCCGGAGCTTATGGTAATGATACAGATGATCGATTTATAGAAAGTTATGCAAGTTTCGGCGCGATTTCTGAAACTTACAGAAAAGGGATGGACCTCGAGTATCTTAAGAAACTTCTCACGGCGACCCTCGACGACTACCGCGAAAATTATACTGCGGGCCACGCGCTCTGGGTTTATTTGTGGAGTTGGGAACCCGACAAGCAAGTATTCCGATCGCAAATTGATAAATATTTGGCCGGACTCAGGAATGCTAAGAATCAGGTTGAGTGGTTTTCGCAGTGCTTCTGCGACGGCAAAGACGGCCGCCCCGCGTCGCTTTCCAAGTTTGCTAATGAATTCGCGGAATTTGTAAAGGGTTTTTGGTGGGAAACGCCAGCGACGTTTTTGTATCGTTACGTCGGCGGCGTCGCGCGGCAGGAGGGGTCTTCATATATATTAGATCGCCCAACCTGGCATACCGACCGCGTGGTCGCGGAACGTTACTACGGATCCGGACTTGCTACAGAAGCGGGCCGATTATTAGCACACTCCGGGCAATATGCGCCGGCGGCGGCAGCCGTCGAATGGGGACTGTCGCGCGATGAAATGCTACCGGAGACCGCGCGGCTCCTTGCCGATTTGTATGAAAAGCAAAAAAAGTTCGACGCCGTGTGGGCCGTCGAAACGCGCCTTCGCGCGCGATCTGTTAATATTCATGATAACGATGCTCCCGAAATTCCGGCGCAGCGGCTGAACCAGCTCACGTCGGCGGTTGCGAGAATACAAAACATTCTGCGCGCGTATGTGGAAATAATAACATTACAAAAAAATGCGGGAGCGCTCGAAGCCGCGGCAGCGTTGGCAGCCGACCACAACCGGCTCGCCGCTCTCGCGGGCGCGAAACCATTGGAATCTATTAGTATTCCTAATATTGATAATGTCGCAGTCAATATTCTCGATCCGGCCTCGCGGCCCGCGTTCGTGAAGCGCCATCCGATTTGCGAACCGCCGGTTTCATTAACAAT
>JBJXHE010000078.1:0-19204 GCA_046160785.1 Planctomycetota bacterium
AAACGCGCGATCGGAATGATAAACATTGCGTTTCATAAAATTATCCGATTGGTTATAACGCAATTCGACGAGAATTGACGGATCGGCTGAGCGAACGTCGACGAGCGCCTCCCGCGCCGCGGCGAGATCTGTTATGATCGTTCGCGGCGGACCGCCCGCGCAGCTTGTTAGCATGAATGCCGCGATTAGTAAAAATGAGAGAGTGCGCCAGCCGTCCGCGAGCGCCGCGACGAATTGTTGTAACTGCTTTTTGGTGTGGCGCGCGTTGACGCTTGCGCGAACGTAGCCGCCCGCGGGACCGCCCGCGTATTGTACTAACGGAGCTACAATTCCTTTGTGATATAAATGATCGGACAGCGCCTCGGGTCTAGCGCCGTTTCCGTGGAAAGCGAGCCACGGAATTTCGGGATTGGAAACAAATGTAATATTTCGTTTTGTGAGTTCGCGCGCGACAAAGGCCGTGTTCATTTTTAATTGATACCTCAATTCCCGGCCGCGCGCTCCGGAGCTCAAATGGATCGCGTGCGCGGCGGCCGCTGCGACGGGCGGTGAAAGCGGAGTGGCGCCCGCGTAAAGAGTTGTCATTCTCGCTTCATTACAAATATCGCGAGCGCCCGCTACAAAACCGCCCTGGGAACCGAAAGCTTTCGAGAGCGAACCCGTTATAACAAATCGCGAACCCGCGAGATTCAATAATTCCGCGGCGCCGCGGCCGCTCTTTCCTACAATTCCAACGCCGTGCGCGTCGTCCACGATGAAGTATCCTTTTCGCGCCCCCGCGATTTCTAACAATTCTCGAAGCGGATGAAATGTACAATCGGGCAGCGACACCGAATCACTAAGAGTCAGAGGCGCCTTGGATTTCGCGCGCGCGACCGCGCGTTTCCATTCGACCGGATCTGTAGATTTAACAATAATGACGGGCAGGCCGGCCGCGCGCGCCGCCGCGTGAAGCGACGCGTGGGCGTTCATATATATAAAAACACGGTCGCAATTCCGCGCAACCGCGTGTGCAGCGAGCGAGCCGGCCATCCAGCCCGCTGGAACCGTCACGGCGTCTTCAACGTTAAGAAACGACGCAATTTCGCGTTCGAGTTCAAGATGGATTGTTAGCGTTCCCGTAACGACCCGCGACGCGCGCGCGGAAACGCCGAATTGTAGAATCGCACGGCGCGCGGCATTTGTTACATCGCGGTCGCCAGCGAATCCTAAATAATCGCAGCCCGAATAATTAAGATACCGGCATTCCCCGATTTGAATCGTCGTATTGGAAAAACCTGCGATCGGGTCGTGCACGCGGGCGGCAATGATATAATTTCGCTGCATTCTTACCAACGGAGTCCGTACAGTGCCGAGGCGGCGCAACTCCCGCCGCCGCACCGCTTTCATTCGGCACATCGTTTTCCGACTAAGAAAGGCAGGTGGGCTGCGTCTTGGTTTCGTGCCGGCCCGTCCACGGCTTCTCCAGTCGTGGCGTCATTCGCGATGCAACAAATACCAACGGTTGATACAAATTGGGTGATCGCCGCGCTCGACCGATACGAGCGCCCGCTGACATCGTATGTATTTCGATTATTAGGAAATCTCGAAACGGCGCGCGACGTCGTCCAGGACGCCTTTCTTAAATTATGCGATCAGCGGCGCGACGATATCGAAAAACGGCTCGCCGAGTGGCTTTATACAGTTTGCCGCAATGCCGCGATCGACGTGAAACGAAAAGAAAAATATAACATTGCGGGAGAGATTGAATTTGATTTTTGTATCAGTAACGCGCCGGAGCCCGGCGAAAAGGTTGAAAAGGAAGAGCAATATTCGGCGTTATATGAATCATTACAAAAACTGACGCCGCGCGAACAGGAAGTTTTGAGACTAAGATTCCAGCATGATCTTTCGTATAAAGAAATATCCGCGGCTACAAATCAAAGTGTTAGCCACGTCGGCTTCCTGATTCATACAGGATTGCAGAAACTGAAAGCTAAATTATCTAAAAAACAAGCGAATGGAAATTCAAATCATTCCACACGCAACGGAGCGGTACCGCGATGAATTTAAAACCCGATGACCCCCGCCTGACGGCGTACGCGCTCGGCGAACTCAGCGCCAGCGAAGCCGCGCTCATCGAGCGAGAATTAAGATTGAACGAGGACGCGCGCCGGGCCGTTGATGAAATTCGAACCGCGGCTGCGAACCTCGGCGAAATATTAAAATCGGAGGAAATGCCCGGGCTTGATCCGGCGCGGCGTGAACGAATTGTAGAACTCGCGGAAGTGATTCCTACTATTCCTAATAATATATTGAATCATTCGAGTACGCGGAATCTTTGGATTTGGCGCTCCGTATCGTTAGTTGCGGCGTCGCTCGTGATCGGCGTTACCATTACGATTGTTAGCGATCAAAGCAAACAAAACCGTTTGACGCCCTCGAAATCAATTGTAGCATCTGATCCGGATGACCGGCGCGCCGCTGCGCCGCAGGCTCCGGCGGATAAGTCAACTTCGTGGGGCGAACAAGCTGAGCCTCAGGAAAAGTTAAAAGCGCAGACTAATTCTTTAGATTCACAAAAATCGGCAAGTTCAACAAAACCCGAAGACTTAACAAATCTCGCCGGCCTCGACGCCGAAGCGTCGATGCGCGACGGGTTCATGGCCACACCCAATAGCAATCCAAGCCCCAAGCCCGGGGCCGCCGCAAAGGACGGCGCACTTCCAGCGGGCGCAAAAGTATTAAATACTATAACTGGAGACGATATTGGAAAAAGAGAGACTAATAAAAATGAACTTCGCGGCAAGCGCCCTGAAGCGGGCGGCGGCGCGACTGGAGCCGCCCCGTTAGGCGGTCGCTTCGGTGAAGCCCGAAAGGATGAAAAAAAATCGAGTGATTCGGATGATAAAGAATCGAAAGCTAAAGATCGCGGCGAAATTCTGAACGAAACATTGGAATTGTTAGATTCGGTTAAGAAGTCTGAACGTGAACTGAACGGCCTCGGTTATTTAGGTAATTCGCTGCCGCCTGCCGCAACCCGGCGCCCGGTTGAACGCGCGGAGGAGCAGGCTGCCGGCGAACGTTATAAATCGATTATTGAAAATCAATTTATCAATACGCGAGAAGAGCCCGTGTCAACGCTTTCGGCCGACGTCGACACGGCGTCGTATTCCAACGCGCGCCGTTTTTTGTTAGCGAATACGCTTCCGCCGCGCGACTCCGTGCGGATTGAAGAATTTATCAATTATTTCCCCTACCGCGCGAACGCTGAAATAACTACTGAAAAGCATGCGGAATTCGAAGCGGCTGGGGCCGCGCGCACGACCGCCGTTCCGTTTTCTGTAAAATATGAGTCCGCGACGTGCCCTTGGAATCCCGAGAATCGTTTACTAAGAATCGCGATTCAGGGTCGCGAGATCCCCGCCGGCCAGCGCAAGCCGTCGAATCTTGTATTCCTCGTCGACGTGTCGGGCTCGATGGATGAGCAAAATAAACTTCCGCTGCTAAAACAATCATTAAAATTATTAGTAGACCAGCTCACCGAGGACGACCGCGTTTCTATTGTTACATATGCGGGCAGGTCCAGCGTCGCGCTCAGCGCGGCGAACGGCGCGCAGAAACTTACAATTCTAAATGCTATTGATCAGCTGGAAGCTGGCGGCGGCACGAACGGCGGTGCCGGAATTCACAAGGCCTACGAAACCGCGATCGCTCATTTTAAGCCGAAAGGTATCAATCGCGTGATTCTCGCGACTGACGGCGATTTTAACGTTGGCATCGTCGACCAAGGTCAATTGATAAAACTCATCGAGGAAAAGGCGAAGAGTGGCGTGTTCCTGAGCGTGCTCGGTTTCGGCACCGGCAATATTAAAGAAGACACGATGGAACAACTCGCCAGCCGCGGAAACGGCCACTTCGCGTATATTGATAATATTAACGAAGGGCGCAAAGTTCTCGTCGAGCAAATGTCGGGCACGCTCTCAACGATTGCGAAAGATGTAAAATTACAAATCCAATTTGATCCGGCCGAGGTCGCGTCGTATCGATTGTTAGGCTACGAAAACCGCAAACTCGCCGCGCAGGACTTTAGTAATGATAAGAAAGACGCTGGCGACGTCGGCGCAGGCCACCACGTCGTGATTTTTTATGAATGGGCGCCCGTCCGCCCCGCGCTCGGCGGACTCGCGCTGGAACAGCAAGCATCACGCAGATTCCTTGGAGGAGAAAACCCCAACCGCGGCAAGATTTGTAATATTGGCATTCGTTACAAGCATCCAGAAAATAAGTCGAGCCAATTGTTAGAATTCCCGGCGCACGATTCCGGAATGAACTTCATGAACACGACGAGTGATTTTCAATTCTCGGCGGCAGTCGCTTCCTTTGCATTACTGCTCCGCGATTCGCAATACAAAGGAAGCGCGACGGCCGATCTCATTCTCGAACTCGCGAAGTCAAATTTACAATTCGACCCGTCGGGCTACCGCGCCGAATTTGTTAAATTAGTGCAGATCGCGAAAGAATTGTTACGAAAGTAAATTCGCCGATCCTTTACTTCGGGACGTACGCGGGCGCGCCGTCGACAAGCACGCGCTTGCCGTCGAGCCAAAGTAACAATTTTCCGTTCATCGAGAGCACGCTCGACTTTCCTTCCTTACCGAGTTTGTGCGCGAGCGCAAAGTAATCATCGGTGCCGAACGGAATCGTTATATCAGCTGGCGCGTCGAGCGCCTGCGACGTGACGTTTTCAAATACTTTCGAGTCGACCCACACGACGCCCTTTCGAAACATCGCGCGGTCGTTTTTCTGTTGTATATTTTTGAGCCGGGTTTCTTTAAGACTGCCGTCGAGATAGGTATTTGTTCCTTGCACGGTATTCGCGCCGCGCTGCCGTCCAATATTAATAGCCTGCGCGACTGCGCCCTGCCCCGTGCGCTCCGCGCTCGCGCGGTCGCCCAGAATTTTAGTTAACCGTTGATGTAACTTATCGCGCTGCGAGAGATCAACGGGCTCGTTCGAAAAAAAAGATGTATATTCACTGAGCACTCCGAAACGCGTTGACAATGTTATGATTTCGTCGACGACCTCCTTCGTGCGCGGGTCTTTTTGTAAGGTTCCAACGGGCTGATTGCTAACAAGCCGCACTTCGTCGACGAGTTCGCCGATCCGCCGGCTCGCCCAAAGGCGCGGAATGAACGAATGGCTAAATGTACTAAAATGAGTTTTCTGCGCGACCTTCGGATTTAGTTTAAAATCGAACGCCTTGCTCGCTCCGTTGTAGTTTCCAACAATTCGAAATTGGATAGGTTCGTCGCCGAAGTAGCGTCCGAGCACTACCATTTCGTCGCCAGGGAAAAGATCCTGAAGTTTCGAGGGGCAAATTTCGCGCGTGCGGCGCGTTGTAACAGATCCGTCGGCGTCGAAAATATGTAGCATTGGATCTGTTAGAATCGGCGCCGTAAGACGTTTCGCGACCTGCGCGACTTTCGTTTCTACATTTTCACTCGGGTGGACGTACGTGCTGAGCGCGCGCGTGCCGATCGCGAGCGCGTCGAGCAGCGGCGCGTTCACATCGTTGCCAACGCCGAATGTAAATATTCTGCGATGATAACGATTCGCTTTCGTTGCATTGTTACGAATCTCGTCTTCCTTTGTCACGCCGATGGTGGGAAGGCCGTCCGTGAGGAAGAGCATGATTGGAAACGCGCCAGCCATCGCGGGCTGGCCAAGCCCTTCGAGAAGCGCATCGTTAATATTCGTTCCTCCATCCGATTGGATACGTTTCACGTACGCGCGGGCTTCGACGATCGTCTGGTCATTCTTAACAATCGGATGCGGCGAAAACATCTCGACGCGCGCCGCGTAATCAATAATATTAAATAATTCCCCGGGCTTCAGGCCTTCGAGCACCTGCAGGGCCGCCTGCCTCGCCTGTTCCATTTTCGCGCCCGCCATGCTGCCCGATCTATCAATAACCAAAACGACTTCGCGCTTTTGTTCGGGCACCGCTGGATCATTCACTTTTGGAATTGATGCTAAAAATAGAAAATAACCGCCGTCGCCGCGGTCGTCGGGGTGCGTCATCAACGTTGCGGTCGGAACCGGCGCGCCCGTCTCCGAAGGACTACGATACAATACCGACATTTGAAACGGCCCTGATTCCCATGCTTGCCCCTTATTCATATTAGCGGCATCAATATCAATAATGAGTGTGTGCGCGCCCGTGCGCGTCGTTTTTAATTGATGCGTCGGAGAATATACCATTTGGACGTCGCGGTCCGACTGTAATTGTATTGTAATCGTCCACGGCACGGTCTGCCCCAGGTTCTCGCTGCGCGGCAAATAGTAGTCAATGCGATTCTCGTCGACGTCGAGCAGATGTTCGTATTGTAATCTTAACTTTGCCGTTCCGCCCGGCGGAATCGGAAAGACATTCGAACGGATCATATGATATCCCGCGAATTCTAATAATCCCGGATCGCGCGAGACGCGCACGATCGATTCATACACTTGGCGCGCTTCGTCCCTCGGCATTAATTGTGCATACGGTTTCACGGGCGGCGGCAAAACGGGCGTCGAAACGCCTGCGGCGTCGGGCGGCGCCACTTCATAATGAAACGATTTGAGCGTCGCGCCGTCAGGCACGGGAACGATCATGATCGATTCCTGCGTGCGCGCCGATTGGTTCTGAATTGTAATTAACAATTCCGTTTCCGCGATTCTTTCTATAATCTTAATTTTAGCATCCACCGACGCGCAGTGGAGCCCGTGCGGCATTCCGTCGAGCGAAGCGTTGCGCGCCTGCGGAACGATCGCGGCGCGCGCGCCCCCGAGCGGGTCTTGGCGCCCCTGTTGTATCGTTGCAATTAGACTAACAATAACGAGAAGGGCCTTCGCGCCACGCGGGATTTGTTGTATTAGCATGCGCGACCCTACGCGCACTCGTGCACAAATGTTTCAGGCGTTCGCTAATTTTCCGCGGCGCCCGCCCCCATCTCCTCGGCAAGTATTTTCGCCGCGCGTTTGACGGCCATGCGCGCCGCGTCGCACGTCGCAAAACCGCAGTCGGCCGCAATCCACTGAAATTCGGAGCCGAGCTCGATCCTCATTAAGAATGCGATGCGCGTGCGCTCGGGAAGTTTTTGTAGTGCTTTTTCGTAGCGTTCGTTGCGCTCGTGGGCGAGCACGGTTTCGGGCGGCGATGGCCCTTTCGCGAGCGCGCCTTTCAGCGACGCACCGTCTTCGCCGCCTTTCGCCGATCCCCATTTTTTACGTTCGCGAAATGTTTCAATTACATAATTGCGCGCGATCGTTCTGATATATCCCCAAAGTGAGCCAACTCCTTTATGATGATAATTTGTTAACGATTGGTACGTCCGCATCATGACTTCCTGCACGGCGTCCTGCGTGTCTTGGACGGATCGTACTACAAAAGGAAGCTGCGAATGTAAGTATCGTTCGAGCGGATCGCGAAAGTGTTCAAATAATATATTTAATGCGCCCGCGTCGCCGCCCTGGATGCGTTGTAATAAATCCTCGGTGCGAAAAAAAGCGCCGCTGGCTTCCGAGTTCGAGGGTGCATGTCCCATGAAGTGAATGTTGTTATCTAATAATGCACACCCCGGCGTGCGCGGGACAAGAAAATTTCTCGCGCCGATTTTAGGACTGCCGCAATTCGAGCGCTTCGAGGCGGAAAATTTCGTCTCGCAGCCGTCCGGCTTCTTCAAAGTTAAGATTCGCCGACGCCTCCGCCATCGCGCCGCGCATTCTTGCAATCTCGACTTTTAGCATTTCGCCCTTCGGAACCGCTCTCGCGGGATCGCCCGCGCCTTTTTTATCTTTACCTTTTCCTTTTGATAGTTTCGTCGGAGGCGCGGCGTCTGGAACGTTCGCGTAATCCAAATCTTCGATTGTTAGCAATTCACGAATCTGCGATTTGATGCTTTCGGGCGTAATGTTATGTTTCTTATTATAAGCTTCTTGAATCGCCCGGCGCCGCCGCGTTTCGGAAATCGCCTTTTGCATCGAAACTGTTTCGCGGTCGGCGTACATGATGACTCTTCCGCGGACGTTGCGCGACGCGCGGCCGCACGTCTGGATCAGCGACGTCGCGGATCGTAAGTATCCTTCCTTGTCGGCGTCAAGCACCGCGACGAGCGACACTTCGGGCAAGTCGAGGCCTTCGCGCAAAAGGTTAATTCCAACTAATACATCAAATTCACCGAGGCGCAGGTCGCGCAGAATCGCCGTGCGCTCCAATGTATCAATATCGGAATGCAAATATTTTACTTTGATGCCGAGGTCGGAGATGTATTCCGACAATTCCTCGGAGAAACGTTTTGTTAACGTTGTTACGAGCACGCGGTCGCCGAGCGCGACCGTCTTGCGGATTTCAACAATCAGATCGTCGACCTGGTGCTTCGCGGGTTTAACTGTTATTTCAGGATCGATGAGCCCCGTCGGCCTCACGATCTGTTCTGTTATATTATCTTTTGCGTGCTCGTATTCGTACGGGCCGGGCGTCGCGGAAACATAAACAACGCGGTCGATCAAACCTTCAAATTCTGTTAATTTTAACGGGCGGTTGTCGAGCGCCGAAGGCAGGCGAAAACCATACTCTACTAATGTTTCCTTTCGCGAGCGGTCGCCGCGATACATGCCCGACGACTGCGGCATCGTGACGTGGCTCTCGTCTACAATTAATAACCACTTTTCGGGAAAGTAATGTATCAGTGTCGACGGAGGCTGGCCCGCGGGGCGGCCGTCAAGGTGTCTTGAGTAGTTTTCAATTCCGGGGCACATGCCCGTTTCTCTTAACATTTCCAAATCAAATTTGGTGCGCTGGTCGATTCGCTGCGCTTCGAGAAACCGGCCCGCCGCCTGAAGATCGTCGTGGCGTTTTACTAATTCTTCTTCAATTCCGCCGATCGATAATTTTAATCGTTCATTCGGCGTGACGTACTGCGACGACGGATAAATTGTAGTCTTATTTAATTGTCCGAGCACTTCGCCCGTGAGCGGATTCACTTCTTCAATCCGTTCGACGTCATTACCAAAGAGTTCGATTCGTATACTTAAACTTTCTTCGTAGCTCGGGAAGATTTCAATCACATCGCCGCGCGCGCGGAACGTGCCGCGCCGAAAATCGGCGTGGTTGCGCGCATACTGCAATTGCGCGAGACGGCGCAGCAGCACGTCGCGTTCGATCTTCTCGCCAACCGAAACTTCCATCGCAAGATCTTTATAATTACTCGGGGAGCCCAAACCATAAATACATGAAATGGATGCAACAATAATGACGTCGCTGCGATCCATGAGCGAACGCGTCGCGGAATTGCGCATCATTTCGATTTGTTCATTTCGCGACGCGTCTTTTTCAATAAAAACGTTCGACGCCGGAATATAAGCTTCCGGTTGATAATAATCATAATAGCTAACAAAATATTCGACGGCGTTTTTGGGAAACAACGCCTGGAATTCGCCGAAGAGTTGCGCGGCGAGAGTTTTGTTAGGAGCCAGAATTAATGTTGGCAATCCGATGCGCGCGATCGTGTGCGCCATCGTAAAGGTTTTTCCCGAACCCGTGACGCCCAGCAGGATCTGTTCCTTGACGCCCGCTTCGAGCCGTTTTGTTATGGATTCAATTGCGGCGGGCTGGTCGCCCCGCGGCTTGAACGGCGCGTCTAAATGAAAAAGCGGCATAATGTTAGTAATAAATCGGCGGCACGCGCCGCGTTCATTACAATACTACAAACTACAATTCGGTGCGCGCTTTATTCGCGTACGCTTACTGTGCATCGCCCGGCTGGGGCGGGCGGCTGATCGGTGAATTCGGATCCATTTCCTTAACACTCACGCCGCGCGTTCTTAAATATTCCACGGCCTTTTCAACGTCGGCCTGATCGCCTTCCACGTCGGCGACCACGAGCGCAATATCATCGGAAATCGAGGCTCCGCGAATATTAGTTTTTACTTTAAACATCATCGGAAGCGCCTGCGTCAGGATGGGTTCCTTGATCAGGTGGGGCGGAAAATTTCCAAAGATTCTTTTCTTCATGTTAAAATAATTATCAATTGCAATGGATCAATTGTGCATGCGATCGCGGGCCGGCTTTTGTAGTCGCGCCGCGATGAGTATCATTAAGATTCCGGCCGCGAGCGCGGCGATCGCGTGAAGCCACCAGGAAGGATACCCCACGGGAATCGACGACCCGAACGCGGACGTTCGATATAGAAAATCGTTGCGGAGTATATCGAGCGGAACGGCGCCACACGCGGCTGCGATCGGCGAGTATTGAAAAAGCGACGCGGCGAATTGTTGTATTTCGAGACTCGAATCCGGATCCACGAGAGCGAACGGCGCCGCGGACGTGACCGCAATCCAAACCGCACCCGCAACGGGCACGGCGGCTGCGAACGACGCTGGAAGAACTCGCGCGGCGCCGGCCAGAAGCACGGCCAGGCTCGCTGAGAGCGCGCCCAATTTTAGCATTGGCGCGACGCCAAGTATAAAAATGCCGCTTCCAAACACCGCAAGCGCGATCGCGGCGGCGATTTTTACTATTCGATTCGGCCCGGATTCGCGCGAAACGTACGGCGCAGCAAACGGCAGTGTCATTGGAAGGGCGATCGTTAACATTACAAAACCAACCGCGCCGAGACCCGCGGGCGCCGTCAAAACGATTGCGCCTGCGGCACCTACGATTAGTAAGGCCGCGATCACAATTGCCGCGGCGGGCGTCATGGAGTACCTTTCGGGCCGCTCGCGCGCGTTATCAATAAAATGAAAGGTTGCCATCAATGCGGTTCGCCTTGGACCAAGCCCGGAACTCCCGGGTTTGACGAGAATTGTATCAAATGCGGGGCGCCGCTGCATGCGTGCAAGAATTGCCGTCACTTCGACGCGTCGCGCGCCTGGAATTGGTGCAAGAGCCTGTCGGCGGACCTGCCGCGGGAATCAGATATAAAGAATGATTGCGAAGAGTATGAAATGAAGGAAGTGGTAGCGCCGGAGGATGACAGGCGTAAGCAACGAACGAAGGACGCGTTCGATCGGTTGTTTGGAAAGTAGGCGGTATGGATGCCGGGGTCGTTTCCCGGAATTGTTGCGAAGCAACAATTTTGGGATGCGACCCCTTCTGACAGTCGTTTAGATATATTAGCGAAGTGCGCGGAATTGGCAGGTTGCTGGGAACGTTAATATCGCGGCGGGGTCACGCGTGCTCGCTCGCCTTTAACCGGGGCGCCGGAATATTTGTTAAACGATACGCGCCTGGACCACTGCCGCGCCCGGCGATACGCGACACCAAAGACCGCGCACTCCGGCGAGCTGCGCGCGCGTGACCCCCGCCGCGATTTGATATATTTACGATGCGCGCTGACACGATCGAGTTTTGGGGGGATATGGCGCGAAACTAATAAACGACGCAAGCGTCGGTTATTAGTTTCGCGTCAGTAGCATTAGGGGGTCTGGCTCATGCTGTGGCGGGTGCCTGACCCCCTTGGATTCCGACCGGCTAGTTACGGAAGAATCACTGAGTCGATTACATGAATCACGCCGTTGTTCGCGAGCACATCGGTTGCGATTACTTTTGAATTGCTAATCATTACGGATCCACCTCGCGCCTCAATTCCGAGTTCGTATCCGGAAATCGAGGGTGCTTTTGTTAGCTTTACCGCGTCCTTCGCGAGTACGCGTCCTGAAACAATGTGAGACTTGAGAATCTTAACAAGTTTCTCTTTGTTTTCTGGTTTTAACAATTCTTCGACCGTGCCTTTCGGTAATTTTGCAAAAGCCTCATCATTGGGCGCGAAGACTGTAAAAGGTCCGCCGGTCTTGAGAGTTTCGGCAAGTCCGGCTGCGCCAGCTGCGGCGAGTAGAGTCTTAAAATTACCATTCTTATCAGCAGTCGCCGCGAGATCGAGGCGCGGCATCACAACAGTATCAATAACATGAATGATACCATTGCGGCAGGCGATGTCAGTCTTAACGACGCGCGCGCCGTCGACCATCACGCCTTCCTTCGATGCTACAACTCGCAATGCGCCGCCTTCGACCGTCGGAGCAAAATCTATTTTTACAACTTCCTGCGAAGTTACTTTTCCTGAAACAACATGATATTTCAGAATCGAAGCCAGCTTTTCTTTAGCTTCTGGTTTGAGGAGACCTTCGAGAGCTTCCTTCGGTAATTTAGCAAATGCCTCATCAGTGGGCGCAAAAACAGTGAAGGGTCCATTGCCCTGAAGGGTTTCAACAAGTCCGGCAGCTTTGACGGCCGCAATGAGCGTCTTGAAGTTGCCAGCGGCTGCCGCCGTTTCGACAATTGATAATACATCATTTCTTACAGTACTTCCGGAGTCTTTCTTATCAAATGCGCCGAACACGGCCGCGGAAGGAATCGCAAGGACCAGGGCGGGAATTGTTAACTTACATAACATGGGAGTCAGTTTTCTTGTAGGAGAGTGCGCCGTAGAAAGATTTCGCCAGGGACGCATCCGTGCGGCCGTGGGAGCTGATCGGAAGGGGCGCTAACCGTCAGCGGGGGGAAGAATAGACGATGTTCATGTTTTGTCCAGCTTTAAATTTGGACAAATCATGTTTTCTGGGCTTTCAGCAGGGCCACGGGCATGGTCACGGCCTGCGTCAACAAGCCCTGCAGGGGTCGCATTGCGGGAGGATTGCTTTGTTACAATTCCGGGAAGCGTCCCCTTCTGTTAAGGCTTTAATATTAATTATAACGTCGAAGGGAGTCAGGTTGTTAATGTTAGCCGGAGATCTTTTGCAACTTGAAACTCACTTGATATTTGTAAAATTGAATATTCGGCACCATTACTAGCGCGCTGCGCGTACGCGGGTCGTCTTCCAATGCAATGATGGCACCTTTCACAGTTTGCCCATCCTCCGCGAGTTGTTCTTTTACATATCCCATGTATCGAAGCGTCTGGCCAACAACCGTATCGCTCACTCGTCCCCTCTTCAATTCAACAACTAGGAATGTCTTCTTATTTTTACTAATCGCGAGAATGTCAATGATGCCCATTTCCATCGTTGAGTATTGCTGCCCCACACTTTCGCCGTCCACTTCGAAAATATCATATTCTTTTCCGAGCTCAGTCTGCGTCCAGTTTTCCACTAGAAAGTCTTCAAGATGTTTTTCCATCGCGAACGCGGATGCATCTTCAATCGTCGGATCATTAATAATGATTGCGGGTGACGACGAGCCCGCGAGAAACTTTTCAATTTCGGTATTGTAGCGTGAAATATCACAAACGGTCCCCGTCGATCGAGTTGACCTCTTTAACGCATCGCTCATATCTGTACGGTTGATTTTCTGTTCAAACCATTTCACGCGACGGCGATGTGGGAGAGGACCGGTGGCATTATAGTAATAATCGCCCGTAACTTCACCCACCCAATACACATCGTCTCCGTCCGGACAAATTACGATATCTCCCTTTTTTATATACTTCGAAACTCCCCAAACGGCGGCGCACGCGAGTCCGGCTGCAATTTTACTTTTACCAGGACGTGCCGCGAGGAAAACGGGAATAAACTCTTTATTGAACTCGCGCCATTCCTCCGGAAGTTTTAGCGTTAGGTCTTGATTAATATCATTATCAATACCAATAAAACCCTCCTGAAAGCACTGCGCGGCATGGGAGCTTTGCTTTCCTAACATAACGCTGAAGTAATTTTTCATAATGATTATTATGCATTAAATGAGACGAGTTATTCTATTTAATAAATCTTGCATCACGCCTTGTTTTAGATCAGGCATTTTCGCAACGGGTTGCAGAACTTGGCAACAAGTTGGAGACAAATCCTTTGGAAAATTTATTGTAAAATGCGTTCACGTTTACGTGGAAGAGAAGTATTGATGGGAGCGCGAACGCATACCAAGTGTCAAGGAATTAGCGTGCATCTGTCCAATTCAACAAACTCCCCTACCAAGTATTATTAACCATTCCCGGTCGTGTATCGCGCGCGCAGCGCGCATCGGTGCGCGGAAGAAGGCGATCCGAATCGCCGAACGCGGCAGTGGTCCAGGCGCTTTTGTAATGACTAATATTCTGGCGCCACGGTTATGCGCGCGAGCACGCGATCACGACCGGGCCCTAATACAAATTCTTATTTAGCTAACTTTAACAATTCCTGCGCAGTCTTCCCCGCATACACCTTCGGACTATACGAATGCGTTAACGCTACAATAAAATCCTCATCGATCCCGCGCTCCACATAAGTAACAACTCCTTGGACGCCGCCTGAATGGGAGGCAACTCTTCCCTTTCCGCGTTTGTTAACATGCCAGCCGAGCGCGTAATTGTTAAGTCTGACCGTGTATAACGATTCCTTCGACGCTTCCGAAAGTAACTTATCGCCGCGGAGCGCGCGATCCCAAAGATACATATCGCGGGTCGTCATAACAGTTCCGCCGCAGGCGCGGTAGCCCCATGTGAGCCGGTTTCCGTAGGCGAATGCAAAGTCTTTGGAGCGGTCGGTGAAACCGCGGCCGCGGTCAATCTTAGGAACGCGCGCGAGGTCGAGTTCTTTCATTCCGATTTGATAGGAATTCTTCAGTCCCGCTCGTTTAAACAATTCTTCGCTACAAAACTCCTCGAACGACTTTCCCGACACGATTTCAATGATAGCGCCGAGGAATGAGTAGCCCGAATTGCTATATTCCCACTTTTCGCCGGGCGCCGATGTCATCGGCAATTTCAAAACAAGGTCGACGAACGAATCGCGTTTTGTAGCATCGAATGTCCATTCTTTCTTAAAACCCGACTCAATTCCGGAAGTGTGATTTAACAATTGCCGCAACGTAACATTAGTTTTGTCCTTCGGCGCGTTCGGAAATAACTTTTTCAGCGGATCGTCGATTTTTAGCTTTTTCATATCTTGCAATCGCAGTACGGCCGCCGCCGTGAATTGTTTCGATACCGACGCCCAATCCCACAGCGCATCCACCGGCATCGCGCGCTTCGCCTCCGCATCCGCGAAACCGTAGCCTTTTTCTAATATTACCTTTCCGTCAATCGCCACAATTGCATTCCCACAAAACCCGCCCTCTTCACTATCAATCGTCTTCAGATACGCATCCAACTTTTTCCCAACATCACCCGCGATAACTTCCAACCCTTCCTTGGGCTGTTGCTGTGCGAAAACCCATAAACATACAAATAATGCTAGAGCCGAGATTGTTCGCATAGCCATATCATGATGTTACTTGTCAGCGATGCCGTCTCAACTCCCATCTTAATTTTACTTTCCCGGGGTGTGTTGCTCGCGAGCACCATCCCATTGAATCAATATAACAATAGCGTTCGCTAAAGATCGCGCCGGGTCGCGCGCGCAGCGCGCATCGGTGCGCGGTCTTGCGCGTCTCGTAACGCCAAGCGCGGCAGTGGTCCAGGCGCGTATCGTTTAACTAATATTCCGGCGCCGCGGTTATGCGCGCGAGCACGCGACCCGCGCGATCTTCTACGTCCTACAGTTTATTAATGAATCCGCGCGAGCACGCGACACACACCGGGCCCGCGCGGGGAGCGATTGTTAGTCTTCTTTTCGCGCCTGCTCAATCTTGCCGACCTTCGCGTGATGCACCAATCCAATCGCTCGCTTCAAACGATTCGTGCCTTGAATCGGATTCTCAAGATAGAAGCGCACGCGGTCCATGTAGCGCGTCATGCGCTGATTTGAAGCGTTGTACCAGCGCTCATACGAACGCACGAGGTCGCGCTTCATTTCTTCGAGTTCTTCTTGTGTGAAGTTCTCGTGCGAATAGGCAGAGCGGTTCGACGAAACGTAGTTTTCTGTTAAATCGTCGATGTTAATTCTGGCTTGTAACAAATCCCACGACGGCGTTCCGACGAGCGGATTGAACACAGATACGCGGATGAGGTCGGGCGACGCAATCTTTAACACGCGCTCCGTCTCGATCACGTCTTCTTTCGTCTCGCCCGGCGATCCTACAATTAAGAATACCTTTGCCCAAATTCCCGCGCGGCGAGTCATTTTCGCTGCTTCGATAATTTGCAGCGGCGTGAGGTCTTTCTTTAACACGTCGAGCATGCGCTGCGAGCCCGATTCCCAACCGTAGTAAATGCGGCGGCAGCCAGCTTTATACATGGTCTTTAACAATGGGTAATCGACGCAGTCGGCGCGAGTGTTACAAACCCATTCGAACTTGAGTCCGCGGCGCATGATCTCTTCGCAGAGTTCATGAATGCGCTTTTTTCTTAATGTAAAGATTTCGTCGATGAATAATACAGATCCGGGATGATAAGTCTTAATAACGCCTTCGAGTTCGTCGACGATATTTTGCGTCGAGCGCACACGATATCCGCGGCCTGTTAATTCTTTTTGACAAAAGATACATTTATACGGGCATCCGCGAGTGGTGAAAATGTAAGCAAGCCGCTCGGGATTTAATTGAAAATATCGTTCCTGCGGAAGCAGGTTGCGCGACGGAAATGGAATATCGTCGAGTTTCTTAATGAGCGGCGGCGAGGGATTATCAACACGATCGCCGTCGCGATTGAATGCTAATCCTTGCACGGCCGCTAAATCTTCTTCTTTGCCGCCGTCGAGGGCTTTCATGAATTGCGAAATTGTAAATTCCGCTTCGCCCTTCAAAACATAATCAAAGTATCCGGAATCTAAGAATAATCCGGGGTCGACCGACGCGTGCGGTCCGCCCATTAAAGTTATCTTTCCGCGTTCTTTAGCATACTTTGCCCAGGCGATGGCGCGTCGAACGTTCGGCGTGAGCGACGATAATCCAATAATATCATTTCGCTCGATCGCTTGTTTAACATACGCGTCGTCTACAATTCGTTCATCACAGCATTCAACCGGAATGCCTTCTTTCTCTAGACACGCGCCGAGATAGGTAATTCCGAGTAGCATTGCTAACGGATCCTCTTGGACGTGTGGTTTTACATAGAGCAGCAGGATCTTTCGCATTGGACGTTAACGTTAAGGTTGGATGTGTTCGACCGGAAGGTGTAGTTCGGAATTGTAGCAATCAGCCTTGAGGCGGGCTCGCCGGGTTTATTACAAATACCGAATCGAGCCGTGAGAAGGGCGGATAGCGCCGGCAAGTATAGGAGCGCCCAAGCTCGCGCGCCAATTGTTGTTAGGAAATTCACGATAGCCTCAAAATGCGTGACCCTCCCGGAGCGGATGGCGGGCGTCCGCGAGGGCGTTCTAACTAAAAAGGCAATCGACGCACGCGTTTGCTCTGCAATTATTTACGTCGAGCCGCGTTTACCGTTTCCAGGCTCCGGTAGATTGCTAGCGTTTCCGCGACGAGCCGGGGCATTGCAAATTTTTCGCGAAGCCGAACCAGCCCGGCCTTCCCCATCGAGCGCCGCAAAGCAGGATTATTTAATAATTCCGCGACGCGCCGGCCAAACGTTTCGACGTCGTACGGGTTTTCAATATAACCCGTGACGCCGTGTTCAACGACCTCGCTTGTACCGCCAAATACGGTGCCCACGACGGGCTTTTGATAATTCATCGCTTCGACGTTTACTAATCCAAATGTATCTAAACAGATCGACGGCGTAATGAACACATCCGATGCTAAATAAGCGTTTCGAAGGTCTTCGCCCGCGAGCCAGTCAGTGACAGTGATGTGTTCTCGCACTTTGTACTGATCGACGAGCGCGCCCGCGTATTTTTCAAATTCACTTTTCTTTCCCATCACTAACAATCGCGCGCGCGGGCAAAGCTTCAAAACGCTCGCTAAGATTTTGACGGCCTGCAGATGGCCTTTTTGTTCGTGGACGCGTCCGGCTATTGTAAATATTAAATCATCGCCGAGGCCAAACCTTTCGCGAAACGCGCGCACGCCTTCGGGATTCGCGGGCGATTCATCTAATTCGATCGCATTATAAACAACGCGAAAGTTCGGAAGATCATTCGCTTCGATCGCGGTTCGCAGCGCGTCGCTCACCGCAATCTTAACATCCACGCTTTCGTTCATTACTTTTCGAATCATCGCGTTTCGCGGTGGAAAATAACGAAAACGCTGGCACGGAATGCACTTTTGCCAGCGCGCGGCGTAGTCGCGCAGCAATCCGCCGGCGTCTTCGCCGCCGTGATAACAATTCAGTTTTTGATAACAAAAAGTCATGACGTCGTGCGCCGAAAATACAACCGCCGCGCCGTGCTGCTTCGCGAGAATGAGCGACGCGTAAGACAAATGCGAATGTATCAAATGCGCATGAACAATGTCAGGTTTGAATCTTTGCAATATTTCGGCGAGAGGGCCGAGCACGCGCCGGTTTCTTAAACTAACGATCGACCGCCAGCGAATATTATAATTGCTGTGCAGCACGTGGACGGAGATTCCTAGGATCTCCTTCGTACCCGCCTCGGCCGGATTCTGAGTGACGGAAACGACTTCCGTTTCAACGCCGTGCGCCGCCATTCCGCGCGCCATTTGATACATCTGGCGCACCGACGAACCGATCTTCGGATCATACAGATCGATCAGATGAAGAACGCGCATTGTTTACATTTCCAGTTTGCAGGGTAGCCGCTGCGCCGGAATATAATTATTTATTTCCGCGGCTTTTCCGCGAGGTAAATCATACAATTTTCGCCACCGAGCGCGCGGTTCACAGGGCGAAACGGCGGAAATTGTATTAACGAATCGCGCCATCCGACGGGCAGGTAAGGAAACGTCTCGCCTTGTATTACTTTAAATCCGGTCTTTTCAAGGCGCTCGGCTAGAAGTTTGAAATCGAAGGTTTCCACGTGTAGCGACGTGGATGTAATCTCGGAGCGAATCTTAGCAAGTTTCTTTCCGAGCGGCGTGCGAGCCTGCGCCCAATTGTTAACTCGCCGGAATCCTTTTTTTGTAAACCACGTGCCTTCGTTGTCCGTTTCAACAATAACGCGGCCGCCGGGGCGCACGACTCGATACATTTCCGAAAGTAACAAATTTGGATGATATAAATGTTCGATCACGTCGATCGCCATCGCAAAATCAAACTCATTATCGGCGAACGGCAATTCTTCGACGCTGCCGGCGACGAGCGCCGCGTCGCGCCCGCCGCGCCTTCTGTAAACTCCGAGCGCCTGCGGAGAGAAATCTAATGAAACAACGTTCGCGCCAAGATGCCTCGCGGCTTCACTAAAAAAACCGATGCCGCAGCCCGCGTCTAATAGTAGCTTTCCCCCTACTCCATCCAGATACTTAGATATCCATTTGAC
>JBJXHE010000079.1:0-6528 GCA_046160785.1 Planctomycetota bacterium
ATCACGACCGCGTCGAGATCTGTTAGATCCTCGGCGCGCGGCCGCCGCGACTCCGAATATAATGAAACTATCGGCAAACCCGTTTTTTCATCGACGCTATTGTTTATTTTTTCGTCCGCGGTTCCGCGGATTCCGTGCTCGGGCGAAAAGATACGAAGGAGCTCGACGCCCGCATTCTTAGCACCGGCTGAACATAACACATCCACCGTCGATCTCCCGTTGCGCGTGCGGCCGGTCTGATTGGTTAACAATCCAATTTTACATTTCGCAACAGGCTTAAAACTCGATTCTTCTAATATATCAATTCCGCAGCGAACGTCCAACTGAGGCCGCGCCTGTACGGCGGCCGGCTTTCCGCGCTCTTTCGATTCGCAGAATGCAATAAACGAGCGAACGGGCCCGTCGACCGCGGTCCACGCAGCCGCATCGCTATCGGTGATCGCCGCCGCGGCGAGCGTCGCGACTTTACTACGCAATTCGCGGACGGAGCCTTTTTCATAATAAACCGAATTCGTCAGTAATATTACAAATGTTTGCGACACCGGGTCGCACCAGAGCGAGGTTCCCGTGAACCCGGTGTGCCCGAACGATCCAAGCGGAAAGAGTTCGCCGCGCGGGCCCGAGTACGCGGTTGATATATCAAATCCGAGCCCGCGAATATTTTTATCTGTATAAAATCGCGGCTTCGTCATCGCAGCGACGCTCTCCGGTTTTAGAACTCCGCCTCCGCCGCCGAGGATCGCAATACAATATTTCGATAAATCGCCGGCAGTACTAAATAAACCCGCGTGACCCGCGACGCCGCCGAGTGCGCGCGCGCGTGGATCATGAATATCGCCGAGTCGAAATTCGGCATTCGCGGAAGTCCGCGCGATCCGAGCTAAATAATCCGGCGGCGCATCCGCGTTTTTAATAAAACGCGTGTCGTTCATCTGTAACGGTCGAAAAATTCTTTCTGTAGCAAATTCGTCGAGCGGCTTGCCCGACACGACCTTAACAATTTCGCCGAGCACTTCGTATCCGGCGTCGGAATATACAAATTTGGATCCCGGAGGATTTTGAAGTTTTTGTTGATACTTTCGAGCGAAGATTTCCGGAGGCGAACCATGGTAAAGATCCATCGAGTCGTCAGCGACAAGCCCGGCGCGATGCGTTAACAATTGTTCAATCGTAACTTTGGCGCGGTCGCCGCCGCCGGCGGCGAATTCCGGAATATATTGAATCACGAGGTCGTCGATCTTTAACTTTCCATCGTCGACGAGCGCCATGATCGACGTCGCCGTTGCTACAACTTTCGTGAGCGACGCGAGGTCAAAAATAGCGTCGCACTCTTTCACGGGAATTGGTTTCGCGTTCGGCAACAAATCGATGAGGTTCGCCCGTCCAAACTCCTTTTGATATATTACTTTTCCGCGGCGGCCGATCGAAACGACGGCCTGCGGAATGTCGCGTCGCTTAACCGCTTCCTTCAATTCCACGTCAATTTGTAATAATCGTTCGCTCGACACTCCCACGGACTCCGGCGCCGCCGTTTCATTTTGTATCCATAACGGAAGTATCAGAAAGAGCGCATTCATGTGGATATTCATTTTTTCTGAATTCGCTACTTCACCGTCCTTATTATTGAATCGGCTTTTCGATCGTGACGCCGTCGCCGCGTTTTGCAATTCCAGGAATGCTGACGGGAATCTTACCATTCACGCGAATATCACCAAAAATCGCGCGCGCCGCGGCGCGTTGCGAAGCGTCGGCGGAACCGTACGCGATGAGATAATTTTGCAGAAACGGCATGTCTTGTATCAAATACGGGCTGCCGAGCGAAACGGCCACGACCGGTTTCTTTAATTTTACAAAATGCTCCGCGAGCGCGATCGCGTTCTTCGGCGTCGCGATCGTGCCGGCCCCCGTTCGAGCTTTAACATTAAGCGATATAACAATTGCGTCTACGTTCATTGCAATTTCCGCAAAACCTTTACATTCCGATTCTTTGGTGAACGGATTCACGCGAAATTCCAGCCAATCACTGCAAAACGGTTTGAGCGGCGTGCCGAACTGCATTGTTGAATACACAAATGCGGGAGCGCCTGCTTCGTCGGTGACGGCGATGTGCGCAATCTTACTCTTCTTCCGCAGCGGCAGAGTTCCGTCGTTTTTGATACATGTAATCGAGCGTTCCGCGATTTGTTGTATTATTTTGTCATGCGCGGGCGACGCGACTTCGGCGCCGACTTCCATGAGCGACGGGAACCGGCTGTCGCCCTCGAATAATTGTAGCCTTTGTTTTTCCTTAAGAATCCGCATCACGGCGTCGTCGATCACTTGTTTAGCAATGCGTCCGCTCTTTACAGCGTTAATAACCGCCTCGATCGCTTGCTCGGGCTTTCCCGATTTTAAGATATGATCGCAGCCCGCGATGAGCGCCGCGATCGCGCCTTCTTCGGCAGTATAATGATCGGCGAGCCCGCCCATGTCCATCGCGTCGGTGACTACAATTCCATCGAAGCCCATTTCGCCGCGCAATAGATGTTTAACCATTTCGTGCGAGACGGTCGCGGGCAGCGTGCCGCGCAGTTCGCGCTCTTCGTCGCCGCCGTACACCTTTTCGCTTTTTGTTAATATCGGCGCGGGAGTCTTGTCGAGCACGGGAACCGCGAGGTGCGCAATCATAACAGATCGGCAGCCCGCCGCGAACGCCTCGCGGAATGGTAATAATTCAATTTCGTCGAGCCGCTTTCTGTTAACATTTAAAACGGGCAGCGAACGATGCGAATCGACATCGGTGTCGCCGTGGCCCGGGAAATGTTTAACCGTCGCTAAGACTCCGCCGCGGTGGCAGCCCGCTATGAAAGCGTTGACGTATTTGGATACTTCGCGCGGATCTTCACCAAAACTCCGAGTATTAATAACCGGATTCTTAGGATTCACGTTCACGTCGGCGACGGGCGCGTAGATTTGTGTAATTCCGAGCGCGCGAGCTTCGATCGCCGTCAAATATCCTAATTGTTCGGCGAACTTGGGATCGCCCGTTGCCGCGATCGCCATTGGCCACGGCGCCCACGGCGTGTCGTCGAAGCGCATGCCCATCCCGGCTTCGAGATCGGCCGAAATGATAAGAGGCGTTTTTGCTAATGATTGAAATTGTGCATTCAGAATCGCCGTTTCATACACTTTCGATCGATACCAAATAATTCCGCCGACGTGGTACTCGGTTATTAATTTTCGAAGGCGCACGACGTCCGCGTGCGCGTCGTTCATGAAATGCGCGTTTCCGGATACAATAAAACACTGCCCGACCTTCTCCTCGAGCGTCATCGAATGGATATATGCATTGAGGTCGACCGGCCGCTCGATCGCATCGGGCGCATCGGGCGCAGGCGGCGGATTGGTTGTTAAATCCTCGCGGGCGGCGCGCGGCGCCTCGCACGCGGCGATGCCGCCAGCCAAGAACAATACAAAAATTGATTTTGAGAATGTTTGCATTCGTATTTTACTTATTTGGAGCAATCTTACTCATAACAAATCCGGCCGCGAGCGCCGCCAGCGCGCCCATCGCCGCGTACCACGGCCAAAATATATTGGTATATTGCCAAACATAAATAGCGGCGGCGGCGCCCGCGGCGAGCGCGATCGCGGCCGAAAGTTTACCTGCGCCGCGAACCCACGCACCTAACAAAAAGATGCCGAGAACCGGTCCGTTTAATAATCCCGCGATCTTGAGCACTCCGTCGAGCGCGGAAGATTGTGCGTCGCGCATCGCGAGCGCAACTGCGATTTGTGCAATTCCCGCGAGCGCGGTCAATATTTTCGAAAGCTTCAAATAAAACGCGTCGGCCTTTTGTACGAAAAACGGACGTATCAAATCATTGACGGCCGTCGCGGCGATTGAATTCAGCGACGACGAGAGCGCCGCGGCGAGAATGGCGGCGACGACGAGTCCGCCAGCGCCGGGCGGGAGATGTTGCGTAATAAAATCTGTAAATACTTCGTCATTCTTAGTAAACGGCGCGGCGGCGGCGCCGGTCGCGTATCCGGCGGATTCGAACGGCCGGTAGAACGAAAATAACAAAACTCCGATCGTTAAGAATAACGCGAATTGTAAAAATACGACGACTCCGGAACTCAGCAGCGCCGCGGCCGCGCGCTTCGGACTGTCAACGCAAAGATAACGTTGCACAAGATACTGATCGGTGCCGTGCGTCGACATGGTTAAAAAACATCCGCCGATCACGCCCGCCCAAAACGTGTGGCCGGCGGATTGATCGAGAGTGAGACTAAAATTCGTCCACGCCGTTTTGTTATATTCGCCCGCGGTTTCAAGCGCGCCCGCGAGCCCGCCGTCGACGCGCGAAATCAAAGTCCAAGCGGCGGCGCCCGCGCCGAATAGATAAATACACAGTTGACCGACCTCGATCCAAATCACGGCTTCCATGCCGCCCCAGAGCGTAAATACGATCATTAACAATCCCATCGCCACGATCGAGCCCGCCACCGCAACGTTCATATCTGTTTCCGGAGCAAACGCCTTCCATACAAATGCGAGAACCCCGGCGGTTAATAACAATCGGATTCCGTCGGCGGCAGTGCGCATCACCACAAAAAATGAAGCGAGCACCGCCTTCACGCCGTTGCCGAACCGCTGCGACAACAATTGATAAACAGTCAGAATCTCGCCCTGAAAATACTTTGGAATAAATAGCGCCGAAATAACAATACGACCGGCGATGTAACCGAGCGCCAGTTGTAAAAATGTAAAATTACCGTTTCTCGCGTACGCGGCGCCCGGAATCGATATAAACGTTACGGCCGACGTTTCCGTCGCCACGATCGACGCGGCCACGGCCCACCACGGCACGCGTCCGCTGGCCGTGAAATACTGTTTTGTAGTTTTCTGCCGCCGCGAGAACCACGCGCCGACAGCGACGACGCCGGCGAGATAAACAAAAACAATGATGAAATCGATGGCGGCCAAGGCGGCAATCTAACCCCGCCGACGCTAAAAATGAAAAACCCGCCCACAAACGAAAAAACCCGCCAGTTAAAAAAAAGACCCGCCGGGGCGGGTCATTTCGTTTTTAACCGAAGTTTTATATTTCTAACAATTAACCTTTGAGCGAATTGTTAGGAAAGCCAAGGGAAAAACTTCGGGAAAAGGGGAAGAAGGAGAGTCACGTTTTTTACAGCCCGTGGGGGCAAACCCTTGGCCAGTGAAGGAACGTATACACGATAAAATTGCAAAGTCGAGGAAGAAATCCTCTCCCGGAACGTCATCGCTAACGTTCCCCCACGCTAGTATTACTAACGTTAGCAGTTGCTTCTTTAGCGGCGTTCCATGCGGCCTGTAGCGATACAAGTGTTGCGTCGCGCATCGCAGGGCCGAGCGCCCGCTCAACATGCCGGAAGCGCGACGCAAATGTCGCAATATTGGAGCGCAGCGCAACCTCGGGATTAACAGATAGGTGGCTTGCTAGAACTGTAATTGCAAACAGCAGATCGCCGAGTTCTTCCTCAATGCGCCGAGAATCGTTTGCTTCTATTTCCACCTTGAGCTCGCGCCACTCCTCTTCAATTTTAGTAATCGGACCCGCGAGATCGGCGTAGCGAAAACCCGCTCGTTTCGCCTTTTCAACAATTCGAAGCGCGCGCAAGAGCGACGGCAGCGCGACCGGAACGCCCGCGATCGCAGAATCATCCTCGGCCTTTTCGCGTTTCTCGGCGGCCTTGATCGCCTCCCAGTTTTTCCAAACATCTTCGACGCCCGCGACCTCTTTATTACCAAAAACGTGCGGGTGCCGGCGGATGAGTTTATGAGCAATACCGTCGGCGACATCGGCGATTGTTAGCGTTCCCTCCGCCTCCCCCGCAAGCGGAATCATCAGTACATTCATCAAAACGTCGCCGAGTTCCTCGCTCATATCCGCGCGCCGATTTGATAGAATTGCATCGACGGCTTCGTACGACTCTTCTAACAAATAGGGCGCCATCGACCGCACGGTCTGCACACGATCCCACGGACACCCATCGGGCGCGCGCAATCGATATAATACATCTAATAATCGGCGAATTGCGGCCATCGCAGCTTCAAGCGGCGGATTTGTAGTTTCGGGATCGGGGGGCGTTGAGGGCATGAACGGATCTTAACGAAGTTGCGGCGGGGTTGCGCGTGCTCGCGCGCATCGGTGCGCGGCCTTGGACGCTACGTATCGCCGAGCGCGGCAGTGGTCCAGGCGCGTTTCGTTTAACTACTATTCTGGCGCCACGGTTATGCGCGCGAGCACGCGTGACCCGCCGCGATCATTAATATCGTAAGATTAAGACTAGCGGAAGGGGTCGCATCCCGGAATTGTGGCTTCGCCACATTTCCGGGAAACGACGCCAAACTACTTCGCTACAATTTGAGAAACGATCCCACCAACACTACCCATAACTCTTTACTTCTTCCGTCTCTCTCGCCAGCCGAAACCCTAACGATTCCGCAACGTGCTCAGCCCCAATCGCCTCCGACCCTCCCAAATCCGCAACCGTCCGCGC
>JBJXHE010000080.1:0-29969 GCA_046160785.1 Planctomycetota bacterium
GTGCCGAGCACGGCGACTCCGGAGTTTGCAGTTTCCGCATAAGTAGTATCGCCCGAGCGCGACAGGCCATCCTGGTTTGCAAACGATGCGAGCCCGACTTGCGCCAGCACTTTCTGAACGCCATTTGTAAAGAATCCTATCAATTCACCGTTGCTATTAAAGTTGACGGTCGTTAACGATCCGGCCGCGTAGCCGTCCTGCGCCTTCGCTTGCACGGAGGCCTTGTTTCCGAATTGTGTAATTCCGTCCGTTCCGCCGACAGTGCCAAAATCAACATTGATCAACTGCGGCTGCGACTGACCCGAGAAGAGGAAACTTAGTTGTACATTCGAGCCGAAGATGCCGGTGAACGAGCCGTCTGCGGCGAATTGTATGCTTGTAATTGTATCCGTTTGAATCACGCCGTCCGTGGTGGGCATCGTCGCCGTGAGCGTCCACGTGGAATCGGCCTGGCGTTCGTACGTTAATGTTACATTGTGTCCGATGCCGGCCGCGTCAAAGACTTCAATGGACGTAACGGCTTTATCTTTATCTTTACCAATGGTTGTCACCGATAGGTTGTGGGCTCCCCACGTCGTTTTCGCGTCGCCTGTTATTTGTAATGATAACTTTGAGGACCCCGGAGTGTTCGCGGTGAATTGTAGATTACCGTCGGGCAGGAGCGCGGTGGTTCCGCCGGTATAGCTTGAGTTGATAAAATTGATAAGATCGCCGACGGTGGTGCCATTGGTTCCATATGTAAACGTTGCGTTTATAACAGTTCCGTCGTGGTCGGTTCCCGCAACTGTAATCGTGTCGCCGTTGACATAATCGGTGGTATTATCATCAAGTGCGTTGAGTAGTGTTCCCGGAACGGCCGCCACGGCGCCCGATTTGAACGGAGCCGAAGTTGTTAATACTTGTGATTTCGGGCCGCCGACTTCCGCGGGGAGGTTACCCGCAAAATCAATTTTAGACGTTGGCTTTGCCGCGACGACTTGCGACGATTCCACATGGATCGCGGTTCCGCCCGGAGACAATACTTTCATTCCAGTTCTTGTATCAACTAAATCTTCATTTGCATCAAATCCAAACGACCCGACACGCGTGAAGAATCGTTGAATTCCGTCGGATAATACAAAAAATCCCTGGCCCTCGATGGCGAGGTCGAGCGAACGGCCGGTCGAGATGAGGCCGCCCTGCGAAACATCTGTTACAATGTTGCCGACGCGCACGCCGAGGCCGATTTGTATCGGATTCGTGCCTCCGATATTGCTACCCGGGCCGATCGCTGGGCGAATCGTTTGTGCTAATAATTCCGAAAAGCTAGCGCGCTGTCCACGGTAGCCCGGAGTATTAGCATTCGCGATATTGTTACCAACGACGTCAATGTATTCCTGGCTTGCGCGGAGTCCGGCGAGGCCGGCGGAAAGACTACTGGACATATTAGATACTCTCCAAAGAGTAGGTTTACTAAGAGTTTACTTTTCGGGTTGTACGGAAGTGATCAGTAAGATTGGAATCGATTTGTCTCCAATTTTGGCAACGACGGAGCCGTTTTCGAGTCCAACGGATGTAACAATTCCAGTCGCTTTTTCCTGCGTCTCAACATCAGTATATTCAATTTTCTTACCCATCAGCGAACTCGCTTGGGTTAGGTGAGAAATCGTCGATGTCACCGCTTGCAGGTCAATTAAAGTATTTAAATTTGAATTCATTTCCTGCTGCGCTTCGAGTGACTGAAACTGAGCGAGCTGGCCGATGAATTGTTCATTAGTAACCGGTTCGAGCGGGTTCTGATTTTTTAGTTGGTTAACGAGCAAGTTTAAGAATTGGTCTTTGTCTACGTTGCCGCTGCCTGAGGCGGCGGCCGGTGCGGAAGGTCCCGCCGAAAGCGCGGGCGAAGAAACAGATGTTATAATTGGCATGGTTTGCTCACAGTGTTTACTTTTATCATTTCGGAATTTGTTAGTGAATAGCTACACAACCAAATCGAGAGATCGCGGGGACTGGGCGCGATTTGCGACAATGGTTTGAGTTGTAACAGTTGCAGCGGCGCCCGAATCGCTAGAATTTAGAAAGAATCGCCTTCTGTTATGATGATCGCGTTCCGCGGATTCTTTCATTTCTTCGAGGGACGGATTCCGATGGCTCGCTCCGCGGTCGGCGCCGACGTCGAGATCTGTTATATCAATACCGGCTTCACGCATTGCTAATTTAAGATCGCCCGCGTGGTCGCGCACGAGAGTGGCCGTTGCGGAATCCGTGGCTCTCACGCGCCCGCGAACGCGCCCGGCATCATAAGCAAAACGAATTGTTAATTCTCCGAGGCCGGGAGGATCAAGGCGGATTTGTAGTTCCGTGATTCCATTTCGAAGGTGGACGCGGATTTGTTTTAAAATCGTTTCGGCTTGCGCAGCGGCCTCGTCTAATTGTGAAGTCGTCGACGCCGGTTGGACCGGTGCTGCTGGCGCTGCCGAACGTAACAAATCAACGACCGGTGCAGGAGACAAATTAATAACTTCTTTTGGAAATAGTATATTTTGTCGCGCGTCGTCGTTTGGCGCCGCCGTTACATTCAAAATTCCCTCAGCGGGAGGAGCGCTTTCTGCAGCTTGGGGAACCGCGGAAATGGATCGCGTAGAAGAGGGGACTTCATGCATGACGTCTCCTCCCGCCGGGGATATATTAAATAATTCGTTGAGATTTTTCGTCTCGTTTTTATAAGAATCACGCGCCGGATTCTTAGATTCCTCTTTTGATGTAGACGAGCTCTGCGATTCGGCCGCGGGCTTATGATCGTGAGAAACAGGCTTCGATTCGCCGGGCGCGGGCGAAGTATTCTTTAGATCCAACGGACGCTGGGCGCGCTCGCCTGTCTCTGCCGCAGTATTAGATGTATTCAATTTGGGCTCGGCCGCGGTTTCCGCCTTCCCTTCTTTTTGTATCAACTGCAATTTTTCTGTTACGTCGCTGGAATGCGCGGATTTCTTTTCCGGCGCCGATTCGGGATCCGGCGCCTGAGCGCCGGAACTCTGCTTAACAATCGTATCTGCGGCACGTTTGACAATGCTATCAACCGTCGTTTTTGCAATAGTATCAATGCCTTTTTGTTGTATCGTTTCTTGAACCGGCTTCGAATTGTTGTTTTCCACCGCTGGGTCTGGCACAACCGATTCTTCCGCCGCAGGAAGTGTAGGATTTGAATCCTGTACGGCCGGGGGTGAGGTACTAACGATGCCAGACTTTAAATGGACTGCAGGAGAAACTTCAGACGTTCGCGCCGCGGCGCCAGTTGCCGTTTCGTATATTACAGGCGTTGGAATCGGGGCTGCAGCCTCGATCGCAACTGAAACTCCAGTTGGATCTATAATATTCGTATTGTTATCTTTCTTTTTCGACTCGCCGTTTATTTGTTCTTCCGCGCCGTCTGAATTGTTGGATGGCGCGGCCGGCGCGGCATCCGCTGAAGTATTTGAGGCCTCTTTTGTTGCTAAGAATTCTTGAAAAAATGAAGCCGCTGCGGTGTCGCGCGTGGGAGTGTGGCTCGCGCCGCGGCTAGCAGTATTTTGAGTTGGAGTCGATTCGATTTTCACGTCGCCATTGCCCGTCGCACGCACGCTGCCAACTAAAAGACCTCCCTCCGATTCAATAACTACAAATCTCGGAAACGCTGGCGTTCCGCAGATTTAGCGAGCCGCGGCTCCTCTTTCTTAATATTCAGAGAACACGTGGACACGTGGAAGGAAGTTCTCCGCACCGCCGATTTCGCATGCACTGTTTTCCAGATTGCGCGGGCTTTAGGCGGACGGCGAAAATTTCCGAAACTAATAATGCGTATTATTAATAATGTCGTCAGCTAACCCGCTTACTACACAGTTCCCCGCTGGCTATTCGCTCGCGCCGCCTGAGCGTGGATGGCTTGAGCGAGAGGAATTCCAGAAGGGAGAATGCATACTGCTGGGCGCGAATAATTTAAGTGATCAAGGGCGCCTCATGAGTCAAATGTTAACAAGGCGGCGCGCCGACGGAATCTTAGAATTACCCGCCTTTCCGCAGCAGATTATTCAACTTCTTGAATTATTAAAAGACTTGGCCGTTGATACAGCTAAAATTGTAAAGTGTCTGCGCACCGATCCTGTCGTCGCCGCGGAAGTATTAAGATTCGCCAATTCCGCGCTGTACGCGCCGGCCGACCGTATTATTGATCTTCGCCACGCGATTTCATTCTTGGGCCTTCGCCGCCTTCACGCGCTCGCTCTCGGCGTTGCTACAAAAGTCGCGTCGGGAAATGTTGTGCATCCGAAAGTCCATCGCCAGCTTTGGATTCATAGCGTTGCGTGCGGAGTATTAGCGATGCAGATTGCGCGTGAAACGAAAGTGGATCCCGAAGGTGCGTTCCTCGGCGGATTGTTGCACGACGTCGGAAAAATCGCGGTGGCTGCCGAAATTTCGCGTTTACAAAAAAAACTTATTATTAATTTGACAGATAACGATTTGTTTGCATTGCTCGAATTGCATCATTCCAATTTTGGGGAATCGTTAACAGAACACTGGCGCCTTCCAGGAATTGTAGTGTCGGCGGTCGTTCACCATCACGACAGCGGCGCGGCCGCCGCCGACCGGCGCAACGTCGCGGTGATCGAGGCGGCCGACAAGATTTGTTATGTGCTGGGTCTTGGCGCGATGGTTCCTCCGTTCGCGGTGCTTCAAATGAGCGCATTCCAAACGCTCGGCCTCGGCCCCGCCGAAGCGGCGGAACTGTTGAATGCGGCGGTGCCGCGGATGTACGAGGAGATCGCCGAGCTTTCTTAGCGTTCGGGCTCTCTGGCGGCGCGCGCAGTCAATCGGCATTGCCGCGCGATCCGTTAGTCTTGATCTCTTCCCATGACCGGCCATTTCTACGACGACACCGTTCTCGACTCCGTCGCCGCGCTCCAGACCGACGCCGCGAACGGAATATCACAATCCGAAGCGCAAAACCGCGCTGCGCGCCTTGGCCCGAACTTGATCGCCGAAGAAGAGGGGCCGTCAAGTTTTGATATATTAAAAGGACAGTTATTAAATCCGATCGTCGGCGTATTATTAGTTGCAGCGATTCTTAGTATTATTTTGCGCGAATGGATCGATTTCGGCGTCATCCTCGCAATTGTAATTTTGAACGCGGTCGTCGGTTATTATCAAGAATACCGCGCCGAGCGCGCGCTGCAATTGTTAAGAAACCTCGCGGCGCCGAAAGCGCGCGTGATTCGCGGCGGCAACTCGATGCAGGTTGCCGCGTCGACGCTCGTTCCCGGCGATTTGATAGAATTGGAACCGGGCGATATGATCCCCGCGGATTCGCGGATTGTGTGGGCGTCGTCGTTTCGAACGAACGAATCTTCATTAACGGGCGAATCGCTCCCCGCGGAGAAGTCTACAGAACCGTGTCGTAACAAAAACGCGAGCCTCGGCGACCGGAATTGTTGTATTTATGTTGGAACGAGCGTGACGGGCGGCCGCGCGCGTGCCGTCGTCTTCGGAACGGGCTCCGACACGGAACTTGGAAAAATTGTTACATTGGTTCGCGACGCCGAGCGTGAGCAGACATCGCTGCAACGCGATTTGTCACAGGTTGGAAAAGTATTATTAATTGTCTGCGCGCTTGCGATCGTAGCCGTATTCTTAGCAGGGTTGCTGCGCGGAATTGCAGCATCGGATATGTTCCTGACCGCCGTGAGCCTTGCCGTTGCCGCGATTCCTGAAGGGCTCCCGGCAATTGTTACAATCACGCTCGCGATCGGCGTGCAACGAATGTTAAAGCGCCATGTTTTGTTACGAAGATTGTCTTCGGTCGAAACGTTAGGATGTGCAAGTGTTATTTGCGCCGACAAAACGGGAACCATCACTAAAAATGAATTATCCGTTCGTGCGGTTTCCGTGGGCGACAATCATAGTATTGAAATCGGCGAATCGAATTTGTTCGCGGAGGATCCCGGCGTGCGCGGCGTGCTCGGCGCCGCGGCCGCGTGCTCGAATGTTAGAGATGGAAACGCGGGCACCGATCCTACAGAAATTGCAATTGTACAGGGCGCGCGACGCGCCGGCTGGGATGATACAGAAATAGACCGCGCGTATCCGCGGATTTCCGAAGCCCCGTTCGACTCCGACCGGCGGCGAATGTCAACATTGCACCGTTCGCGCGACGGCGGCGTTTTATTTGTTAAAGGCGCGCACGAAGTATTGTTAGATCGCTGCCGGCGCGTGATGTTACAGAACGGCGAAGCGGCGCTCGATACAGATAAAAAGAAAGTGATCGACGCGCGCGCTCAGGAAATTTCATCGCGCGGCATGCGTGTGCTGGCGGTTGCGCGGCGCAATGTTCATGAAAGCGAATTTACAGATAATCCCGAGCGTCTTGAGGAGAATCTAACATTTCTTGGATTGATCGCGATGGCCGACACGCCGCGTCCCGAAGTGCGCGAAGCGGTTCTGGCGTGCGCGAACGCGGGCATCAAAACCGTTTTATTAACAGGCGATCATTTAGGAACGGCTACCGCGATTGCTAAAGAAGTTGGAATTTACAAATCGGGCGACCGCGCCGTCACAGGCGCTGAGCTCGATTTGATGGATGCGGCCGAACTCGAACGCAGCGTTGATAAAATTAGCGTTTACGCACGGCTCGCTCCAGACCAGAAGCTAAAGATCGTTCGCGCGTGGAAAAAGCGCGGGGCAGTTGTAGCGATGACTGGCGACGGTGTTAATGATGCGTCCGCAATTAAAGAAGCGGATATCGGCGTCGCGATGGGGCAGACCGGCACCGATGTCGCGCGCGAGGCCGCCGATTTAGTTGTAACAGATGACCACTTTGCTTCGATTGTGGCGGGCGTTGAGGAAGGACGCGGCGTGTATGCTAATATTCGGCGCGCGCTGTTATGTTTATTTTCCGGAAATCTTAGTGAAGTCGCGCTCGTCGGCGCCGCGACGGCGCTCGGCCTTCCCGTGCCGCTCCATCCAACGCAAATATTATGGATGAATCTCGTCACCGACGGGCCGCCCGCTCTCGCGCTTGCTACAGAACCGGTTTCCGGCGACGAAATGAGCCGTCCGCCGCGCAGCCGGAATTCGAGGCTCCTCGACGGGCAAACGATCTTTAACGCTGTCTTTCAGGGATTTGTTTTATATTTGGGGGCGATGCTCGCGCTTGTTTACTTTTATGACGGCGGCGCGGGCGGGCGCGCGGCATCCGAAGCGCGAATGCAAACGGGCGTTTTTTGTACCGTTGTCGTTTCGCAAATGATTAATTGTTTTAGTTTCCGAAACGACCGAATGTCTATATTTACAGTTGGGTTAAGGGGCAATCTTCGTTTGTTAATCGCGATCACGGTATCGATCGCGCTTCAGGTAGGAATTGTATATTTCCCGTGGGCGCGCCCGATCTTTCATACACAACCGCTTTCACTCGAAGACTGGCGCGCGATCGCGCTCTTTTCGATGCTTCCTGTCACGCTCGTTGAACTGCGAAAATTCTGGATTCGCCGCAGCGCGCGCTGATTATTTTTACAATAAATCATTAAACCGGAAATTTGTAGTATCCGCTCGACACGCCGATCGCGCGCACGATTCCGTACACGAAGGTGAGCGCCGCGAGCCACGCGGTTATTGTAAATATGAATCTTTGCTTTCGAAACAACGCGGCCGCGAGCGCGTCATATTTAGCATTGGTCAAAAATAGCATCGACGTCATAAAGAAAAGCACCGGCAACGTGATGAAACCGAGCGGATGCCAAATCGCCGCTTCGACCGGTTGCAAATGAATGAGATTCGTCATGCTGCGCGTGAGCCCGCACGTGGGACACGGAACGCCCGCGAACCGGCGCATGATACAAATCTGGATTGCTTCAAATCCCGCGGCCGGCTGAATCACTACAAATAACAAATACGCCGCCGCAAACGCGCACATTCCCCGGCGGAAAATTCTTTGAATAATCGAGGAGGACACTTTTGTGAAATTGACAATTTCGCGGCGCGTTGCGTATGATGAGGTGGCAACCGAAGCACGCGCCCGCGTGCGGATGGTTTAGCAGGTGAACCATGAAAAAGATACTCATCATTATTTCCGTTCTCATTATTTTAGCATTTGTCGGAGTGATGTACTTCGCCGGATCCATTGTCCGCGCGGGCGTTGAAAAAGGCGCGCAATACGTCTTGCAGGTTGATACAAAAGTCGGCGGCGGCAGATTAAACATTTTGTCCGGAAATGTTGGATTGTCTGGAATGAGCATCGGCAATCCCCCGGGCTTCAAGTCAGACCGCGCGATGTTTCTCGATGATATTGATATATCGGTGTCCGTCGGATCGTTAACATCCGATACCATTGTGATCGATCATATTACAATTAATAAACCCGAAATCACGATCGATACCGATATTGTGCGGACGAATCTCGGGGCGCTCATGGATAATGTAAAGAAGTCAACCGGCGGCGGCGAGAAAAAGCCCGATGATTCAGGCGCGGCACAAAAGAAACTTAAGGTTGGCAAAGTTAAGATTCTCGGCGCGAAAGTACGCGTTTCAGAATCGGTGCTCGGCGGGCTCGGAACATCTATAACATTGCCCGACATCGAAATGAACGAAGTGGGAACAGGCGCGAACAAAGACGAAACGGATTTTCCTACTCTTGTAAAATCGATTATTGAAGAACTTGTGAAATCGATTGTTAAGAATGGCGCGGGCCTTCCCGGGTCGCTCGGAGATTTAATTAAAAACGAATCCGGCAATATTCTGAAAGACGCAGGCGGCGCGGTGAAAAAAACCGCCGACGACGTGATCAAAGGCGTCGGTGGGATTTTTAAATAAACACTGTTTAAGTTAAGATTACCGTTAGCGGAACGATTCGCGCAGCCGCTTCAACGTTAATAACGCTTCGATGGGCGTCAAGCGTTCGACGTCGATCGTCGAGAGTTCGGCGATCGCGGCTTCTTCGGCGGGATTAAAAAGCGGTTTTGTTTGTTTATTAACAATATCTGATTTGTGATTGCCGGAGTTAACACTGCCGGAATTTAATATTTTCGGCGCGAGCGCCACGGCTTCGAGCTCAACGGCGCGCAGCACTTCGCGCGCTCTTACTAATACTTCCGGAGGGATGCCGGCGAGCCGCGCGACGTGAAGGCCAAAACTGCGGTCGGTTCCGCCTTCGACGACTTGCCTCAGAAAAACGACGCGATCGCCCCATTCTTTAACATCGACGCGATAATTACGAACTGCAGGATACTTCGCCGCGAGTTCGTTTAATTCATGATAATGCGTTGCAAAGATAGTTCGCGCGCGAACTTTTTCTGTTAAATATTCCGCGACGGCCCACGCGATCGCGAGCCCGTCGAATGTTGATGTTCCGCGGCCGACTTCGTCGAGCACAACTAATGATCTATCTGTAGCATGATTAAGAATCGCCGACGTCTCAACCATTTCTACTAAAAACGTCGAGCGCCCGCGCGCGAGATCGTCGCTCGCGCCGATGCGCGTGGAGATGCGGTCGACGACGCCGATGCGCGCGTGCTTGGCGGGAACAAACGATCCGGCTTGTGCTAATAATACAATTAGCGCGATCTGGCGGAGATAAGTAGATTTTCCCGCCATGTTCGGGCCGGTTAAGACAATTAACCGCGCGTCATCGCTAATATTCGTATTGTTAGGAACGAACGGCTCGTTCGAAAAACGCTCGACGACGGGATGGCGGCCTTCTGTAATTTCGAGATCCGTCGATTCATCCATTTCGGGGCGAATATAACGATTCACCTGCGCGACTTCCGCGAGCGAAGCGATCGCGTCGAGGTCGGCAAGCGCGCGCGCAGTTGCTAACAATCGCTGCGCATGTGATGCTACTTTTCGGCGGACCGCTTCAAAGATACTTTTCTCAATTTCGATCGAGCGCGTCTCCGCGCCGCGCACTTTCGCCTCGAATTCGCGCAACTCGTTTGTTGAATAACGTTCGCGGTCTTTTAATGTTTGGATTCGCGCGTAGTCGGCCGGAATCTTAGAAACGTGAATATTTGTTACTTCAATAAAATATCCATGAACGCGGTGAAATCCGACTTTTAAATTTACAATTCCGGTGCGCGCCGATTCTTTGAGTTCGAGTTTTTCGAGCCAGCCCTTCGAGTCGTGCGAAAGAACGCGCAGTTCGTCGAGTTCCGAATTGTAGCCTTCGCGAATAATCCCGCCTTCATTCGACACGAGCGGCGGCGAATCAACAATAGCGCGGTCGAGCTCTTTACGAATTTCGTCGCACGGATCGAGGCCGCCGAGCACATTTAACAATTCCGCCGCGGCGCCGCTCCAGCCTTCGCGCGCGGCGGCGTGTTCGTTTAATAGTAATATTAATTTTGGAACCTGCGCGAGCGACCGCCGCAAATGTCCGAGATCCGCGGGCGAACCGCGCTCGCAGCCGACGCGTCCGAGAATGCGTTCGAGGTCGGCGATCTCGTCGAAACAAAGTCTAATTTTCAGCCGCAGCGGCGGCGTTTCATACAATTCGGCGACGGCCGATTGTCTACTTTTAATTTCTGTAGCATTCCGCAGCGGCGCGAGCAGCCATTCGCGCAGGCGCCGGCCGCCCATCGCGGTTCGCGTCTGATCCATTACGCCAAGGAGCGTCGCAGCGCGCCCGCCGTCGCGCAGGCTATCTGTTAATTCGAGCGCTTCGCGCGTCGCCCGGTCGAGCACTACAAATCGTTCGGCATGATGCAATTCCAAACGCTTCAAATGCGAGAGCGCGGCGCGCTGCGTATCTTTTAAATAATCAAAAACGGCGCCCGCCGCCGCGACGCCGAGATTTGTATCATCGACGCCGAACCCTTCGAGCGTCGCGACGCCGAACGCCTCGCAGAGCCGCCGCCGCGCCGAATGAATAACAAACGATGCGTCGCTGCGCGGCGTGATCACCGACGCGCAAGCGTTGCTAACGATCTTTTCCTCGGGCTTTCCCGAATATTTTTCTGATATTAACAATTCCGCAGGCGAAAGCCGCGCGAGTTCGTCGCCGAGCGAGGCGCGCGGAATTTCACAGGTAACAAATCGGCCCGTCGAAAGATCGCACCACGCGAGCCCCGCGCGATCCTGTTCAAACGCCGCCGCCGCGAGAAAATTACTTTTCGCGCCATCTAACAATTCGTCTTCCGTTAGCGTTCCAGCTGTAATAATGCGGACGACGTCGCGGTCAATAATACCTTTCGCCTGCTTCGGCTCCTGCATTTGTTCACAAATCGCGACCGTGTAACCGACTTGTACTAATCTTCGAAGATAAGTATTCACGCTCCGCACCGGAACGCCGGCCATCGGAATCGCCTCGCCGGATTCTTTATCTTTCGAACGCGATGTTAACGTTAATCCGAGCACGCGCGACGCGACTCGCGCATCGTCAAAAAACAATTCATAAAAATCCCCGAGCCGGAAGAATAGTAATGCCGCGCCCGCGCGCGCTTTGGCGCGCATGTATTGCGCCATCACGGGCGTCGGCTCGTTTGCGTACGCAAAAACTTCTGGAAACAGTTCGCCGGTCGATTCCGTCATTTGTAGTAAATTGTGGAACGGCCATCTTACGCATTCCGCCCGCGTTGCGGCGCGGAAGCCCCGCGAAAGTCGTGACCGTTCCACAAAAATCGGATCGAAAGATTCGCAAATTGCTGAACTTGCGTCTTCCGGACTGTAGTCTTCTTGGTGCGAAGTGCCGGTTGATATGTCCAGACTCCCCGTAACAGCCACTCCTTCCTCGTAACAACTTCACCTTTGTTGAAACTACCGATGCCGCGATTCTTAGTATTCGCCGCCGCCGCGCTCGCGGCAGGCGCTTGCGGCACCGCGCGCGGAGGGCCGAAAGGCCCGGTCGAGCCTGCGTCCGAGCTCGTCGTCGGCGATCCCGCACTCGTTACAAATATTGATTTTCGAAACGTGCGCACGCGAGTCACACCGAATGGTGGCGTTGAGATCGAAGGAACATTTGTAAAAAGGAGCACGCCCGACGCGGCCTTCCAATGGCGCGTCGAATGGCTCGACGCGAGCGGTTTTCGCCTCGACGACCCGACTCAGAATTGGCAATGTGTCGAACTGCAAGGAATTCGCGGACAGACAGTGAAAACCACTTCGGTTCCGCTCGATGTTGCAAAGTGGCGGATACATCTAAAAAAAGAACAGTAATATTCTACTAACTATAAAATCGTGAACGATACAAATCCAAACGCTATAGCCAGTGCGCCCGAGCGCCGTTCCAACGTGCCGCTTGCGCTTTTGATATTACTATTCGTGCTCGTTGGCGTCGCTGTCGCAGGAGTGAGAAACGTGCCCGGCGGCGAAGTCGGCGTGGTTGTTAATAATCTCACGCGCGAAGTTGAGCTTGCGAATCGAGTCGGTTTACATTTTACAATTCCGTACGTGACGACGTTTTATAGCATTGACCGCAAAACGCGCACGCTCGAAATGTTATCAAATGCGTCGATCCCCGCGGAAGCCGTCGAGCGCCCGCCCGACGACGCGTTGAGCGTGAAATCGAAGGAAGGCGACAGCGTTAAAATTGATATTAAAATACAATATCAAATTCTGCCCGAGAAGGCGGTCGAAGTACTGCGCACGACGGGAAATGAAGTATTAGAATTCATGAAAGTTGACGCTACAAAAACATCGCAACAGAAATGGAGGCGTTTCGAGAATTTATGGATTTGGCCGATTGTGCGCGCCACGCTGTCCGAGCGTTTTAATGAACTCACGCGCGAGCAGATGAACGACGGCCCGCAGCGAATGGATAAATCTGAACTCGCGCGTTCCGATGCTAATAAAATTCTTCGCGATCGCTTTGGAATTGAAGTGACTTTAATAACAGTTGAAAACCCGAGTTCTTATCCACAATACGAACTCATTGTCCGGCAGCGTAAAGATATCGATCAGCAGATTGAAGCGATTATTGAAGAACAAAAGCAGGAACGGCAGGCAAAGGAAAAGCAAATAGAAGTTGAGAAACAAAATAATATTAGAGAACTTTCCGCAGCGATTGCGACGAATGCAAATTTACTCGCGGAAGCCAAAGCGCGACGCACCGCGAAAATTACAGATGCAAATGCGGAAAAGGAATCTAAGAATGCGTCTACGGATGCATTATTAGCAAAAGACCTGGCCGAAGCCGAAGGCATCCGAAAGCTCGGTGAGGCGCACGCGGAGGGATTAAAACAATTAGCCGCCGGCCTCTCGGGTCCGAAAGGGCTTACTCTCATCGCTTACGAACTTACAAAAAGAATGAAGGACATGGTCATCACGGCGAGCCCGTTTGTTTATAACGGCGTCGTTCAGCCCTATTTGATGCAACAGGGGCAGAATACAATTCCGTTGCCGATGGATGCGCGGCCGGGCGTGACGGGAGGCCAGAGATGATTCGTTTTACATTATTATTCTTCGGCGGATTATTACTGATCGCTCTCGTCGTCTCGGCGTGTATTCGTAGAATTGGGCCCGACGAAATCGGCCTTCATATTATGAACATCGGCTCTGAGAAGGGCCTCGAACCGAAAGACTACGACGCGGGATTTTACAGATCCATCTGGCTCGTCGAACGTTGGGACACGCTGCCGCGATCTATACAAAAAGTATCGTATACAAATCGCATCGACCTTCGCGGCCCCGACGACCAGCCGGCAATTGAAGCAAAGACGCTCGACGGCGACCGCGTCACGGTCGAAGCTACAATTCACTTCCGCGTCGCGACGGGCAAGGGGCATAGTGTTTATCAAAGCGCCGGCCCCGGCGACGCATTCAAACGGCTCGCGCGCGATGTGTCGAGCCCGCTCATCTCCGCAGCATTTGCAACATTAGGAACACAACAGATCTACGACAAAGAAAAACGCGGCGCCGTTTATGCAAAATTAGAATCGGATACGCTACGCGGCGAACTCGAAGCGCGCGGGCTCGAATTGATAAGAGTTTCCATACTTGAAGTTACTTACGATCCGAACTTTGAAATACAATTCGAGAGACAAAAAGTTGCAACGCAAAAAACGCTACTCGAAAAATCACAAAAGAAGCAGGCGGAGGAGCAAGGACTAAAAAATAGTATTGTTCAAGAGGCTGCTAACGAAGTTGCGAAACTAAAAATAGAATTGGCAAACGAGAAAAAGACGCGCGAAGCTCAAAACAAACTGGATATTGGGGCTGAAGATGCCGCATGGGCGCGCGAAGCCGGGCGCATCATTGGCGAGTGGACAACTTATCAAAAAACCGCGGAGGCGAAAGGAATCCAAGCAAAGAAAGAAGCTGAGGCCTACGCCGTTTTATTACAAAAAGAAGCTTTCGGCGACAATGGCAGCAATCTCGTGGCGTACCACGCCGCGCAGAATTTTAGCGTTAAGAACGTTACGATGTCGTCGCTCGGAATTGATTGGTTCAGCCCCGCGTCGATCGCGGAAAAACTCGGCGCGATCATCAATGCCGCGGCGGGCGCGCAAAAGTAGTAATGACGAACGGTAGTATTCAGTCAGTCATATTCAATAATTAGCGCGAGTGCCGCCGTGATTGAAGCGCGAAAACTAACAAAGTTCTACGGTCCGAGCCGCGGGATTCATGATATTTCGTTTCAAATCGGCAAAGGCGAAATTGTTGGTTTGCTCGGACCCAACGGTGCCGGCAAAAGTACAACCATCCGAATCTTGACGGGCTACATTCCGCCGACCTCCGGCGCCGCGTTCGTCGGTGGATTTGATACATTGACGCAGTCGACGCGCGCGCGAAATTGCATTGGTTATCTTCCCGAGAATGTTCCCATCTATCCCGAACTGCGCGTTGAAGAATATTTATATTATCGCGCGGCGCTCAAGAACGTGCCCCGCTCGGAGCGCCGGGCGCGCGTCGAATCCGCGATCGAGCGCGTGCGATTACAAAACTACAGAAAACGCATTTCAGGACATTTATCAAAAGGCTACCGGCAGCGCCTCGGGCTCGCGGGCGCGCTTGTCGCCGATCCGCCAGTCTTAATATTAGATGAACCGACGGTCGGGCTCGATCCGAATCAAGTGTTTGAAATGCGCGCGCTCGTGCGCGACCTATCTGTAAACCGCACGATATTATTATCAACGCACATCCTTCCCGAAGTTGAAGCGGTATGTTCGCGAGTTTTAGTCATTAATGAAGGACGTCTCGCCGCCGACGAGCCGATGGATCAATTGTTAAGAAACGCGGCGATGGAGCGCGCGCGCGTTCGCATGACCGTTCGCAACGCCGACCCACAATTAGCAAACCGGCTGCGCGCGATCGCGGGCGTCGAAACAGTTACATTCGATTCCGACTCCGAGCCCGGTTGCTCGCGCTGGCGAATTGAAGTCTTGGAAGGCCACGACGCGCGCGAGAGTATTGTTAAAAGCGTTCTCGCGGGCGGCGGCGTTCCGATCGAGATTGCCGCGGCGCGCGCATCGCTTGAAGAAGTGTTTGGCAATTTAACGCGCCATGACGCGGCGGCGCCCGCGGAGGTGAAGGCGTGAAAGCATTTGTTATATTCCGCCGCGAATTGATGGGTTACTTTTTGTCGCCGATCGCGTGGGTCGTCGCCGTCGTCACCGCAATTGTTATGGCGCGATTTTTTGAAAACTTTTCATTATTAAGAAGCCGCGCGACGCTCGAAGGCGTTTTCGGCGCCTCGGCCTATTGGTTATTTTTAACAATTCCGGCGCTCACGATGGGATCGCTGGCTTCGGAATTCCGCAACGGCACGATCGAAGTCTTAGCAACCGATCCCGTGAAAGACTGGGAGATTATTGTTGGTAAATTTCTCGGGACGCTTGCTTACTTTGTTTTTTGTCTCATTCCGCTTCCCGTGTTTTATCTTATTTTGCGCTACCTCGGCGGCAACCCGGACACCGGCCCGATTATGACGGGATCGTTAGCATTGCTGCTCGGAGGCGCTTTTAGTATTGCGATTGGAATCTTTGCAAGTGCGCTGACGTCGCAGCAGATCGTTTCCTACCTCGTCGCCGCGCTCATTTTATTTGTATTGAGGCAGGTCGGCGAAACGGAGCCGCTCGACATTCCCGACTGGCTGCGAAGCGTATTTGGATATTTAAGTATGCCGAAGCACCTCTCCGGGATGATTCACGGCAGAATTGGCAGCGACGATATTATTTATTTTGTCGCAACGACCGTGCTCTTTTTATTCTTAGCAACCCGAATCTTAGAATCGCGCCGTTGGGCGTAGCGGCAAGGAGGCGCACCCATGGCACTCGGACTCGGACCTAAAAAACCAGACGACCCGGATAAAAGTAAAAAGCCGGCCGCCGCCGCGCCGCCTCCGGAAAAAGTTCATATTGAGAAAGTTAATATTGAGCCGGGGCCGCAAAAGGCAGCCACCGCGCCGGAGCCGGAATTCGCGGCAGCGCCCACGGAAATACCGGCGCCGCGAACTGTACCATTACCATTTGGGGCCGAAAAGCCGAACGCGAATTTGCAACAAGCGCCCGCGCAGCGGCGAACATTAACGATCGGTGTCACCGTTGCGATTTATGTGATCGCCGCGTTTTTCGTGTGGGGAATTGTTGCATTCCTATCGTCTCGCTACAAAATGCGGCCGCTCGATCTGACGCACCAGCGAACGTTTACATTGGCGACGGAGACGCGCCAATTGTTAAAACGCCTCTCGCAGCCGCTTCGAATTACAGCGATCTATCGCCGCGCTGGTGAGGACCGCCAGCGTCTTTTTAATGAAATAGGCGAGCTCGTCGATTTGTTTAAAGTGGAGAGCTCACTTGTATCATTTCAGCGGCTGGATCCCGACCGCGATCCGTCGGCGCTTCGGGAGCTCCTCACGCGCACAAAAGTAGATTCGAGCGAAGATAAATATAACGACAGCGTTGTCTTTGAATACGGCACACGCGCCGCGCTCGTTCCAAAGCTAAGAATCGTCGAAGTTGAAACTGTTAAGATTGGAAACCGGCTTGTGCAGCAGGCGAAGGCGTTTCACGGAGAGTTTGCATTCGCGAGCGCGCTTTTGAATTTATTAGAAGATCAAATTCCAGTTGTAGATTTTGTGCAGGGGCACAACGAGCTCGATCTCGAAGGTTCCGACAGCATGGGCCTGATGCACGCGCGCGATCTGCTGCGCGAAGAAAAGATGAAAGTGCGGCAGTTGTTTCTTTTGGAAAAGCTAAAAATCCCAGATGATACATCTGTTATTGTGATCGCGGGTCCGTCGGAACAATTCATGCAGCCGGAGATTGCACAATTAGAAAAATTCCTCACGCGCGGCGGCGGTTTGTTATTATTTTGTGAACCGGGAAGTTTTACGGGTCTTGAATCGCTGTTGTCGCGCTACGGTGTGGCTCTTGGCGCGAACCGGATATTTGATTTAATTAATAAAAAGGTCGGAGCTTCGGCGTTCAAACTTCTCATTAATACAATGGGAAAGCATCTAATCGTGAATCCTCTCGCGAACGCGCACTTTACAGTTCCAAACGCTCGAACGATCGATAAGCTCCCGGCGAATCCTAGTTTAAATCCTAAGCTCGTCCGCACGGAATTGTTATGGACGTCGGACAGCGCATGGGGCGAAACAGATCTTAATAATCCAAAGCCTGCAATGAATCCCGAAATGGGAGATCGCAAAGGACCGCTCTCCATGGCGATGTCCGTTGAAATTCCTCCCGATGCGGCCGACCCACAGTCGGCGAGCCGTGGCGGCACGCGGATGGTAATTGTTGGTTCGCGCGACATTTTTACTAATTATACATTGCGTGAAAATGGCGCCAATGGCGACCTCTTTCAAAATATCATAAATTGGCTTTCGAAGCGCGACAGGCTCACGACCGCGCGGCCCAAGTCGCCCGACCGCCGGCCTCTGCAAATAACAGAAGAACAAGCGAAGTCCGCGGCGTTATTTGCCTATTTGGGAATACCGGGATTATTAGCACTCGCCGGAATATTTATTTGGTGGCGGAGGCGCGCATGAATCCGAGGGCTGCAATTGTGATGTTAATTCTGGCAGTTTTGCTCGGGGTTGGCACGTACTTTTTTGTTAAAATGGTGCCGTCCTCCGATGATAAAACCCGCCAGCAATTGGATATTTTTGATTATCAAGTGCCGCGCGTCATCCGTTTCGCGGCAAAGCGCGGGTCAGATTTGATATATGATATTGCGCTCGAAAAGAACGAATGGGTTTATAAGTATCCGAAGCTTGGAAAGGCCGATCCTGCGAAAGTGTTGCGCGCGATTTCCGATCTGCGATTTGAAGCAAAGGTGATTCAAGACTTGACGGAAGCGGGAAATCGAGCGCAGTTGAATCGTTATGGCTTCGAGAAAGCGCGTTTCGAAGTTGATATTTATACCCACGGGCGAAATTACATATTTCAAATTGGCGACGACAATGCCACGAAGGACGGCGTATATCTCCGGCTCATTCCCGGCGACCGAATTGTTGTAACACTTCCCGTCGTTCGCGGGCTATTTGAAGTCGCCCCGGATTCATTTGTATTGACAGATCCGACGATGACCGATCCGGGCGTTCAAAATAAGTAATAAGCGGATATCTCTATTTTGCGGGCGTGAGTTCCACGCGAATCGTCTGTGCGTTCGGATCTGTAAGAACCGGCTTCGACCACGCGGCGAATCCTGATACTAATATTTCAACCTGCACTTCCCCGAGCGGAAGGCCCGCCGCGATAAAAGTGCCGTCGGATTCGGTTGCGACGCGCGCCACTTCCACTTCATTTGTTACTACAAATTTCGAGTTTTGATCCGCGCCCGCTTTTCGATAAATGCGAACGAGCGCGTTCGCGACTTCTTTATCATCCGCCGTCACGACGCCTTTCACAGTTCCCGTCGCGAGCTGAAGCCGGACGTGCGCGGATTTGTTAAATTCAACATGCGCCGTTCCCGACGCGATCGCGCGGCGCGCGTCGGGAGACTTTCCGTGCGGTATTGCAAAGATTTGATAGTCGCCCGTCGGCAGAGATTCAATTTTTACAGATGCTGTAGTTGTAGTCTTTTCCGCAGTATTTATATTCACGAGGCGCGGCAAAAGCGCTGAGTCGCGCGCGTCGCCGCCGGTGGGAAAGGCGGCGATCGTTAGTTTCGGAGGCGTCTCGCGCCCCGGCTCCGGAACAACCTCGACCGTCACCGTTCCCGACTGCCAGCCAGCACTCGGGTTTTTTGTATGAAACTCATCGTTAGCATCGAGTTTCATAATAATTTCACGCGAGGGCACGCTCGGAGAAGTATACAGGTCAGGCCGGTAACCCGTTTGGGCCGCAATGACGGAAACGGGGCCCTCCGGCAGCGACTCCATCACAAATCGCCCGAATTCATTTGTTGTAATTTCTGAATGTATGAATCCAGCGGCGATGCGCACCTTGGCGCCGGCAATAGGCTGCCCGTTTCCTTTTTGTACAATTCCGCGAATCGTTTGATTTCCGTTGATCGCCGGAATCTTAAGATTCTTTTCGCCGGGGATCACGTGGTCGCGAAATTCGATCAATGGCAAACCGTCGTCTCCGCCAGATGTTAACAATCCCGCGGCGACGTACCCCGCGGCGGCCGCAACGGGAATCAGCAGCAACCCAATGAGTATTCGCCCGATCGTTGCCAGAGTCATTATTTATAAAAGCGTTATATAATATTAACGGCGTTTGGGAGGAGGATTTGGCGTGGCCGGCTTTGGATCGTTCTTTTTTACCGGCGGGTCCATTCGTATCTGAACGGGATTTCCGGTGCCACCGTAGACTTCGGCCGGAACAGTTTTGCGAGGCACTCCCGGAGCTTCAATTGTTATATCATAAGCGCCGCCCGGAACGCGCCCGAAGTCGAACCAGCCGTTTTTATTTGTAGTTGTTGTAAATAACGTTCCCGGCGGAAGCGCCGACGTCGGGCTGCGCGTGCCGTTCACTTGCGCGATTATTTTAGCTTTCGCGATCCCGGTTCCGTCGGAACGCGTGGCGCGCCCGTTGAGCGTCCCGCTCTGTCCATACAAATCGCGCCGCGCCATTCCATTACTAAATATCTGCACGGATTCCGACGCGACGGCGTTTTTGGGTATTACTGATCGCCCGCGCGGAATTGCATATACGCGATACGTGCCTTCGCGCACCGCCGGGAATTCATAATAACCGTCGTAGTCGGCTGTCGCGGATTTGTAGTTTCCAAATGTAGGATTCTGGCCGCCGAGCGGTTTTTGCGCGCCGGGCGCTTCGCCGACCAATACTAACGAATATCCGGAGCCCGCGGTGCCGGCGTCGGTGATCGTGCCGGTGAGCTTGCCGATTCTCGAATCGGGGATTTCTAACAATATTTCCGCGACGTCGCCGTCTTTAAGAATAACGGGCACCGATCCGGCGCCGGTGCCTTTGCGCCATGCGCCCGAAACAACATCTTCGTATGTACTAATCTTTTCGGCGCGCACTTGATAGGTTCCCGCTCCGAGTTTTGTTATTGTAAATTTATTTTCCGCCCCGGCGAACGCGGCGAATTGTAAACCGTCGTTGCGCGTCGCTAAGATTCGAATCGATGCATTCGGCGGCGCGCCCACAACCGTTCCTTTGATCGCCGCGGGCGATGGCATGAGTAATTCTACGCCGGAGCGCCGGTCGGTCGCGCCCACGCCGATTGTTTCCGATCTTACAGATCCGTACGCGCCGTGGCGCGCTTCAACGATATAAAAACCGTCGAGCAAACCCTCAAAGATATAATTGCCTTGCGAGTCGGCCGTGGTTTTTGTTGCAAATTGCCCGATTCGAAAGTTTTGTGAATATCCAGCCGCGGGGTCGCCGACGAAATATAACGAAACGCTCGCTGCCGCCGCGCCTTCTTTTGTAGCACTCGAAACGACGCGCCCTTCGATCATCGCTCCGCGTTCTAATATTACTTTTGTTTCGGGAATCTCTCCGCTCTCGGCTAATTGAAACGTTTCCGACATTGCCGGCGCATAGCCCGGCGCCCACGCAAGAATTGTAGCATTTCCGGTTTTTCCATCGTCGCGCGCGAGGAACCGCCCGGCGCCGTCGGTGACGGTCTTCGGAATCGGAACCGACCCCTGGCCGCGCTTCAGATCTGTAATCTTTCCACGAAATACAACAATTTTTGCGCGCGGAATCGGCGCCCCCGTTTCTTTATCCATAACAATTCCACGAACCTGCAGGTCGGGCTTTAATACAATTGAAACGGACGTCTGCCCCGCGGCGGCGCTCGCCGACGCCGCGCGGTGTTCGTCGGCAGTGGCGGTCATTTGATATTGCATATTCGCGACGAGCCCATCAATTTGATATTCACCCGCCGCGTCGGTTATTACAGATATCGGAAAGTCAAAGAACCGCGAATCTTCAATTTCGGGCGCCGCGTTCGAGTTCGGATCCTTCCGCGCGAGGCGAACAGTTACTTTCGCTCCCGGAATTCCGAGGCCGTCTTGGTTTATAACATTTCCTTGGATGAGGTCGCCCATCGCAAGATGAATATCAATGGGCCGCGCGTTTTTTTCTTTTGTTAAGATTACGGGCGGCGAGGCGGCGCGCGCGTAGCCCGGTGCCCATGCGATGAGCGTGTAGCGGCCTTCTGTTAAATGCGGCACACGGAATTGGCCCTGGTCGTTGGACGCTTCGAAATCCTCAGGCTCGGTTTGTTCAATAAACTTTTCGATCGAAGCGTCCGTCGGAGATGCTACAACTCCAACGCGCGCCGACGGAAGAGGATTGCCCGATACATCAAATACGGTTCCTACAATTTCGAGCCCATTTTCTAAAACGAGATCGCCCATGTTACATACTTTCCCGCCTTGCACGCCGTCGGGCCGAAATGTAGCAAGCGCGTGTTCGCGCGACGCAGCGGCAACTATAAAATCAACGCCGTCGGCGAACGGCCCGCGAAATGTAAATTTACCGTCCGCATTCGTTTTCTTGGCGCGTTCAAAGTTTATGAGGCCGTTGCTACGAAAAGCTTCCAGGAATGTTAACGATGGGAGTTTTGCAGTCGTTGCATAAACGCGAACGAGCGCGCCGCCGACGGGTTTCTTATCAATTCCGACGATGCGGCCCGCGATTTCAAATGTAGCAATATCGAGATTATTAAATTCAGAAGCGTCGGCTTCGGCGAGCGCCTCTTCTCGCGCGGGCGCGGGTTTCGTTGCGGCAGCAACCGCGGGCGTTCGATGCGAATCGGCTGCCGCGGAGTTTTTTGTAGTGTCCTCCGGAGTGTTCACGTGGACCTCACCGTCGCCGGCCGGATTTCCGAACATGGCGGCCGCGATGACAAGGGCCGCAATCACTAAAACTGCAACCGCGCCGCCGAGCAGCGCGACGCGCGACGCGCCGGATTGTTTACGTTTAGAATCGGCAATGATCATAGGAGCGGCTGTTGTGTTGATATTGAAGCATGCCACAGTTTCTTGCGTGTGTATGTATCGCCACGCATCCTCGACGGCATGACAGAACGTATCTACGAGGCCGAGCCATTTTTATTCGACCTCGATGCCACAATTATTTCTCGCACGCGCGCCGGAGCCGGCGAGGAGATCGTCCTCGACCGGACCGTGTTCTTTGCAACATCGGGCGGGCAGGCCCATGACACCGGACAGATCGCAGGGGTTCGCATTATTAACGTTGAAAAGCGGGGCGGTGAGGTTGTTCACGTTGCGGAGGCGCCGCTTCCGCAAGAGTTGGGCCCCGGTTCGCGGGTCGCCGGCCGCATCGACGCCGCGCGGCGACTCGACCACATGCGCCAGCACCACGGCCAGCATTTACTTTCGGCCGCTTTATACAAATCCGCCCGAGCCGAAACGGCCGCCGTTCATTTTGGTAATGAAACGTCGACGCTCGATTTGAATCAACTCGTGAACGAGTCGCAGATCGCTGAATCTGTAAATTTAACAAATCAGGTCATTCTCGAAGACCGAGAAGTGCGCGTTCATAACATTTCGCGCGATGAGCTTCACAAATTTAAACTTCGCCGTGAACCGGGCGTCGAAGCGGAAACGTTAAGAATCATCGACGTCGACGGATTTGATATGACGCCGTGCAGTGGCACGCATCCGCGGCGAACCGGACAGGTCGGACCCGTGGCCGTCATTGGACTCGATAGGATTCGCGGCGGTTCGCGGCTCGTTTTCGTCTGCGGCGAACGCGCCATTCGCGACGCGGCTGCAAAAGATACAATTCTGCGATCGTTGGCACGCGAGCTGTCGACAGCGCCGCTTTCCGTCGGCGAGGCCGTGTCGCGACTTAACAATTCCGAACGCGACGCACGCAAGAAGGTGAAGTTTCTCGAGAGTTTGCTTTCAGGTCTCGAAGCGAAACAGCTCGTTACAGATCATCCCGGCGAAATTGTGATGATCGAACTCGATCCGGAACGCAGCGAAGACTCTTTACAATTCCTTTCTAACAAAATCATCGAACTCGGAAGAGCCGCTGTGATCGGGCTTCGCTCACAGTCGCGCGCGAGTCTGGTCGTCGCCGCCCCGAAGGGCTCGCGTTTCGATTGTTTAAAAGCACTACAGGCTGCTCTGCCGTTGATTGAGGGCAAAGGCGGCGGAAATGTTAATTTTGCGAGAGGCGCGGGCGGAAAGGTAGTGATGTTGAAGGAGGCGATGGAGAAGGTGGTGGGGGAGATGGGGCGTGTGGCGGACTAAATGTTAATTGTTACGTTACAACTTCCGCGAATCCTAACAATGAATCCATCCATTTGCTCGTCTCGACTTGCCGCGCTGGTGTCATTACTAATTTTGGCGGATCACGCAACATTTTTTCTGTAAATCACGCTTGAAGATCGGCCACGCCAATTGTCGTCATGGTTAAGTAAATGCGTCCGGACTAACACTCGTCGCTTTGCCATACCGATTTAAGAAGCTCAAAAATAGGTTGATGGGAGAATTCGTGGCGCGTCGCCATGTGTGGCAACACCGTCGTGAAAACCAACCGACTCCCGCTTCAAATCCCCGCTCACGCTTCCGTCCAACGCCTTCTCTAACTCAACCTGAACGCCTTCTAACTTAAATACTCCCTACCTCTTTGTCTCAAACGTGTTGACAGGTTCCGTCCCATGAAATCTCACGCAATAGCAGCCCTTGCGGCCGTCCTCTGTATTGTCCAATCACGCGCTTACTCGCAGGACCCGCCTGCGCCAGCAGGAGGGTTTGGATTTGTTGTAACATCGAATCTGCCGGTCGTCTGGGCAGACGGGTACAACACACTCATGGACATCTATGAGCCCGATTCGTCCGCGCCTGCGACCGGCTGGCCGGGTGTACTGATCGTTCATGGAGGGGGTGGGAGCAAGAATGTTTTATCTGTAACGAGCAAGGCGAAGTTCCTCGCGTCCTACGGATATGTGTGCTACGCATACGATGTGCGCGGAGACGGGTCTACAACTGCACTGAATCCGGGCTGGCCCCCATTCCACCCTCCTGAGGAAATACTGCACGATTCCGCCGAGTCGCACACAATTGCGCAAGGGTTGGCTCCTGGCAAAATCGATCCAACGCGTCTTGGAGTCTCGGGTTTCTCACAAGGTGGACAACACTCCATCGAGGCCGCGGCATGGTCTGGGAAAATCATACCGTGTCCGATTGCAGGGTGCACGATCACTACATATCCGACAGTGCTCGCCGTGGCGCCTGAGGGACAGAGTCTTAACTGGATTGAGAAGAACATGCCGGGCGGAGTCATCGTCAACGGCGAGACGATCGATGACATGGGGCCGACAAACCCGTTTCTATTGCTTTTGAATGCGAATGACTATGTGGGCGCCCTGGCATGGCTCCAGGGTCAGTATTCTTCTACAATACTCACGGAGCTCCAGACATCGACCGTGCCGATGCACATTGCGAACGCGTGTCAAGACGCGAAGCACCTGCCGAATTCCATGGTTGATGGTTTCAATGTTCTGCCTCCGGGTACGCCGCGGCGAATGGTGTTGACGACAGGCGGACATGCGTCGCCTGTGAATGACCACGAAGATATCGTTTTATTAGACATGCAGCGCCGTTGGTTCGATCGATTCATGAAGGGAATCTTGAACGGCTCAGACCTCGAAAAGACAGTCGAAGTCGCAGTGCAACCCGACACTCCGGTAAGTACGACACCAACATCCATCTGGGAACACCGCGATGCAGACGTGTGGCCGCCGCCCGTCACACTCACACTCTTCCACTTCCGCGGAAACGGCTCCCTAACTCAAGCACCTCCACCTGCTGTGGAAGCGGGACCTGTCATTGTGCATACAGTTGCCGCGGGGTACGACGCCGTCACCTATGTACAACAAAACGGGTATACAAACCCCGCCGTCGCGTTTGCCAGCATTCCAAAAGTAACATTCCCATTCGAGACCGGGCCGCTGCCGCAACAGATGGAAGTGTTTGGCCGCGTCCATGTAGTCCTGCATGTGAACGATACTACTGGTGTGTGCCAGGTGAGTGCCGAGCTGTCGCACGTTGCGCCGGGAGGCGCAATACAGCGCATTACGATAGGCGCTGGCGGAGTGCGCGCGGGAGTCGCGGGCGCTCATCAGCTCGAGTTTGATCTGGGTGACATCGCATACGTAGTCCCCGCGGGACATCGGATTCGCGTGTCGCTCATGAACATTGCGCACCATCAGGCCCCGACCTATCAGCGGATCCGATTTGTACCGTATTTCACGAATACGACAACCACACTTGACATAGCCCCCGGCACGCCAAGCCGCGTTGAGATTCCACTTCGAGAGTATGTGATCAACATGGCTCCGCGACTTGGCACCGCTTCGTCTACCGCGGGAATATCCCATGACTTGCGAGTGAGTGGCGGAGCAGGAAGAGCCGGATGGATCTATGCCATCCTGCTCGGCGCGAGCGGTGAAGCTCCTGGTACTACATTTCCGGGCGTTCCAACAATTCCGCTCGTCGTTGATTCTCTCACTCTGGATGGCGCAAACGCGGCTAACGGTCCTTTCCTGCCAAACTTTGTCGGTGCGCTCGACGCACAGGGTTATGGATTGGCAAGTGTTATGGTCCCGGCCGGTTTGTTCCCGCAGCTCGTGGGAATGAGACTCACCTTCGCGGGCGTGGTCTTGAACCCCGCCGGGCCAATAGAGGCATTTGGGCCGACGACGTTAGAGGTACTTCCTTAGTTGAGCCGCGACGAGCGTAGATAAAAACGGGGACAGTCCCCGTTTTGGCCCGTTTTGGCTTTGTCGGCAAATACTATCAATTACAATTATTATCATGACCGCGAACTCCCTTTGCTACGGCCGAATGGTCAGCCACAGTCCGCGAGAAGAGACAACCGGCACATCGGCTTCGGAACATGCATACCCCCACTTCTCTGTCAAAAGAGCTTGTGCGTAGAAGCTGAGTCCCGAGAGAAGCGGATTATTAGGAATTGGCGCTGGCGCATAACCGTTCTCGGACGCATTACTAATCATATCAAATAGCAGAAGCTCTGTTGCGCTCGATACTCCGACGTGAAAGAGCAGTTGAATATTGAGCAAATCCGTCCCGGCCGCATCTTGCACATCTGTGACGATACAGAAACCTCGCGAATTGTGCGGAGAGTTGGTCGTAGTGAATGCAAAATTGGGAGTATTTACTTTGGGTGTAGAGTTGGCGGAAATGCCAAGAACTCCAGCACAGCCAGAAGTTCCTGTGCCGTAGTATGAAAGACCAAGCGGAAAAATCTCATCGTTTAGAATAGCGCACAGATCCTTTGAGTTATAACAAGCAGCAACGAAATCGAGGTTTCCGTCTCCATCGAGATCCGAGAGTGCGCTCGACTCGGGTCTTGCTCCACACCCAAAAATCATTGCGGGAAGGAATCCACTATTATTATTGTTGATAAATATTGAAAAGCTGTTTCCTGAACCACTCAACGCCACAAGATCGGTAAGTCCATCATGATTCAGGTCGCCAATCGAAAGGCAGTTTGACTGTAACGACGTGTAGACTTTGAGGGCGCCGAGAACACTTGTACCTGTACCAGAGTACGTGAGCAAACCACCGCTTAACCGATTGAGTGCCACCGCCGCGTCAATGTGTCCGTCGGCGTTAAGCTCGGCGAGTGCTAGTCCAACCGGCAACGAATAATTGCTCAGTAATTCTTGTGATCCCGTTGTAAACAAACCAGATCCGCCGTTCACGAATACCAAGATGCTGTCACCGTTGCCGAGTGAAGCAGACCCCTGGTTGCCAGTCACAATCTCAAGCGAGCCATCTTCGTTAAGATCGGCAATCGCGACTGACAAAGGGCTAGCTGGCAATGAGCCCGAAATGGTGCTGTAGTGATGTGGAGTGCCAAAGACCGCAGGTGCGGTTGCTAATAATACGTCGAGGCTTTGTGTGCCCCAGGAGGACACTACCAAATCTTCAAAACCGTCACTATTCAAGTCGCCCACCGCAATCGAATTGTCGTTCGAATCATACTGTGTTGGTCCGCTGAAACCACCTACTCCATCACCAAGGAAAACGCTGACGCCTGAAGTCACAATATCTACTTTATGGTCCAGGTCCAAGTCTGCCGCAGCAAGACTCGATGGAAAAGAACTACCCGTTGAAAAGTTCATGGTTGAATGAAACGAGCCAGTTCCATTTCCAAAAGAAACCGCCACAGCCTGGTTCCACTGGTCTGCAGTAGCAGCATCGGGCACTCCGTCATGATCGAAATCAGCCAGGGTAAGTCCATCTGGAATGAATCCGAGTGGGAACGAGGGTGGCGAGACAAATGTGCCGTCACCATTTCCGGGAAGCACGCACACATTGTTCGAGTCGCCATGCGTAGTGGCGATATCAAGAGAACTGTCACCGGTGAAATTGGCTACTACTACGGATCGGGGCATTCCTCCAGCGATATAGACACTCTGAGCACCGAAGCTTCCCTTCCCGTTTCCTAGTAAAACGGAGACCCCGCCAGAGAAGTAAAAACCGGCTCCGTAGCCCACCGCCACGTCGAGCGCCGAGTCTCCGTTCAACTGCTCAATTGCTAACGCAGCAGGATAGGGACCGGTCGAAAAATTCTGTGCATTGAGAAAGGTGCCTGTTCCTGTTCCTACGAGTAGACTCGCATTGCTGGAACCAAAATTTGCAACCATCGCATCGACGGCGCCATCAGTTGTTATGTCACCAATTGCCACTGCGATCGGAGCAGATCCCACAAACGTTGGAATTGTCGCCGAAAACGCGCCCGCACCATTTCCCAGGAATACATGGACCCAGTAGGCAAAACGATCAGTTACAAGAATATCAATTGTTGCATTGGCGTCGAAATCGGTCAACGCCACGCCTTTCGGACTAGCACCAACATTCATATTGATGGGCGCACCAAGACTTCCAAGTCCATCCCCGAAACACACAGACAGACTATGACTCTCATTTGCAGTCACAGCATCGACTGCTCCGTTATTATTTAGATCTGCGACGGCAATGCCCTGAGGTAGAGGACCTACTCCAAATCCTTGTGGCGTGCCAAAGCCACCCGCTCCGTCGCCAAGAAGTACAATAATTAAATCGGAGCCGCCATACGGAGTGCCAGTCTCGGTGACGGCAAGATCAAGATTGCCGTCATTGTTAAAGTCGGCGGCTGCGATTGCGGTCGGACGGCCGGCGCTAGTGATGCTAATATTCGTCGCGGCAAGAAAACTACCCGCACCATCCGCTAAGAGAATCGAAACACTATTCGAACTATAGTTAGCAATCGCGAGATCCGCCTTGCTGTCGTTGTTGAAATCGCCCTTCGTCATCGAAATTGGATAGTCTCCTGTCTCGTACCGTCTGAGCGGAAAACTCTGTCCCAGTGCCGGCGCAGACGTTACAAATAACAAAATGGCGATAGAAACTGTTTCTAAAAAAATTCGAATAGGCGGCATGGGATTCCTCGGAGTCAGGACGAACTTCTGGATCGGGCCTGCGCTTATCGTCCTTCGCTATTCGATTTCTCGAATATTTGTATAAGAAGGAAACGTCCATCGACGCGGTGGGCTTCAAAAAAATTTCCGCGGAAAACTCGGGCGAACCGTGAACCGGGATTCGATGCGCAACGCCGGAGCGCACGCAATCCCCTATCCGAAAAAAAAGGGGGACTGTCCCCGTTTTGGCTTGCCGTTGATTGAGGGAAAAGGCGGCGGCAATGTTAATTTTGCGAGAGGCGCCGGAGGAAAGGTTGTGATGTTGAAGTAGGCGATGGAGAAGGTGGTGGGGGAGATGGTTAAGGTCAACTGATTCGAACACTTTTGTTAAACGTGACTTGTTGTTATTATTTCGCACCCGATCCATTTACTAATGAAACCTTATCGCGTTTACGTCGACACCTCTGTCTTCGGCGGTTGCTTTGACGAGGAGTTTTCGGTCGAATCTTTACATTTCTTCGACGACGCCCGGAACGGACGTTTGCTTCTACTTATTAGCGATGTAGTGATTAACGAACTGGCAAAAGCGCCCGAGACAGTCAGGGCCATCGTTACTAATCTCCCGCCCGAAGTATTCGAAATCTTACCTATAACGGGCGAAGTGGAATCGCTGCGCGACGCGTACATTGCAGCTGGAGTCGTGAGCTCGCGTTCCCTCGACGACGCAACTCATGTTGCAGCAGCCACAGTTGGCCGGGCAGACGCAATTGTATCATGGAACTTTCGCCACATCGTTCACCTCGATAAGATCAAAGGTTATCAAATGGTGAATTTGACAAATGGCTATGGCATCTTAACTATACTTTCACCGGCGGCAGTAATTTCCAATGAATCCAATAACTAAGAAAAAAACTTTCGATTGCATTGAAATGAAGGATCGTATCCAGAAACAAATCTATGACGAGATCAAAGATCTTTCGCCAGCGGGACAGCGCGAGTACTTTCGTAAAGGAGCAGAGGAAGGACCGCTCGCAGAATGGGTTAAGAAAGTGAAGCAAGCTGCCGGAAAGAAATGAGGCGCTTCAGGAATTTGTGTGGGTTCCGCATGAGACTCTTGGGTACATGTCGAGCTTGCCGCAGTGAAAGTAGATTGCGTTGATGAAACGTTGGGAGTTGCGAAAGCCGCATGCCATCTTCTTGAT
>JBJXHE010000081.1:0-116376 GCA_046160785.1 Planctomycetota bacterium
GAGAGTTGCTGGTCGAGCGCCGACACTTCCTCTTCGATCATTTGTGTAAATTGATCAATCGCTTCTGATAGTTTCGGCGGTATTTGATGTGAGTCAGAAATTAAATGTTCAGTTTCACGCGCGATGACTCCGCTCTTGGGGAATCCTAATAATCCCGCGCTCCCCGCTAGTTTATGAAACGCCATGCGGAGCTGGTCGAGGGCGGTCGTGTCGGTGAGGGCCTGCTCGGCGAGGCGGCGAATTTCGGCGATGCGCTCGTTGCGCGCCGCGACGAATTGTTGTTGTAATGGCCGAAGCGCTGCGGGAACGTTAGTCATGAGCGCTTCGATTCCCCGGCAGTATTGTCACTTTATGTTTATTAATAATTTGATGAATTCGATTTGGAAACTCGGCGATGTCAAATGGCTTTTGCAGCACGTCTACGACGCCGAGGTTTCTTAATTGTTGTATTTCAGCCGGATCGTCCTTCGCCGAAAGAAAAATAACAGGTGTCTGAAGCGGAACGGGCCCCGACATTAATTGTTGTAACACTTGCGGGCCGTCGAGACCCGGCATGTGAACGTCAAGAATAATAAGATCGGCGCCCTTTAATTGATATTGTTGCAAGGCTTCCGCGCCGCTGTGGCAAAGTGTAGCTACGAATTCTCCCGTCGACTCGAGCGCAATACCAATAATGGCTCGCGTCATGTCGTCGTCATCGCAAACTAATATTCTCTCTTGTATCAATTCGGCCCCTTTTTAGACCGCGTATCCCATTGCGCGGTGCGCTGCGTATTTCGTCCGAGGGGTGCCCTACAACTGAAACCGCACGAGCGGGAAACGTTTTCGTTTCTCACTAATAATCTGGCGAGTGGAAAAACTTTCCGCTCTCGCCAGTATTTATCGCCGCACCGTTCGCACAGCGTTTATAGGAAGAATTTAACTATTCTTGAGTAATGAACGCGAGATTACGAGGCGCTGAATCTCGCTCGTGCCTTCGCCGATCGTGCATAATTTTGCGTCGCGCCAATAACGCTCCACTGGATATTCCTGCGAATAACCGTTGCCGCCGAATATTTGTATTGCCTCGTACGTTGCGCGCATTGCCACTTCTGAAGCATACAATTTCGCCATCGCGCTTTGCGTGCCGAACGGCTGGCCCAAATCTTTCAATCGCGCCGAATGATATACTAAATGCCGCGCGGCTTCGATTTCTGTAGCCATCGTTGCTAATTTAAATTGTACGGCCTGCTGCTCCGCGAGCGGCTTGCCGAACGCGATTCTTTGCTTTGAATAATCTGTAGCTTTCTGGAGCGCGCCCTCGGCGATTCCTAATCCTAGGGCTCCAATTGAAATTCGCCCGCCTTCGAGCGTTTTCATAAATGTTTTAAAACCTTCGCCCTCGGGGCCGACGATATTTTCCGCCGGCAATTCGCAATCGTCGAAGACTAACGATGCCCAGTCGCTTCCGCGCATCCCTAACTTTTCCTCGCCCTTTTCAACAAAAAAACCCTTCGTTCCGCGCGGTACCACAAAAGCCGTGATTCCCTTCGCGCCGAGCGATTTATCTGTAACGGCCGTGCAAATGAATGTTTCCGAAAAATTCGCATTGGTAATAAAACATTTCCGGCCGTTCAAAACATAACGATCGCCCTTTTTTGTAGCGATCGTTTTCGTGCCGCCCGCGTCGGAGCCTGCCTGCGGCTCGGTGAGTCCGTACGCGCCCATGACGCGTCCGCTCGCGAGATCGGGAACGTACGTTTTTCTTAATTTATCAGATCCCCACGCGAAGATTGGATAGGTTCCGAGCGACGTGTGCGCCGCCAATGTTAATGCTGTGCTCGCGCATACTTTTGCAATTTCCTCGACGACGAGCGCGTACGCGAAAGTATTCATTCCCGCGCCGCCGAATTCCTCCGAAATCGGAATACCACAAATACCGAGGTCGGCCATCTTCTTCCAATTCTCGATCGGGAAGCGGCAGTTCTTATCAATTTCGTACGCGATCGGTTCAACTTCGTGAATACAAAACTCGCGAACCGTGTCGACGAGCATGCGCTGCTCTTCTGTTAAGTCGAGTCCGGTGGTGAGCGAGCCTGTGTGAGTCGTTGTGTCCGTCATAGGTGAAAAAAAGAGATAAAATTATTATATATTACTAATCTTCGTCGGCTGAAAAACTGTCGCTCGCGTGGGCTGATTTCCCGGCGGTGCCAGGAATTGTAGCTGCGCCAGGAATTGTAGCTTGTGGGCGCGCATGCGCGTTAACCGTTATATTTGCTGTTGTATTGGTCCGTGAAGCCGCGGCGCGTTTTTTTGTTATTTCGTCGCCCGATTCGCCGTCCTCGTCATCTTGATAATCGCGCGTTTTTCCGGTCGCGAGCCAATGCAATAATGCCGTTTTTGAAAACTTCCATTCGCGGCCGACTTTTCGACCCGGCAAATCTTCCGCCTTCAAAACCTTAGCAAACGTTTTTGTACTCACTCCGAGAAACGCCGCCGCGCTATCGAAGTCGAGCACCTCGCGATGACTAATACCCATTTCGGGCGCGGCTTCGGCGGAATCTTGTATTTCACTCATGGGTTGGCATTCGCGCGGCGTTTCGTAACTTCACTTTCAATATACGTCGCAATTTCATCTGTGGTCGCGCCCGGGCCAAAAAGTTTTGCATAGCCGTGCGTGCGCAGCGAATCGATGTCTTCCTTAGGAATAATGCCGCCGCCGGTCAGAACGATGTGGCCGCACCCGCGCGCATTTAACAATTCCGAGATCTTCGGAAAGAGCGTCATGTGCGCGCCCGAGAGAATCGAAAGGCCGACGGCGTCGACGTCCTCTTGAACGGCCGCTTCGACGATCGACTCCGGCGTCTGGTGAAGACCCGTATAGATCACTTCCATTCCGCGGTCGCGCAGCGCGCTCGCGACAACTTTGGCGCCGCGGTCGTGGCCATCAAGACCGGGCTTCGCGACGAGAACTCGAATTTTGGGAGGCATCGTTGGGAAGGATAACGATCGGATGAGTGGGAGTCGATGGTGGGGGAGGGAAGGCGGTGGCAGTATGCGGAATGTTAACGTTTCCCTTCCGGCACTTTTATATCAAATGAAAGTTCTTTTTCCTCGCCGTCGGCGAGGGTGAGTTCGACGGAGCCGGGGCGCGGACCAGTTATTACATTGCCTACGGCACCGACGACCTCGGAGAGTGCTGCTACATATAATTTTCCAGGGAAAAGCGCATCCGAACGAAACACACCATTGTTATCTGTAGCAATGAAATGTGAATCGCCCCACACCGCATGTTCAATAAATACTGGCCGCTCAGGTTTTTTACCATTGATCGTTACAGTTCCGAAAATGCGGCTTCCGCGTTTGGCTACAAATACTGGAATGGGATTGCTACGGTTAGAATCGTAAATAAAACGAAATCTCTCTAATACGAGATCGCGCGAAGCTCCCCAAAGGTCCACTTCTGATTGGGCCACTCCAAATAATATACATTGACCATTCTGATCCGAGACGGTCTCAAACGTGATCGACACGTGGTTGTTAACTGAATAATCACAATAAGTGGGCATCCCCGCGATTCGATCGCCTTTTTGATCTTCAATAAAGAATGTAAAAGTTCTTTGCTGAATGGCGGATGGTTGAACTCGGCGTGCGACGAACTCGGGGAGATTTATTGAGGGCGCCGGCGTTTTTTTAATGATATCTGTTTCGAAAATAGAACCGTCGGAAAGTGTGAGGGAAATCTTGAAATCTTCATATTCAATCGGCGATTCTCGTTCTGGAAAAATCCAATTCGGTTCGTAACTAAATTTGATTATTGCATAGTTACGGTCCATCTCTACAACTTCCCGAATTGGCCGCAATTCAAACGTCGTCTTACCTTCAGTAATTTTTCTCTCCCACGATTCAACATTTTGAATGGTTACGCCTGGCGGAACCTCAGTCCAGGGGAAACTAGTTCGGATATATAAAATTTGTGGCGCACTCGGAATTGTAATTTTTCTTGTTTTCTTAAATTCTTCCCACTCAACACTCATCGCTCCATAAACTCCTTTTTGTGCATACACCTTCATCGGCTCCTTAAATTGCCGGTCGCCCATCGGATATATTAAATACAGACTAAATTTACCTTGATCATCGGTCTTTGGAAATAATCTCCATGGTGGAATTGCACGTTGAAATAAAGTGCCGACGATAGCACCCTCCACCGGATCGCCAGTATCATTAACAACAATTCCGTCAACACGGCCAGTTGTTGATAGCTGAATCTTAACCTTCTCCTCGACGTCTTCCGCGAGCCTAACGTCGAAAAGCGCGTCGCCAAATTCGTTAGTTTCAACGCCAATATAATGCGGTTCCGCCGCGAGATCATGAATAGTAAATTTACCGGCTGCGTCGGTTGTAGTAACAGGTGTCCTGGAAGAATCTCCATGATTCGGACCCCCATTCCAAAGAGAGCGAAGAGAGTGAATTTTAGCGTTCGCAACGGCTCTTCCCGCTGGATCCACGACGACACCCGACACGCGCGCTGCTTTGCGAAGAACGATTGTCCCAATTGTAAAATGAGACAATCCAATCGGAATTCTAAAACTCGGATATGCTAATCCGGGCGCGTTGATTGCAAATAAAATGTCGGGCGCAATTCCGGGGGAGGTAAATTGAAAATAACCGTCCGCAGCGGTTGCAATAACTCCACTAATAGTATTATTTGGCGCATTCCAATAATCATAGTGAACTGTCGCATTCGCTACAGGCTTCCCTTCCGGATCAACCACGCGCCCCGAAACAACGCGAGTAATATCCTCGGGCTTTGGGCGATTATTAGTAGCAACCCGGCTCGCCGTTGCCGTTGTGTTTTGCCGATGCGTATTTAACAATAATCCGAGAAACGCGGCGAACGCGATGTAAAAGATCCAAGGCCTGGATCTTGGACGTATCAAAACCCAGGCTCCTTCACTTCGCCGAATTCTTTTCTTAACACGTCCGCGATTTCGCCAAGTGTAGTATAACATTTCGCGGCTTCGACGAAACGCGGCATCAGGTTCTCGCCGCTCTTGCAGGCTTCGCGAATGTTATCAAGCGCTTTCTTAACTTTCGCGGCGTCGCGCGAAGCGCGCAGTTTTGCAAGATTCTCGGAGGAGATTTGATCCACCTTGGGATCGATCTTTAACACTGGGATTTCGATCTGTTCCTGATCTTCAACAAAACGGTTGATGCCGACGACGGTCTTGCGCCCGTCCTCGACGGCTTTTTGATAACTCGTCGAAGACTTATGAATTTCGCGCTGCACCCAGCCGTCATCAGTAGCGTTCACCATTCCGCCGCGCTCTTCGATTTTAGTAAAATACTCGCGCGCCTGCTTTTCTAAACGATCCGTGAGCGCCTCGATATAATAACTTCCGCCGAGCGGATCGACGACGTGCGCGACTTCCGTTTCATACGCTAATACTTGCTGCGTACGCAACGCTATCTTTACAGATTTTTCTGTAGGAAGTGCAAACGTCTCGTCCATGGAGTTCGTATGTAACGATTGCGTTCCGCCGAGCACCGCCGACATCGCCTGATACGCGACGCGCACAATATTATTTTCGGGCTGCTGCGCTGTTAAGGATACGCCGGCGGTTTGCGCGTGCGTGCGCACGAGCAGCGAGCGCGGATCTTTAGCACCATACTTTTCTTTTAACGTTTTCGCCCAGATGCGCCGCGCCGCGCGAAACTTAGCAATCTCCTCGAAGAAGTCGAGGTGGACATCCCAAAAGAAACTTAATCTTGGCGCGAACTCGTCGACATTCATTCCGCGCGCGATGCCGCGTTCAACATATTCAAAACCGTTTGCTAATGTAAATGCTAATTCTTGCGCGGCGGTCGATCCGGCCTCTCGAATATGATATCCGCTGATGGATACAGTATTCCAAAGGGGCACGTGCTTCGCGCCGAATTCCATTGTATCAATAACAATTCGAAGCCCGTGCCGGATCGGGACGAGCCACGCGTGCTGCGCCTGGAATTCTTTAAGAATATCGTTTTGTAACGTTCCGCGAAGTTTCGACGGTGCGACGCCCTGGCGCTCGGCGGCTGCAATAAAAAATGCCCAAATAATCGCGGCGGGGCCGTTGATGGTCATCGATACAGATACTTGATCGAGCGGAATTCCATCAAATAACGTTTCCATGTCTGCTAATGATGAAATCGCGACGCCGCAGCGGCCGACTTCTCCGCGCGACCGCGCGTGATCGCTGTCATAACCCATCAGCGTCGGAAAATCGAAAGCTACAGATAGTCCGGTCTGGCCGTGTTCTAACAAAAAGTGATAGCGCTCATTCGTATCTTTCGCGGTTCCGAATCCCGCGAATTGTCGCATCGTCCAGAGTTTGCCGCGGTACAGATTGGTATGAATTCCGCGAGTATACGGATATTCGCCGGGGTTCCCGAGTTTTTCAATATAACTATTTTCGTCGTAGACCGGCGCGTTCGTCGGATCGTAGACAACCTCGAGCGGCTCACCCGATAGAGAAGTAAACTCTTTGGCATCTTCGCGAACGGACGCCGACGCAAGTTTTTTGTTATATGCCGCTCGTGCGGCTTTGAGCGAAGCTAAAGATGAGGTCGTCATAGAAAAGTAGAGATAGCAAGTGTAAAAATAGAAATATAACTAATAAGCTACAAATTATTCGGAGGGTGAAGCGCGGCGCGCAGTCGTGCGACAAGATCGTTAGCAACGCTGTACGGCGGCCGCGAACGCGCGAGTTCACTTTCAATCCAGCGTCCGTAACCGAGCGAATCGAATATAACAGATCTCAATTCCTCTTCGACGACGCGCTGCACCTGTTCAATTCTTCGCGCGCGCCGGTGCGATTCGAGTTTACCATTCTCTTCGCGCGTTTTTTTGTGGTGTTCGACGGCCGCCACCAATTCATCAATTCCGTCGCGCTGCGTCGCGACCACTTTAATAATCTTCGGACGCCCGCCCTCTCGCTCGCGCCGCAGGTCGAGCATTTGTTCGATGTCGTCGACGAGCCGGTCGGCGCCCGCGTGATCGGATTTGTTAACTACAAAAACATCGGCGATTTCCATCAATCCGGCCTTCATCGCCTGCACCGAGTCGCCGCCGCCCGGATATAATACAACAATAACCGTGTCTGTCGCCGCGACCACGTCGTGTTCGGCTTGTCCGACGCCGACCGTTTCTAACAATATTCTATCAAATCCGAATGCATCTAATAAATCCGCCGCGTCGACCGTTGCGCGCGCGAGGCCGCCGAGCGAACCGCGCGTCGCCATCGATCTAACAAATACGCTCGGATCCTCCTCGGCTGTCCGCATGCGGATGCGATCGCCGAGAAGCGCGCCGCCGGTAAAGGGGCTCGACGGATCGACCGCAAGCACCGCGACCGTATTGTTAAATTTACGAAAAGCGTAGGCGAGGCCGTCGACTAATGTTGACTTTCCGGCGCCGGGCGGACCCGTGACTCCGATGCGGTAGGCGCGGCCGGTCGACGGGTACAGCGCCTCCATCGCCTCGCGAAATTCGCTCTCGCGCCCTTCTGCGCGCGTGATCAAACGCGCAAGCGCGCCGCGGTCGCGCGAAGTGAAGCGTTCGAGGAGGGTGGGCATCGGCATTCTTAGTCTACGCGACGGGCGCGATCGGTACGAGCGGGGAGAGACGCGCGATGTGCCGTCAAAGTTCGCGAAGATGCTTCGAGACGCGGATTTGATGTCATGATTCCCATCTATGCTTGGCGAAATGACACTACCAGACGTGTCATTTTGCCACTACGCTGTGATTGACTATGACAAGCATTCTCCGCCGCGAAATGACGGCGCGGCTCCTCTCTGCGTCGCGAAAAATGCCGGTAATTGTTATATCGGGCTTGAGGCAAACCGGAAAGAGTACGCTGCTCCGTGATGATCCCGAAATGTCAAAATTCGGTGAATATACAACTCTAGACGATTTTGCGGCGCTCGCCGCTGCGCGTGCAAATCCAGATGAATTTATAACCAAAGCAAACGTCATTGATGAAGTACAGCGGTGTCCTGAATTATTAATATCAATAAAACGCAACGTTGACGCGCGCCGCCAGGCCGGAAAATATATATTATCTGGATCGGCAAATCTTACATTGCTCAATCACGTTGCCGAATCGCTCGCTGGGCGGGCTTCTTACTTTACACTTTTCCCCATGACGCGGCGCGAAATCAACGCCGAAACGGGAAAGCCTCCGTTTCTGATTGAATTTATGCAATCCGGCGATCTACCTTCCGGTCGTGCGAAAGTATTAACAAGCCAAGATATATTATTAGGCGGATTGCCGCCGGTTTGTTTAACACCCGACGACGATCCCTTCGAATGGTTTCGCGGATATGTACAAACCTACGTCGAGCGCGATATTCGCCAGATTTCACAAATAACAGATCTTGTCGGATTTCGAACATTTGTGAATCTGGCGGCGGCGCGCACGGGCCAGGTCTTAGTTATTAGTAATATCGCGCGCGACGCAAAACTTTCCGCGGCGACTGCCGGGCGATATTTACAATTATTAGAAACCACGTTCCTCATTCAAAAGCTGCCGCCGTTTCTAAAGAATCGAAGCTCGCGTCTTATCAAATCTCCAAAATTATATTTTATAGATAGCGGACTTGCCACACATCTGTGCGGCATTCGCGAATTCGACCCGCGCCGCGACGAACCGCTTCGCGGCGCGCTCGTCGAAACGTATATGGCACAAAACCTCTCCGCCATTCTCGAAGCGCACGCGCCAAATGCACAATTATCCTATTGGAACGAACAGGGCCGCCACGAGGTCGATTTTATTATTGAAAATGGAAAACGCGTTTTTGCAATTGAAGTAAAAAGCGCCGAACGCTGGAATGATAGCGATCTCTCCAGTCTGCGTGCTTTCGTCGATCGAACACCCGCGTGCGAAGCCGCGATTCTTGCATATAATGGAAAAGAGGCCGTGAAGCTCGACGGCAAATTATATGCAATTCCGATGGGCTGGCTGATTAGTTAAATTGGTTGTCCGAAAGACTACACTTGCAAAACAGAAATCGATTTCTATTTTGCAAGAACGAGTCGAAGTTATTACGCAGTCATGACATATACGGTGGTGCAAACTATAACTCACTCCAGAAAATTCAATTCTTTCGAGCTCGATATTGAACTCCAGGAATCTCGGCGAAGTCGGAATCCATTGTCCAAACGGTCGCTTTATTAGCCTCGGCGGTTGCCAGAATAATGCTGTCCGCAAGCGGGAGCTTATATTTAATCCCAAGAGCTGCAGCGGAGAGAGCCAGATCAATGGATAAATCAATAATTCTACCCTGGCGCATGATAGCAATCGCGGCAAGAGCGTCCGACGCGTCGCGCTGTTGGCAAACGCGCTTATAGACTTCGAGTATAGTTATAGACGGAACAAGAAGATGCTTTACGTCTTGTACGGTAGCTGAAAAGAAAGATGAATTGGGTCCATCGGCTAAAAATTCAAGCCATGCTGAGGAATCTACAACATTCATATACGATCCTTATCGCGAGGAACATTTGTATCGATCCCTTTTAAGAATCCGCGCATCGATTTGATAGATCTTACCGGAATCATTTCGATCCGCCCCTCGTGCAAGAAAACCTGTACTTTCTGGCCGGGAGTTAGTTCGAGCTTCTCCCGGACAGACTTAGGAATGACAACTTGAAATTTAGGGGAGATCGTTAGTGTTTCCATAGGTGCGGTTTACTTTGGAGTCATGGAAGTATAACGGTTTCGGATGCCGAGTCAAGGATCGATCTTTCACTCGTACAACGATTGTGCTATCGATCGTGTTGCGTGGGGTCAGATTATAACCCGACCCTAAGTGGTTTCGAAGTTTTGATACTATTGATTTTGAACTGGAGCAAACTGAATTGATTACACGCATCACAATCGATGACGATCTCCTCGCCGAAGCACAATTGCTCGGCAAGCATAAGACTAAAAAGGAAGCTGTTCGTGCTGCTCTCGTTGAATATATACAACGCCGAAAACGAAACGAAGTGCTGTCACTGTTTGGAAAAGTTAAATTTCATTCAGACTACGACTATAAGAAACTTAGACGCAAACGCTAAAAAAGAGATCCATTCACGCACTTGTAAAGACTGGCTTATTTCTGTTTTGACTCTTTCTTTGCCAATTCTCGCCCACGCTGAACTCTCGCCGGTAAAACAAACATAAATTGTACCAATGACAATGCAAACTCTAGAGTGCGTTTTGCATCCTCACTTGTTGGTAATGGCGCGGTCTCGTCGGCGTGACGCTGATCGTTAGAATCCAAGCTAACTTCATGAGCCCAGGCCGCCATTTCAGCAGTTATTATATTTCTCTCTTTGGCTAATTCAATTCGAGTATAAAGATCTCCTTTCTTTAGACCTTTTATCTTTTAACATTTGATCGACGGCGCTAGCTGCTAATACAGTTGCTCCAGCCGGCTGACTAATACTATCAAAAGCCTGTCGTAAATATTCCCGCGCGCGCTCCGATACCTCGCCAGGAATCTCAGTTTTCTCTGCTGGAAATACTCTAATTATATCGTTTGACTCATCCCATCCTTCCGCAGCGATAACTCCTACGCAGCGCTGACATTGATAAATATTCCATCGCTTCTATTGCCCAGCGTAATTAGCATAATATAAAGAAGTACGAAAGACTAGATTTGGAGCATCAACTCCGCAATGTGGACATCGCAGTAGATCAAGTGAAGTTCTTCTGAATTTTGTCATTGCAAGCATCTCCTTAGTCTACTTCAAATAACTCCTCGCAATCACCAACCTCTGAATATCTGTAACACCTTCATAAATTTCTGTAATCCGCGCATCTCTAAAATAACGTTCGACGGGGAAATCTTTAGTATAGCCGGCGCCGCCGTGGATTTGGACGGCCTCGTCGGCGGCTTTGTTACAAGCGCGCGATGCAAATAATTTTGCCATGGAGGCTTCGCGGGTGCATGGGCGGCCGTGGTCGCGCAGCACGGCGCATTTGTGTACTAATAATCGAGCGGCTTCGAGATCTGTAGCCATGTCGGCGATTTTCCATTGGATCGCCTGAAATTCGGCGAGCGGAGTATTAAATTGTTGCCGCTCTTTTGAATATTTAATAGAAGCTTCGAGACACGCGCGATGGATTCCGAGCGCCTGCGACGCGATACCGATGCGGCCGCCGTCGAGCGTATCCATAGCAATTTTAAAGCCTTCATTAACATTACCTAAACGGTTCTCGTCGCCGACTTCCAGATCTTCTAATATAATTTCAACCGTCGACGATGAGCGGATTCCACATTTCTCTTCAAGCTTGCCGACTTTGAATCCTTTGGTTTTTGTATCAACAACAAAAGCAGTAATGCCTTTTGCTTTATGAACATTCGCATCGAAGTTTGTCCGCGCGAATACAATCATGAGACCGGCCTGGTCGCCGCTCGTAATCCAAATTTTAGTACCATTCAGAATCCAGCGATCGCCTTTCTTTTCGGCTTTTAATCTTAAATTAGCAGAATCGCTTCCGGCCTGCGGTTCCGTGAGCGCGTACGCGCCGAGCAATTCGCCGGATGCTAATTTTGGTAGAAACCGGTTTTTGAGTTCATCCGATCCGAATTTAAGTATTGGCCCGCCGAGCAGCGAATTGTGTACAGATAACGTGACGCCCACCGACGCGTCGGCGCGATTGATCTCTTCGAGAACGACCGACAATGCTAAATTTCCGAGGCCGGCGCCCCCGTACTGTTCGGGAATCGTGATTCCCATCAATTGCATCTCGCGAAGTTTTTTTAGTATCTCGTGCGGAAACTCATGATTCGCGTCGCGCTTCGCGGCGCCGGGAGCGATTTCGCGATCGCAGAAGTCGCGGACGGAATCGCGAAGCATTCTTAAGTCTTCGGAAAGATCAAAATTCGGCGTTTCGTACGTAACCGTAGTCATATATAAAAGGAGCTATTTAATATATTGAAAAAAGAAGATTGATGAATTGCTAAATTATTATCTCGCTTGACCGCTCGACCAATCGTAAAAACCGCGACCGGCTTTGCGGCCAAGCTGGCCCGCCGCGACCATTTTCTTGAGTAATGGACACGGCCGATACTTCGGATCGCCAAAGCCGTCGTGTAAAACATTAAGAATCGCGAGACATGTATCTAATCCAATAAAGTCGGCCAGCATGAGCGGGCCCATTGGATGGTTCATGCCGAGTTTCATAACATTGTCGATGCCGTCGCGCGAGGCGACGCCCTCGAATAATGCAAAAATCGCTTCATTAATCATCGGCATCAATACGCGATTGCTAACAAAGCCGGGATAATCGCGCGCCTCGACGGGCGTTTTTCCTAACAATTCGACGCCTGCTAACGTTCGCGCCGTTGTCTCGTCGCTCGTCTCGTGTCCGCGAATCACTTCGACGAGCTGCATTACCGGAACCGGATTCATAAAATGCATTCCGATCACTTGCTTGGGCCTTTTTGTAGCAGCGCCGAGAACGGTGATCGAAATCGACGACGTGTTCGAAGCTAAGATTGCGTGCGGCGGCGCGATCGAGTCGAGTTTAGCAAAACATTCTTTCTTAATTTTCTCGTCTTCGAGAATGGCCTCGATCACGAGATCGCAATCTTTAACATTGTCATAATTGATTGAACCGCTGACACGCGCCGCCGCCCTGTCGGCGTCGTCCTGCGTGATCGCGCCTTTCTTAACAATCCGCGCGAGCGAATCTTGAATCGTCTTTTTGCCACGATTGACGAACTCTTCTTTCGTATCAATTAAAGCTACAGAAACGCCCTTCGCGGCGAACACCTGCGCGATACCGGCGCCCATCTGTCCCGCCCCAACGACGGCGATTTTTGTAAACGTTGCCATTTACAAACGCTCCACCGACATCGCGACCGCATTTCCGCCGCCGAGACACAGCGCCGCCATTCCGCGCGTTTTGTTATGATCTTCTAATGTATGCAATAGCGTCACCAAGATTCGGCAGCCCGACGCGCCGATCGGATGTCCGAGTGCGACGGCGCCGCCGCGGACATTCAATCTTTCCGGATCCATCTTTAATTGTCGTTGCAGCGCGACCGCGGCCGAACTAAACGCTTCGTTCAATTCAATATAATCGAATGTATCAATTGCGCAGCCCGTCTTTTTGCATAAATTACCAATCGCGACTTCGGGCGCCATCATCACCCATTCCGGAGCGAGTCCGCCGGTCGCGTAGCCCGTAATCTTAGCAAGCGGTTTGATACCTAACTTTTTCGCGCGCGCGTCGCTCATAACAATTACGGCGGCGGCGCCGTCGTTAATGGTCGAAGCGTTGCCCGCAGTCACCGTTCCGTTTTCTTTACGAAACGCGGGGCGCAATTTTGCAAGTGCGTCGGCGGTCGATTCCGCGCGCGGGCCTTCGTCCTTCTTAACAATAACGGGATCGCCTTTTTTCTGCGGAATTGTAATCGCTACAATTTCGCGTTCGAATTCATTCTTAGTCATCGCTGCAACCGCGCGGCGATGCGACTCGGCGGCGAAGCGATCTTGATCATTGCGCGAAACGTTATATTTCTCGGCGACCTTCTCGCCGGTTTCGCCCATGTGAAAATCATTATAAATATCCCAAAGCCCGTCGTGGACCATCGAGTCGATGAGCTGCGCGTGCCCGAGCCTCGACCCGAGGCGCGCCGACGGAACGAGGTAGGGCGCGTTGCTCATCGATTCCATTCCGCCCGCGACGATCACCTCCGCGTCGCCTGCCCGAATCGCCTGCGCGGCGAGCATCACCGACTTCAATCCCGAGCCGCAAACTTTATTAATAGTAAACGCGCCGACCGAATCAGGGATGCCAGCGCCGCGGAGCGCTTGGCGCGCGGGGTTTTGGCCGAGGCCCGCCTGAAGTACCGATCCCATAATGACTTCGTCAACCGCGGACGCGTCGACGTTCGCGCGCCGCAACGCTTCTTTTATTACAAATGCGCCGAGCTCGGGCGCGCGGAATTGGGAAAGCGCGCCCAGGAATTTACCAATGGGCGTGCGGCAAGCACTAACAATGACGGCGTCGGGCATGGAGCGGTTACCTCAAAAACAATTGTGACAATGAATACACCCTTAAGATTAGCGCGCGAGGCCCCGTCGCGGCAAACGGCGAGCGGCGCGCGATCCACAAAACCTCGAACTTCCTCCTCGAACGAAGCTTCCATGACGACGATTGCTAAGATTCTTGTGCCAGGCGTTTTATTAGTGTTTGCGGGCGCCGCTTGCAAACACGAAGAGCATTCCAACCCCACCGCGCATAAGGGCGAAATGCAACCAAAACCGGAAACGCTAGCGAAACCTGAAATACAAACAAAGCCTGAAATGCAACCAAAACCAGAAATGCAAAATTCCGCGAAGCCCGCGCCCGTCGCGAATAGAATTAAAGTTGCTCACGTATTAATATCATTCGCGGGCGCGTCGCCGCGGATGCCGCATATTAAACGTTCCAAAGCCGACGCGGAAAAATTAGCAAATGACGTTCTCGCGCGCGCGAAAAATGGCGACAAATTCGAAGATTTGATGAAAGTGTCGGATGATACAGGTGGCGGCGTTTACGGAATGGCGCTCTCGAATGAATATAAAAAACCCGGCGACTTTTTGCGCGCCGAGATGGCTCGCGCGTTCGGCGACGTCGGCTTTACGCTGCAAGTCGGAGAAGTAGGAATGGCGGTTCCCGATCCGGTGGCGAGCCCGTTCGGGTGGCATATTATTAAGAGGGTTGAATAGTAAATTTCTCGACGGAAGGCGCCGGCACGAATGAATATAAAGAATATTTTATTGGCAATCGTGCCGGACGCCGCCGCCCCTGCGCGTTCGCCGAATTTGTAACAAATCGATTTGTTAGAATTCCAGCCGAGGTTTCGATGCCCGACGGTGTTCCGGCGACGGCGGACCGATCACGTCGCTCAAAGAACTTTAGTTCGAACAATTATTTAGTATTTAAACGCACTAACATTTCATCGACTTCGCTACCAGTGAGATTCTCACGATAATATTCCGCTTGAAACGCTTCCCATTTTCCAGTTGTTGCGTTTTTCTGAAAAACAATTTTGCCGGGAGTTTTGCAGCTGAATAGGCTGGCAGGCAAGAGTAATAAAAGAAACGCGATGAATAGTTTTTGTTTTCGCATGAGATTTCTTGGTTTTGATATCGCAGCAAACTGCCGCGAGGGGTAGTGTAAACTGTCGCGATGTTACGAATCCAATATTATCTTCTGTCGTTTCTATCGGGAGGCATTTGGGCGGTGATTGCTTACATTCTCGTCAAGTCGCATTTGTTAGATGCCACGTGGGGCGGCGTCATGGCATCTCCGATGATTGGATTAATCATCGGCATCTTGTTCCGCCGAATCATGCAATGTTCCTTTGGCTGGCGCGCGTTTCTTACATTAGTGAGTCTTTACTTATCCGCGACGCTCTTCGCCGTCGCGTGCGGCGTTCATGATGCATACTTTCGCGGAATTGCAAACCGCGATGCTATAGAAGTGATCGGGAGTTCCGTCTTCGGCGTGCTCTACGGCCTTACGCTATTTGGATATTTCCTATTTCTCTGGCCGCTTGCCTACGCAAATCACGCGTTGCTCGCTCGCGCGCTTCCTGAAAACGCGACGTACGATTCTGTCTAACTGTAATTTTACTCGTTGAAATCGTAAATATACGAAAGCCGGTCTTTTGATACAATCAGGTAGGGGAGTTTTGTTATAACGGCAAGTTCGTCGTCGTCGCCCCGGAGCTCGATCCCGCGAACTTTGGGCTCTTCGACTACAAAAAACCGTTTGTTAACATTATTAACGTCGTACGATCCGGGCCGCACTTCGCCCGCGATTTCAAAACTGAGCGGGCCGACATAAAACGCGCGAATCGGCACGCGTACGCGGCCGTGCTTCTCGGCCAAATGCTTCAAAAACGAATCGCCGCCGGTGTCGAGGAATTCGTGCGCGATCACAACGCGTTCGAGATTGACAAGAATCCGCGGCGTTTTAATAACATTACGACTTTTCAGGTCGATGAGCGTCGCGTCGCGAACGCTAACAAAGTTTGATTTATACTCATCGAGATGGTCGGTCAGGCGGCGGTTCTTTTGATCGACGGCGCCTTTAATAAGAAAAGCATCCGTTAACAAAAGATCTGTTACGAGCGTTGTTGTCATTTGTAAATTCTATTCAATTGATAATTGTAGAGCCGCGCGCGCGTCGGCGACAAGATACAACGATCCCGTCACGACGACGACGGCATCGCGCATCGCACGCGCCGATTCGATCGCGGCGGCCGGGTCGCGGACCGTTTTTGTAACAATTCCGGCCGCGCTCGCGGCCGTCGCGACGGTGCCGGCTTCGGCCGCCCGCATCGAACTCGATTGCGTTGCGACTATTAAGTCGGCGCGCCCGGAGAGAATTCTTAATAACCGCGGCAGATCCTTATCCTGCGACGCCCCGAAAACGACTACTCGCGAGCGCCCCGGAAACACGCGCTCGACCGCGTCGAACAGCGCGGCCAGCGACTCGGCCGTGTGCGCGCCGTCGATCACGACCGGCGGCTCCGAATCTACAATTTCGAAACGACCCGGAATTGTAAAGTCGGATATCGCCGCGTCCGGGGGATTTTGGAGCGCAGCGGCGAGTCCGCGAATCCAACCCTTCGCTTCGAGTTCGTCCACGACGGCCGCCGCGAGCGTTGCATTTTCGATTTGATAGGTTGCCGGCGACGGAATCGCGACGCCGGAGTACGAGCTTCGATTTGTAATGATATCAAAAACGAGCCGGCGGCCCTCGGCGCGAACGTTCTGCGCGCGAAAATCGCGATCTAATAAATAAAGCGGCGCGCCCATGCCTTTTGCAATATTTGTAATAACGCGTCCTTCCGGCGTGTTTTCGTTTGTAACAGAAAAAAGCGGAACGCCGCTGCGCGCGATCATTGCCTTTTCGCGCGCGATGTCTTCCATCGTCGGGCCGAGAATTTCTGTATGTTCGAGCCCGAGCGACGTTAGCACGGCCGCAACCTTTGGCGTCGCATTGGTAGAATCGAGGCGTCCGCCGAGGCCCGTTTCCATCACAACAAATTCAACGTTTTCTTTTTGATATATCCAAAACGCGGCCGCCGTCAAAACATCAAAAAACGTCGCGTTCGCCGTGCCGTTATTGATATTGTCCGCGTGCGGAGCGACGGCCATCACCGCCTCGCCGAATAATTGTGGTGAAACCGCGCGGCCTCCGATCGCGACGCGCTCCTCGATTCGATGCAAGTGCGGGGATATGTAGCGTCCAACACGCGCGCCGCAGCGGCGTAGAAGGGCGTCGGCGAACCACGTCGTCGATCCTTTACCTTTCGTTCCCGCAATGTGAATAATCTTTTGTTTATGTTCTGGATGCCCAAGCCGTTCGAGAAGCGCATGCATCGGCGCAAGATCGAGAGCCGCGCGGCTCCGGTCGATTTGTTCATAATTCGTCCGCGTTCGCAAAAACTCCAGCGCGCGCCCAAAAATAGGTACAGTGATAGACGGAGGAACGCGAGCGGCCACGGCGGGATATTAGTTATATTGTGACTTTATTATTGAAAATGTAATGAAAGCGAACCCATAATAATCAAAACGACATGTCTACCCATTTGAATTCTTGCATTTCGACTTCTCGCTCTCTCGCCGCTGCGTTTTTTGTAGCAGCGTTTTTGTTCGCTTGCCAGCAGCCAAAACCGCACCGCGATCCGAGAATTGCTAAAGGATCAGTCGAGTCGGCGTATCTGTTATGGCGCAACGCAGCGGCCTCGATCGATCCCGCCTCGGCGACGGAGCGCGGCGACCGCCGGTTTGATACACAACTCTCTCCGGTTACCCGCGAATTAGTAACGAGTTGTATCGAATCTTTACAACGCTCGCGCGAGATGCTCGTTGAAATTGATAATTTCGATCTTTCGCCCGACGCGCGCGCCGACCGCGATTTGTTGCTTGGGCGCGTCGACGCGGATTTGTTGAATTTAACAAAGATCAAACCGTTTGAACGTCAGCCGCTTTGGATTGTTGAAAATCTCGCGCGCGCGATTTCGTCGCTCGAATTCGCGCCGCAACTATCAAATGAAGCGCGGCTCGAAGCGCTCGCGGGCCGGCTGGCCGCGATGCCCGCGTATCTCGAAACGGCGCGGCGCGGTTCGCGGCTTCCGTCGCAGGTGCATTGCGAACTCGCGCTCGAAGTTACAAATGCGCTTCTCGAACATTTAGATTCGGGATTCTTTACAATGGCAGGGCTTTCTGCCAATGCTAATCAAACGGAATTATTAAATTCCGCGCGTGAATCATTAACAAGCTATCGCGATTGGCTCGTCGAGCGCGTCGCCGCCGGGCCCGACGGCCACCACCGCATCGGCCGCGAGAATTTTGAAAAACTCATGGCGGCTGAATCTGGAATTCCGCTGACCGTAAAAAATATATCAGATCTTGGCGAAGCCGAACTCGAAGGCGCTCGCCGGCGGTTTTTGAATGCGGCCGCGGCGGCGTATCCGAATTGTGAATCGGACGACGAGCTCGTGAAAGCGGCGCTCGCGGCTCTTGACCAGGGGCGCGCCATCGATACTAAAGATCTTCCGGGCATTACAAAATCGGCGCTCGACTTTGCTTACGAAATTGCAACAAAAGGCGACTTCGGGCCAATTCCTACAAACTTAAAAACGGAACCGTACGCGGAGCGCGCAGTGCGATCGGGGGCGGCGCTTGCGCATGCTGATATAATAAATGCGGGGAATACAATAAACGGAGCAGATGCAAATAAAAATGGTGCCGCGGTTTTTGCGGCCTTTCATGTATCCAATCCGAATTCGAGCTTTGGAGCCGGACTGCGTCGCGCGTGGTATAGTAGTCTTTCGCCGGCGCGCCTTCGATTGTTAGCGTTGGCGGAGACGGTCCCCGGAAAAGCGTTTGCACGCGCGATTCGTGCGAATCTAACGAATCCGGTTCGCCGCGACACGGCGCTCGCAGGATGGGAACTCGGCTGGGGTGACTATGCGCGCCGCGCCTCGATTCATAACATTGACACTCTCGATGCTACAGTTGCGTCAACATTTACAATTGCGCAAGCCGCGCAGGACGCCCTCGTCTCCGCGCGCGCCCTCGTCGCGACGCGCATTCACGGCGGCACGATGAGCGTCGCGGAAGCTACAGAAATTTTTCGGCGGCGCGCGTTTCTCGAAAGCGAAATGGCCGAGCGCGAAGCGAAGCGTTGCGCTGCCGATCCAACATTAGCATTGGAATTGATAGGTCGCACCGAGTTCGAAAAGATCTTTCAACAGTTACGCGAACGAAACACGCTCTCGGCGGCGTCGATTCATTCGTTAATATTACAAAAAGGCGCGCTCCCGTTTTCGACACTGCGCGCGTCGGTGCTCGGCGTTAATTAAACGGGATGACCGTACTCCCGCGAACGGGCCGGAGGCCGCGCCGTCCGAAATAAATTTCCGAGATGCACTTTGAAATTTGCCTGAATTGAAATGAAGTGATTTAGTTGCGTTCGCGCGCGGCGGCGCTAGTTCCAACACAGGCCGATATCAATTCCGAGGTGTTACACATGATGTCACTACAACACCGGATCAAAGTATTTGTATTCACCGAACGCGGTGGCGAACTTCAGTATTTGATGCTTCGGCACGTTCCCAAACATGAAACGATGTGGGGGCCGATCGAGGGCCCGATTCTCCCGTCGGAGAATCTTGAACTTGCCGCGTGCAGCCGCGTTCGCGATGAGGTTGGTTTCGAACGACCGTTGACGTTGGTCGACCTTCGAAATCCCGAACGTTGGTATTTGCCGAACGAGCAGGTCGTCGAGTGGCTTTATGGTTATGCCGCCGATCCAAGTGTAGGAATCCGCCGGGTCGCGCGCGGCGTTTCTGATTTTCGCTGGGAGGATTTTGAGCATGCGTTTCGCGCGATGGAACTTCAGGAGAATCGCGACGCCATCCTCCGGCTACATTTAACATTAACAAAGTGACCACAAAATAAGAATCATTGCATTCGACGCGGCGTGCGCCATTCTTCGCGCATGAAGCCAGTGATTGGTATAAACGGCGACGTTAAAAACGATTCCGCGCCCGCGATTCAAATTGAACTTAATTATATAGATGCCGTGCGGCGCGCGGGAGGCATTCCGATCGTGTTCCCCGCGGGAGCGCCCGAAGACGTGCCCGAATTGTTAAAACGCGTCGACGCCTTAATCTTAACAGGCGGCGGCGATATGGATCTTCGCGCGCTTGGAATTCCGCTGCACCCATCCGTGCAATTGATGGATCGCAGACGGCAAGACTTTGATTTCGCGCTCTCGAACGCCGTCTTAAATCAACAAATCCCAACGTTAGGAATCTGCCTGGGAATGCAAATGCTCGCGATCGCCGGCGGCGGGAAAATGTATCAACACCTGCCGGACTCGAAGATTAATAATATCTTAAACCACCGCGCCGAACACGCCGTTGAAATGGATCGATCGTCGCGGCTCGCGTCCATTCTCGGTGTTACAAAAACAAATGTAGTATCGCACCATCACCAGGGAGTCAGCGAAGTGCCGCGAATGTTTAAGATTTCCGCGCACGCGCCCGACGGGTTAATTGAAGCATTCGAATCTGCGAACGGTCATTTTTTGATGGGAGTACAGTGGCATCCCGAGCGGTCGCCCGATTCGCCCGAGTCGCAAGCACTCTTTAAGGCGCTTGTCGACGCGGCGATGGCGTCGAAGTAATTGCGAAAAAATTAATATATTTTAAAGCAACCTTTGTTACCGAAGCCATTCTTAACGATCAAAACGGCGGCGGGTTCGTGCCCCGTTTACGTCGGGAGCGGGATTCTTAAGGATATTCATTCGTTAGCGTTCGTGCGCGCAGCGAGCGAGCGCGCCGCGATCGCCGACGCCACGACCGCGCGGCTTTTCGCGAAAAAGTTAAATGTATCAAAAACGAACGAGACGCCAAACGTTATATTTACGTTTCCGGCCGGCGAAAAGAATAAGAATCTGCGGACCGTCTCGAACGCGCTTGAATTCTTAGCTTCGCACCGCCTCGACCGGAAAAGTATCATCATCGGCCTCGGCGGGGGCGTTGTAACCGACGTCGCGGGATTGGTAGCTTCGATGTATTTGCGCGGCGTGTCGTGGATCGCGGCGCCGACGACATTATTAGGAATGGTCGATGCAGCGATCGGCGGAAAAACGGGCGTCGATCTAAAGTCTGGAAAAAATCTCGCCGGCTCGTTCTGGCCGCCAAGCGCGATCGTTATTGATTTCGAAACGTTAGCATCGCTGCCGCGTCGCGAACGCTCGGGCGGCTTCGCCGAAATGATCAAGATTGCGCTCGCATGCGACGCGGACTTTTTTGAATACTTGGAAAAGCACGGCGAAGCATTATTAACGTGCGAACCGAAACAATGTGAGCGCGCGATCCGCTGGTCGATACAACTAAAAGCCGGAATTGTAGAAAGCGACGAACGAGACCACGGAGCGCGGCGAATACTGAATCTTGGCCACACGACCGCGCACGCGCTCGAAGCCGCCACGAATTATCGTAAATTTCATCATGGCGAAGCCGTGGCGATCGGGCTGCGCGTCGCGTGCGAAGCGGCGGTGGTGCGTGGAACAATGGATATATCCGTTAAAAACCGCGTCGTCGAATTGCTACAAAAAGTGAAACTGCCTTTTTCGTGGCCGCACGGCGTGGATATTCAGAAAGCGCTCGAACTCACCGCCTCCGACAAGAAAATCATCAACCGAAAGTTAACATTTATTTTGCCGGCTGGAATCGGCGGCGCCGAAATTGTAACACTCGATCCGCGCGAACTCAAAAACGCCATCGAGCGTTCGCGAGTTTAAGATTCTATTATTATCTCGCCGGATCGTGAACCGGCGGCGGAAGATTCTTAGCAACATTAAAGAAATTTTTCATCACTTCCGCTGCGGGTTTCCCGCGCGGAGTATAGCTTTTGTCGTTGCGCCCGCCCTCGTCATACCAATCATAAAAGTAGGCTCCGGCGAAACAGTTCGGCTTTGAAAAAACTTTAACAAACGCTTCATAACATCTTTTTTGAACTTCGAGATCGACCGGCTCGTTCATTTTATAATTCCACGGGTCGGTATTTGTACCTTTTAACGAAAAGTAACCAACTTCTGTAAACACCATTGGCCGCTTCACTTCATTCGAAAACTCTTCTAACCCTTTCAAAATATGCTTCCAGGCTTCCACCATGTCGTCCACGGACGCGTTCGGATCTTTTGTTAAAGAGTAGTAAGCGGTCAATCCTACAAAATCGAGTTCGTCAATAATCCCGAGATATTGATAATGATCCCAGTTGGCGCTGTACGTGATCCGGCCGCCGAAACGCGCGCGCACAGATCTAACAATTTTTCTCCACCATTTTGTATCATGCTCGCTGTGCGGTTCATCCTTGCGGCCTTCGAGCGAAATAAGTTCACTACCAATCGAAAACGCATCGACGCCGAGCGCCTCGGCCATGTCCGCGTGTCTTAATATAAATTGTCCGTAATTCTCAAAAAACGCGGAGCGTCTCGCAGGGCGGTAGCTTCCGCGCCAGTCATCGGGCCCGGGTTTGTAGGGTAATACAATTGGAAATAACAATACGCGCAGCCCGAGCGCCTTCGCTTTTTTGATAGTATCCATTAAAACGGCGTCGGACGGCGAACGATTCTCCTCCATGCGCATTTGATTTCTCCTCGGCTGGATTTGATCGCCGTCCATTCTGTCGATCATCCAAACAAATAGTAAAGAAACCCACGTCGCGCCGTGATCTTTGATTTCTTGTAGCTTTGGCCCGTAATCGTAAGATTCTTCTTTTGAATAAAGCGGTAATACAATTCCGCACTGGAATCCGAGCGGCGTCTGCAACCGGCGCGACCGCGGATTTGCATATACTTTTGCGGATGCTAAGAATCGGTCGTCGCCGATCGCGTCGCCGCGCGTGAGATCCAGCAGCGCGTCGCCGCGACGTAACCATTCTTCGTTCACCGATTGCAATATTCCGGAATCCGTTCGCCACAATTCGCCGCGCAGCTCGCCGAGGTCGGACGGCCGCGGCGGATCAGGTCGTAACAAAAACGTTTTTCCTTCCAATTCACTTTTAACTTTTCCTAACGTAAACGCTGCGCGCGATGCCGGCGCGCTTTCGCCGGAAATAGGTAATAAATTATCGCCGAGCCCGGAAAGTCTTAGTTTTGTGCCGTCATCTAATGTAACCAAATCCGGTTGTAACACTTCGGAGATCATTACATTTCGCGGACCAAGATCCGACTCCGTGAGCGCTGGGCCCGACGAAGAATTGGGCGAACTGCAGGATCCTCCGAGAGCCCAAATGAGGCCGAGAAAAGTAATAATCGCGGCGAGCGTGGGTACGGCGTATTGCGAGAGTTTCACGATCTAAAGTAAAAACAGGGGGCGAGGATGGTACGCAAGAAACAGCGGCTTTCCGAACTCGTGTTCGCAGCGCCGCCCAAAGAGCCGTTGGCCGCTACCGCGAGAGTGCGATAAGTTTCGAAAGTTTGCCCAACGCCCGAGGCAAGCCGAACCCTCTCCCCAGCTCCACCGCCCGCACGACTCCCGAATGCCCAAGCGAACGGATATCAAATCGATACTAATTATTGGTTCCGGCCCGATTGTGATCGGCCAAGCGTGTGAATTCGACTATTCGGGAACGCAGGCTTGCAAAGCGCTTCGCGAAGAAGGTTACAAAGTTTTATTAGTAAATTCGAATCCGGCGACGATCATGACGGATTCGGAAACCGCGGATCGTACTTATATTGAACCGATCACGCCCGAGGCGGTTGAAAAGATAATAGCTAAAGAAAGACCCGACGCGTTATTACCAACATTGGGCGGGCAGACCGGATTAAATACAGCCATTAAATTGTATGAAAGCGGCGTTTTAGAGAAATATAACGTTGAGATGATCGGCGCGAAATATGAAGCGATCCGAAAGGGTGAAGATCGCGATTTGTTTCGAGCATCTATGTTAAAGATCGGGCTCGACGTGCCGCGCAGCGGAATTGCACATTCGCTCGACGAAGCGCGCGCCGCGCTTTCGGACATTGGCCTTCCGTGCGTGATCCGGCCCGGCTACACGCTCGGCGGAGCGGGCGGGGGCATTGCTTATAATGTCGAAGAGTTTGAAACGATTGCAGAACGCGGTCTTAGTCTTTCGATGAAATCGGAAATATTAGTCGAACAGTCGATCGCGGGTTGGAAAGAGTTTGAAATGGAAGTGATGCGGGATACTAAAGATAACGTTGTTATTGTTTGTTCGATTGAGAACTTTGATCCGATGGGCGTTCACACCGGCGATTCGATCACGGTGGCGCCGGCGCAAACATTAACCGATCGCGAATATCAACGAATGCGCAACGCGTCGATTGCTATCATTCGCGAAATTGGCGTCGAGACGGGCGGTTCAAATATACAATTCGCGCTGCATCCGACGTCGGGGCGCATGGCGATTATTGAAATGAATCCGCGCGTGTCGCGCAGCTCCGCGCTCGCATCGAAGGCGACGGGCTATCCGATCGCGCGCGTCGCGGCAAAATTAGCATGCGGTTACACGCTCGACGAAATTCCAAATGATATAACAAAAGACACGAAAGCGTGTTTTGAGCCGACGATCGACTACGTTGTTACAAAAATTCCCAGATTTGCCTTTGAGAAATTTCCGGGCAGCGACACAACGTTAACAACGCAGATGAAGAGCGTCGGTGAAGTGATGGCGATCGGACGCACCTTTACCGAATCATTACAAAAAGCGCTGCGTGGCCTCGAAGTGGGCCGATTCGGAATGGGGCTCGACGCGAAGGATTTGTATCTTTCGGGCGAAACGCCGCCGCGAGAGGAGATTCTTAGCAAACTGCGCACGCCCAATACCGATCGCATTCATTATATTCGTTACGCGATGCGATCGGGGATGAGCGCGCAGGAAGTCGCGGATGCTACAAAAATCGACCTCTGGTTCCTCCGTCCGATTGCCGAATTAGTAGAATTCGAGGATCGTTTGATTGCGGCGGGAAAACGCGGCGACGAAGCGTTAACTGCAGAATTGTTACGAGCGTCGAAGAAGCGCGGCTACAGCGACCGACAGCTCGGAACTGTATTTAACAAAAAAGAAATGGAGATTCGCGCGATTCGCAAAGAGCACGGGATTGTCCCTGACTACAAATTAGTCGATACGTGCGCCGCGGAATTTATTGCTCGAACTCCGTATTATTATTCAACGTACGAATCGCAGGATGAAGCGCGCGTTACCGACCGAAAGAAAGTTATCATTCTCGGCGGAGGTCCGAACCGGATCGGCCAGGGAATCGAGTTTGATTATTGTTGTGTTCACGCGGCGTTTGCGATGCGCGAGCTCGGCATCGAATCGATCATGGTCAATTCGAATCCGGAAACAGTATCCACCGATTTTGATACTTCGGATTTGTTATTTTTCGAGCCGCTTACAACAGAAGACGTTTTAAATATTGTCGAACGCGAAAAGCCGTTCGGCGTGATTGTACAATTCGGCGGACAGACGCCACTCAACCTCGCGCGTTCGCTGCACGACGCCGGCGCGCCGCTGATCGGCACGAGCGTCGAATCGATCGAACGCGCCGAAGACCGCGAGTTATTTGCTAAATTACTAAAAAAAGTAAAGTTGCAATGTCCCGAGAACGGAATTGCGCTTACTAAGAAAGAAGCGCGCAGAATTGCAAAGCGCCTCGGGTATCCCGTTCTCGTGCGGCCGAGTTTTGTACTCGGCGGACGCGCGATGCGAATTGTATATAGCGATGACGAACTCGATCAAAGTCTCTCGGCGGCGATTGAGGCCGCGCCCGACAAGCCAATTCTAGTTGATAAGTTTCTGGAAGATGCCGTCGAAGTCGATGTTGATTGCATTTCCGACGGCGAGACGGCCGTGATCGGCGGCATTATGGAACATATCGAAGAAGCTGGAATTCACTCGGGCGATTCGACGTGCGCGATCCCGCCGTTTTCGCTCGGCCGCGCGATTTGTGATGAAATCCGCAAAGCTACATTTGCGCTCGCGAAAGAACTGAATGTGATCGGATTGATGAATATACAATTCGCGGTGAAGGACGATCGTTTATATGTATTGGAAGTGAACCCGCGCGCGTCGCGCACCGTTCCGTATGTATCAAAAGCGATCGGCGTGCCGCTCGCGAAACTCGCCGCGAAAGTGATGGTTGGGAAAAAGTTAAAAGAACTCGGGTTTACAAATGAAGTGATTCCGCGGCATGTCAGCGTGAAGATGCCCGTGTTCCCATTTGTTAAATTCCCGGGCGTGGATACCGTTCTCGGGCCGGAAATGAAATCGACCGGCGAAGTGATGGGAATTGATAAAGAATTTGGATTAGCGTTCGCGAAGGCGGCGATGGGCGCAGGATTAACATTACCCAAACACGGCCGCGTATTTGTATCTGTTAAAGATTCCGACAAGCGCAAGATTCTTCCCGTCGCGCGCAACTTAGTCGATCTTGGATTTCAAGTCGTCGCGACAGAAGGAACCTACAATTCGCTTCGCGCCGCGGGAATTGATAGCGAGCGCGTGAATAAAGTTCATGAAGGCCGGCCCAACGTTCTCGATTTGTTAGCAAACCGCGATTTAGTGTTAGTTATCAATACTCCACACGGACGCGCGGCGCGCGCGGACGACGTTCGCGTGCGGGCGCGCGCGGTTCAGCTCGGCGTGCCGGTGATTACAACTCTTTCCGGCGCGCAGGCGGCCGTCAGCGGAATTGGAGCTTTGAAACGGCGCGACTACGAAGTCGTCGCGCTGCAGGATTGGATGGAATTCGCGAAAGCTACAGAAAGGTAGAATATCTATTTTTATTTCGGGGCCTGAACCTTCGGCCGGCGAACTGTAAATTTACTTTCAAGCGTCCACTGGTCCGTTCCGTCGGGCGGAAGCGTCTGCCCATTCTTATGATTTCGGTCGCCGGGATTCAGCGCGAGGTGTGTGCAAACGACGAGCGGCGAACGCTCCATATTATATAAAAATACCCTAATGTTATTTCTCGGGAACGCCTTCTGGCCTGGAAAAGATACATTGATTTCTGTATCAACATAACTTGAACCGCCGCGGCCGGCCGAAGTGCTAACTTTAGGATCGGGAATCTTTGCGCCCGTGCCGCTTCGAATCACGTACGACGACGCGCCCGACGACGGATCTTCATCCAGATTCGCAAAGGGATCGTCTTCAACTTGTTTAAACATTCCCGCAAGCTGGTCGGTTTTATCATTAATCTCCTGGAGCGAGCCCGTCGGAGCAATGTCGCCCGCGTTCTTCGGCGTGCGCTGAAAACTAATGATATTTTCCTGCAGCTGTGCGACTTTTCCGTTTTGCCAATAAAGCGCGCCGCCGAGCGCCAGCGAAAGCCCGATGCCTCCAAAAATGAACCATTTGATAGGATCGGGGTCGTTCCAAAGATCGCGAATAATGCCCATGTTAATATTTAGTAGTTATTTTGTAATTATTAAGTTTATTTATCGATTTGCGTTTCTTTTGTTAAATCCACTCGAATCGTCAGGCCTTCGTATGTAATTCCGTTGCCGCCTTCCATCGGCGTCGCGGTGCCTTCCGTCGTGTCGATGCACCATTTATTCATTTTAAGCCGCTTGCGGAATTCAACGCAGCGCTTCGACGCGCTCTCGCCGTCGCCGAAGAAAGTCATCGTGATGCGCACGTCGATGCCGGGTGTCATCGGATTCGATGTATTCGTTGTCGCCGCGAACCGATCTAATACAAACAATCCCATGTCGTCCTGCATTTTTAACATTACCGAAAAGACGCGGTCGCACGCTTCCCAGGCCGACTGCGGTTTTGTAAATGAAGTGCCGCCGGCGCCGTAAATATTCTTAAGATTGGTCAGTTCATTATTAAGAAAATTGCGGTAGTGCCGCATCCGGTCGGCCGGCGTATCTTCGGCGTACTTTTTAATCGCGGCGCCTTTCTTCGGAATGCGAACCGTGATCGCGTCTTCGGCGACTTTTGCAATATTCGCCAGCGTCACGCGCTTCGAATCAAGTTCGCGATAAGTATATATATTCTGGAGAAGGATCGTGAATGCGATCGTCGCGGCGATGGCCGCGAGCGGAATCTTTAGCGACTCGAGTTTTTTTGCAAACTTCAAATCTTCCTGCCGGAAATTCGTATTTGTAGCGTCAATGCCGATGCCGCGCAGGGCCGCACCAAGCGCGATCGCACAGCGGCGCCGAATGTTAATATCTGATGGAGCGCCTTCAACGTTTGCAAACAAATCCAATTCGCGAGCCGGTACTTCGAGCGCCGCTCCGAGCGATTCTATAATTCCAGGAATTCCCGCGCCTTCGCCGCAGACGAAAACTTCATCGGGGCCCTTGCGCGCTTCCGCGGCGCAGGTTCGGAGCGCTTCGCGTTGAAGCCGTTTTACTAATTCTACTTTTCGTTCTTCAATAATATCTTTTTCAAGTTCCTCGGGCCGTTTATCTAATTCCGCGCGCGGCGCCGATTCCGAATACGTGGATACTAAATCTCCGCTGGGCGCGGCTCCTGATGATAATTGTGCAACTTTCGATGCCGCGTCGGATTCGCTAATTCCAAGATCCTGCGCGACGGTTTGTTGCATTGAAGAAAGCCCGGTGCGCATCGAACGGGCCGTGCGAAGTTTTCGATCTTCAATTAACAATGCGATCGTTTCTTCGCGGCCAATATGAATAATCAGCGACGATCCCTGCTCGGGCACCGACGCGGTTCCTATAATTCCGTTAAATAATGCAATCGCGTCAAGATCAACAATATTCGGGTCGTAACCGCCGCGGTCAAGCGCCTCAATTTGTGACCTCAAGAATTTTTTCGGAACGGCGGCAACTAATATATCCGTTGCCGATTTGTGCTCTTCAATGGTTATATGTTCGACGACGACATCATCAATATTAAATTGATGAAATTGGCTTTCGCTTTCGAACTTTAATACTTTTTCAATCGCGTCGTCGCCCGTGAACGGTAATTGTAATGATCGAAAAACCGAGTCCGACGACGAAACCGCGAGCGTAAACGGCTCGCGCGGCGCGTGTATTTTTTTAAGTCCGCCGGTGACCGCGGCCGTGATCGAAGCCGTCGGATTTTCGCCTTCGGCGGTAGGCGCAATCTCGCCCGCATCGGATGATACAATTTTCCAACGTTTTGCAGTGCCGTCGACGACGACCGCTGAGAAGCGATCATGAGTCACGTGTGCGGCGGAAGCTTTGGCCATGGTTTTTTATTAAACTAATTTTACTAAACTAAGACTGGCGTGAGCGAAGAAGACGTAGAGTTTTGAGTTATATCAACGCCGCGCGAGCCAATCGTTATAACGCGTTTGACGATCGGGCGGGAGGATAGCACACAGTTCGGCGTCAATCGTCCGCCCAAGATCGGAGAGTTCCTTCGACGCTTTCGACGCCGAGCGTCCTTCGATCGCGCGGCGGCGATCGCGGTATTTGTAAAGAATCGAGCGGACCAGTTTTCGATCCGACTCGGGCAATTCAAATTCGTGAATGAACTGGTCTTCATAGCGCGGGAGCGCTTCGGCGTCGCGAACGTCAAAGGTGCCAGCCGCCTTTTGAATTGCGAGCGTCGCGACGGAGCCCGCCGCAGCGGCGAGCAGCGACGCAAAGACCAACGATCGGATTTCCACGGTCAAGTTAACGATCGGGGCAAGTTTACTTTTGATTTTTGTTAGTAGGTCGCGATCCCGCGCTATTTAACAAATGTACAGGCTGGTTGCCGAGTTCTCGCATCGCTTGGATGCGCGCTTCCACGTCGCGTTGCGACGCGGCGTCGAGGATGCCCGAAGATCGCGGCGCCGCAAGATACAATAAACTCACGCCGAGCACGATCGCAGCCGCCATCGAAACCGCGCGAACGGCCGAACGATAATATAAAACTCGCGGAGCCTCGCCGCCCGTTTCTTGATAGATTCGCTCCATCACGCGATCTGTAAAATTAACGCTCATCGCGGGAGCTTCGGAATCCGGCGCGAGCCATTTTGATATATTGCGATACTCGGCGGCCGCGTTTCTACAATTCTGGCAATTCAACAAATGCTCGCGCACCGACTCCGACTCGCTCTTTCCGAGCTCGCCGTCGTGAAACGCCGAAAGCTTTGTTTTTACTAATTTGCAATGGATATGATTCATTTTAATAAAGTGTGGTTTGTTCTTTTATAATATTAATTATTCTTGTCTTCGATTCCGGGAACGAGATGTTCCATAAACTTCTTAAAACTTTCACGCGCGCGATTCACGCGCGATGTAACAGTGCCGACCGTCGTTCCGAGGATCGCCGCGATTTCTTTATATTGTAATCCTTCGAATTCTCGAAGAATCAGAACACTGCGAAAATGCGGCGGAACTTTAGCAAGCGCTTTTCGCGCGAGGTTGCGCATGTCTTCGCGTTCGAGCGCCGTGTCGGGGCGGTCCTGCGCCGGCGGCGGCATCGGTTCGAATTCTGTAATATCTCGCGATCGAGTCAGACGACGGTGGTGAATCGAAGAGAGCCGGTCGCGCGCTGTATTTAAAGCTATCAAATAAAGCCAGCTGAAGAAGGAGGCGTCGCCGCGGAACGATTCGAGTTTTTTGTAAGTTTTTAAGAATGTGTCCTGTGCGGCGTCTTCCGCATCTGTTACATTTCGCAACACTTTAAAACAAAGATTAAAGACCCGCGATTTGTAACGTTCGACGAGCACGCGAAACGCCGCATCGCGTTCGTCTGCATTCGGATGCGCGCGCGTAATTTCCACCAATTCGGAATCCGAGCGCTCCGCCAATGTTAACGATGCAGATGCTAACGATTCGGCCTTCGGAATCTCAGGCTTATCGCGCGGCGAATCGCCCGGTTTATTAACGTTTGACTTCGGCATGGATAGCTCGGATCCGTTTTGAACCATTGCGGATCGCTGATACGCACGCGAGGAGAGCGCTATGAGTTTGGGTGCCGCGGACATGATGTGGAATTGGACGAGCCACGCGGCGCGGTGCGCCCGAAAGTTCACTGCGTCCGCATCCAAACGTCCTTTTGAGTGTCATAAATATAGATGTGATTGCTGTTCGGCTGGGTGAGGCCGCCGAGAACATAAATAAACTCGCCGGCCGCAAAACAAGCGGGCATGCAAACTTCGATCGGAATTGGAGCAACGGAAGTCCAGGCGCCAGTCTTAGCGTCGAAGCAAAGTCCCGAGCGGTTTGAAAAAATAAATAACTTCGAGCCGACGGCCTGGTGCGCGCCGAATTTGGCCCAGACTTCCACCGGCGGGGGCGCGGCCTCGCGCCACGCGTTGTTCTCGAAGACCCAGTGCTTCTTTATTCCATCCACGACGGAAGCTCTAACCCCGCCGACGACGTGGATCGCATTTCCAATTGTAGCAATAATTTGGAAATGGTCGCCCGGCTCTGCATCAGGAAACGGCGGAACGTCGATTTGTTTTTTTGTAGTAATATCAAAACACATAAATCGGCCGAGCTCCTGGGGAAAACCGCCAATCGTAAAGATTCGAGTTCCGAGCGCCGTCGCGGAGAAGTGAGACCGCGGAGTCAGGCCGGGTGCGGCGAACGTTTCCCAAACGCCTTTTGTAGCATCGTAACGTTCGATCGATTCACCGATGGCAATAATCGAATTGTTAACAATCGCCGACGGCGCGAACGCATGCTCATCGTTTAGATTGGGTCCGGGGCTCCAGGAGCCAGTCTTAGTATCAAAAATCCAGGTTTCGCGCGCGCCGCGGTCCGATGTTAATGATTTGCTCGAGAATCCGCCGAAGACAAAGATTTTGTCATCTAATAAATGCGCGCGATGGCCGTGCCGGCGCATCGGTGTCGCGTGGATGGGGAGCGTCTCCGCACGCGGAGGCGCAACGCTACAATTCCATAGCGGCGCGACAGCGAAGATCACTACAAAAACGGCGGCGGTTCGAAACGGGCGTGTACGCAAAACCATAGCAAACCAGTCGTAGGACACAAAAAAACGTTAACAGGGGACAGGTTTAAACCTGTCCCCTCACCTGTCCCTATTCCGCTTTTTCGATGTTTTTTAGCTTGTGGCCGAGCTTCTCTTTTTTCGTTTGTAAATATTTCATATTCTTAGCATTCGGTTCCACTTCGATCGGAATCTGCTCGACGATCTCGAGGCCGAACGCGTTCAACCCGGCGAGTTTCTTCGGATTATTTGTTAATAACTTCATTTGAAAAACGCCGAGGTCGGAAAGGATTTGCGCGCCGATTCCGTATTCGCGCATGTCGGGGGGAAAGCCGAGCGCCTCATTCGCCTGAACTGTATCAAGCCCCGTATCTTGTAACTTATACGCTCTTAACTTATGCGCGAGCCCGATCCCGCGCCCTTCGTGGCCGCGCATATAAACTAAAACTCCCCGGCCCGCTTTACTAATTTGATCGAGCGACGCTTCGAGCTGCGCGCCGCAGTCGCACCGCAGCGAACCGAGCACGTCGCCTGTTAAACATTCGCTGTGAACGCGCACGAGCACGGGCCCGTCCTGCCGCGGAAATTGACCGTTAATATCCGGCTCCGGGAATCCTAATGTTACAGCTAGATGTTCACTGTTGTCGACGTCGCAACGATACAAATGAAGCCGAAAGTCGGCCGGCGCCGAATGTGCAAAACGCGACGGCAGCGGCACGCTCGCTTCAATTCGCGTTACTAATTTTTCGCGCTCGCGGCGAAAACGTATCAAATCTTCGATCGATCCGATCTTTAAATTATGCTTTTCGGCGAATTTTTCGAGATCGCCGAGACGCGCGGGTTCGTCGTCTTCCTCGCGCAGAATTTCACAAATAACGCCCGCGGGACGCAAACCCGCAAGCCGCGCCAAGTCTACAATTGCTTCCGTGTGTCCGGGCCGCACGAGCACGCCGCCTTCGCGCGCGCGAAGCGGATGAACGTGCCCAGGTCTTACTAATTCTTCGGGTTTACAATTCGGGCGCACCGCCGTCTGAATGGTTAACGCTCGTTCGCGCGCGGAAATGCCAGTTGTAATTCCGTCGCGCGCGTCGATTGTAACAGTAAATCCCGTTCCGCGCCGCGTGGTGTTGACTACAGTTTGCGGATGCAATTGTAGTTGTCTGCAAATCTCCGGCGCCAATGCTAAACAAATTTCGCCCGCCGCCCGCCGCGCCATAAATTGGATCGCGTCGGAAGTTACTTTTTCGGCGACGATCGCGACATCGCCTTCGTTCTCGCGCCGCGGATCGTCAACAATAATAATAATGCGCCCAGCGCGGATTTCAGCGATGAGTTCTGGAATTGTAGCAAAAGCCAATGTTATTACTCCGCTATTCTATTCGAGAGCCGTGTTCCACGCCTACTCAAGAGTCGTGTGCCAGTGCGACATCGACTTTTCGTCGCGGCGGAATCTTTGCATCAATTCCGGGAGAATGCCATCTAACAATAACTGCAACGCTAATTCAAACACAGTTCCGAGCGGTGCCGCCTTCGAGCGATCGCCGACCGGAATATATATAACTTTTCCGGGCGCCGCGCTCGCGTGATTCGGGGGAACAACGCCGTCGCTCGTAATAACTAATACGGGAACGCGCGCGGAGATCATTCTTTTGTAAATTGCAACAATGGAGGGCGTGCGCATCGAGCCGGAACAAACAATAACACAATCATGAACATTCGGCCGCGGCGTCGCGGCCTCGCCGGCCATGAACGCCTCGACGTCGAGCTGTCGCAAACGAATCACAAACGATCGCGCGACGAGCCCGGTGCGCCCGGCGCCCACGAGAAAAACGCGGCGCGCGCCGGCGAGGGTGTCGACGATCGCCGCCGGGTCGCGTGGATTCATCGCCAAAACCGACGAAGTCGCCGCCTCGGCGAGGGCACGAACGGAGTCAAGCATGGCTAATTAAGATAACAGTTCCGGGCCGAGTTCGCTCGTGCCTGCCGTTTTGTATAAATCGAGGCGGCGGTCGGCCGCGCACGGAATCAACCGGCGGAACGCGGCTTGGCGGCGAAAATCAATATCCGCAAAAATCAGCTGTTCGGCGTCCGTCGCCTCGGCTTCAATTTCGCCGAGCGCGTTAATAATAATCGAACGGCCGGGAAAGTTAATATTAGTTCCGCTAATCGACGATTCGGAGCCCGTGCGGTTCACGCCAATATAAACACTCTGATTCTCCACGGCGCGCGCCATCAGTAGTGTTCGAAACTGTTCGGCGCGTTCCGACGCCCATTGCGCGGGAACAATAACAATTTCAGCGCCGTTTACGAACAGCGAACGACACAATTCCGGAAAACGCAAATCATAACAAATCACGGTGCCGGCGCGCCCGGCGCACGTTTCGACGACGCGCGGAAACGACGAGCCGCGTTCGAAAACGGCGTCTTCGCGCGTCGGAGTGAACAGGTGCGTTTTATGATACGTTTCGACGACCTTGCCGCGGTCCATCACGATGGACGAATTGTAAGGTTTCGACGACGGCGACTTGGATAATACAGATCCAACAATACAAATATCGAGACGCGCCGACAATTCCTGCAATTTTACAATTGCGTTTTGGCTTGCTTCAATTGCAATGCTAACGTTTCCGAACGCAAACGACGTCGCCCACAATTCCGGAAGCGCAATGAGCTTTGCTCCCGCGGCCGCGGCTTTTTCGACGGCGCCCGCGGCGCGCGCAAGATTCTCGGGCACGCCGCCCGGAACCGGAGAAAACTGGAATGCACTGATTCGCACAATGAACGTAAGATAACAAAGAATGAAAAATATGAAACATTACCCCGCCGCCCCCGTTCGCATTCTTTTGTTAATGTTGGTCGCGGCCGCGCTGCCGTCGATCGCAACCAATACGCTGGCGCAGGATGCTTCCTCGCGCGCCTCGCGGCCTTCGAGCGCGCCCGCGAAAGATGGTAATGTAACAAAACCGCCGTTTCTCGAATCGGGAACGAACGCGTGGGTCGATCGAGTTTACGATTTGAAACATTTAGATATTGAGCTTTGGTTCGATTTGAAGGCCAAGACTATTCGCGGCACGACGAAGCAAACGTTAATAATTCTCGACGGAGACGCGCGCGAGCTGCCGTTCGACGCCCGAGAAATCCGCGCGACGAAAACGTTAGTTAATGATACCAATATTGCGTTCCGCGCCGACGCGAAAAGATTATATATACAAAAGCCCGCTCACGTGAAGCCCGGCGATACGCTACAGATCACAATTGATTATGAAGGTTCGCCGACCAACGGATTGCACTGGACCGGCCCCGAGCCCGGCTACGAATCGAAATGGTATCAATGCTTTTCGCAGGGCCAGTCGCAGAATAATCATCATTGGATTCCGATGCACGATTATCCAAATGACCGCGCGACGTGGACGACAACGCTGCATGTTGAAAAAGAATTAACAGCCGTCAGCAATGGTAAATTTCTCAGTGTTACTGAAGACAAAGGCGGCGCGACGCGGGCGTGGAAATATCAAATGGACCGGCCGAATTGTACCTATCTTATTTCTGTAGCGATTGGACCGTGGGAGAAATACGCCGACGACGTGAATGGCGTGCCCGTCGAATATTATGTTGGGCCTGGCGTTGGCGAAGCCACCGCGCGCCGTTCATTCGGGAAAACGCCGGAAATGATAGAATTCTTCGGCGAATGGATCGGCACTCCGTATCCGTATCATAAATATTCACAAACGGCGGTCACCGAATTTGTAACAGGCGGAATGGAGAACGTCTCCGCGACGACGCAGACCGATTTAACATTACACGACGAGCGCAGCCGGCTCGAACGCGACTCCGACGGATTAGTAGCACACGAACTCGCGCATCAATGGTGGGGCGATTTGTTAACTTGCAATGGCTGGCGTCATTTGTGGCTTAACGAAGGATTCGCTACTTATTTCACCGCGCTTTGGTATGAACACGCGAAGGGGATCGACGCGTATCGTTTATATATGGACGGGCAGCGCGCGGGTTTCCTCGGCGGCGATCCCGCGGGCGGTGCGATGGCGCTTGTAACACAAGCGTTCAATCGGACGTCGGACGCGGCGAACGCGCACGTTTATACAAAAGGCTCGACGGTATTGCATATGTTGCGATTCGTCGTCGGCGACGAACAATTTAGAAAAGCGATTCAGATATATTGTAAAAAATACCAGGACGGCTTGGTCGAAACGCGCGATCTCGATCGCGTCTTTGCCGATGTTACAGGTCGCGGCCTCGAATGGTTTTGGCAAGAATGGGTGTATTTACACGGCGCGCCCGTTCTCGAAATAACCAATACGTATGATGCCGATAAAGAGACTTGCATTGTAACATTAAAGCAAGTTCAGAAAGTTTCGGCGCTCTTGCCTTTATTTAAAATGCCCGTGGATATTTTATTAGCCTATTCCGGCGGGCGCACCGAGATGCATCGCGTCTGGTTTGAAAACGCGGAACATCGTTATGAATTCCTCGCAGCAGAAATTCCGGTTTTTGTACGATTTGATGAAGGGTCGTGGCTCGGCGCGATTATTAGACATCAAAAACCGGTGAATGAATGGATTGCACAAATGGAGCTCGATCCTGATCCCGTCGGCCGAAAACAAGCGTGCGCGGCGCTCGGGCAAAATGTATCAAAACGCTCGGACGCCGAAAAAGAAGCCGCTGCGAATGCGCTCGCGAAAAAGTTAACTTCCACGGATTATAAAGAAATCCGCGTCGCGGCGGCGGATGCACTCGACGGATTTATGAATAAAGATTCGAAGTCTGCCCTGCTCGCGGCGCTCTCGGATTCGGAAGCTTCTGTTCGCCGCTCCTCGTCGCGGGCGCTTGGAAAATTTACAAATGAAATTGATATATCTATTGTCGAGGCGCTCAAGAAAGTCGCGACGAGTGATCAGGCGTACGGTCCGCGCGCGGAGGCGATTCGTTCTCTCGCGGCCATTATGAAATTGGATGCATTTGACTACTGCGTCGAAATGTTAAGTATGCCGAGCGAACGTTCGGTGATTCGAATTGCAGCATTGGAATCGTTGCGGAAAATTGATGTAAAGCGGTCGATTCCATTTCTTGTAAAGGCTTGCGCCGTCGGCGAACCGTACGAATTGAGGCAAATGGCGGTTCCCGCGCTCGCCACGATTGTCAAAGATGTTAAGAATAAAGAATTCATAACCGATGACGACCGCGCCGCGATGCGCTCGGCGATCATCGCCGCCGCCGGTTCCAATCACAATCGTTTGCGCGGCGCGGCGTTTGGCGCGGCGCAAAATACAAATGATCCTGAAATTGTAACTTTTCTGGAATCTTTACTAAAATCGCCGATCAGCTCACGAGAACGCGGAGCGGTCGAGCGCGCTCTTCAATCAAACCGCGAGAAAAAATAGTTATGAATACAAATCCCGAAAAAGAGTTAACTGCGAATGAATAAAAACAAAAACCTGCGCAGGTCGGATTTGTAGATATTACTTTTTCGCCGATTACTTTTTTGCGGGGCGGCTCGCGATTTCCGAATCTATCTTTTCGAGCGACGCTTCGAGTTTCTCGCGGAGGTCTTCACGGTTCTTTTCGTCGAGAACCCATCGCATCGCATTTAATGTAATTTTTGGCGTGCGACCGAGGCCGTCTTCCGATTCGTATACTTCGGGTTTTAGTTGTAATGCGGCGACAATGCCGGCGACCGCCGCGTCGAGATCGCCCGACTCCAGGTGGATGCGCGCGAGGCCGGCGTTAGCCATCGCAATATGATGATTCGCGGTTTCCTCGTACGCCGCGTCGATTTTTATACTGCGCTCGAATTGTTCAATCGTGCGCGCGTACGCATTCTTAGCATCTGCGTCGTTTCCCGATCGTTTATGAAACTCCGCGGAAACGATTGCTGCATATCCGCCAAACCATGCAATCGGCGCGGATTCCGGATTCTTTTTGATAAGTTCGGCGTACGCGGCGTCGAGCCCGCCGATTCCTTTATCTGCTAGAACTCGACTTCTATAGCGTTCGTGAATCGGCGACGCATCAGCGAATTTTTGTAGTCCTGCGAGAATCACGCGATCCGCCTCGTCGAGCGCTTCAACAGTAATTAACAAATCCGCGTGGCCCGCGAATACATAAGCATTCGAGAGTGGATGCTTTTCGGCGATGTCGAACGCCGCGTCGGCGTCGGTGAGCCACGACCCCGGCCAATTGTTACCCTCAGAACTTGCTTTTGTTATTTGCGCGCGCATCGCCGATCCGAAGACCCACAGCGCATGTAACGATTCGGCGCTTGACGCGTTTTGTATACAATCCGGAAGAGCTTCTTGAATCGCTGCTCCCGCGGCAATGATATTATTCCGATACGCTTCAATTCGGCCCCGGACAAGTTTTATTGAAGACTTATGTTTCGCGTCGGGTTTTATATGATCAACAATCGCGGCCGCTTCGTCGAGCACGAACGACGCGTCTTTCCCCATCGAAGTTCGAATTTCATAAAAACGCAGAGCGGCTTTTCCAAAATCAACTGCCGCGGCCGCGTTGTCTTTACTTATTTTTAGTTTTGTCTGCGACTCCTGCATCGTGCGCTCAAGCGCGTCGAGATCATCGTTAGCTTTCGGGGGTTCGGGATTTTTCTTGAATGCCGCCTCCCAGTCTTTTGTTTTTACTAATGACGATTTTTCTTTCAGGGCCCGATAAACAATTGTAATCGCTCGCGCGCGGGAATTTTCCTTAGCAAGCGGAATTAACAATTGAACGAGCGCGTCGCGCTCCTTTTCCTCGCGCGTTTGGCGCACGGCTTCGATGAGTAATGAAACCGCGCCGGCGGTTGCCGTTGATGTTAATGCTTTTCGCGCGAGAGCCCGCAGGTCGTCATTTGTATCGTTGAGGCCCAAACGTATCAATTCAAATGGATCGCTTCCTTTCGCGTGGGCGGCCGCTTCGAGCAGCGATTTTCGCTTCGCCGCGTCGCCGTCAATATAAGCTTTCTCCACGAGGATTCGATCATTAGCATTTCGGCTTTTTACTTTTGTTTCAATTGCTGGCTGACCGACGCTCTCGGGCTTCGCAGTTCCGCCGTGCTCTTTGAGCGCTTTGACGACGGGCGATACATCAAAATTCAAAAAGCAATCAAATAGAATCTTAGCATCGCCTTCGACGCCAATGTGTCGCGGCGCGACGCGTTGCTGTTTGAAATATTTATCATACGCGGGCGGTTCGAGCTCGATGTGTTCACTACAAATAATACGGCCAAAGCGCGGGCACGGAATCCGCTGCCCCTGTTCATTATAATCGCGCGCATTGTGGCGATTGACGGAAACGATCACAGGAACAAACGCGTTTACTAATTTAGCAAATTCAGGATCGCGATAACGAATACCAGCATAATTTTCGCTCGCCGCTTCGCCGTCCATATTAACACAAACCAGCAACGCCTTCCCCGTCGCACGCGCGACCGCGTTTGCGTCGGCAAAATTTCGCTGCCATTCGACGAGCGCCGGTTTTTTCCAATCATTTCCATTCGGAAAACTCCAGCTCTCGCGCTGCGCGTGCGCATTGGATATAAACAATAAAAACGATACTAAAAGAAAAGCCAGATTTCGTAACATTGCAATTGTATTAACGTTGATTCGCAAACTTGGGTTGATCGGCGGAGCGCGAAGAGTGCGCACGTCTAGCAGCCCGTGGCAAAAGTCATCCTATTCAAATATGTTCTTTTTTGTTAACTCTTTGTCAAGCCGTTTTGACGTAAGTTCCTACTACGCCTCAAACGCCTTTCCTCGATTTAACAAAAAATCTCTATATTTAAATAGCGGAGCACTTTTGCCACGGGCTGCTAGCGTATTGTACGAAACACGCGGCGCACGGCGACTACCCAAGAAAACCGTGGCGGGCCGTTCGGTGCGGCGGAATCTGTTTGCGGTCGTGCGCTCGCGGTGTTGACAAACGCAGAGCCAGCGACCGCAATGTCCGCGCACTCTTGCATTCATAACAATCGCAACAGAAACCGGAAGTATCGAAACAGAAACAAACCACACGGCTCCGCGGGCCGTGTGGTTGTCGATTATTATTCTAACAATTTTTCTGGCGACGTCGCTTCCGCATACGCTGGCGGCGATTCGTGAGATTCCGGGATTGATACATATCGAGGGCGCAGTGCTCAACATGGGCTCGCGGATGTGGCACGGAGAATCGGCGTACCCGGATCCGTTTCTCGATAAAAATATATCTTTTCTTTACGGCCCGCTCGCGCCCGCGTTGCTCGGCGGCGCTTATTTGTTAGGTCATAAGTATTTCGGGCATGAAATGCTCGCTGCGCCGCGAATTGTAAGCATGTCCGCCGCGTTTCTGTGCGGAGTCGCGATCGGATATTTTGTTTATAAACGGCGCGGCGCCGCGTGGGGGATTTGGAGCGCGCTCGCGTGGATCGCGATTCAGGACACGTTCGCGAGTTATTTCTATTTGGCGCGAATTGATAGCATTAGCAACCTCTTTATTATTTTATCAATCGTTGCGGGCGTTAACGCTGCGGAGCGAAAACGCGGAATCTTAACAGCGGCTTTTTTGATATCTTGTGCGCTTCTGTGCCGCCAAATCGCCGCGGCGCCGTGGCTCATTTTATGTTGCTTTCTCGCGGTGCAGCGACGGTGGCGCGACGCGATTCTTTATTTTACAATTCCGGCGGCGGCGTGCGCGGCGGCGCTCGTTTGGCTCGATTTGAAATCGAACGGCTGGAGTTCAAAATATGTATTTTCCGCGGGGATGCACGCGTGGGCGCTGCCAGAAACTGCCGCCGCGTTTTCGCGATTGTTTATTTCGCCGGAAATGTGGTTTTTTTGGATGTTATATATTTTGGGCTTGCGCCGTGCGCCGAAACTATGGACCGCGTTGTCCGCCGTTTATTTAATAATATCTATTGTCCACGCGTGCCGGTGGGCGGCGCTCACGGTGTCGCTGGCGCCGGGGCTTGCTTTGTGCGTTCCGATAGCGGCGTTCTCGCGAGCGGAAGTAAACGATCGGAAAATTGTAAGGATGCTGGCCGCAGCCGCATTGTTAGCGTTCTCTGCGGCACTTTTTTTTGTTACACCGCCCGGGTGGGGTTCGGGGGCGGATCGCGGCGCGCTCGATGCAAAATTACAAAAAGGCAGCGCAATGCTGGAGGCCGTGCGGCAGCGGCCCGGCCGAATATTAGTGAATGGGTTTCAGGAATTCGGAATATTAAATAAACAATTTGAAATCGATGATATTCATTCGGCTCTCGGACCCGACACGGCTGGCGACGCCGTGCTCGAAGTCATTGCAACAAAAATTGAAAAGAAAGAATATTCCGCCGCGCTGGTGTCGCCGGAGGAACTTCGAACGTGGGCGGAAAGTGTAGTAAAAGTGCGAGGAGACACGGGCGCGCGGCTTTTTCGTTGCGCGGACGCACTCGAAAAACAGTATCGTCGCGCGGCCGCCGGCGCCCTCGCAACAGTTTACGAACCTATCTGATAGAACCTATCCCAAAACCTCTCCCGTCGCCGAATCTTACAATTCATCCGTGCCGACGTCGTTACAATTCTTCGGAATAATACTATGGAATATGCCTGCAGAATTGTGCCTTGTCGGCACGGCGAATTGTAATTTCGGCTCGGTCCGAGGATTTCGGGAAAGGTTCCTATGCCAGTTTTAGCTTTTTGCATTTGCACGCTGATTTGGGGCTCGACGTGGCTCGCAATTAAGATTGGCAACGCCGATGTGGCGTCGCTTAACGCGGCGGGCCTGCGATTTGTTATCTCGGCGTCGATTTTGTTATGTTTACAATATTTCAATCGCGCGCCGATGCCTAAGAATCGCCGCGAATGGAATCTTATCATTTTTGTCGGAATTGTACTCATCGGCCTGGACTACGGTTTGATCTACTGGGCGGAGGAGACTCTCGCGACGGGATTGACAAGCGTGCTTTTTGCAGTCATGCCGCTGTTTACATTAATTTGCGCGCGCGTGCTCAAGCTGGAAACGATTACATTTCGCAAAGTCGCAGGAATTGTTATTTCGATTGCCGGCGTCTGTGTGCTCTCGTGGAAACACGTCGGGTTCAATACAAATACGCTGCTCCCGGCCGCAGCGGTTCTCGGCGCCGCGCTGTGCTCCGCGCTCACGACGACTGCTACAAAAAAATATGGTAAAGAGTTGCATCCGATTACATTAAATGCGTGGTCGAGCGTCATTGGTGTTTTTTGTTTATATTCGGGCGCGCTCGTGCGCGGGGAGGGTTTTCAAATTCCGTCGACCCCGACCGGCTGGCTCGCGATGAGTTATCTTGCGCTCGGTGGAAGTGTCGCCGCGTTCCTTCTTTACTTTTGGTTATTGAAGCATTGGGACGCGACGCGGACGGGCCTCATTCCCGTGCTCACGCCGATTCTTGCCGTGACGCTCGGAGTCGTGTTCGGCAACGAACCTTTTGATATATCTTTTCTTGCGGGTTCCGCGCTCGTTCTCGCGGGAGTCTTTATTGCAATGCGTTCCGGGAAAAAATAGGAAATTAATGATTAACGTTCCCGCGACGATTCGAGAATCGCGTTAAATAACATCTTAAACGTCGCGTCGGTTTGCGCGCGGTGTTGCACGCGGAGGCCGAACAATACAATTCGGCCTTTCCCGATTTGCAGCTCGACCGCGCCGGCGGCGCCGTACAACTTTTCTTCGCCTTTGATATGGCCGGATAACAAAAGCGGCCCGGCGTCGGGATAGGAAAATAGTATACTTCGTTTAAAATTAAGATTCGACGGCGACGTCTTGAAAGCAACATTCGACGAGAAGAAGCCTGCGACAGTCTCTGGCATTCCGTACGTGATTGGATGATTCTGCGCAATGCGAAGATTCACTAACGATCCAGGACACGAAAAATCCTCGCGCTTGACGCTCTTTAAAATATTAGTAACCGGCAAGTCCATTCGTTCGATTAAGAAATCGCAGCTCGTTCCGAGCGCGATGAGTGTTCCGCCGCGTTCTACAAAAGTTAGTAAATGTTTAATTCCAGCCGATCCGATGCCTCCGCGGAATTCTTTAGGATAGGGCATTCGCGACATCTTCGCGTCGCTGCGGGCGCCCCCATCCCAAAGCGTATCGGGCGAGCTTTCGGGAATAATAAAATTATCAATTAACGGCAGGACGCGCTCCAACTCGTCGTGATGCACCATCTGCGGCTTCCAAATATATTTATCAACGAGCAGCGTCGTCCAGCCCTTATCCATCGACGGATCGTGCGATTCATAGATTCCGATGCGCGGTCCGTTCACTTTGTAAGTATCGGCTTCATTGACTTTCGCAACGGCCGCGACGTTAACGGTAATATTATCAATAAGCCAGCCGCCATCTTTCGGTGCGTCGGCCGACTCTACTAAAAACGCGCCCGGCGGAAGAGTGCGGCCGTCTTCGAGTTCGATACTCACAGTGGATCTTCGCAGGGTTTTCTGTTCTGCGATCACGCGGCGGGCCGATTGATAACTATCATTAGAGCGCGGGTCGATGGCTAAAAATTTTGCATTCCTTTGCGATTGTTTAAATTGGCTTTTCGCTTGAACCGGCGATTTTAATAATTCGCCCTTCGGCATGATGGCCGGGTCAAAGGCTACTTTTTCACAATTCACGCCCATCATGCGCCAAAGTGTCCAGCCTGTAATATCGTACGGCCTCTGCGTATTCGGCCAATCCGGATAGCGCTGGTCTTCCAAAAGGTTATTGATATAAGGCCCGAACGGTTGCGCCAATGTTACAAAATAGGATCCGGCGGGATACGCGCGGTCGCCAGCGCGCCACGGCTCGTTCATGAATAATACTTCCGCGCCGCCGAAACGTAACATTTCAACGAGCCGGTCGCGCGCGGCCGGATCCAACTGATCCGCCGGGAAAACATACGCCAACTGTTTGCTATTCGCGGTGCCGGCCGCCACAGCCGCACTCGCCATTTTGTATGTATTTAATAAAATCTCGGCCTTCCGTTCGGCGGCTAAATTTAGCGTTGCGAATGTTGCAATTCGCTGATAATCACAAATGTCGCGCACGCGCCAGACTCCGCCCTTCCACGGATTCGGATGGCGCGTGAGCGGCCGCGTGATCGAAGGAAGCCCGCCGCCGGCCTCCAATTCCCCAGGTTCGAGCGCGAGCGGGAATGCTAAATTTGCGCTTGCCGTTTCTGTTAATATACCAATTCCGTGGTGCCACCAAGGCGCGCGGCTGAGTCCGCCCTGCCACCAGCCCTGAAAGTAAGCATCATGCGAAACGCCCACTTTGCCGCGGCTTTCGAGTTCATAAGCAATCGTAGTTCCAAACAAATTCGCGCCGCGCCACACCAGCGGATTCACGGCATCATTCACCGGATCGCCGAACGGCGGAACAAACATTCGCGCGCCGCGCGAGCCCATTTGATGATGATCGACGAGCACGTGCGGTCGCCACGATCGATATAATATATTAGAAATGTTGCGCGTTTCATTAAGATTAAAAGCAAACCAATCTCGATTGTTGTCATGCCCCGCGAAGTAATGATACAATTTTGGCATTGGAGCGCCTTCATTCGGAGTTCCCGCCGTCCGCTCGACCCAGTCGGCGATCATTTCCTGGCCGTCGGGATTCACCGATGGAATTAATAGTAAAATTACATTTTCAAAGACTTTGTCGCGATCGAACGTTAAGTTTGTATTAGTAACAAGATCGTGCGCGAGTTCGAGGGCGGTTTGCGGCGCCGCCACTTCATCGGAGTGAATTCCGCACGTGATCATAACAATCGCCTTGCCCTCGGCCGCGAGTTTTTGTGCCGTGTCCGGATTTGTAGTTCTCGGGTCGAGAAGGCTTGCTGCAATTTCTTTCCAACGCGCGCCCGCCGCGAGATTTTCCGGTTTTGATATAACCGCTACAATTTGATTCATTCCTAATGTTGTCTTTCCGATTTCCTCGATCGCGATCCACTTCGACCGTTTTTCGAGTTCGCGAAAATATTCATAACTTTTGAGATAGGATACTAATTTTCCGTCGGCTCCGATCGGAAAGCCAAAGTAAGCTTCGGGTTTTGGAATTTCCTGCGCGAAGGATCCAAACGAAAACGCGGCGGCGAAGAGCGCAATAAAGAGTCGAGTGGCGGTCGGCATAGACCGCGTATCCTATACGAATGATCCACACTCCCGCTTTCTTTGCTGCGCCGGTTTTTTGTTTACTAGCGTTTGGGCTGGCCGGTTCCGAATCGTTGCAAAATCCGAAGAAGACCGCGACGAAACCGGCGGCCGAGGCGTTTCCGAGGCCGGAGGCCAAGCCGTACGCGGATTTGCGAAAACTAGCAAAGCAGAAAGAGGGAACGGTTCGTTTATATCTTCTGCGTCACGGGCAGTCGGTCGCGAACGCGTCGAACGATGATCCTAAACTTAGTGAAGCCGTAAAAGATAGATTAACGGAAGAAGGCGCGAAGCAAGCATTCGCCGCCGCCGAGGCCTTTAAAGATATAACACCTGATATTAACATTAAACAAATTTACCATTCGCCCGCGGTGCGCGCGACGCAGACCGCCGAAATATTAGCAAAGTCGATCGGCGACAAGATTCAATGGGAATTGCGAATGGAATCGATCTCGGGAATTGCGCCGCTCTCGATGGGAAAATCGCCGAAAGCTAACGTTTCGCCCGGAAGGGTGCTCGTCGCGGACTGGGCACAAGGTAAAGATACAAAACTGGAAGACGGCGAAAGTCTTGCCGAAATGTCGGCGCGCGTTAAAAAAGGAATTCTTGAAATTGTAAAAAATACAAATACGGGCGGGCAGGCGATCGCCGTCGCGCACGGAGAAGTTTTGTTAACAACCCTGTGTTCCTTTGATGTTAAGAAAACAATGGCGGCGATCGTCAGCTTTTCATTTCCCAACGCAGGAATATTAGCATTCGATATCGATAAAGACGGCACGTTCACGCTGGCCGGGCTTTTTGCGTCCGCCGCGACTGCCAGCAAGCCCAAATAACTCCGCTTTTCAACAAACTACCGAAGCACTTCTCGACGGCGGCGCCCCTGTGCGGTTAAACTAACCGCGGGCCGAATTCGATTTGTTGTCTTCGAATTCATAATAATCCTATGCGCATTTCCGCGCCCGTTGTTCTCGGGCTCGCCGTTCTATTGTTAGTGATTGCGGGTTCCGTTTTTATGTTGTCAAATCCGTCGGCGGGCTCGCCTGAAGACCAAAGCCCGATCGCGGAAGCTCCTCCCTCGTCGAAGCCGGTCGATCGCGAAACGGCTGAGGCTTCGGGCGAAAAACCGGCCGAGTCGAAACCCGCGGATGCGTCGTCGCTGATCGCGACGGCCCAGGAACCGTCGCGAACGGAAGCCAAGTCGGAAGCGCCGGCGGGAGCCGCGGCCGAGCCCGAAAAGGTCGGATTTGTAACAGGCCAGGTTATTGATTTTACGGGTAACCCGGCGCCCGGTGCGAAGGTTCGAATTGTATCTAAAAGCGGCCCCGGGATTTCGTTCGACCCGACGCCCGACGCGGTGAGCGACGCAAATGGTAAATTTACAGCTAAACTTAAAGTTAATAAAAAGAAAACGATGCGCGTGCGCGTGACGCGCCCCGACCGGATTGCGATCGTCGTTCCAGAGGTTGTATTCAAGCGCGACGAAACTACAGATCTTGGAGTCCTGCGATTCGAGCCCGTTGCATCGCTCGAAGTGGCCGTGATGGATCAGGAGAACCGGCCGATTCCTAACATTCCAATTAATATTGAATATCCGAATGCTGAAAAAAAGGAGCCGGTTACATTTAGGCGCGACGCTAAGACTTCCGAAGTTCTTGAGCAGGGCGCCGAAGAGATTCGCAATCGGCGGACGACCGGCGAAAGCGGAATTGTGAATTTCGCCGCGATTCGCCCTGGACGCGTGAAAATTATAGTTTCCGAGCCGGCGTCGACCACGTTTTCGAATATATCTTCTGGCTTGAGCGATACGGCGGGGCCGTCGGCGAAAGTTGTAGTAACCGCCGAAGGCGGGGAGGATGTTAAGAAAGCGAAGGAAACTTTCGATAACATTCGAGCAAACCGCTTGAAAGCGCCCGACTCCAAGGAAATTGATATTGCGGCGGGAACCGGCGAGAAAATTGAATTTATATTTAAAAATCTCGGGACGCTGTCGGGGCGTATTACAAATAATGGAAAGCCGGTCGCCGAAGAGTGGATCGGATTGCATACAAAATCGACCGCGGGTTCATTTTTGGGAAAATTCGCGGGACATGTGCGGACGAAAACAGATAAGAACGGAAAGTTTACATTCGCTCCGGTCGCGCCCGGAAATTATATTATTAAAAAGGGCGACCCCGGCGAGCCGTTTCGAATGGATAGAATGTTAGATCCCGAAGAAGCCTCAACCGCCAACATGGAATGGGTGGGCCAGTTGATGGGTAATAAAAACATTCAGGACGACATTTCGCGCGCGGTCGAAGTTCGCGAAGGCAAGAATCAAGTCGACCTCGATTTTGGCGGTTCCACGATTGAAGTATTTGTACAAGACGCGTCGAGCGGCGAGGCCGTTCCTAACGCTACAATTCGTCTTTTTGATTATAAGAAGCCCGCGGAGAATGCTAAGGCTGCGGAAGCCGGCAAATCGGAAGGCTTCGAAAAGATTGGTAAAATGTTCCTCGGGAATATGACCGCCGAAAAGCCTGTGCGCCTGAAAGGAAGCGCCGACGCCAAAGGCCGCGCCGAATTTAAGGATCTTGAATCGGGCGATTATAGAATTATTGCGCGCGTCGAGGGGCGCCCGCCGTCTCTGCCGGCCGACTTTAATTTAACATTAGGCGAGCTGCGCCAAATTGTTGTTAAGATTCCGCCGAGCATGTCGATCGCGGGAACTGTTAATGATCATTTGGGCAATCCGCTCGAAAACGCGGCCGTCTCGGCGCTGATTACACGCGAAGTGGAGCCGGCATTTCCCGACGAATTATTTATGATGTTAGGCGGGAGCGGGCCGTCCACAAGCTCTGACAAGAAAGGTAAATTTAAATTAACCGGAGTCGAATCCGGCGCGCAAAAACTTGTCGCCGTCCTAGCCGGTTACGCGCCGAAATTGTTAGAAGTCACGGCTCCGTCGGAAGGACATCAATTCTTTTTGGATAAATGCGGTTCTATTAAGATCCGCGTCACGCGCGGCGGAAATCCGGCGAAGGGCGTTTACGTTTCATTAAATAAAAGCGTCAAAGACGCGCCCGTGCCCGATGATGTCTATACAGCATTGGGGTTCTCCCAGATGATGGAATTACAAAACCATATGGATACTACAGATGAGAACGGCAACGCATTGTTAAAGAATGTTCCTCCCGGCGACTGGACGGTCGACGTGCGATCATTTGCATCCGGTGACACTACAAAAACACAGGAAGAATTCAAAAAGATACAAGAAGAGATTGCTAAGGATTTTGAGAACGGTGCTAAAGATGCGGCGTCCGTGAAAAAACGGGACGACGAAACGAACGCGCGAGTTTCAAAACTGTTCGGTTCGCACAGCGTTAAAGTTATGGTCTTCGCGGGCCAGGAAGCGAGCGCGCGAACCGAGATTCCTTAGTGTAATCGTTGAATCCGCGCGACGTGCGCGCCGTCCGCCGCTCGAATGACTCGGGAGCCGCGGATGTTTTGTTTACATTGGCCCTGCGGATTTGTCACAATCGCGGAAACGCCGTTTTTGCCAAAAGCTGTTAATTCACAAATGCGCCAATCTCAAACATTCCTTCACACTCTTCGCGATGACCCCTCGGACGCGGAGGTGGTTAGCCACCGATTATTAGCACGCGCGGGGTATATACAAAAACTCGCGGCAGGCGTTTATACCTATTCTCCCGCGATGACGCGCGTGTTGCAAAAGATATCACAAATCGTTCGCGAGGAAATGAACCGGCAGGGCGCGCAGGAAATATTATTACCTATTTTACAGCCGAAAGAAATTTGGGAGGAAAGCGGGCGCTGGGAACGTTATCAAAAAGGCGGGCAGTTGTTTTCGTTAGTCGATCACAAGGGCGCTGAAATGTGCCTGGTGCCCACTGCCGAGGAAGCCGTGACATCGTTAGTGAAGCGCTCGATTACGAGCTATCGGCAGCTTCCGGTCAATTTATATCAAATACACACGAAGTTTCGCGACGAAATCCGGCCGCGTTTCGGACTGATGCGCGGGCGCGAATTTATAATGAAAGACGCATACTCATTCGACAGCGACGAGGAAGGGATGCGCAACTCTTATCAAAAAATGCGGATTGCTTATCAACGCATTTTTGAACGCTGCGGCCTGCAATTTACAATTGTGCAGGCCGACCCGGGCGCCATCGGCGGTTCAAACACCGAAGAGTTTATGGTGAACGCCGACACGGGCGAGGACACAATCTTAGTAAGTGAAGACCGCACCTACGCGGCGAATGTTGAAAAAGCCGAATCGCTCATTCCAGCGGGCGAACCCGGCGGCGAAGCGAAGCCGATGCATTTGGAACATACGCCCGGCGATAAGTCCGTCGAACAATTATCAAATCGGTTCAGCCTCGTCGCGTCGCGAATGATTAAGACCATACTATTCCGAGCGGTTCACGCCGATCGCGAAGAAGTGGTCGCGGTGCTCATGCGCGGCGATTTAGATATTAACGAAATTAAAGTAGCAAACGCCGCCGGCGCGATCGCGGTCGAACTCGCCGACGACGCACGCATTCGCGCTGCGACCGGCGCCGACCCCGGCTTCGCGGGCCCCGTGAATTTGAAGCCGCACGTCCGAGTTTTTGCTGATATATCAACTCGGGGAATGACTAATTTTCTTTGCGGCGCTAATAAAACCGACCACCACCTTCTCGATGTTAATTTTGGACGCGACTTTCCAGTTCCTGAATTCCGCGACCTGCGCCGGGCGCGCGCGGGCGATCTGTGTATTGATGCAAAGAAAGGTAAATTAATAGAAACGCGCGGAATCGAAGTCGGGCACATCTTTCAATTGGGAACGAAATATTCCGCCGCGATGGGCGCACGGTTCGTCGACGAGCAAGGAAAGGAACGGCCATTTGTGATGGGATGCTACGGAATCGGCGTATCGCGCATCGCGGCCGCGGCCGTCGAGCAAAATCATGATAAAGATGGAATTGTTTGGCCCGCGCCGATCGCGCCGTGGCAGGTGCATCTCGTATGTGTAAATATTGATGATGCGCCGCAGAAAGAAGCCGGCGACGCGTGCGAGGCCGCGCTCGAAGCCGCTGGAATTGATATATTATATGATGACCGGCCGAAGGTTTCGCCGGGCGTTAAATTTAAAGATTCCGATTTGGTCGGCCACCCCGTCCGCGTCGTCGCCGGTCGCGATTCGAAGGATGGAATTGTAGAAATCCGTGTTCGAAAAACCGGCGAGTCCGTAAAAGTCAAAGTTGCCGACGTCGTCGCGGAGGTTCGAAAGCGTCTGGCAAGTTAGCCGCTGGCAAAATGTCCCTAGCGAAATGCCCGCCGCTGGTACAAGATTTCCTGGTCTCTAGCGATTGAAAAACAACAAAATCCACTACGCAATGTTAAAAACATCTCTAATTGTTGGAATTGCAGGCTTTGCCGCAATACTAACTTTCCAAAACGGAACTCTCTCCGTCGGCGACAAAATTCCGGAAAATAAGTTTACAGAAGTCGTTTGGGGCTGGGACGGCGCCGAAGGATTACAAGACTATCGAGGCGAACCCGTATTGATAGATTTCTGGGGGAAAAACTGAGGAGGTTGCATCGGCGGGAGCGTGCCTCACGCCATCAAACTCCGAGCGAAATATGCGGACCAAGGTCTGCACGTATTGTTAGTAGAGAGCCAGGGCCACAAGCGCGATGAAGTTGTGCCATTCATGTCGCAGTACTGGAGCGGAATTGTTCCGATGGGCGTTCTCGGCACGAATAGTCCGTTCAGCCTCCCCGGAAATACACTTCCAAAAGCCGGATTGGTTGGCGTCGACGGAACATTAGTTTGGTCGGGCGACGGCAGCAACGGATGCGAAAAGATTCTCGAAGAACAGCTTTCGAAAATGCACCAAGTCGTGCCTCTCGAAGGACCGTTGAAGCCGCTTGCTAAAGATCTAAATGCTCGCAATCTCGGCAAGGCGGCGGTGGCAGCTCGCGTTATTGTTGAAAAAGGCGCGAATGATAAAGCTAAAACCGACGCGGGGACGCTTGTCGCCCATTTAACAAAAACGGTCGATAACCGAGTCGGAATGGCGAAGCGATTGTTAGCCGCTGGCCGCCCGCTCAAAGCAAAATTAGCATTACAAAAACTTGCTAAGGAAGTTAAAGATGATAAAGCTTGGGCCGAACGCATCGCCGCTGAAATTAAAGAAATCGACGGTGGAAGCAAAGATGATCTCGCCGCAGATAAGAAAGTGATGGAAGCGGAAGAAATGGCGGCCGAACGCAAAGGCCGCGACGGCGCCATTACAAAACTCGCCGAAGTCATTAAGAAAAACTCGTCGTCGAAAATTGTAACATACGCCGAAGAATTAAAGAAAGCGCTCGAGTCGAAGTCGGCAGCACGATAAGTTGTAACACCATAAAAAGAGCCGCTGTCCGAAAGGACGGCGGCTTTTTTATTAGATAGTTTTGGAAATAATCCGGGAAGTCAATTATTAGCCGGATCAGAAGGCTTGTCTTTATCCTTACTATTTCGGAATTGAATAATTTCGCGCGCGCAGTCGGCGACGGCCTGCAAACGCCGCGAATGTTCGGGTATTGAATATAATAACATTCGCGATTCGAGCGTGAGCGGTAAATGTAAAATGGCCTCGTCCGCAAAATCGATGGCGGCCGAAGGCGGCGCAATCTCGCAATCGGGATCGCGCGGCGGCGACAGCAGCTTTCCGCAGAGACTTGTTAATATATCTGTAATTGCCGTCTTCCAGCACGCTTCTTCCGATTTTGTGAGCGGCGTCTCTTTGACGATATTAACAATTCCGATTCGATAGGGTTTTCCGTCCTCCTCTAAAACGACCTTCGCGCGAGCCTCTCCGACAAGTTTTAACAAATACCGGCCGTCGGGCAATTTGTTATATTTTGTAATCTTACCAATACAAATGGTGTCGAAGATCGGCGGCCGCCCTTCATAATCTTTTTCCCAGCCCGGACGAAAAACTCCCATCGCAAACCGTCCGTCCGCCGCGAGCGCGTCTTTCATCAGCGCGCGATACCGCGTTTCGAATATATGCAACGGCAACGTTCGCCCCGGGTAAAAGAGCGGCGCGTGCAGAGGGAATATTGGGATTCGATCCGTTGGCGGAAGCATAAACGCGCGCCGGTTGAGTACTCGCCCGGGCGCGGCGGGGTCATTAATAATCGGAGTTTCATAAAAAGAAAGACCTAACTTTTTCACGGACGCCGATTCGCGGGAGGTTACTCTCACAATCTATGAATCGCCCGACAACACTCGCCGAACTAAAACAATCAGGTTACCGCACGCGGTCGGTGCGCGACGAGATGCGCCAGAACTTACTACGAATGATTCGAGAGGGATCGAAGCGCTGGCAGGGAATTGTTGCATACGAAGAGACGGTGCTGCCGCACGTCGAAAATGCAATATTAGCAAAGCAGGATTTTATATTGTTAGGGTTGCGCGGGCAGGCAAAGACTAAGATTCTGAGATTATTAACACAATTTCTCGACGAATATATTCCGGCACTCGCGGGCGCGCCGCTGAACGACGACCCGTTTGCGCCGGTGAGCGCCGAAGGAAAACAATTGATAACTCAGCAGGGCGGCGCCGCTCCGATTGTTTGGATTCCGCGCGACGCGCGCTATTGCGAAAAATTAGCAACGCCCGATGTAACTATTTCCGATTTGATCGGCGATATCGATCCGATCAAGGCCGCGGGGCGCGGGCTCTCGTATGCCGACGAAGGCGCGATTCACTACGGAATCATTCCGCGCACGAATCGCGGAATCTTTGCAATCAACGAACTTCCCGATTTGCAGCCTCGCATCCAGGTCGGTTTATTAAATATATTAGAAGAACGCGATATACAGATTCGCGGATTTCCAATCCGGTTGCCGCTGGATATTGTGATGGTCTTTTCGGCGAACCCCGAAGATTATACCAATCGCGGAAATATCATTACGCCGCTCCGCGACCGTATCGCGTCGCAAATATTAACTCACTATCCGCCAAACGTACACGCGGGCATGGCGATTACAATTCAAGAAGCGTGGACAGATCGCGGCGACGGCCCCAAAATTACAGTTCCGATGTTTCTTCGCGAAACGATTGAATCTGTAGCCATGGAGGCGCGCGCGAGCGAATTTGTAAATCAAGCGTCGGGCGTTTCAGCAAGACTCACAATCGCGTTATTGGAACAAGTCGTCAGCAACGCCGAGCGCCGCGCCATAAAATTTGGCTTAGATTCGGAGACGGCGCGCGTGTGTGATCTTCTCGCGTCGGCGCCCGCGGTTTCCGGAAAAGTAGAATTAGTTTATGAAGGCGAACGAGAAGGAATTGAAGTCGTCGCGCACAAATTGATAGGTCTCGGCGTCCGCGCGGTTTTTGATAGAACGTTTCCCGACGCGCTGCGGTCGAATGCTAAGAAAACGCCGCAGGCTAAAGCTGGCGCGCTGGAATCCGCAGCTGCCGATTCCGGAGTCTTTAAATCCGTCGTGGACTGGTTCGGTTCTGGAAAATCTTTAATCATCGACGATGCGACGCATCCGAACGAATATAACAAATCGTTGCGCGCGATCCCCGGACTACAAAAAACCGCCGAAGAATATCTCGCTAATATTACAGAAGACGAAAAAGCGGCGGCGATGGAGTTCGTGCTCGAAGGATTACATCAAAATTCCGTGCTGGCGCGAAGCCGCGTGAACGGCGCCGTTACGTACTCGGATATGGTGCGCTCCATGCTCGAAGGAATGGAATTTAAGAAAAAAAAGAATAGTTAATTTGTGGATAGGCAAAATTACTGGCGATTTCCGGGCCGCGCGCCTTCGCTCCACTCCTCGGGAGGATCCAGGAGTTCATCTAACAATTCAAGATAAGTAGCAACTCTTGTTCTTGCAATTTCGCCGGATTCAACGGCGGCCTTAAGCGCGCAGCCGGGTTCGACGGAATGTTGACAATCCGAAAATCTACATCTGCCGAGAAGCGGCTCCAGATCGGGAAAGCAATGCCGCAGCGATCCTTTATGAATTCCCCACGGCACGAATGCGCGAATTCCGGGCGTATCAATAATATTTCCGCCGAACGGCAAATGTAATAATTCGGCCGCCGTAGTTGTATGTTTGCCTTGGCTCCACTTCCAGGAGATATGTCCGATTGGCTTCTGTGCGCCGGGGATCAGCGCGTTGATAAGCGTCGTTTTCCCGACGCCCGACAATCCCGTTATGACTGTTGTTTTTGATATTAACGTTGATTGGAGCAGTTCAACGCCCGAACCGGACGTCGCAGAAATGGTAAAAACCTCGACGCCCGCGCGCCGGTACGTATTCACAATTCCTGCGGCAAACTCGGGATCCGCCTGATCTATTTTATTTAATATAAGAATTCTTTTGATATCGCCCGCCTCCGCGCCCGCGAGCACGCGGTCGACGAATGACGACGAAAAGCCGGGCTTGCTAAGAGAAGCCATTGCTACAACTTGGTCAACATTTGTAGCAATTACTTGCGCGAGCCGCTCCTCGCCGCCGGCGACTCTTAAGAATTGATTCTTGCGCGGAAGCACCGCCGCAATGGTTATATCTTTTCCCGACCCTTGGACGACGACACGATCGCCAACCGCGACCGGGCGCGTCGCCCAGCTCGATTCTTGAAATAGTGCTCCGCGCAGCTGCGCTTGAACACGTTCCTGGTCAATTTCAACAAGCGCGCCGTGCGCGTCGACGCGAATTACGAGAGCATCCGGCAAGTGGGCCATAGTTGTCGCATCATTGTCGCGCATCTTGATCAGGATGTGGATTGTTAAGATCCGCGCGTGCGCGAATTCCCGCCCGTTACATCCCGGCGCAATCCAATTGTTCAACAATTCCGCCGTGCGCGCGACGGCGCCGACCCTTCTCATTTCGTGGTGGAAGGCGTGCGTTTTATTGAAGAAGCGGCGGCGGCGCGCGCGGAGCTGGAAGTAGTATTAGTCAGCGAAGAATTAGTAAATTCAGACCGCGTCAAACCGATTATTGAAAAATTACAACAAATCGGGGTCGACGTCCGCCACGCGGCGGACCCCGTGCTCGATGCCGTTTCGTTTACAGAAACGTCGCAGGGAATCTCAGCGCTCGCGCGCCGCAAGAGCGTTGAGCTAAAAGCCATATTTAATATATCCAATCCATTTGTTGTCGTTGCTGCCGGAATTTCAGACCCTGGAAATCTTGGGACGTTGCTGCGCACCGCGAACGCCGCGGGCGCGACGGGATTTGTAGTATTGAAAGACAGCGTTTCGCCGTGGAACGACAAGGCGCTGCGCGCATCGGCGGGGTCGATCTTTCGTCTGCCGGTCGCCGCAAATGTTAAATTTACAGAAATGTTGCCGTTGATCCGGCAGGCGCGCGCGCGGCTCGTCGCGACGTCGGCGGTGCGCGGAGAAATATACTATCAATTCAATATGAAGCCTCCGATTGTACTTATCCTCGGAAATGAAGGATTTGGCGTTTCGGAGGAAGTTCGCAGCGCCAGCGACGCGTTTGTTAAGATTCCGCTCGCCGCGGGCGTCGAATCGCTGAACGTCGCCGCAGCGGGTGCGATTCTTTGTTTTGAAGCCGCGCGCCAGTCTGGAATTGTTAAATGACGCCCGGCCCTGTTATTCCGCGATGCGAGCGATGCGAAAAAAGATTAGTAACCGTGAATCTAACAGATGTCGTCGGCGACGAGCGTGTTACATTTCGTATTTGTTCGAATTGCTGGACTTCGCTCTGCGACGAATGTCCGCGATCTCACAAAACCGACGAGGACGCGATGGTTCACTGGGTCATTGATCAATTAAAGAGAGAACGCGTCGACGGGAAGCACCCGGGAGTTCCGCGCACATGAGTAATATTATGAAAAAATGGATACTGTTACATTTAATGATTTGCGGAATGTGTACGATCGCCGTCGAAGTCGCGGCGTTTCGACTGCTCGCGCCGTCCTTCGGTTCCACCCAATTTATTACAACAAATGTCTTGGGCGTCGTACTCGCCGCGCTCGCGGCGGGATACTGGATCGGCGGTAAATTAGCCGACCGGAAGCCGAAGGAAGAATTGTTATACACGGTTTCGTTCGCGGCCGCCGTGCTTGTTGTATTATTACCATTTGCGGCCGGCCCCGTTTTAGAAGCGGCGCGGCCCGCCATTTCTAACCAAAACGCAACTCTATTTGTTGGAACGCTCGCGTCGATGGCGGGGTTGTTCGCGTTGCCGATGTTACTGTTAGGAATGGTTTCACCGTTTACAATTCGGCTTCTCGCGAACGGCGACGAACGCGCCGGCTCGCGCGGCGGGCTGGTGTTCGCGCTTTCGACGATTGGTAGTATTTTCGGGGCGTACCTTCCGGCTCTTGTAACCATTCCGTGGATCGGCACGCGCGGCACGATCCAGCTCTTCGGAGGTATTGTTTTATTTATATCCGCGATCGGCCTCTTTCTGTGTAATCGGCGTGCCGCCGGTTCCGTCGCTTTGTTATTAACGTTGGTGCCGGCCGTATTTGTAATCAACCCGATCCGTCCGGCGAAGGCGCGAAATGTCATCGAGGAGCGCGAAACGGAATATTATGTTGCACGCGTGGTCCGCGACGAACGTTATCAACGAACATTATTAGAAATGAACGAAGGGCTTTCGTATCATTCGATGGAATACGACGACGGCCGCCTGTCGCCCGGCGTCTGGGGCTTTTTTCAAATATTTCCGCGGATGATCGAAAATCCGCAAAAACTACAAAAGCCGCCGCTGCGCATTTGTATTATTGGCCTCGCCGCGGGCACGATCGCAACGCAACTTAAACGCGCCTACGAAAGCGAATATTCGCTAACGATCGACGGCGTCGAGATCGATCGCGAGATCGTCGAACTCGGACGCAAGTATTTCAGGCTCGACGATCGGCTTATAAATATTAAGATTGAAGACGGCCGGACGTTTCTTGCGCGCACGCCGGAAAAGTATGATCTCATTTTCGGCGACGCGTACCGGCAGCCGTACCTTCCGCCTCATTTAGTAACAAAAGAGTTTTTTGCAATTGTTAAAGAACGTTTGAATCCTGGCGGCATTTGTTCGATTAACATCGGCGCGGTTGGAACGCAGTCGCTCGTTTTGCGCGGAATTCAGAATGCTATGATTGAAGCGTTTGGACCGGGGGCCTTTGTCGAGCGATTTGAAGTTACGAATTCGGACGTGCCGTTTAGTAATTTTGTTTGCATGGCTTCCGACCGTCCGTTGCGCGCGCGTTTCGCTTCGGTGGCTGATCCTCAATTGATAAATCATCGGAACGTCGCTCTCGAAAAATGGCAATTATTACAAAAGGACCCGCAGGCTCCCGTTTTTACGGATGACCGATGTCCCGTCGAATGGTATACCGATTTGAGTTTGCTACAAATGGCGGCGCGTTAGAAGCGCTTATGAAACTACTTCTAGTTGGGAATTATATCTTCGCGCGAAATCTCCGTGGAACCGGAACGTAACAATAACGGCAGGTCGCGGTGATCGGTTTCAAGTTCCCACCACGCGCCGAGGTCGAAACGGAATCGATAACATAAGCGCCGCCCGCGGTCGGGAACGCGATCAATTACAAATGTCCGTTCGCGGAGCTCGCGCGCGACGGAATCATAATATAATACTCGCTGGGTTTTTCGACTGCCGGCTTCGAGAGGATTCGTACGGAGCCATACTAATAAAAATGCAACAGAATCTCCGAAAGCGGGCCCGCGGTCGCCGTCCCAAGCCGCTCGGAGTTTGCCGGGAGAACTCGAAATAGTAACATTCCGCGCTGACCAGTCGGGCGCGATCTGTATGATCGTGTTTATTTGTATATTGACGCCAGAATGCGTGATCGTTGACTGAATCTCGCGGCCCCACTTCGGAGTCGTTGTTAATACAAACTCTTCCGAGCCGATCGCCTGTCCGCGGTCCAATATAATATATTTTTCACGCGCAAGCTCGCGAACGATGCCAAGCCGCGGCGCCGCGCATCCCGGGAGTAATGCCAATAATAGAAACGGTATGAAACGATACATCTAAACTTCTTGTAGGTTCACGAGTGTGTTGTAGTCGGGCTCGCCCGAAATTGAATTGATGCGGTGTGTAATTAATGTATTTGACTGGAGCCAACTCGCGACGAGGATGCTTCCTAAGAATCGCGCGGCCCGAACGAGCAGCCGTCGTAAATGTATTTACTAAAAATACGCCACGCACAGCGGAGCTCGCCGCAAGTCTCCCGGGCGATTCTTAACATTTCGCGCATGTGTCGCGGCTTCCTAAAGAGTAGCCGAAAGGGAACTCGGTTGCGCCTGCGCCTGCCAGCATGCGTTTTGTGTGCCATTGCGGCTCCGAATTGTAGTCGCGCTGGATACGCGCCGGTCACGCCTATTTGAAATTCGCTCTGTACCGCGCAAACGTCTGGTCTCGCCACTCTCGAGACTCTCGTGTTAGCTTCAACCGCAGCCACCCACCTTCGGACACCGTTGATGAATACTTTCCCACGCTTCATTCATTATATATTATTTTCCATTTGTAGCTTGTTTGTTGCGGCAGCTCCCGCGGCCGCTCAGGGATCTGTTAGAATTAATGAATTCCTGGCTTCGAATTCCGGCGGCTTGTTAGACAAAGATTTGCAGGCATCGGATTGGATTGAAATTGCTAATGACGGCTCTACGGCGGTGAATCTCGCAGGTTGGCGCCTCACTGACGACGCGTCCAATCTTAATAAATGGGCGTTCCCGAATATATCCATTCCTGCAAACGGTTTCTTAATTGTTTTTGCTTCCGGAAAGAATATATCCGCTTCTGGGCAAGAGCTTCATACTAATTTTTCGCTGAGTGCCGGCGGAGAATACTTAGCGTTGGTTGCTCCAGGCGGATCGATCGCGACGGAATTTGCGCCGTCGTTTCCAAAACAGATTGCAAATGTTTCCTATGGATTTCCGGTCCCGTTCAACGGCGCGGCGGGTTATTTTGAAACGTCGACGCCAGGCGCGCAAAACGCAGGCACGACGTACGCTCTCGTCGATAATGTAACATTTAGCCACGACCGCAGTTTTTACTATTCTAATTTTAGTTTAACATTATCGTGTGCGACGCCCGGCGCCGTGATTCGTTTCACGCTCGACGGGCGGGAGCCCTCCGCCACGCTCGGAAATATCTATTCACAACCGATCTCGATTTCCGAAACGGTACACGTGCGCGCGATCGCGCTGCTTCCCGCGACCCCGAGCATCGCCATTTCGACAACGAGTACATATATTTTTATTAGTAGTTTTCTCGCACAAACCCAGGCTGGCGCCGTCACAAAAGGATTTCCGAGCAAATGGGTCGAAATGGATGGAACGAAATGGACGCAGGGCTTGAACGGCACACATCCCGGCTCTTCTTATGGTTATGATCCAATTTTATATTCACAATACACGAGCGCCGATTTGGAGACGGCGTTGCTGGCGGTCCCGTCGGTTTCATTAGTCATGCCAATCAACGATTGGTTTGGTTATAATCCACCCGCCGGGCCGTTCGGAATTTATGTAAACTCGGAGCAATCTACAGATGATTGGGATCGCAAAGTTTCGGCCGAATGGATTGATCCCGCAGGCGGGCCGGAATTTCAGATCAATTGTGGTATTGGAATTCAGGGAGCATCGAGTACGACAGAAGATCTGCGTTCGCAGCTTTCGATGATGCTAAAATTTAAGCCGGAATTCGGGCCGACAAAATTAACATTCCCTGTTTTTCCAAACGCGCCCTATCAGGAATTCGACCGGCTTGTGCTGGACGGTTTTAATCAGGATCGTACCTATCCGATGGGCGGCTCGTCGGTCGCCCCGTTTCGGCAAATGGTGCGCGATCCGTTTTCTATGAATTTACAATTAGCGATGGAAGGGGAGACGTCGCGGAATCGTTACGTTCACGTTTTTATTAATGGCTTATATTGGGGGCTTTATAATATTCACGAGCGACCCGACGACGACTGGGCAGTCGAACAATTCGGCGGCGAAGATCACGAGTATGATTGGATTAAAGAAGGAGGAGTTCACTCGGGGAATTTTTATCCCGCCGATCACCCGACGACGCCTGGCCTATGGTCAATTGTAGTGAGTATCATACAAAGCGGCCTCGGCCAAAACGACATGTGGAAGGGGCTGCCCGCTTACGAAGAATTTAAGAAACGAGTCGATGTCGAGAATTATATTGATTATATGATATTAAATTTTTGGATGGGAAACCTCGACTGGCCTCATCAAAATTGGATGATGACGGCACGCGCGCGCATCGGTCCGAATCTTACAGATGTGAATCCGAATGCTATATTTCGATTGCATGTATGGGATACAGAAGATGCGATGCACCCGGGTGTGGCGTTGACCGCGGTCGGCGATGGTTATTATGATCGAACGGTGGTATCGGGGGTTGAATCTTCGAATATTGCCTTTCCGTATGCGAAGGCGCGCGAGAATCCGGAATTTCGCATGACATTCGCGGATCGCGCCCACAGACATTTGTATCATGGCGCTCTGTACGTCGAGCCAGGTTTTGATATATTAAATACGGTCTACGATCCGGCGCATCCCGAACGAAACGTGCCTGCGTCAATTTATTATAATACGGCACTGCCGATTTTCGAGGCCATCAAGCTGCAACACGTGCGGTGGGCTAATTACTTTTATACTCCCGGTTACTATTCAATGGCGAAATGGACGCAGGAGCGCACGCGACTGCTGAATCAGTGGTGCGCGATTCGCTCCAATGTTTTGTTAGCACAGCTCAAGAACGCGAATCTGTATCCTCTGACGGCCGCGCCCGTGTTTAGTAGCTATGGTGGATTTGTAGCTCCGGGCCACCAGCTTGTCTTAACAAGCCCAAGCGGAGCTCCTATCTACTATACAAACGACGGCTCGGATCCGCGGCTCCCCGGTGGAAATGTATCATCATCCGCTATTTTATACAATTCGCCGATTTCGATCACATCGTCGGCGGCGATTCGGGCTCGCTGTTTCACGGGTGCGGAATGGAGCGCGATCGACCAGGGCGAATTTACAGTTGAGTATCATTTAAAAATCTCGGAATTCTTAGCATCAAATGTCGCAGGTGCGACCGACGAAGCCGGCGATCTTGAAGATTGGATTGAATTATATAATGCATCGCCCACATCATTAAACTTAACGAATCTGTATTTAAGCGATAATCCGGGAAATCTGTTGAAATGGCCCCTGCCGGCGGGAACGACGATTCCTGCTGGTGGAAATTTGCTCATTTGGTGCGACGAAGAAGCGGGCGAAGGACCGTTCCACGCAAATTTTAAACTAAGCAAAAGCGGCGAAAACATAATTGCAACGCTCGTAACGCCCAGCGGAAATTATACAATTGACTCCATCGCCTTTGGCGCGCAGCAAAATGATATATCACAAGGACGCATTCCTGAATCGGGTTCGATGCTATTTCATTTGTTGGATCCCAGTCCGGATGCGCCAAACATTCCCGCCGCGGGCGCGAGTATTCGATATGACGGGCTTAGTCTGCCGGCGACTCCCGGTTCACTAAAATTACTTTCGCCGCCTATGATTGGCAATTCACTTTTACAACAAATAGATTCCGTCCCGCCATTTTCAGCGGGCGGAGTATTTTATGGAACGGAACCGAATTCGATTGCGATCTCGGGCATCGGGCATTTTCTAATTGATATTAATACAATTATTGAGCCATTTAACAATTACGTCGCTAACGCATCCGGTACGGCCTTCACATCGATCTTGATACCGAACGACGCCGTGCTCGTCGGCCAGGTGTTTATTGCGCAAGCGCTGACGTCGGGTGCTGGAATGACGAATGCGGTTGTCCTTCGAATCGGCTCATAGCTAGATTCAACAAATCCATCAAAAAAACGCACACGGGCTGTCGGCGTGCGCGTCGAATGGGCATACGATGATGAAAATGACCGATGCTCCCAACGATAAGTTAAAACCGCGCACCAAGCCCGCGCCACGAGCGCTGCCCGTAAATCTGCATGCGCCGCCGCGGCTGTCGCCGCTTCGTTACATTGGAGGAAAGCTCGGGCTCGCGGCAACGATTATAACAATGGTTTGTATTGCATACTTCGGCTGGGTTTTGTATGGAAAGTACGGCAAAGTGTTTCGAAAAGTATTTGCTACAAATATTTCAAGTACATTTACAACACGCGAAGAGTATTTTTACAAAAAATTCGAAGACATCGACCGCGCCGGCGCGGGCCGGCGTTTTGGCTTCTTTTCGATCTCTACAGATCCAAATGTGATGAAGGCGTACGTCGACGGCGAATCGTTAGTTTTAGATATGTCCGACGTCGCGGACGTTCCGCAGGCGAAGCAAGCCGCGCGGGAAATAACGGCTTTTTCCGAGCCGGGCGCCGATTTAAATAAATTAACATTAAGATTTTCAAAACCGCGAAACTACGAAAAGATTGCAAAGATTGCGTGCGACGTTTTTGAACGCGTCATGGACGGCGCGCAGCATGGTTTTATTGATAGTAATTCGAATCTGCCGATCGGTGAAATTCGATTTGATGATTTGCCGGACGGAAAATAATGATAAAGGCTTGTAGCATTGCCAGACCTCTTCGATAATATTCATATTTCTGATCCCGCCGGGCCGGCGCCGCCCGACGCGCCGCTCCCGGATCGCATGCGGCCGCGCACGCTCGAAGAATATATTGGCCAGCGACATTTGTTAGGTTCCGGCAAAATATTAAAAACGGCCATGGAGACGGGTGATGTCCGAAGTATTATATTGTGGGGGCCGCCGGGAACCGGGAAAACGACGATTGCGCGGCTGATCGCGATGGCCACGAAACATCGGTTTATACCTTTTTCGGCGGTGCTCTCCGGAATTAAAGAAGTAAAAGAAGTCATGGCCCAGGCCGAGCGCGAGCGGCGGCGGAATGGTACAAAAACGCTGCTCTTTATTGATGAAATTCACAGATTCAATCGCGCGCAGCAGGACGCGTTCTTGCCGTACGTCGAGAAGGGAGATGTTATATTAATTGGCGCGACGACAGAGAATCCTAGCTTTGAAGTGGTGGGCGCTCTCCTTTCGCGTTCGAAGGTATTAATATTAGAACCGCTGTCGATCGAAGATTTGATAACATTACAAAAACGCGCGCTGTCCGATCGCGAACGCGGGCTCGGGGCGCGCGAAATTATTGCAAACGACGACGCGCTCGAAGTGATCGCGCACTACGCGAGCGGCGACGCGCGGCGTGCTCTCGCGACGCTCGAAGTGGCGTCCGCGTTCGCGAAGATCAGCGCGTCGGGAAAGCCGGAGTTAACAAAAGAGGGCGTTGCGGAAGCGTTGCAACACAAATCGTTATTGTATGATCGCTCCGGCGACGAACACTATAATTTAATTTCAGCATTACACAAATCCGTGCGCGACAGCGATCCGGATGCCGCGGCGTACTGGTGTCTTCGAATGTTAGAATCCGGCGAAGATCCGTTATTTGTAGCGAGGCGTCTTGTCCGAATGGCGAGTGAAGACATCGGTCTCGCGGATCCCGCTGCGCTCGCCGTGTCTTTGCATGCAAAAGAAGCGTTCGAGTTTTTGGGTGTGCCGGAGGGAAACTTAGCGTTGGCGCAAGCTGCGATATATTTAGCATTGGCGCCGAAGAGCAACGCCGCGTACGCCGCCGAAAATATCATTAAAGAAGATTTGCAAAGTCTCGCCGCGGATCCGGTTCCGTTACATTTACGAAACGCGCCGACGAAACTAATGAAAAACGCGGGCTTCGGAGAAGGTTATCAATACGCGCACGACTTTGAAGGAGGAGTTGCCGGAATGCAGTGTCTTCCGGATCGCCTCAAGAATCGTAAATATTACAATCCGACCGATCGCGGTTTTGAAAAGAAACTGAAAGAGCGGATGGCCGAAATCGAGAAGCTAAGAAAAAAGAATTTTTAGCTGTCGTTTAGTGCGTTGGCGGCGGCGACCAGTCGTTTGTTAATGATACGCCGCTCCCTTCCTCCGGAATGTCCGTCTCCCGCTGAAGCGCCCAGAGAATTCCATTCACTAATAATCTCCGAACGGGCTCCGATGCAAAATCCGACGGATGCCCGAGCGAAGTATAAAACATTCTCGAATGGTTATTTTGGCGGATCCATGCGACCGGGTTGCGTTCGCCGAACGCGGCGCCGTTTTTATTCATGGCGGCTCCGGCGGCGATTTCTAAACAATCTTCCGGCAACGGCGTAACGTTATAAAGCCACGAACTGCAATGAAACGAACCGGCGACGCCGCGCGCGACGGGGTGGTTTTTATTTGTAATTGTGACGTTGGTCGTCGAATCGTGTCCATGATGCGAAATCCACTTCTGACCGAATACTTCTTTTCCAAAATCATCATTCCAATGTTCATTTTCTCCGGAAGGATAAGCAAACGCGTGCGTCGAAGTGCGTATTCCGACAACCGGCCGCCCCGATTTGATATAATCTAAAATTTGATGCAACTGATCGTCCGGAAGTTCGCGGAACCGCATGAAGAACACCGCAGCGTCGGCGTCGCGTAGAGCAGCAAGGTTATTAATATGATTGCGATACTTGGGATCGAATTCGCCCGTGAGCGGATTTGTAGCATAACAAACGGTCGCGTCGATTCCATGCTGCGACTGGAGAATCTCGGCGATCATCGGCATCGTGATCTCGGAGCGATACTCACAATCACCCGTAACAAATACGACGCGCGGCCGCGCGGCGCACGCTTCAAGAACAGTAATAAGGCAAAGCAATAATAGGAAGTGCAGCCGGCCCTGTTTGAAATTCGATCGGGAGGCCGGCATTTAATGAAGTATTGGCCGAAGTTTAATATTTCGGAAACGGATCTCGGCGCCTTCCGATTGCAAGCATATTTTACCGGGGATCTCTTCGACCCAATGCGCCCAGTTTTGTAGTATTCCGTTGACGACTAATGTTAGTTCGCCTCGGTTCAGCGTAATTTCATAATGATTCCATTCGCCGAGCGGCTTTTCATTGCAAGGCTGCATTTTAACAGTATGGCGGCCGTTCGTTCGAGCGGGATCGACAACCATCGGGAAATCATCAATATTCCAAATGTCGCCCGCGTTGCGGCTCCAAAGTTGCGCTTCGACGCTCTTCGGCCAGACTTTATCTTCGCCGGTCATTCTCATCAAAACGCCGGAGTTGCCGGACTTCTTCGGATCGAAGCTCCACTCCAATGTTAACACAAAATTTGTATAATCCTGTGTAGTGCGAATGTACCCCGCGGGCTCGCCTTTACAATAAATGACGCCGTCGCGAACGCTCCAGACGTCTTCCATTTTTAGTTTTGGATTGGATAAATGATATGTCCAGCCCGACATATCGGTTCCATTAAATAAACTAATCTCGTCGCCGAGCTTCGGTGGCGCGGAGCGGTCTTCACTGAGGAATTCTAACAAATCCGCGACGCCCTGCGGCTCGAGCCCGAGCGCGATGCCTTCAGGCATGGTTGATATCTTTTGTTTGTCGCGTTCGACAACGTCGGCGCTCGGAAAACTGTGCCGGTTGCCTTGCGTATCCTTAATCACAATCTGTTCGCCTTCCGACAGGAGAAAACCAACAATTACGCGGCCGTCGTTTAATGTAAACATCCATGTATCAAATCCAAACGCAATAGCGGCGTTCGGGTTTAGAACGGCGTCGAGCAGCTGCGGCTTTTGATACTTTGCGCGAATTTGTGTTAAATCAGGTCCGATGTCGCCGCCGCGATTATTAAAAGAATGGCATTTATAGCAACCGGCGCGGTCGCCGAAAAACGCCTTCTCACCGCGCCGCGAATCGCCGGACATCTTTACTAATTCCTCGACTGCAGGAAGCGGCGTGCCCGTTGCCGTACTTCGCGGAAATTCTTTGCTTGCGAGCGCGCGAATCGACCAATCCGGATTGTTATAAATAACGCCGCCAATCGCCTCGCGAAGTTTTTTGTTAAGTTTCTTGTCGGCCGCGAGTTTTAACAATAATTGGGCGCCCTCGGCGTCGGCCGCGAGTTTTTCGGCGGCCTCGATTCGCGCCTCTTCGGCGGCACCTTTGTCGGTGACCGTTTTTTGTAATAATAACATTGGGCTGCGGTCGGCTGGCACCTCGACAAAGACTTGAAATTCAATCGAGGTCGTCTTTCCTCCGTTCTGCGCCGCGCCTCCGTCGTCGGGTGCAATTTGTACTGTAAATTTTGTGTAGCCTTCAGGAATTGTAAAACCAATCTCAGAATGAGCATGCGTTCCGATTCCCGACGGATAGGTTTTTCCTGCAATGCGCAGCGGTCCGCCGTTCGCGCTCTTATTGATATTAACGTTTCCCCACTCGGCCGACGCCGCGAGAGTCGGAAGGTTCTTTAATGATAATTCTCCAGCCGGTCCGTGAAGTTTCGGATCGATCCAATTCGCCCAATCACAACTATTCCCGTCGCCGGCATTTGTTACAACAAGCCACAGCGACTTGCCATTGGTAATGTCAATTTCCACGTCGCGAATTCCCGACCGGACGACCCCGCTATTGTATTTTAACGTTGCGAGGTCGCGCTTTCCGGCGATCTGCTTGCCGAGGCCGTACGCACGCCAATCATTAGTATCACGGTGCCGCACCCACCACGCCGCGAGCGGTCTCAAATCCGCAGGTCCGCCCAACGCTAAATTTAACATTGCGTCGGCCGCGTCTTTTGTTGGAATGAACGCGATCGCGTCGAGGGCTTCCCTTCGTGATTCAATCGCTAATTTTGAATTATGAACTCTTCCCGCGAGCGCGCGAACAGCGCTTGGCGGATGCAAACGCCACACAATCTTAGCGAGTCGTTCGTCCCACGCCTTGGGATCGCTCGTCGATTTCTGCCAAATTGCTAAATATGCAGATTCTTCCTTACCCTCGCACGCGAGCCCGAGCGCTTCGATATCAAAACGATCGTTAGGATCGAGGCGCGACGCGATCTCGAGCAATAAATCTTTGCATTGATCAAAGGGAACGCCGCGAAGCGCGAGCGAAGCTTCGCGCCGCAAAGCAGGCGCATTTTCTTTTGTTAATATATTAAATAGAATCTCGTTATTTATTTTTCCGCTCGACTTCAACGCTCGAAATGCTGCGATTCGAACGTCAATATCAAAATCGCCGAGCGCGCGCTTCACGGTGGGGGAGAGTTCGCCGGGCATGCGTGCTAACAAAAACAACGCGCGGGCCTTCTCGCGCGACGAGCCGTTTTGATATAAATTTTCAAGCGCGGAAACGGCGGCGGCGCCACCGCGCGTCATCACATTTGACGCAAGATAACGAACACTCAACGCGGGCGATTTGAGTGCATCGATTTGACCCGGCAACGACGAAAAATCAATATTTGCTTTTGAAGGCTTACTATCTTTCGGCGCGATTCTTAAGATTCTGCCGTAGCCTTCTTTATCATACATCAAATGTCCGCCGACCACAGGATCCGACCAATCTGCTACGTACACTGCGCCGTCGGGTCCGACGCACACGTCGCTCGGACGATACCATTCGGCGGTTTTGTTATTTTTTATATTCGAACCGCGTCCTAACAATATCGTTTTCTCAAGCTCAATTCCGGCGCCTTTCATTTTTGGTTTATGCGCGTAAACGACGTTTGCTCCCGCGTCGCAATTCAGCACCGCGCCGTCGATCCACTTATTTAATAAATCGCCTTCATACATACAAACGCCGGTCGGTCCGCCCGCGCCATTGATACAACCCATCGGAACGACGCCGGGATCATCCTGGTGCCAGTGCGCCGTTATTACAGATTGCAAGGGGCGATGATCACTATTCCAATAACGCGAGCCGTCGGCGGAAAAGTAGCCATGATTGCCGCCTTCCATGACCCACAGCGTGCGGCACGCCTGGTTGCCATCATCATCATTATCATTTTGGTAAATATTACCAAAAGAGTCCACCGCGACTTCATAATTATTTCTGAAATTGTGAGCTAACACTTGAAGACCCTTCCCGTCGGGCCACACCTTCATAACTAATCCGCCCGTCCACACTTTTCCGTCGTCGCTCACGAGGTTCGGTTTGTTATCCACCGTTTCCGCGCCGCCGCCGTTATAAAGACTTCCCGAACGGAGATTCCACCCTGATTTATCTTTTACAATGTGCGGCCCTGCGTTGCCCGCGTTGAATAGTAATGAACCGTCGGGCGCGGGAATGAAGGAGTGAAGCGCGTGATCATGATCGTGGCCGCCGAAACCGGTTAAAAATATTTCGCGCTTGTCGGGTTTGTCGTCGCCGTTCTCGTCAGTATATAAAATAGCATTCGGCGAACACGATACTAACACTTGGTTGCCGAGTACACAGATCCCGAGAGGGGAGACCAGATCCTTTTCTTGAACAAAAACTTTCGAACTGTCGCAAATGCCATCGCCGTTGGTGTCTTCTAATATAACAACTCGATCGCCCGCGTCGTGGTTCAAGCCGGGATTGCGGCCGTCCCACTTTCTGTAGTTAACAGCTTCCGTAATCCAAATGCGGCCGCGCGCGTCGATGTCCATCGCGGTCGGATTATAAAAATGGGGAGACTCGCCCCAGAGCGTTACGGCGAGTCCCTCCGGAACTTGAAATTCTTTGGTTATATCTTTTGGCGCGCCTTGGAACGCGGCGAATGCCAATGTTAATAAGCTTAGACCGGACAGTAGCATCATTATTGTTACGTTAGAAAAGGAGTTTATCGAATTTCAATTTCGTCGGCGAAGATCCAACATTTGCCGCCTTCGCCCGGGTGTCCCGGCGGACACGAGCCGAGATTTTTAGCAATGATCTTTACATATCGCGCCTTTCGCGCGTCGAATTGATTCGAGAATGTTTTGGGTTGCGCCTCTGTCGAATTCGGCGAAACGTCATTCTTAACCATTCCAACGGATTCAAATTTAACGCCATCGACGGAAACGAAGTATTCAACCGACGACGGCAGGAAAATCCACGATTTGTAATCTTGCAGATAGGTTGACGCGATCATTTGTATTGAACGCGATTCATACAGATCCACCGTCGCCTCAAAATCGACGCCCTCGAATCCCTGCCATTCGCCGTAGGATTCCTTCTCCGCGTGGACGCCATCGAGCAGGCCGTTGTCGCCGCCGGCTGTATACAAATGGCTGTACGGATATTTATATTGAATCGATCGTTTATACGGAAGTTTTATAAATTTTACAGTTTCTGTTGGGCTTGCAACAAATCCGTCTTTGAACGCGTGAGTGCGAATTTTCGTCGTTTGAAAAATTTCAAAAGGTTTTTCATACGGCTGCCATTTTTCCGCCGGACTGTCCTCGTCAAACGTAAAGTAAATTTTAGCTTCGGGCGTATAACAACCGATCTCGACGATCATCGCATCTAAAAATGACCGCCCGCCCGTTCTAAAGAATGGGATCATTACATAATTTTCGGGAATCTCGGTCTTGGGTCTTTTCCATTTTCCGATCGCGCCGGGTTTCTCTCCCATCTGTAACACAAGCGTGCCTCCGGTCTCAATGAAAGAGTGATATATAAATAGACTTTCAAACGGTTTGTTATTAAACGTCGCGTTTTGAATGTATCGATTCGACGGCGACGCGCTGGCGGCTTCTATAATAAATGTCGATCCATTATCTAATTTTAGTGATACTTTTTCAAAGACGGGGCTGCCAAGTGTATACTGTGTATTTCCCGGACAAACGGGATACAACCCCATCATACTAAAAACGAGCCAGGCCGACATTTGTCCGCAGTCGTCGTTGCCGCAAAGTCCGTCGCGCGTATTCTTATACATCGTATCAATAATTTGTCGCACGCGTTCGGCGGTTTTCTCCGGCGCTCCGGCATAACTATACAAATACGCGACGTGGTGGCTCGGCTCGTTTCCGTGTGCGTACTGTCCGATCATTCCTGTTATATCCGCCTGGTGGCGGCCCGTCATTTCCGCGGGAGTATTAAATAACTGATCGAGTTTACGAATAAAGGGTTCGTCGCCGCCGTGGAGTTGTATTAAACCCGAAATGTCATGAGGTACGAAAAAGTTATATTGCCACGCATTCGCTTCTGTATAAAAACCGTTGACTTCGCGCGGATCAAACGGCTCGACCCAATTTCCGTTTTTCTTAGCGCGGAAAAAGCCGGTTTTGGCGTCGAAATTGTGAATATATGATTTGGCTCTTCGCTGAAAATCATCGGATATCTGCGCCGTACTCAATTTATAAATAAAACCTAGATTCCACGAATTGTAAGAATACTCAAGCGATTTTGATACAGCTTCATTTTCCCTGTCCGCAGGAATATAGCCAAGTCCAGTAAAATAACGATTCGCTAATCGATGCTTTCCGTCCGGGCCGAATCGCATTCGATCAGAAATCTCATGCGATGATAATAAATCCGGCAGGTTTCCGCGGTCGCCGAACCAAGGCTTCCTTATATAAGATCTCAAATCCTTTGAAAACGCATCTGCCATGACGGCATAGCCGTGCGAACCAATCATACAATTCGTCTCGTTGGCGGCGAGTTCCCAAATGGGATCGGAGCCGGCTTCGGATAATTTATTATAAAGACCCACTACAAAATCTTCGTTGCGTTTTTGCTGAATAATTGTAAATAACGGATGCAGTGCGCGAAACGTGTCCCAGAGCGAAAACACATGATACATCTGAAAGTTCTTCGCTTCCTTAACATTGCCGTCCATTCCCAGGTAGCGCCCGTCGACATCTGTAAACATGTTCGGCGCAATAAAGCAATGATAGAGCGCCGTGTAAAAAATCACGCGGTCGTCGTGCGTGCCGCCTTCAACGCTAATTTTCGAAAGTTCATTATCCCATAAATTTTCCGCCCGCGTTCGAATTGCATCAAAATCAAAGTGGGGGATTTCCGACGCTAAGTTTTTCCGGGCGCCGTCGACGTCGACGTACGAAATGCCAACCTTTACAATAACCGGATTTGCGGCCTTTGTTCGAAAGTTAAGATACGCTTTGATGTCTTTTCCGGTTGCGGATGTCAATCCATCTTTAACTTCGCCCGCATTAGCGATTCCGAACGAGTCGAACGGAACGTTAAACTTAGCGTAGAAATAGATAATTTGATTTTTCGCCCAGCCGGTCGAGCGGCGAAAACCGGAAATAGTATCTTTCCCTTCGATCGTGACTCCAGAATCGGTTGTTTGGTCGTCGAGCCCGTGATCTAAATCAAAAAGAATATGAGCATTTTCGGAATCCGGAAATGTATAACGATGCATTCCGCAGCGCGTTGTCGCCGACAGTTCGGCCCGAATGTTATGATCGTCGAGAACGACGGAATAGTAGCCAGGCGAGCCGGTCTCCGTTTCGTGCCGGAATCGCGAACGGTAGCCGGTTTCGGGTTTTGCTTCGTCGCCCGGAGTTAATTGTAATTTTCCTTCGGTCGGAACAATTAATATATCACCTAAGTCCGCGCAGCCGGTTCCCGAAAGATGCGTGTGGCTAAAACCAAGAATGGTTGGATTCGAACTGTGATAACCGCTGCAATTCTCCCAACCGCGGTCGCGCGTGTCGGGGCTTAATTGTACCATTCCAAACGGCGTCGTTGCGCCCGGAAACGTGTGACCGGTGCCCGCCGTTCCAATAAATACATTCACCAGATTATTGACATCATCGGACGGCCGGCTGGCGGGCGCACTCGCGGTTTTGGCGGGGTCGCTCTGAAAGAAAGGTAAGATCGCAAAAAATATTATAAATAATATTTGGCGCGACACGATCATTGTATTTTCAGTGATACCTTACAGCGACCAGCCGGAACGATACGATTCGCGAATGAACTTATCCGCGCCGGCGAGGTTTTTCGCGCGCAGGTTTTCGGCGTCCCATTCGATGCGTTTCCCGAGGCGGTACGACGCAACTCCTAACAAAACCGTTTCTGTGAGCGGGCCGGAATAGTTAAAATTACAACTCGTTTCGCCGCGCGATTTGCAGGCTTCGATCCATTCTTTATGATGACCGATCGAATCGGGGATGAACGGCTTCGGACGTTCAAAGTTAGCAAACTGTTCCTTCGGGCCGAGTTCGTGAATATCATAATTCGCGATGAGCCAGCCTTTTTCTCCAATAAACAAAACGCCGTTCGTCCACTTTTCTAATCCTAGTCTTTCCAAAATCGCGGGGCGTTGTTTCGCGTCGTACCACGTGAGCGGTATCGCGGGCCAGCGGCCGCGCGCGGGGAATTGATAATTTACCATCAGCCGGTCGGGCGTCGCGATATCATTTACTTCCGAGCCCTTCGCCTCGGCGGAAATTGGATACTTCAATTCGAGAGCCCAAAACGCCAAATCCATATAATGACACGCCATGTCGCCCATCGTTCCGTTGCCGAAATTCCAATAACGCCGCCATCCCGCCGGATGATAATTAGCATCGTACGGCACGTGCGCGGCCGGTCCGAGCCACAAATCATAATTTAACTTTTTAGGAACGTCTTGTTTCGTCTTCGAGCGCTGATCGCCCGACCAATTCGTGCCATTTACAAAAACGTGGCAATCTTTAACAATGCCAATCGCGTTCGTTTGTATCAATTCCACGACTCGCCGAAAATTAGCATGATCGTGGATTTGTATTCCCATCTGTGTTACGGCCCCGTGCTTTCGCGCGAGCTCCGTTAACATTCGCGCTTCATAAATATTGTGCGCGAGCGGCTTTTCACAATAAACGTCGAGGTTCGCACGAAGCGCGGCGGCCGCCGCGACAGCATGTGTATGATCGGCGGTGCTGACAACTACTGCATCAAGCCCGGGATGGCGGACGAGGTCTCGAAAATCATGATATTTCTTGGCGCCCGGGATTTCCTTCGCGGCCTTTTGTAAGTATTCGTCATCGACGTCGCAAATGGCAATAATATTCTCCGACGCGACGCCGCGTAAATTATCATGTCCGCGATTGCCGACGCCGACGAGCCCAATATTTAACTTATCTGAGGATGTTAAGATTCGGCGGCGCCGATCGGCGCGGCACGACGGAAATAGGAAACTCGCGGCGGCCGCGGTGGCGGCATACCCGAGGAATTCGCGGCGCGAAGCGGGCTTTTGCATAGATCGCCCGAGTGTCGCCGCCGACGGCGGAAAAGTAAAGAAGCCCGGAATCAATCCGGGCGGCTATCGCGCGAGCGTCTTACCGGTTGACGATTACCGACTCGGCGGTACTTCGGAAATCGTTACAATAACGCTCGAAGTCGCCGCTCGGTCCGCTCAATTGTATTTCTACAATTCCTTTTGGTGTATTAACAAAAACGCGGAGACCGCGGCACCGCCCCGCGTCGCTTTCCCATTCGTCGGATAATAGTATTGTTCCGTTTTGTAAGCGTTCTTCGGAGTTGACGCGATAATTACGTTCCGTGGTTACTAATGAAGAGCGGACGCGATCGAGGCCCTCCTGGCCGAAGGCGCCTTCAATGAGCCGCGAGCGGACGCGCGCGTCATTCTTTGTAAATTCCAGCCGCGCGTTGCTTGAAGTTTTTGCTTCGGCGAAGCCTGGCGGAATTGTAAATTCGAGTCCGGCGGTTTCGTCGCGAACTAATAAATTATTATTGGCATTGATCGTCACGTTCGCGGGAGTTTCGGCGATCAGAATTTGTGTTATCTTTTCAAAAACGGATGCTTCAATTCCGCTCGAATCGTAAAGTGTAGTAATTCGTTTGGCGACGTTGCCGTAGGCGTCTAAAAATAAAATTTGCGGCAGCCGCGCCGCGTCGAGAACGGTGTGCGCGCGCGCATCGGGTGCCGCGAGCGGAACCGACGGGCACACGCGCGAAGCCGCGTCGTGAGCTGTATCAAATTCCGAAAATGTAACAGCTGCGATTCGCACGCGATCGCCGTAGTTTTTTTGTAACTTTTCGAGCGCGGGGCCGAGGCGAACCATGAGCGGGCCCGGAAGCCATGCCGCAAGAATGGTAGGTTTTCCCAAGAACTCCGACGACCGCACCACTCCGCCCGAATACATTAATAATGAAAACGGGGCGAGCGGCGCTCGGCGCGCGGGCGGGCGAACGGGCTCCGCGGCTTCAGATAATAAAGATTCGATTTTAACAATTGTTTGCGCGTGGCTGTTTGCTGAAAGCGGCTCGTGTCCGAGCGCGTGCATTTTACCATTCCGTGAAATAACAAATGCGCTTGGCGTTCCTTTTATTTTTGAGTAAAATAAATTATGAAATTCGCCGCCGTCATTGATAGCAATCGGATGTTCTAATTTCTTTTTTGTAGCATCGGCGAGCGCGCGCGTGAACGGATCGTCGCCCGTTTTGGAAGGCAATTCGTCGTAAACGGTCAGCACTTCGAACCCGCGATCTCGATACTTCGCGCGCAGTTCTTTGAGCGCCGGAACCTCGGCCGCGCACGCGGCGCAGGTCGTTCGGGCGACCTCGACGTACACAACTTTCCCAGCGAAGTCGTCGGAGGTGACGAATGCCGATGTGCGTGCCGACGGCAATTGAAACGTTGCAACGTCTTGGCCCGCTTGAAAATGTGAAAGTAACAAAAACGAAAACGCAAGGATGTTTGGAATCATAGGAAGTATCCAATTCGCGTTATCGGAAATCCGGCGCCAGCCACCCAATATTGAATTTCCCAGGAGGGGGTCAGGCACTGGATTAGGGGTGCCTGACCCCGGTAGCGGCCGGTTAAGCTACGGAATTCATGATTTCGCTCAACAACGTAACTAAACAGTTCGGCAAACAAGTGTTGTTTGTCGAGGCATCTTTTCAATTAAACGCCGGCGAGAAAGTCGGGCTCGTGGGGCCCAACGGCGCGGGCAAATCTACAATTTTTAGAATTATTGTTGGCGAAGACGGCGTCGACGAAGGTGTTATATCAGTTCCGAAGAAGATAACAATTGGTTATTTTCAACAGGAGACTCATGACATGGCGGGCCGGACCGTGCTCGAAGAAGCGATCGCAGGAAGCGGGCGCCTCGGCGATTTGCATCATCAGCTCGCCGAATTGGAGCATGCGATGTCCGACCCGGAACGCGCCGATGAATTAGATAAAATATTAGAACACTTCGGCGAAGTGCAGGGCGAATATCAACAATCGGGTGGATACGAAATTGAAGCAAGAGCGCGCGAAATATTGCATGGACTCGGATTCGAAGACGCGCGCGTCGACCGCGATGTCGCCGAATTGTCGGGCGGCTGGAAAATGCGCGTGTCGATGGCAAAAGTATTATTAAGTAATTCGGATGTATTATTATTAGACGAACCGACGAACCACCTCGATATTGAATCTATCATTTGGTTGCAGGAATATATTAGAAATACGAAGTCGGCGGTATTGATGACTTGCCACGACCGCGATTTTATGAATCGCGTCGTCAACCGAATTGTAGAGATCGACGCGGGCGAACTTGTTAATTATAGCGGAAACTACGATTTCTACGAGCGCGAGCGCGCCGTTCGCGCCACGCAGCAGGAAGCCGCGTACACGCGCCAGCAGGCAATGTTAGCAAAGCAGCAGCGTTTTATTGATCGATTCGAGAAGCACGCCGCCAAGGCGCCGCAGGTTCAAAGTCGTATTAAGAAACTTGAGAAAATTGAAAAACTCGAACCGCCGAAGCGCATCGAAATTGTGCCTTTTGATTTTAGGAAACCGCCGAGGTCGGGCGACGACGTTTTAAAAATAACAAATGTTTCGAAACGTTACGGCGACCGAGTTATTTATGATGAATTTTCATTCGAGGTCAAACGCGGCGAACGTTGGTGCGTGATGGGCGTGAACGGCGCGGGCAAGACAACGTTACTAAAAATGGTTGCTAATGTTGTGCAACCCGATTCCGGAATTGTTAAATTGGGCGCAAGTTTAAAGATGGGTTATTTTGCACAGGAAGCGCTCGAGCTTCTCGACCCCGAATTTACAGTTTGGGAACAGATCGAACACGATTTCCCTCTCGAAACGATCGGTGCGCGGCGCAGTCTACTCGGCGCTTTTCAATTTTCGGGCGAAGATGTTGAAAAACCGATTCGTATCCTTTCCGGCGGCGAGAAGTCGCGGCTCGTGCTCGCGAAAATGTTATTTGATCCGCCCAATTTCTTAGTATTGGATGAACCGACGAACCACCTCGACATCATTACAAAAGAAATGCTTATAAAAACGCTTTCGGATTTCGAGGGAACGATGTTGTTTGTTTCGCACGACCGCGAGTTTTTGCGCGGCCTTGCAACGCGAGTGTTAGATTTGAGCGGACTCACGTGGGGCAAGGATGTTAAGACTAACGCGAAACGGCGAGTGGATATATTCCCCAATTCCTACTCCGAGTGGGTCGAGCGCGTGGGCGTCGAAGCGCCGGGCGTTCATAATTAAAACATTCGCGCGATCCAAAGAATGATACAAAATGCCGCGACGGCAAGATTAACAATGTGGTCGCGGCGTGGTGAGCACCAATTATAAATGTTGTTTCCGCGGCTGAGAACGAGCAGCCGAAGCGGTATTTGTAGCACCAGAACAAATGCAACAATCGGCCCCGCGGGATGAAGATTCCAGGCGCCCGAGATTTCGCCGTGAAAGATCGCGGCGACGCTACGCGATACGCCGCAAAACGGACACGCGACCGCGAGAACATTATGAAATAAACACGCATCGGCGCCGGGTGTCCAGGGGCTTCGAATATAATGAAACTGATATGTAAAGAAAGCGAGGCCCGCGCAAATGAGCACGCTCGATATGAATATGTTGAATTGATACGCGCGGTAGCCGTTGCCCATTTGGCGCTCAAGCCACTTCGAAGGCAAGGCGGCGATTATCATATTTTACAATTTACGTACTAAAGATATTGCCGCAGGCTCCGCAAGTCGTGGGCTGCCGGCCCGCGAGCAAACTTAATAATCCGACGGGGAAAAAACAGATTGATACAATAATTTGCCACACGGCGTAGCCGCCGCGTACTGTGGGTTTGCCACACTTGGGACAAGAAATCGCTGCCATGGAGGTGCCTCGCGGAAATGTAGAGAGCGCGGGTTTAGCCTTTTATTAACGCTGACGCAAGATCCTGGTTTTTCCCTTCTCGCCAGACGCGGGCGCGATTGTTATAAGTAACGCATGCGAACCGCATCCCGTTCCGTCGTTTTTCTAGTTCTTATATTATTTTGCATTGCTACAAAAACGTTTTCACAAACGCCGGGCGAAACGCGCAAACCGGGCCGCGCTCCCGCGACGCCGCTCGTCACTCACGATCCGTATTTTAGCGTTTGGTCGTTTTCTGATAATTTAAATGAAGACTGGAGCCGGCACTGGACGGGCCAAGTTCACGCGATGTGCGCGATGGCGCGAATTGATGGAAAGACGTACCGGCTCGCGGGCGTGAAGCCTGCTGAGATTCCGGCAATGCAACAGATACGGCGAAGTGTTTTCGCGACTCGGACAGAATACGAGTTTGAAGAAGGAGGCGTCAATTTACGATTGCGTTTCTGTAGTCCTCTCCTGCTAAATGATATCGATCTTGCCTCGCGGCCGGTTACTTATATTACTTTTGAAGTGTCTTCAAAGGATGAGGCGCAGCACGAAGTAAGTATATATTTCGACGTGACTGCAGAATGGGTGGTTAACAATCCAAGCCAAAAAGTAGAATGGACCCGTCTTAACTGTTCGCCTCTTTCCGTATTGCGGATGGGAACCCGCGAACAACCAATATTACAAAAAAAGGGCGACGATCTCCGTATCGATTGGGGTTATTTGTATCTTGCGTCGCCCGCCCGAGGCTCTTCGAACAATTCAAGATTGGGAACGCGCGATGCGATCGGTTCGGATGACGCGTGCCGCGCCAGTTTTGTTAAGACTGGAAAACTACCTGTTACCGATGATTTTCGGATGCCGCGTTCCGTAAATGATGAGTGGCCTGTCTTGTCAACGATGTATCATTTCGGAAATATCCTGAAGGGGGAAGGGTTATCTCATACAGTCTTTCTTGCATACGACGACTTGTTTTCAATTGAATATTTTAACAGAAAACTAGTCCCGTTTTGGAATCGTGCAGGTATTGGCGTTGATAAATTATTGTTAGAAGCCGACGGCAAGGCGGCCGAGGTAAACATGCGGGCGTTCGATTTTGATTATAAATTCGAGCAAAGTATTCGAAAGATCTGGGGCGACGAATACTTACAAATCGCAACTCTTGCCTACCGCCAAGCCATCGCCGCGCACAAGATTGTTGCCGATTTCGACGGAACGCCGCTGATGTTCTCGAAAGAGAATTTTAGTAACGGCTGCATCGGGACGGTCGACGTCATTTATCCCGCGTCGCCGATATTCTTATTATTTAATCCGAAGTTATTAAAAGCGCAGCTCGATCCGATCTTTGCATACTCCAAATCGCCGCGATGGAAATTTCCGTTCGCGCCGCACGATCTCGGAACCTATCCATTAGCGAACGGCCAGGTGTACGGCGGCGGCGAAAAGGATGAATCGAATCAAATGCCCGTCGAGGAAAGCGCCAATATGATAATCATGGTGGCGGGAATCGCGAAGGCCGACGAAAACGCGAATTATGCAAAAGCGAATTGGGAAACGTTAACGAAGTGGGTTAATTACTTAAACGAAAAAGGGCTCGACCCCGAAAATCAGCTTTGCACCGACGACTTCGCGGGCCACCTCGCGCACAACGCTAATTTATCAATCAAGGCAATCTTAGCAATCGGTGCGTACGCGCAATTGTGCCAAAAGTTAAATATGACGGAAGACGCCGCGAAGTGGAACGCCGTCGCCGCGTCGATGGTCAAGAAATGGATCGAGATGGCGAAAGACGGCGATCATTACAAACTCGCTTTTGATAAGCCGGGAACGTGGTCGCAAAAATATAATTTAGTTTGGGACGAAATCCTGGACCTCAAACTTTTCCCAACAGAAGTGCGTGAAACCGAAATGAAGTATTATAAAACAAAAATTAATAAATTCGGACTCCCGCTCGACAACCGCGCAACCTATACAAAAACGGATTGGATACTTTGGACGGCCGCGATGGCCGGCGACGTTGCTACATTTCAAAAGCTAATTCATCCAGTTGTTGATTTTACAGAGCAGACTCCCGACCGCGTTCCGTTCACCGATTGGTATGATACAATTTCCGGGAAGTGCGTCGGTTTCCGCGCGCGATCGGTCATCGGCGGCGTTTTCATGCCAATGCTAAAGAACTCGAATGAGTGGCTCGGTTGGGTGAAGCAAAGCCGCTAGGACCTCAACGACGGAACCTTCGTTGAAGCTGCGGCGTCGGAAGTGTCGACACCCTTGGCACGACACCCGCGCGGAGCGGGTAGCGAGGGTGTTTCGATCGTTGGGAAGGATACATACAAATATCAACTAGGTTATTTCCTCCCTATCGTTAGTAAGCAAACCTGTTAATCAATCCAGGCCGTTTCGCGCCCACGCCATTGCGGCGAATACGATCAATTTCGAGCAATACGCTTCGATCTCTACGGTTCAGGGCATTGGAGCGTATGGCAAAGCGGGCCGGTGAAAGCCGGCCCGCCGGTTTTTCCGGCGGAATGTAAGTATTACGTTTCCTTAATTATAGAAAAACGCAGGCTTTACTACTAATTGACTCTCGAGATGGCGAGGGCGGCGGGGCTCGAACCCGTAACCTCCGGATCGACAGTCCGGTGCTCTAACCAATTGAGCTACGCCCCCACTGGATTTGCGGGCGAGGAAGTTAGCCGGGCAGGGGATCAGTGTCAAAGGGGGTGAACGAGCCGTGGACAGCACGCAACGAAATCACTATGGAACACGGCCTGTGTCCCGCCTGGTCCTTCTCCTTTTCGTAGCGGCGTGCGCCGCCGTTGCGGGCGGATACGCGGACGCGCGATTCCTAATTCTTCAGAATTTACTTTTGATCGCGCTCCTTACCGCGGCCGCGTCGGGGCGATTTATACAAAAATCGGCACTCTTTAACGAACGGCTGCTCTCGCGAAAATATATATATTTTGTGTTTCCGGCGATTGTTGCCTTTTGCGCGGCGATACAAACACTTTCGCTTCCCTACTTTTCCGACGATTTTGGACATTTACAATACCACGCGTCGATTGACAATCCATTTATAGCGATCAAGCAGGCGCCGGATCTCGCGTTTTTTCGGCCGGTCGTTTGGTTTATTTGGTGGGTTTACGCTCGCGTCGCATTTACAGATCCGCTCATTCCGCGAATGGTTGCCATTTCGTTATTTGTTATTTCTACCGTTCTCGTCGCTCCGGCGCTGCGCAAGTTCGGCGTGCCGGCGCCGGTCGCGGTGCTCGCAGGCGCGCTGTTCGGCTGCCATCCGGCGGCGCTCGAAACGGTTGCGTGGCTCGTGAATCTTTATTCACTTTCCGCGCTCGTGTTTTTTTTATTAACGATCGCGTTCATCCCGCGCCGCAGTTTAACGATCGCGCGCTCGGCAGGTTTATTTGTAATGTCGCTGTGCGCGTTCCTCTCGAAAGAAGATACACTCCTTTTGCCGGTTGTCGCGTTCGCGGCGGCGTCGCGATTTCGAATCTATTATTTCGCGCACGCGTTCAAAATTACCATTCCGATTCTGCTCGCGCTCGCAACCGCGCTCGCGCTGCGTTTTTTGTGCATTGGCGGTTTTGGAGGCTACAAAGATCCGGCGACCGGCGCGTCATTAGTAAACTTCATTCCGAGAGCGATTTGGGACGCACTTCAGACGGAAGCGCCTTCTAAATATTTCTTTCCGATGCGGCTTTACTATGAATCGCGGGTCGAGAAATTTCTTTCTTTTATTGGTGTTGCATTACCGCTCGGCTTCGGCGCGTTCGCGCTGCACTCGCGCATTACTACGATTGGAGTTCGCGCGGGTTTGGTGATTATTGTTATGACCCTCGCACCGTCGCTGCCGCTTCTTCCGCTCGGAGACGGCCTCGCCTCGGCGCGGATCCTTTATATTCCCGCCGTCGGATTTTCTATAATATTAGCGTCGTTGATTGCAGCAATTCCGTTCGGCCGCGCCGCGAGATGGGCAGCGATCATTCTTTGTATTCTTTTTTCATTAAATATTTCACGGCGGAATCTTGAAGAGTGGAAACGTGTTCAGGTTTTGGTTGAAAACGCGGCGGCCGGCGCGGCTCCGATTTTACAAAAGGCGCCGCCGGGCGCGCGATTTGTAGTTTACGGTGCGCCGAACGGGCGCGGCGTCTCGGGCTTCGGCGGCGGTTCGGTTCTCGGATTATCACATTTGGCGAATCGTACAGATCTCCAACTGTTGCCGGCGCAGAACGCGTTTGGAAAGTTTCACGGTTATTTGTGGTTTGACGCTCAGACCGGAAAACTACACAACGAAAATTCAACCATTATCGAAAAGTTACAAATACCCGGAACGAAGATTTTTAATTTTCGAGCGGAATCAAAGGATCGCAATCGTTGCTTTCTCGACGGCATCATGCGAACCGAATCGGAGCCGGGAGGGTTGTGGGAGCTCGAAGGCGCGTCGACAAACGGCGTCGTCGCGCTGCCCGCGCTCGACTTTCCTGGAAATTGTAAATATCAAATAAAAATTGTAGGCAAAGCGTTCGACCGCACCGGAAAAGAGATTCCTATCATTCCCGTCGCGAGCGTTTTTGATAACAACGGTTTCGAGCGAGTTCATTTGGAAACAACGTCGGGCGTGATTCGGCCAGAAGGCATGCGCGCCCGAATCGAAATACTACTTTTTCAGGGAGTCATCGTTCTGCTCGACCGAATCGAAATTATTGTTTCCGAGTAGTTCCGTTTTATTACACAATTCGCGATCCATGCATCAACGCGCCCCACGCCCGCCCATCCGACTGAAGGGATGCCGGCAACATAATTTAAAAGGCTTCGACGTCGACATCGCGCGCGGCTCGTGGACTTCGATCTCGGGCGTGTCAGGCTCCGGAAAAAGTTCATTAGCATTCGACACGCTCTACGCCGAGGGGCAGCGCCGATATGTAGAATCGTTCAGCGCGTACGCGCGGCAATTTTTAGAAAGAATGGAACGGCCGCAGCTCGACGACGTCGAGGGAATCCCGCCCGCGATCGCGATTGCGCAAGGCAATGAAGTGCGCACGACGCGTTCGACGGTTGCTACAGTTACAGAACTCGGCGATTACTTAAAAATAATATTCGCCAGACTTAGCGTTCGGCATTGCGACAAATGCGACCGCGCGATCCGGCGGCGGACGCCGCAGGACGTCGCGGAAGAGTTAATATCCAAAGCGGCCGCGACGAAAAATACCAATGCGGAAGCTACAAATATAATTATAGCATTTGAAGCGCCCAACGCGGAGACGATGGACTTCGAGGATTTTAAATTAGCATTCTCGCGCAAAGGATTTGTGCGCGTGCTCGCGGGCGGAATGGTAGAAAGGCTCGACACGCTCGCGCCGCAAGAACCGTCGGAATTGAGCGTCGTCGTCGACCGCATTTCCTTAGATTCCTCCGCGAGATCGCGTTTGTCGGATTCGTTAGAACAGGCGTTCGCGCACGGCGGCGGAAAATGTATTGTTAAGATTGGCGAGTCGAAGGAATTGTTGCGTTTCGATACGGCGCTGCGATGCCCGTATTGTGATTTAAAGTTTGCGGAGGCGATGCCGGCGCAATTCTCATTTAATCATCCGTCGGGCGCGTGTCCCGTGTGTTCAGGATTCGGGCGAACGTTAGCAATCGACGAAGGATTGTTAATACCCGATTCTAACAAATCGCTCGGCGCCGGCGCGATCAAGCCATGGAATACGCCCGCGACCGCGTGGGAGCGAAAAGAATTAAAGAAATGGTGCGCCGAGCGCGGAGTTCCACTCGACGTTCCGTATCGAGAATTAACATCCGAACAGAAGCAATGGCTCTGGGACGGCGAGCCGGGCGGATTTGATGCAAAGGTTTGGTTCGGCATTAAGGGCTGGTTTGAATGGCTCGAAACGCGAACGTATAAAATGCACGTTCGCGTATTGTTATCACGCTACAGAAGCGGCCGCGTCTGCGCCGGATGCCACGGCGCGCGGTTCCGGCCCGAAGTATTAAAATTTAGAATTGAAGGAAACTCGATCGCGAATTTATATCAACTTTCTCTCGACGATCTCGTGAAATGGCTGAATCATTATCATCCGCCGGAATCGCTCGCGTCGGCCGTCGACGTCGTACTCGGCGAAATTAAGGCGCGCCTCGGTTATTTGTGTGAAGTTGGATTAGGATATTTAACTTTAGATCGTTCGTCGAAATCGCTTTCGGGCGGCGAGATGCAGCGCGTGAATTTAACAACTGCCGTTGGTTCTCGATTAGTAAATTCGCTCTTCGTGCTCGACGAACCGAGCGTCGGCTTGCATTCGCGCGACAACGACCGCCTCATCGGCATACTCCAAAGATTAGTGAAATTAGGAAATACCGTTGTCGTGGTCGAGCATGATCCTGCGCTTTTATTAGCGTCGGATCAATTAATTGATATGGGCGTCGGCGCCGGCGAATCCGGCGGAAATATTGTTTATCACGGCGTTCCAAAAATGGCCGAACATTCGAGCGAATCATTAACAGGCGCGTGGCTCGCGGGGCGGCGCGAAATGCCGGTGCGATCTTCGCGGCGTAAAGGAAACGGTAAATATCTTACGATTCACGGCGCGCGCGAACACAATCTTAAGAATATTTCTGTATCATTCCCGCTCGGCGCGTTTTCTGTAGTGACGGGCGTTTCGGGGTCGGGCAAGTCGAGCCTCGTCGACGAAGTGTTATATCGAAAAATGCGCCGCCTGCGCGGCGAAACAACCGACGAACCGGGCGATTGCGACCGCATCGACGGCGCGGACGAAATTGAAAATTTAATATTTGTCGACACATCGTCGATCGGCAAGACATCAAAAAGTATTATAGCAACCGCCTGCGGCGCCTACGACGGGATCCGCAAAGTTCTCGCCGATACTACAGAAGCGAAAATGCACCGATTCAACCCGGGCACGTTTTCGTTTAATACACAAGGCGGGCGATGCGAAACCTGTGAGGGCGCCGGGTTCGAGCGTGTCGAAATGCAATTTCTGGCCGACGTTGAACTCCCGTGCTCCGAATGCGGCGGCGACCGGTTTCGCCCCGAAGTGCGAAGAGTTAAATTCCGCGGCAAGACGATCGGTGAAATATTAAATTTAACAGTTGACGAAGCCGTCGTGTTTTTTAAAGAAGACGGCGCCGCGATTACTAGAAAACTCGCGCCGCTCGTTGCGGTCGGATTAGGATATTTAAGAATCGGCCAGTCAGTGACCGCCGTTTCGGGCGGCGAAGCTCAGCGTTTAAAATTAGCAACCGCGATTGCGGAAGACTTCGAAAAAGATGCTTCTCCGAAACGCGAACGAAAGGGATCGTTATTCTTATTTGATGAACCGACGACGGGCCTCCACTTGGAAGACGTCTCTTTATTGTTGAAAACGCTCGAACGGCTCGTCGACCTTGGCCACACCGTGATCGCGATCGAGCACCACCTCGATTTTATTGCACACGCCGATTACGTCGTGGACATCGGGCCGGAAGCGGGCGCGGCCGGCGGCGAAGTTGTAGCTGAAGGAACACCCGAGGAAATTGTGACTTGCGCAAATTCGGTCACTGCGCAATATTTACGCGCAACACTAAAGAAGGAACCTGCGCGTCCGGGCCGGACGTCGTAAGAATCCTTCCTTTTCACAACTCCCGCTCCGCCGACGCTGACCGCGCGGCGGCCGCCGGACTTCGAGTCGCATGCTAATGAAGTATTTTTAGCTTTGCGGCCCCAAGGCCTCCGACCACCGTTCGGCCGTCATTGACGGGGTTTTGAATATTGTAATGAGAGGATCCCAATGGAAGCATCCCAGACCGTGTTAGACCGTTCGAGTCAAAAGGAAACGCTAATCATTTCTCGAGCGGAAATTGACCATGTTAAAAATGCATTAAAAGGATTGCATATTGTTAGTTGGTTCCCGCGCGCGTACCCCGAAAACGACCGGACCAGCCCGTTTTGTGCAATTCCAATTGTATTTCCGCCGCACTCGGAGGAAGTGCGCGCCGGCGATACGCGCCGGATCAAAGTTCAGAAAGGCGTTTTATGTATAAAGCCCGTTTCCGCGAATGAAGCGGCGACGTGGGTATGGGGCGAGACTCCGCACCACGCAATGCTCGGACGGCCGCCTGCACAGTAGTAATTTACGAATGTAATTCGGCCCACCTTCGACGCTGCGCGGCCGGATCGCAGTCGCGTTTGGTAAAGTACGCAGCTCTATGCAAAACGCCGTGGTCCGGCGGCCGCCGCCGCACGCCGAACAATTCGTGGATGATGCAATTGTTATTCACAATGCGCATCACCACAATTTGCGCGAAATTGATATAACGCTTCCGCGCGACCGGTTTATTGTTATTACGGGTCCGAGCGGTTCCGGAAAGAGCACGCTTGCATTTGATGTATTGTTTGCGGAAGGACAGCGGCGATATCTAGACACTCTGTCGCCGCACGCTCGCCAGTTTGTTAAACAACTCGAGCGGCCGGCCGTCGATCGAATTGATGGATTGCCGCCCGCGATTGCGATTGAACAGCGCACGACGCGCGGCGGAGCAAATTCAACCGTAGCAACGATGACCGAGATATGGCATTTGTTGCGTCTATTATTTGCAAAGATCGGCGAGCGTCATTGTCATATTTGTAAACGGCGGCTTGTCGCGGCATCGCCCGAGAAAGTTGCCGACGACATCTCGCATCGCTTCGAGGGAAGAAAAGTAGCTTTGCTCGCTACAATTATCCGCGGGCGCAAAGGATTTCATCAGGAAGTTTTTACTAAACTAACAAAATGGGGCGTCGCGCGCGCGCGCGTCGACGGCGAATGGACGCGCGTCGGCCCGGGTTTACAATTAGATCGTTATCGTGAACATACGATTGAAGCCGTGATCGCGGAGCTGCCGCCGAAACGGACATCACAACAAATAGAAGATCACGTCAAACGCGCGGCCACCCTCGGCAACGGCGCCGTAACTGTAGTACCCTACGATTCGCGAGGAAATCCGGTGCGCCACGAAGAGTTTACAGCTGGCGCAGAGCTCGCGTGTCCGACGTGCGGTATTGGATATAACGAACCCGATCCGCGCGAGTTTTCATTTAATTCAAAGATCGGCGCATGTCCGGCGTGCGAAGGAAAAGGTTTTACAGAAATCTTCTCGCACGATCGAATTGTACCCAACGCTCATTTATCATTAAACGAAGGGTGCGTCGCGCCGCTGCGCGGTGACCCGTTCGGAAAGACGGCCGTCGCGATCTTTGCAAAACGCTGTAAAGATATATTAGATATTGACCCCGAGAAACCGTGGAGCACGTTCTCCGGCCGCGACCGGTTGCGAATTTTGCAAGGCGACGAATCGCTGGAAGGCATTATCCCGCGCCTCAAGCAGGAATTGGATAAAGGCGCGCGCTCATTAAAACAATACATGGGAGAAATTATTTGTATCGAATGCGGCGGAACGCGCCTGCGCGGCGAGGCGCGCGGCGTCATTATTGATACAAATTCGATTGCTAATGTTGCGGCGAGGTGCGTAACTGAAGCGAAGGAATGGGTTCAACAATTAAAACTCGCGGGGCGTTCGGCGGCGATTGCTAAAGAAATTCTGCGCGCGCTCATTCCAAAATTAGAATTCCTGGAAGAAGTCGGATTAGGATATTTATCTTTGGACCGCCGCGGCGATTCGCTTTCCGGCGGCGAAGCGCAGCGCATCCGGCTCGCGGCATCGTTAGGATCCGCGCTCACGGGCTGTTTATATGTATTAGACGAACCGACGATTGGCCTTCACGCGCGCGACAATCGTAAATTATTAAAAACGCTCCGTGCGCTTCGCGACCGCGGCAATTCTGTAGTCGTCGTCGAACATGATGAAGAAACGATTCTCGGCGCCGACATGGTGGTCGATTTGGGTCCGGGAGCGGGACGGCAAGGCGGGCAAATTGTAGCCATCGGCGCTCCGAAGGAAGTCGCCAAACATAAAGATTCCTCGACCGGCCGTGCGATCGCCGGCGTGAATCGCGGCCGCTGGAATTCACGAAAATGGAGCGAGCCGGAAAGTTGGATTACTATCAAAGGCGCGAAAGTACATAATTTAAGAAATGTAACTGCTAAATTTCCGAAAGGAAAATTAACTGTAGTTACCGGCGTTTCCGGTTCGGGAAAGAGCACGCTCGTACGCGACTGTTTATTAGATGGATTACACAGAAAAATCGACGGCCGGTCGCTCGCGGCAGTGGATATCGAAGAGATCACCGGCTGGCAGGCGTTCAAGCGCGTTTCGGAAGTCGACCAGTCGCCGATCGGGCGCACGCCGCGTTCGATCCCGGCGTCGTACGTTGGATTTTTAGATGAAATTAGAAAATGTTTTTCATTAACAAATGAAGCGCGCGCACGCGGCTACACAACGTCGCGCTTTTCTTTTAACGTGGGCGGCGGGCGTTGCGAACCGTGCGTCGGCCAGGGCGAAGTAACATTAGAATTATCATTTCTTCCGGAAGCGCGCGTGCCGTGCGAAGCGTGCGGCGGAAAACGTTATAATGATGAAACACTAACTGTTACATACAAAGGATTGAACATTGCGCAAGCGTTAGCCTTGTCCGTGACCGACGCGCGCGAAGTCTTCGCTCCGATTCCTGCCGTGGCGCGCCCGCTCGAATTGTTAGAACAGGTCGGATTAGGATATTTAACGTTAGGCCAGCCGTCGAATACGCTCTCCGGCGGCGAGGCCCAAAGAATTAAACTTGTCGAAGAGCTTTCTAAGAATTCAGAAAGCGGAAAAACTCTTTTTGTATTAGATGAGCCGACGACCGGTCTCAGCCTTGTTGATACAAACCGGCTGATTCAGTTGATGCATCGATTTGTCGACCGCGGCGACACGCTTGTTATTATTGAACACAACATGGAAATTGTTCGCGAGGCCGATTGGATTATTGATCTTGGACCCGAAGGCGGAATCGGCGGCGGAGAAATTATTGCGGAAGGCTCGTGGGAAGAATTGTTAAAACACCCGACGCGATTTCCAAAATCGTATACAATTCACGAGATCCAAAACGATCCGTATTCAAAAGTAAAGTTACATTAAGTTTTGGCGCGGGCTGCCGCAAACGCACCTCCCGCGCGCGCCCGTGAGACAGCGCCCCGTTTATTCGCGAATGAAACGCCCGGGCTGCTAAGGGGCGCCGCGGCGCTTTCCCGATGTTTAGGGGGCTTTCTCCATTCGGAGGCTTGGCTAACTTTGCTCCCGCGAAATTTACTAACAAAATCCTCGATCTACTCCGCGGCCGCGGCGTGGTTTTTATTAGTTATTGCCGGTTTCGCGGTTTTAGTAAAATTTAGCACGACGCCCGGACCTAATATTACTGTTCCGGTGACGATGCCGGAATGCGTGCCGGTCGCGCTCGATCATAAGCATTTCAATTTGTTAGTGTTTATGCATCCACATTGCCCGTGCAGCGCGGCGACGATCGGCGAACTCGCGCGTGTCGCGGCGCGGTGTGGAGACCGATTGGTTATTTCCGTTTTCTTTTATACAGATCGCGCGCAGGTTTTCGGCGATGAATGGGCGCGTTCGGAACTGTGGGATGCCGCCGCGGCGATCAAGAATATTTATATCCAATCCGACGATCGCGGAGCGGTTGCGGAGATGTTTTCGGTTCAAACTTCGGGACACGCGATTCTTTATAATTCCCGCGGAGAATTAGTCTTTCACGGCGGAATTACGAGCGCCCGTGGGCACTCGGGCGACAATAGAGGCGTCGATGCGATCTATCAATCCGTGTTCAACAATAATGAAATGCTACAGATTACGCCCGCGTTCGGCTGCCCGATCCTATCTAAAACTGAATAATAATGACCTTGGAACCTCACACTACAATTGAAGAGTCCAAGCTCGCGCGAGCCGAGATCATCTTTCGAGAAAGTGATCAAGCGAACGGCTCTCGCACGGACCGCCTCTTTGCAGGATTATTATTTGTAGAATGGCTCGCGGGAATTGCTGCTGCGGTCTGGATTTCTCCGAAGTCGTGGGTTGGTTCTTCAAGCTCCACGCATTTGCACGTTTATCTCGCGGTTCTCCTCGGTGCATTGTTAATGATCGGGCCAGTTTGTTTAACATGGTTGCGGCCGGGAACTGTACTAACGCGCCACGTTATTGCTATTTGCCAAGTATCCTTTTCGGCGCTCTTTATACATTTAACCGGCGGCCGCATTGAAAGTCACTTTCACGTTTTTGGCTCGCTCGCTTTCTTATCATTTTATCGCGATTGGAAAGTATTAATGACCGCGACGGTGGTCGTAGCCGGCGATCACGTTCTTCGCGGCGTATATTCGCCAGAATCGATATTTGGCGTTTTGGCGTCGACTTCATGGCGCTGGCTGGAACACGTGGGCTGGGTGGTTTTTGAAAACTGTTTTTTGATATATTCTTGTTTGGTTAGTATTCGCGAGATGCGCGAATTTGCCATGCGCAAAGCCGAACTCGAATTAACAAATGAGAAAATTGAAAAGCTCGTCGTGCAACGAACCGCGGAAATGACAGAAGCTCGCGACGAAGCCGTGCGCGCGCTTCGCGCCAAGGGCGAGTTTCTCGCGAATATGAGTCATGAATTGCGGACGCCGCTAAATGGTATCATTGGGCTCACGAGTTTATTACTCGATACAAAACTCGACACGCGCCAGCGCGAATATACAAGTACGGTTCGAACGTGCTCGGACTCTTTACTTTGGTTAATTAATGATGTCTTGGATTATTCAAAACTCGAAGCCGGCAGGCTTGAACTTGAATCTATCGATTTTGACATACGGTCGGTCGTCGACGAAACCGTTGAAATTGTAGCGAACCACGCGGAGGAGAAAGGCCTTGAGCTTATTGCTACAGTTGATGCTGGCGTGCCCGATCTCGTGCGCGGTGATCCCGCGCGCATCCGCCAGATTTTGTTAAATTTATCAACCAACGCGATTAAATTTACTGAAAAAGGTGAAGTTGTAGTATCGGTAAGTTTAATAAGCAAGACCGAAGCGAGCTTAGTCTTGCATTTCAGTATTCGAGACACGGGAATCGGAATTCCGCAGGACAGGCTCAATCGATTGTTTAAATCGTTCTCCCAGGTCGACGCATCGACGACGCGAAAGTACGGCGGCACGGGGCTCGGACTTGCTATTTGTAAAAAACTGCTCGACGCGATGAACGGCGAGATTCGCGTGAAAAGCGAGGTCGGCGCTGGAACTGAATTCTCGTTTACAATTCTATTGCAAGCATCGCCGGAGGCCGCGTGCATTGCTCAAAAACGCGGTCTCAGCGACGGCGTTGCTCATCGAATATTAGTTGTCGATGATAATAAAACAAACCGCGCCGTATTGACGAAACAAATTGATTCGTGGGGTTGGAGGTCTGAACAGGCCGCGCTGCCCAGCACGGGAATGGATATGTTGCAAAAAGCTGTAGATACTAACGATCCGTTCGAAGCCGCGATACTCGATTTCCAAATGCCTGAAATGGACGGCGTCGAACTTGCTAAGAAAATCAAGGCTGATAAAAAAATTGAAAAGACAAAGCTTATTTTATTAACATCCGTTGGCCAAATGGCCTTTGCGTCATTGAAGGAGGCTGCCGGCTTGAGCGGTTGTGTTACAAAACCCGTGAAAGCAAGTTATCTGCGGCAGCTCGTGGCAACCGTTCTTGGCGAAAATGAAGAAGACGCCGCTTCGGAACATGTAAATATAAATAATAATGAAACCGTTGCAAGCGGAGATCATGAATCGCGAAAGTGTATACTTGTCGCGGAAGACAACCACGTAAATCAACTTGTTATTCAAAGAATACTGGAAAAGCTCGGATACACTGCCGAGGTCGCCGCAAACGGGCATGAAGCGCTGAGTATGCTAAAACTGAAACGTTATGATCTTGTATTGATGGATTGCCAGATGCCCGAAATGGATGGATTTGAAGCAACTACAATGATTCGAACGCTCGAGAAAGAAACGGGCGCCGAGCGCGTTCCGATTATTGCATTGACAGCCAATGCGATGAACGGCGATCGCGAACGCTGCCTTGAAGGCGGAATGGATGATTATATTGTCAAGCCGATTCAGGTGCCTGAATTAGATAATGCCATTCAACATTGGCTGCGCCGGACCATCGAGGCGGAATAGTAGTTAAGAGCAACTCCGGATAATACTAGGATTCCGCCAGCGATCAGGCGGGCCGACGGTTCTTCTTTCAGAAAAAGAATTCCGCCGCCGGCCGCGAAAACCGGAACTAACAATTGAACGAGCGCAGACTGAATCGATGTTAACGATGGCAGCGCGGTGTACCAAAAGGTATATCCAATTCCTGACGCGAGCGCTCCCGAGGCAATTGCGAGAAGAGCGCCCGATCCTAAGATATGAATATGAAGAATTGTTATAAGGCTCAACCCGAGAGCGAACGGAATGCTTCGAATAAAATTTCCGGCCGTTGTCCATAATGGATCGGACGCGCGGCGGCCGCGAAGACTATAAATACCCCATGCGACGCCCGCGATAAACATTAAGAATACGCCAACTGCGTCGGGAGCGGCGAATCCGGGGCGCGTTAAGTAAGCGAGACCTCCGATTGCTATCAATAACCCGATATATTCAATAATGCCGTGCCGTTCCCCTCGAAAAAACGCGGGCAGGATCATCGCCGCTTGAACAGTTCCGAATAGTACAAATGCGCCGGTTCCCGTGTCGAGGCGATGGTACGCCCACGAAAAAGCTCCCGCGTAGATAAATAATAAAATTCCTGAAGGCCACGACCCCGCGCCGCCAAGCGAAATCTGTTGTATTGAACTTCCCCTCGGTAAAAAGCGGCAAAGCAGCGAAAGAACCAATGCGCCCGACGCGAGCCGAATGGTAGTAAACGACGAAGCATCTATATCATTTCGCCCGAGCGCCGCCCGGCAAAGTAAGGAATTCGCGGCAAAACCAACTAATGCCAAAACTAAATATAAAAGGCTTCGCGCCGCCACGAGCTGTCAAAGCCGCCGCCGGAATTCGGATTCGCGCCGGTTAAATTCTATCAAATCCGGATGTGCGTTTTGTTGGAATTGGTCGTCTGCGACGGGCGGCGGCCCAAGAGCGATCGCCTCCAAGTAAATTTGCATCATTTGGCCGGAATACACATCAAATCGCGCCGGTGGCGAAACACGCAGGCGGCGTTCCGCGAGTACTCCCGGGTTTTTGATATAATTAAGTAAAATATCCGCGAGCGCCTGCGAATCGCCGGGTTTGAATAGTATCGTTGTATCATCGGCACGCTCGCGATACGCGCCGAGATCGGTCGCGACGACAGGATGCCCGAGCGCCCACGCCTCGTCGAACGTGAGGCCGAACGTTTCGAATGTTAAACTTGGGAAAACCGCGAGGTGGAGCGGCGTATGTATCAATTCGTCCCACTCGAAGCGGCCGTGAAATCGGATCGGAAGGCCGCGCGCGAGAGTGCGGCAGCGTGTTTCATAATCTAAATTATCAAATCGTCCGAATATATCTAATTCGACGAAGCCCGCGCAGCGCGCGACGGCATCAATTAAAACGTGCGCGCCTTTTCGTTCCATTTGCATTCCCCAAACCGCAATTCGAAGCGGCGGGGGTTCCGGCGCGGGCGACCCTCTCGGAAGTTCAACAATCGGCGCAAGCGGCACCACGCGAAACATATCTATTGGAAGATCATGATACTTCGCAAGTTTTTCGCGCTGGGAATATGAAATCGCGCAACGGGCGCGGGCAAGCATAAGTTCGTTGCGCAAATCGCTTCTTAGCAATTCAAATTCTGATATATTTACAATTGGAATCGCCGGCGACACGGTTCCCGCGCACGGCGCACAGTCGTGATACGCCGGCAAAAGGTCACAATACGCCTGGCCGGCGCCCGGCGCGCGAAAACCGATCAGACACGTTGTTACAAAATCATGAAATGTATAAACAACCGGTACGCGAGCCTGTGTGGCCAGATGTGTAATATCGCGCGACAATCGTATAAATTGATGAACGTTGACGACGTCAGGTTTGAATTCGTTTATGATGTCCGAGATCGCCGCCGAAACGCCGGGATGATACGTTTTTTCCCAGCGGTCAAAATATAAGTCATCGCGGTGGATTTGATAAACTACAACTCCTCCTTGCAGGCGCTTTTCGATTTGTATCGTTGGCCGCGGTTCGAACGTTCCCGCGATCACGGCGGCCGTGTGCCCCAAATGTACATAATCTCGCGCGAGCCGTTCGACCACGCGCTCAGTTCCCGCGGCGATTTCCGGAGGATAGCCGTGTGCTACAAAAAGAATCCTTAATTTACGATTCGCTGTTTCCAATGTTCGTATTCTTCAATTCCGCGCTGAGCCGTGCGACGTCGTCGGGCGTTCCCGCGTCGTGCCAGTATTCTCGAATAGGGAAGGCTTCGACTTGCTCTCCGGATTGTATCATTTGTTGGATCATCGTCGTCATGTCAATATAAGTATTGCGCGGAACGCGCGCGGCGACGGCGGGGGATATAATATAAATTCCCGCGTTGATCCAATGTTTATAAGCGGGCTTTTCGCTAATATCTATAATTTCGGAACCCTTGAGCCGTGTGACGCCGTACGGGCACTCCATCACGTGCGGCGCGACCGCGACCGTTAACATCGCGTTTGTTTTGATATGGCGGCGCGCCATGGAAGTTAAATTTAACTTTGTGAGAACGTCCGCGTTCATAACAAAAATTGGCTCATTCGGCAGCGACTCGATGATGCTCAACGCGCCGGCGGTCCCGAGCCGCTTCGGTTCGCGAATATACTGAACCGAAACGCCAAATTTCGCGCCGCACCCGACGAATGCTTCAATTTGATCCGCGAGATAATTTGTCGCGATGATCACATTCATAATTTTGTGCTTTGCTAATAATCGCAGCACGTGCTCGATGAGCGGCCGGCCCGCGACGGGAATGAGCGATTTCGGGCGGTCCTGCGTTAGCGCGCCCATCCGTTCTCCAAGCCCGCCCGCCATGACGATCGCGGTTCGAATCGGCGCGTTCGTGGAATTGTTATTTAGATAAACGGCGGGCTGAATGAATAATTCAACGGGGCGTCCGTCATCGCCAACGCGAACTGTAATATAGTCTTGTTGTAAAGATTCCTCGGCGCCGCGAAGAATTGCAAATTGCCGGTTCGCGATTTTTGAAACGGGATCGCCCGGAGAAAGTTCGCGTAATTGTGCATTTCGAAACGAATCGTCGTCGACAAAGCCGGCCGGCGCCCCCGAAGCATCCGTTATGACGAATACGCCCGCGGCGGATTTATCAAATATTGCAATGCAGTCTGAAATGGTAGCAATCTCCGGCGCCAGGATTTTTGAAAGATCGTCGCCAGTTATTTTGCGTACGTCGGAACGGGGGGCGTCCATTGGCGGATTCTACATAAAATTTAAACTGAAACGGAACCGATGGCTGAATCCGCGACGTATCGCTTCGGGTCGAGGCGATTGCTGGAATGCAATAATGCCCACCACGGCTCGTGATAAACCGGCGGGCGCTCTTCGAACCACATCCGGAAGGATATTAATATTTCGTCCCACGTGACGCGCCCGTCGAGAACCGCGTCGAGCATCGAGCTCGGAATGCGAATCTTTAGATTCCAGCCGTCGATTTCGTCGAGGCCGACCGCCGCGGGATTTTTTGTAGTATCAACGTGCGCTACAAATCCGTGCGCTCCGCGAACGTCGAAGACGACGCGATAATTAGCTTGCGCGGCGAGATTGCGCTGTTCGAGCACCAATTTTCTGAAACTTACTAAGAATCGATCGGCGAGGCCGGCCGCCGGTATGGGCTCTTGCTCGCGCCGCGAGGCAACTTCGGCGGCGATTGATTTTGCGTAATCTTTAACAATCTCAAAATGGCGAGACCAGTCGGGCGCCGGCGCGTCGCGCTGCAATCCCGACTTCGAATCCCAGACGTCGCCCGGATTCATTTCTATACAAATAGTCGAGGCTCCGTTCCACGCTGCCGGCGGAGCAGCGTCGAGCGCCGCCTTCGCGAGCGCGGGGGCGTTAATATTATTAATGTCATTCATCCACCATTGCTCGGGCGAAGGTAAGCAATAACCGGCCGCAAACGGAATCGCGTGGCGCGTGCGCAGGCGCCGCGCCCGATCGACGAACAGTTTTAAATGATCCGCGCGCCGCTTTTCGCACAATGCTAATTTTTGCGCGGGCGGCAATTCATAACAAGTGGGGAATTGTATCGCGCCCGAATACGGGAGAAGCGCGATGTCAATTTTATATTTATGGCCGAGGTCGTCGAGCGTCGCGTCGAACAATTTACAATCATTCATATTAAATAACGTGACGCCGCCATCTGTAATCATGATCGAAGAATCGTCCCACGGCAGATCGGTGCGGAAGAATTCGATCGTGGCGCCGTTCCATACAAATGGCTCTCGAAACGGCACGCGCCGAATATGATGAAAACCGAGAGCGTTAACAATTCGGTCGAGCGAACCGGAAGTAAATTCTGGAATTAATAGTTCCGTCTCGCGCGGAATTTTTTGTAGCGTCTTCGGATCGCAATGATCCGGGTGGTCGTGCGATAAGTAAATTGCATCAATTCGACCAAGATCATTAATTTTCTTTCGCAGCGGCGGGAAGTGCCACCAACTGTTGAAATACGCGGGATCTTCGAGCCACGGGTCGACGAGGAGGGTCGATCCGGACGAAAGTCGGACGAATGCGGCGGCGTGGCCGAGGGTTGTGAGTTGCATACGGAGGTCGGGTTGGATTGCGAAAAAGAATACCGCGAAATCTTCAAAGCCTAGGGCTCGGGACGCCGCTCGGCGCCTCGCGCCTTGCTGCGGCAGACGCAAAAGCAACTCGGAAGAAACCGGCTGTTTACAAAGATTCAAAAATTATTTACATTCCAACACTTAATATACAAATAGCCTTGTTTTTATTGTTAATGTTTAGCCGCCCGATCGCAACTTTCGACATGGACGCGGCCGCCGCCACCCTGCCGTTCAGAATTGAATTCTCGACAAACCACTAGAAATCACGTTTTCGGAGCGATACCGTCCGCGGCATTCCCTGATGATTCGTTGCGGATTTCTGGGAGTTCAAACAACTGAAAATAACAATTGAGCCGTTATTACACTTCGTGTGAAGCGGTGGTCTCCGACCACAATTGCCGTTTTCAATTGTTAAAGATAACCGCTCTTGAGAGAAAATTGTTCTTGATGGATGGCTATCCGAACCCTTGAATTCCGCCCCCGTTTCCAAACCACTCGTTCCGAACCACCGTTTTCTAAATCCAATGCAGCCTTTGATGTTACAAAACGACAAAGTTAGTATTGGAGGAAGAATTCAACAATTCTGGTCTACCCCCGAGTCCACCCCTGGAGGGCTCCCGAAATGAATTGGAGGATGACCGCCGTTTCTACGGCAACTGTCCTCGCGCTATCGCCTTTTGCGCTCGCACAGAATACTAATGATGAGGCGCAAAAGAAGATTAATGATCTAGAGAAACTGGTTAAAGAACTCCAGTCACAGGTCAACGATCTGCGTGATCACACAGCGCGAACCGCTTCCACCGACGACCTCGATCGCGCCATTGCCGATCTGGCAAATCGCATCGAAGCGAAAGTAGGCATGTCAAGTAAGGGCGGGCCTAACGTGTCCGCACCGGATCTTCGTTCTCTAACGCTTCGTTTCGAAAACCGATTCCGTGCCGAATGGTATGGCGATCGCACTTTCGGCGCGAAAAAGAACGACCCCATCGTTCCGTCTTCTCTCGTGACTAACGTTAGCCCGTTCGCTCCGAATGGAACCGTTTTCGGTTCGTTTATTGGCGGATCCGGGCAAAACGAAATGTCCGATGACGCGGAACGAATTCTGAACCGCGCGAGAATTAACATCGACATCGATGTTAATGATGACCTCGCCGCGTTCTTCCAATTACAACATTCGCAAGTGTGGGGCACTCCGATTGGAGCTGGCGCCGCAGCTGGTGGATCGTTGCTACCTAATGCACCTATCACCGATGTGATCGCGCCGATTCCGCCGACTCCTCTTGGCGAGCAGCTTCAAGCTACTGCCGGAGCGGGAGCTCTTGGATTCAAGCAAGCCAACGTCACGTTCAAGAATGTCTTCGGATCGAAAGAAGCTGCCGTCACGATGGGCCGCTTCAATCTTGAACTTGGAAAAGGCCGCATCCTTTCATCCGCAGAGCACGACAACGTTGGGCGCGCGTTCGACGGCGTCAAAGTCGTTTGGAACAGCGACGAAGTTGCCATAACCGCATTTGCTACAAAAGTGGTTCAAGGCGGTCTCGACTTCCAAAACCAAGATACCAACCTCTTCGGTGCGTGGGCCAAATTCAGCCCTGTTAAGGAAGTCTCCATCACGCCGTACACACTGTGGGTTGACGCCAACTCACAGGGCCCGACAACTCCTGTTGGCCGCCCGTGGACACTCGGTGCGATCGCCACAATCGACGTTGTTGATACTGGTCTGACACTCAATGGCGAAGCCAACATTCAACAGGATCACAGCCGCCCGAACATCGTTCCGGTCGGTACTCCTGGTGGACTTGACCTCAACAAAGATGTCAACTGGCGCGACGCGTATGCGTGGGCAGTCGGAGCAGACTATGCTCTACCGATTGCAGACGCAGATGAGTACAAGCCTACGGTTGGCATTGAGTACCTAAACGGTTCGAAGATGTTCAACGACCTCTATGGCGCACGCCATGGAATCTCGGGTATCAGCGATGTGGTCACCTCTTGGAACAATCTACGTCAGTGGAAATTCCATGCAGGCATCGCGCCGACGAAGGACATCGATCTTCGCGCTTCGTTCTACATTATGCGCATAGATGAAGATGCGGGCGAAGCCATCCTTGGTCAGAGCACACAGAGCCGAAGACTTGGTGAAGAACTCAACCTCGAGATCTTTACGAAGTGCTCTGAGCACATCACGGTCAGCCTTGGATACGCCCACTTCTTCAACGGATACTCGCTGCAAGACGGCGCGTATTCGCCTGGAGCTGCGTATGCCACTGCAATTAGCAAGTCGGCTGACACTCGCCAGGATGCCGATGCGATCATCGCGACGGTTTCCGTCACGTTCTAAACGCTAACAGTACTCCGGACGTGTGAGAGCATTCTCAGTGCGTCCGGAGTTTTGCGCGTTTCAAACTAACAATAATGAAACACTACAATTTCAAAAGTTGTAGCCTTACGTCTCCGCAGCTCCCGGCAGGAGGAGGAAAGAAATGAAACCTTGGATGGCCGCAACAGCGGTCGCCATTTCCGCCGCGCCGATCACACTCGGAGCCTTTAACGATCCCCAGTCTCAGGGCCAGGGAACTGTTACAACAACCGAATCCTATTCGCACGTTGTTTACAGCTCTGGATCTGGTGCCGCGCAAACGGCTTCGACTGGGGCAAGTTATGGTCGTGTTGAACAGATTGGTGTCACCACCACTCTTGACGGCACGCTCTCATTAGGCTCTGCAGCGTACATGGCGCTTGGTGGGACAATCCCGGCCGAAATCACGGCGCCGGATGTGTTCCAATTATTCATGCCCGCACCGAACGCGGGCTTTGCGTTTTCAGAAGTAACAATTCCGATTTTTGATGGAATGACTGGAACTTTATCAGTTCGCTTCGATGGAGTGCTCGCGGCTCCGCAGTCGAGTGCGAATCCTGATTTGTTAAAAGTTCTGGCGCCGGCACATGCGCGCGGACCTGTCGATGTCACAGTTGAGAGTGTATCAAAAACTGTAACATTCGAGTCTGGTTTTGCGTATGTACCCGCACTAGATATTCCAGCCCAAATCGGTCTGGGCCAGCATCTACAGATGCGTGTGCTTGGAAACCCCGGATCCACATTCTGGGTTATGTACTCCGAATCGCTGAGCGCGCCACTTTCGGTCGATGGTATCGACGGAACACTCAATATCGATTTTGGAAGTCTGTTGCCTGCCGGTCAGGTTGTGATTCCCGCGGAACTACCCGGGGGAGCAACAACACGCGAAGGATTCTTAGAATTCAACATGCCTACGAATCCAGAGCTCGTTGGAAAGACCTTCTTTGTACAGGCTGCCACATACGATCCAAACTTATCTAATTCGCCGTTTGCCTTTACAAACCACATGGCGATTTCGGTAACGAACTAACAAAATACAAACCCGGAAATTGTTATATTTGAGATAACATTTCCGAAAATTTAATTAACCCCGAACACTAACAACGTACCACCCTCTCCCCTGGAGAACGCGATGCGTCCGAGTCTTCTCTTCCTTTACGCAACATCAGCAACCGTCGGTCTAACGGCGGGCGCGGTGCTTGCTGGATCCGGCAACGGAAATAGCTCTGTAACAATGGGCTTTTCCGGAGCGACGGCGATGAGTGGCCCTGTGGCACTCCCGCCGATGCGGATCAACTACACTGGCAAATTCTACGACAACACGGGAGCTGCGCCCCACGCGCCGGTTCCGAATTCGTCGACGAACGTCATCACGTTCGAAATCTTTGATTCGCCGACCGGTGGCACAAGCCTCTTTGGTCCCGAGACACAGACAGTGAAGACACAAGATGGTGTCGTCTCTGCCGTCATCGGTTCCAGTGTGGCAATGACACCTACACAGGCTTTCGCAATTGCGCAAGCTGGAAAGGCGTATCTACAAATCACGTTCGACAGCCAGGGCACAGGTGTGGGTCTCCCAGCCGAGATGTTCCCGCGCACCGAGATGACGTCTTCGCTGTTCGCGATTCACGCGGCCACAGCAACGGATGTCCCCGGTATGCCGATCACACCGAGTTCAGTCGACACTACGGGTCAGGGCACTACGCCGAACAGCGTGCGCACTGGCAACATGCTCGTCGACGGAACAGTGTCAGCGGCGAACTTGGCTGTGACATCGCTCAACGTTTCCGGAAGCACGATCTTTGCCGGAAATGTGACGTTCGCGAATTCACCCATCTTCCAAAACACATTGTCGATTGGTGGTATCACGCTTGGCACAAATCCTCCCGGCACTTCTGACACTGCAGACAACACTCAGATCCTAGACTTCACGGTTGGACCTGCGTCCATTTCAATCAGCGATGCCGCAAACCCCCAACTAACGTTTGGTGATGCTAACGATGTAATCACCATAAACGGTACTACAATTGCGATGACAAGTCCTGTGACCGTTACGGGCACGTTCGATGTCACCGGCAACACATCAGTAACCGGCACGTTTGACGTTTCAAGCACGACCACACTCGCGGGAACTGCAAACCTCAACGGCGCCACCAATCTTAATAACACGACGACTGCCGCGAACACGGCTCCAATCATCTTCAACAGTGACAACATCACTCTTGGAAATGCGGGCACAGACAGTCTTCAAGTCAACGCAAGTTCTACGTTCGGCGGTACTACCAATAACTTCGGTGGTACTACTACGAACTTCACGTCGACGGCCGTTAACTTCAATACTGCCACGACATTTGCCGACTCTGCTTCAACATTCAGCATCAATAGTAACGTAGTTACGTTCACCGACGATGCCGGCGACACCGTCACTTTCCAGGACGGCACGATTACTATGAACGATGCGTCGGTAACTTTAATCAACTCGGACGCCATCACCCTCGGTGATGACGCAAGCGATGTGATTACTGTCAACGGCACGCTCAATCTGGCGGGCGGTTCATTCACTTTCGCGGATGCATCAACATTTACTGTTCAAAGCAATGATATTAACATTGGCGACGATGGTACCGACACCATCGATTTCATCGGTGTTGTTAACTTTGCAACAGGTAGTGCGACTGTCGCCAACGGCGTGCCCTTTGCGGTCAACAGCGATGTGATTGACATTGGTAACGCTGGAGCCGACGACATCGATATCAACGGTGCAGTTGACTTCCAGAGCGGCAGCGTATCGTTAGCAAACGGAACGCCTTTCACTGTCAATAGCGATGACATCAACATTGGAACTGCCAATACCGATGACATCGATATCAACGGAGCCACAGACCTCGTTACGGGTAGTCTCACAACCCAGAACGCTACAATTGTTTCGCTCAACAGCGATGCAATCAACGTAGGAAATGCTGGAGCCGATGTTGTCACCATCATGGGTGCAACGAACATCAGCGCTGGATCACTGACTCTTCAGAACGCAGTGCCACTCACTGCAAACAGTGACGTAATGGATCTCGGAAACGGAAACGGCGACCTCAATGTTACAGTTGCTACCTTCGATATCCTCGCGGGCATCATGACGGTGGCTGACGCAGTAACCATGACTTCTAACAGTGATGTTATGGCCCTCGGAAACGGTAATGGCGACTTAGACGTCAACGTTTCTACTTTCGATGTTCTCGGCGGCACGACCACACTAGCAGATGGAGTTACGCTCAATTCCGACAGCGACCTCATGAACCTCGGAGACGGTAACGGCGACCTGAACATCAACGTTTCCACCCTCGATTTCATTGCCGGCACTATCACATTTGCTGATGCGACAAACTTCGTCGTTAACAGCGACTCGATCACGCTCGGCAACGCGATCACAGATGACATCAACATCCTCGGCACGATCCGTAGAGGAAACGCGGCCGGCGGTGGCAGCCCGGGTACAGACCCGGTTGACATCGACGACTCGCTCTTCGTTCGCGGACGCATGCAGGTTCGTGGAAACTCCTTCACCGCAGGTGGAGTAGCCACATCGGACGCAGCGCCACCACTCCCTGGCAGCAACGAGCAGACTGCTGCATTCGCAGTAGCCGGCACGGTTCATATCAATGACGACCCAGGTGGTCTCCTCGGTGGTCTTCGCGTATCCGGCACTATCACGACGGGCGAGAATTTTATTCTTAACGTTGGTGAAATCGTAGATACCGATGGCACAGTCAACGTTGCAGATGGACTTGATGTGGACGGCCCGATCGAAGGCAACTCGCTCGACCTCAACGGCGGCGCGATTACCGATGTCGGTTCTCTCAACGTCACAAACGCGATCACTGCTGGCAGCCTTTCAACGACTGCAGGCATCATCGCGGGAACCACAATGGCGGTTGGCACATCGTTAACAGTAGGCACTACTGCAACGGTGAACGGCCTCGTCACTGCCCAGAACGGCCTCGTTGTGAACGGCGCGGTTGCGGACATCAACGCAGGTCTCGTCGTTGACGGCGGTTCGACACTCAATGGCACGACGACTCTCACCGGCAACTTAGTCGGTGTGACAGGTAACTTCTCGGGCGCGGTTCAGGTGAACGGTCTTCTGTCAGCCAACGCAGGCTTGACAGCGAGCTCGATCATTGACAACGGTTCTCTGTCTGTTGTTGGCATCACAACCCTCACGGGTTTGCTCGATGCGAACGGCGGTGCAGATATTACCGGTGGTGCGGGTCTTGTGGTTTCTGGCGCGTCGCCGACAGCACTGTCTGGCACACTCGCGGTTACTGGCAACACCACACTGAGCGCGAACCTCATTGTCGCTGGAACCTCGGATCTCCGCGGAATCATCTTCAACAGCACAGGTACAGTTACAGTTGACGATCCCCAGGGATTGGCAGTTGTTAACGGTCAGTTTGTTGTTGGCTCAGCAGGCGTTCCGCAGAACTCAACACTGAACGGCAACTTAACAGTTGCAACGATCGGTGGCGGCGGCAATGTCACGTTCACGAACAACCTCGCGACACAGGTCGCGACGTTCAACGTCGGCTCGACAGCGAATCCGTTTGTTACGACAATCGGTGGATCGACAGGACTGCGCGCGAACCAGACGGTTCAGCCCGCGACGTTCACAGTCGGACAGTTGATTGCTAACAATAACCTGCCTTCGACCTTCAACGGAAACGTGACCATTTCGACAGACAGCGGTCTCGCCGGCTTCGGCGCAACGACACTGACTGTAGGAAGCCTTGCGGCGGCTGCGAACAACGTAGCTTCCATCTTCAACGGCAACGTGAACATGAACCAGATCGTGACGATTGGTGACAACACCAATTCACCTGTGAATGACACGTTTACGGTGAACAGCGAGACGACCACGATTGGTAACGCGGCAAGCGCAGACACCCAGACGTTTAACGGTGCGACGTTCGGTGTGACCAACACTACGTCGAACATCGGTGACCAGACCGACACGGTCAACATCACCGGCACCACGATGGTTGTCACGAATGCTAACGTTGCAATCACTGGCGCTCTTCAGGTCAGCGGCGACATCACCGGCAACGGTGGAGCTTTAGCGTTAACTGTGAACGGCGATGCAAGCATCACCGGCAACACTGTTATCGGTGACGCGGCTGGAGATACACTCGTCGTCAACGCAACCACGACGCTTAATGCGCCGACCTCGTTCGCTGATGCAGCGACCCTCACGATCGACAGCAACACTGTCAACGCGATGGACGATCTCGCGGATGTGTGGAACTTCAACAGTGGAACTCTCACTCACGCCGACGCGAACACTCTCGTGCTCAACAGCAATGTTGTGACCGCGATGGACGATGCCGGTGACACGTGGGCCTTCAACAACGGAACTCTCACTCACGCCGACGCGAACACTCTTGTGCTCAACAGCAATGTTGTGACCGCGATGGACGATGCCGGTGACACGTGGGGTTTCAATAACGGAACCATCACTCATGCCGAAGCAAACACGATTGCGTTCAATAACAATGTCGTGACTGCAATGGATGACGCTGGCGACAGCTGGGGCTTCAACAACGGAACACTCACCACAGCCGACGCGAATACGCTCGTCATCAACAGCAATGTTGTGACCGCGATGGACGATGCCGGTGACGCGTGGGGTTTCAACAACGGAACCATCACTCACGCCGAAGCGAACACGATTGCGTTTAATAACAACGTTGTGAACGCGATGGACGATGCAGGCGACAACTGGGGCTTCAACAGCGGAACGCTCACCACAGCCGACGGCAACACGATTGCTTTCAATAGCAATACTGTGAATGCGATGGATGACGGTGGAGATAGCTGGAGCTTCAATGCCGGAACCCTCACGACTGCCGACGCGAACACGATTGCCTTCAACAGCAATACCGTGAACGCGATGGATGACGCGGGCGACAACTGGAGCTTCAACAGCGGAACGCTCACCACTCAGAACGCGAACACAGTTGTGATGAATAGCAACAGTGTCACGATCGGAAATGCGTCGAGCGATTCGTTAACTGTCAACGCGACTTCACTCTTCACGGCAAACGTGACGGTGAACCCGAACCTGACGGTCAACGGCAGCACGACTCTCGGAGACAGCTCAGGAGACGCGTTAACGGTGAATGCGACGTCGACGTTTATCGGCAACGTATTCGCTAACAATAACGTCACGCTCGGCAGCTCTTCAGGTGATGTGCTTCAGATCAATTCGACGACAGCGGTTGGTGCAAACCCGACTGGCTTCAACGGCGGAAGCAATCTGATCCCGGGCAACGTGATGACCATCTGGGGCAACACGACGACTGCGGGTGTTCACACACAGCGCAAGACGACGAACGGTGCGACCACGATCACGCTCGATGGCGAGACTGGCAAGATCACTGCTCAGCAGCTTCAAGTCACTGGCCAGAAGAACTTCATCACACCCAACCCTGTCGACGCGACGAAGCAGATTGTCTACGTCGCACCGGAAGGTGCGGAGTCTGGTGTGTACCACCGTGGCAAGGCTGACCTCAAGAAGGGCAACACTCGTGTTGAACTTCCCGTGACGTTCTCGTTGGTTGCGTCAACTGAAGAGTTGACCGCCACTGCGACGCCGGTTGGCAAGCCCGCCCGCGTGTGGATTGTCGAGCAGACCCCGACCTACGTGGTCTTCGGATCGGATGAAGACGTTCGCGTCAACTTCCGCGTCGACGGCGTCCGCGCCGGTTTCGAGAATCACGAAGCGATGGAGATCAACACTGCGTTCCTCCCGGAAACAGTTGAACAGGTCAACACCTTCCCTGCCGGCGTCATCGCGCAACTCAAGAAGAACGGAATCGTCAATGCTGACGGCACTCCGAACGTTGAGCTCGTGAAGAAGATCAAGGCTTCCAAAAAGTAAACATTAAGACTTCGCTGCCTGCCTAGCGCGGGCAGCGATAGTTCAAACAACGCGGGCCGCTCGGTAGGAATGCCGGGCGGCCCGCAGTGTTTTATAATTAGCAACTGAAAGTTAATATTACATTCCGTCGCGTTCCGCCATTCTTAATACAGAAGGAAGTTCGTCGGGATCGGTCACTTCGGCGTAGCTCGTGCGGCCGATGCTAATAAACGCGGTCGCCGTCTCGCGCGCGGGAAGCTCGCTCTTTTCGAGCCGCGCGGCGTCGCGAATCGGGTGGAGACTATCTACAATTCTGCCGGGAATATAAGTGTTCAGCGCGGCCATCCGGAGCGCTTCAGCGCGAGGTTCGGCGGGATCGCCGACGATGCTGACGACGAGCGGCGGATGTAACAATAAGTCGACCGCTCGCGCGTATCCGGATGCGTAGTATCCAAACTGTCTGTAGTCTTCAGAAAACGATTCGAGCGCCGCGCGCGCGGATTCAATATAAGATTCGTCGCGCAACAAAAGTCCAAGTTTAATAAAACTTTCGGCGAGCACCGAGTTTTCAAGAATCGAACGATTGCGACGCGCGGGTTGCTTCATTTGCGCCGCGTCGTGAGAAAGATCATAAAAACCGCCGGTTTGTGAATGATGGCGCTGCCGGATGTAGGTGCCGAGGCGCTCCGCGGTTTTTAGATAATTTGAGTTTCCGAGAATTGCAATCGCGTCGATCAGCGCGCGAAGTGTATACACCTGGTCGGAGAGCAGTCCGGGCAAATGATAGGTTTCGTCCCAATAGTGATAAACGCCGCGGCGTTCGTCGAACATCTCATCAACAATAAAATCGAGCGTGCGTTTTCCTAATAAACTGAGGCGCGGCTCGCGAAAAACGACAGATGTTAAGAAAAGCGCCGAAGCCGCCATCGCGTTCCAATCGGCATAAATAGTGCGATCGACGTGCGGCGCGCTGCGCGTTCTGCGCCGTTCGATCGGCAAACCATAATATTCGGGATCGGCGTCCTGGCTTCCGAAGAACGCGCCCGTCGCGGAATCGAGAAGCCGCGATTCGAGCCATGCTAATGTTCCCGACGCCGTTTTTTTGTAGTTATCATTTCCGAATAATTGATAAGCCTCGACATAAAAACGCAGACGCGCCGCGTTCGAGTCGAGAACTTTTTCGGTGTGCGGCGTCCGCCAGTCGCGCGCCTGTGCGTATCTAAAAAAACCGCCTTCGACGCAGTCGTATATTTCACCATTCGCCATTCCGTCGAGTGTTTTTACTACAACTTCGCGCATGCGTTCATTGCCGTGGCGCGCGTACTCGGAGAGCGCAAAATCAATCGCTTCCGGATGCGGAAACTTCGAACCCGTTCCGAAGCCGCCGTGAATTGTATCAAATGATTCGGATACGGACGATCCTACAAAATTAATAATATCCGCGGAGAGATGGCCGATCGCTCGGCGCTCCTGCTGATGAAAACGCACTTCTTCGAGTTCTTCGACGCGAGCGTGAATCTCATTTCGATGTTCATGATAAAACGGAGCGACGCGTTCGAGGATCGGTAACAATTCCGCGGATGTTAAATATGTTTCGCCCGCGATCAAATCGCCGAGCGGAGTCAAAAACGCGATCGTGGGCCAGCCGCCGCAATTGTAGCGAGCATTGATGTCGGGCCGCCGATCCTTATCAACGCGAATTGGAATATACAATTCCTCAATCCGCGCGACGACCGCCGGATCTGCAAAAGTAGTATTCTCAAGTTCGCGGCAAAAGCGGCACCACGACGCTACAATTAATAATAATATTGGACGATCGCCCGTGCGAGCCGTCTCGAAGGCGTGCTCGTCCCAGGTTTGCCATGTTAATGATCGCCGGTTGCTGTCCGCCATGATGCAAAGCTACGATGTAACTAATACGATACGCAACGAGAAAGGGTAACTTGCCGTATTCAATGTACGCCGGATTATCGTCTGCCACGTTCGCACATAATTAGTTTTGTAGCTTTCGAAACGCCGGTGTCGCTGAACGCATCAAAATTAGCTTGCCCGCATATAAAAGAAACGGGCGATCCTGCCGGCTCATTGCCGAGCCGAATTACGCCGGCCCGAATCTACGATGAGGATTCGTCGGGATCGCTTGCTCGCACCGCTGTAGCGCGCGGCTTTCGGATCGCGACGCTGTGTGCGTCGGCCCAAAGATGATCAAGATCGTAAAACGATCGCGCCTCGGGCTGGAAAATATGCATAACAACTCCGCCGGCTTCGAAAATCGCCCACCACCCCGATGCGTAACCTTCGACTCGAACGGCGAGGCCTTCGTTCTTTGCTAATGTTTCGACGGCTTCGGCGATCGCTTGAACCTGCCGCCGATTCGCAGCGGTAACGAAAACAAAGTAATCCGCATAATCAACAAATTCATCGACCCTAAGAATTCGAACATCGCGCCCTTTCTTGTCGGTCGCTACGGCTGCAACAGCGTTGGCCCACGCGGGGCCGGGAGTTTTTTGAGATCGAGGGCTTGGTTTTGTCAATGTTTGAGTTTCGAATTCGGCCATTACGGTATGAACTAAAATACGCTGGGGATTATTGAATCACAAAGGAAGAGTTCGGATTTTATTAATGTGTGGGGGTGGTCGCGCCCGCTTTCGAACGCTTCGACTTTATTCTTGCGAAAATGATGAATGCGACAATAACGACAACAACAATTCCGATTAAGACATAATTAGATTTATGCGCCCACGCGAACGCGCGATCGATTTCTTTACCAAAATAATAACCAAAGAAAACTGACGTTGGCCCTGAAAGCAACGCGCCGCAAAGATCGAGAAACAAGAATTTAAAATAACTCATTTTCTGGCGGCCGGCGACGAAGTACGACGCCAGCCGCACGCCCATAAAGAATCGCGAAAAGAAAATCGCGCGATCTCCATACTTATGAAACAACCGATCGAATTTTTCGAGGCGCGACGGCGTGAGCTCGTGGCGGATAATTGGTAATTTTAATAATGAGTTTCCAAACTTTCGGCCGAGCCCATAGACCACCGTGTCGCCGAGCAGAATTCCGAATACGCAAACAACCGACGCGAGAATCCAATTGGGATGATCGACTCCGTTTGACTTCGCGACGTATGCTAAATATCCGGAACCAATTAATGTAATTTCTTCGGGAACCGGCAATCCGAGTCCGCACAAAACTAATATAAAGATAATTCCGGCGTATCCCCAATCGTTTAAGACTCCAATCACCCAGCTTAAATGTTCGGAACCCGCTGCGCCGTTGGAGACGGCTTGCGATGCGGCTGCCTGAGACTCCGCCGCCTGCGCAGCAAGAATTGATATATTATTTGTTAGGTAGTGCAGTGAGTCTGCGGAGCACGCTACGGCGTGTCCGAGGTAGTCAGCGGCACATTCAAGAACGGTGAGCAATTCGTAGTTTCAACTTTGGCTGTACGTTGGGAGCGGAGTCTAATTCGAAAAAATTGGCGGGAGAGAATAAGTGGCCCGCCGCCGCGGACAAACGCATTTGTGAATAAACCGGCGATTCACCGCGGAATCGTGAGAACGGGATCATTAGCATTCATCTCCCGGATCGAGCGAAAAATCTTCTCGACGGCTTCCGCGCCCGCACCTTCGTGGAGGGCGTCGCCGAGTGCGGCTTTTTGTAAATAAAGCGCCGCCGTTGCGTGGGCGTCCTCGAAACCCGCGTGCGCGAGGATTTCCTCGTGCCCCGCGGCCGCGCGAAAATCGCGAGCCGCTTTGTCGAACCGGCGCTCCGCAAATTCAAGATCTCCGCGTTCACTAAGAATCATGCTCGCGCGCAGATTCCCGGCCCGATGCGTTTTTATAACCATTTCAGCGAGCACGAGCGCTTCATCGAGCGCGGCGCGCCGCTCGGCCTTTGTAACAATTGGAGCCGGCGTGCGTTTTGTAAGAATCAGCTCGGCCTGCAGGTCGAGAAGGCGCGGGTCGTTGTTTCCGAGATCGCGCGCTTTCTTTAGTGTTTCGATTGCGAGCCGCGCACACTCCCGCGACGAAGCACTCGAGAGCCCCGATGACGGAATATCATAAGCGAGTTCACTTGCTAACGATAGCGCCGCTTCTGTTGAATGATCAATTTCGAGCGCGAATTGTTGTATTCGAATCGATTCGTCGGCGTCGCCTTCGCCGCGCGCAAACGCGGCATGCAATCGTAATAATGACGCCGCCGGCGCGCGGAGCGGCCCGAGCGCCGTGCGCAAGACTCTCGCGGTGGGCGAGACGCCGCCGGCCGACTTGCTCTCGGGCGCCACGAAATACGCGGCGGCGAGGCACGCAATAGATATAAACAATAAAGTCCGGCCCTTCATTCGATTTATTTAGGGCGGGTTTGCCGCGTGCGCCGGAAAAAGATTGCAATGAATATGCACACCATCGAAATCGCTACAGTTCGCGCCACGGACTCAATCGTTAACGATCGAACCGCGCCGCGCGCGAATCCTTCCGCGTCGAGTAATTGTAGTGCTCCCATGAAATTTCGCATGGTTTGCGACGGCGCTAGAAATAATACAAAAAGGTGCGTGGCCGATGCAAGCATCGCAACGGGAACTTCAAGAATCGCCGACAGCAACGCGGCCATCGCCGATATTTGTAATAAAAGAAGAAGCACAGTTAACAAATAGCGATCGAGCAATACTCCGAACGAGTCCGGGCTTGAAACCACCGCGAGCGTCCCCGCGCTCCAGCGCACGAGCGGGCCGTCTCCGATTTTTTTTATAATTAGTTGCGCGCGATGACAGACGGGAATTTGTAAATAAGACACTTCGCGGCCCTGAATGGTTAATTCTTTCACGACGGGCGCATTCGCGGGGGGTAGCGTTGCTAAAATTGATATTTGTAATGTTACGGGATTCGGCTCGCCGTAGCCCGAAGCAAAACCAAGCCGCGGCGCGACGCGGAGTTCGCTGGGCTCGCGAACGATCATGTCGAGAGAAAGAGTATCATTCGCCGCGCGGAGTTCGGCTGCGGCAAATTGTAGTATCTCACGGCTCTTGCGCAAATTTAGGGATTGGATTCCGAAGGACAGTTGCGCGGAAATGATAAATACAATAAATATAACAAATGCCGCGAGCAGCGCGCCGCCGAGCGGTCCGAGCGCGCGGTCCATGGCGCCGAGCGGCCGCGATCCGTAGAAACCGTCGACGGGCCGTCCGTCGCGTTTTCCAAAATAAACAATCGGCGCGAATGCGGCGACGCATGCCGCTACGAGAAGTCCTGATATACACAAAAACGCGCACGCTTCGCCGTTCGCGCGTTCCGTGTCGAGCGCGCCGACGCGAAACGCTAAATATACAAATGCTGCCAAGACTCCGGCCCAAAGCACGCCGAACCACGATGTTAATATTCTCCGCGCGATGATCCAGGCCAGCGGAATCCAGCCGTGTTTCGAATAGGGAACCCGCGCGCTCACAAACAATTCGTTGATTAACAGTTTTATTTTAGAATCGAATGAAACAATTCCGCGAGCGACCGCCGGCGCTTCTGAATCGAAACAACCCGCCCGCCGGCCGCTTCAATACTTTTCTTAACGTCGTTCTCGCGCTCGCCGTTGATATTTTCAACTAACAATTCAGTCAGCGCCGGATTCGTAAGAGCCTCGTCCGCCGGAGAATCTAATACTTTCTTTCCATTTTTCATTAATAATATTCGCCCGCACATATTTTCAACATCGCTCGCCGAGTGTGATGACACTAAAACGCATTTTCCCTCGGCGCGCGCCGCGCGCATCGTTTCTTCAAATGTTATAACTCCGAGCGCGTCGAGCCCGCTGGTCGGTTCGTCTAATAGTAATATTTCCGGATTATGTAATAGACTTTGCGCGATCGCGAGCCGGCGCGCCTGCCCGCGCGACAGCCGCCCGGTTCGCGACGACGCCTCTTTTGTTAAATTCCATTTTTCTAATGAATCATTCATTCTCGACTGAAGCGCGGCGCCGCGAAGCCCCGACAGGACGCCGAGATCGTGCAAACAGGTTTTTACAGATAAATACGGCGGAAACGGCGATTCCTCAGGGCAGTATCCGATCGAACGGCACGCCTCGCGCGACCCCGCCGTGAATCCGTGTATTTGAGCGGTTCCGCGGTCGGGCACTTCAACGCCCGCGAGCATTCTTAAGAATGTCGATTTCCCCGAGCCGTTCGGCCCCAGAATCGCTACAACATCGCCAGGCGCCGCTTCGAAATTGATATCTTCGACGGCACGCCGCTTCCTCAAACCCATGTATATTGGGTAAGACTTGTAAAGATCGCGAACCAACAAAACCGGATCTGCCACGATTCAATTATTGTAACGATGCCCGCGCGCACACACGTTCGAATTTACAGCCGCCGCAATTGTTCTCTTTGCGATGCGGTTGTCGTGCTGGTTCAGGAGTTTGCCGAGTCGCATTCGCTCGAAATTGAAATTGTCGATATCGATAGTGATGCAAACCTGCGCGCCGAATTTGATACGGAAGTTCCCGTCGTCGAAGTTAACGACCGCGAGATCGCACGTTATCGTTTAACTCGCGAACGATTATTGGAAGCGTTGTGATGGCAAAACTATTTGTATTAACTGGACCGGACGTCGGCCTTGAGATCGGCGTGCGCGACGGGCTCGTGATCGGCCGCGCCGACGAATGCGAGGCGCGACTCCGCGACGCCAGCGTTTCGCGAAAACACGCGCGCGTCGAGCGCTCGGGCGCGGGTTTCGAAATTGTAGACTTACAATCCCGCAACGGACTTACAAAAGACGGCAGCCGCGTCGAACGAATATTACTAAAAAACGGCGAAGAGTTTTTGTTAGGAAACGTGCGCTTTCGATTCACCGACGCCAGCGCCGCGGCCGTCGAAGAGATCGAGCTTCCATTATCCGATTCGAACGCGGCGCCGGCGTCCGCGTCAACATTAACAAAAGCGCCGACTCAACAAAAAACTCCGTCTCCGAAGCCCGGCGCCGAAGCGGGTTCGGCGCGCAAGCGCGCCCTTGCAACAAAAGCGGGAGTACTACAATTCGAGAAAATTGAAAACCAAGAAGCGTCTCTGCTCGGCGACGACGTCGCGCAGCAGAGTCTGCCCGCACGAATTTTATTAATATTACTGATCATTGCCGTCGCGGGCGGGCTCTTTTACGGTGCGATGAAACTCTCCGGCCAGCTCACTCCGGAAACGCCGGATGAAGCCGCCGTGGAAGAACCGCCAAAATAGTAAGTTTAGAAGGCTAAAATTACAGTTTCGTTTTTGTAGTCATCGATTCGGCGAGCGAAACCAGCGCGCGCGCTGATGCCGCCCACGAATACTTCTTTTCCCGCGCGCCGCCGCGAAGGGAATAATCGCGCGCAAGGTTGGTATCATTAAGAATGCTTATGATCGCGTCTGCCCACGCATGCGCATCATCCGAGTTTACTAAGAGTGCGGCGGCACCTGTAATTTCTGGAATGGCGCTGCTGTTCGACGCGACGACGGGCGCGCCGAACCGCATGGCTTCTAATAACGGAATTCCGAAGCCTTCATATTTCGACGGAAACGCGACGGCGGCGGCCGTTTGATACATTTCGGAAAGTTCGCGATCGTTACAATTCGCGTGAAACGAAACGAAACCGCCCAAACCTAATTGTATAGAACGCGCGCGCAGGCGCTTTTCGAGCGGACCGCGCCCGTAGAATTGTAAGGTCGAGCGCGGAATTTCTTTTTGTATCCATTGAAACGCTTCTAACAAAAGATCGGGGCGCTTGCGCGGTTCCAAATGTCCAACGTAAAGAATCGCGCTGGATGAGCGCAGCGCCTTTGCCGCCGGCGGTTCGATGTGATCGGCTGCGTTAAAGATCAAATGAACTTTCGCGGGGTCCGCGTTCGCAAATTTAACAATTTCGTTTTTTGTAAAATTGGAAACGGCCGCGATTCCCGCCGCGCGGCGGACGCCATTACGAATCACGCTCGACGCCGCCATGCGTTGCGAAACGCCCGCGTCGCGCGCCGCCGGCGAGAGATCGCGCAGGTCGTGTATCGTTAATAAAATTGGAATACTTGTAATCCGCGGAACGGGAAACGCTTCCTGAAATAACAGATTACACGAATGACGCTCGATTACGTTTTTGAGCGCGCGCGTTTCATAAACAAACCGTCCGGCGGCGCCGCCCGGTATTTTAATAAATTCCTGAACGACGGATTCGGGCGATTCGGGAATTGCGACGCCCGGGCTGGTTACAATAACAATTTTATCAATAACGTTTGCAAATTCCCGGCCCGCGAGCCGTTTTAACAATTCCAGCCGCCGCCGGTTCGCGCCGCTCGGCGCCGCGTCGTGCACGAGCCAGTTCCAACAAATACGTAACAACTAGTGCGCGTGTCCGCCGTGCGCGCCTGCGCCGACGGCGCCTCCCAATTCCTGAAAGAGTGTAAATAACTGATCCACGGTGCGCGACCATTTATATTTCGCCGCGTGCGCTTTTCCTTTATTGATTATATCTGTTCGCGCGGATTCGTCGGAATGCATTCGATACATCTCCGCCGCGATCGCTTCTTCATCATCAATATTTACAAGTAGCCCGGCGCCGCCCGCGGTTTCCGCGAGCGCGCCGCGGCCGCTGTGCAAAACGGGCGTGCCGCACGCCATCGATTCGAGAACGGGAAATCCGAATCCTTCCGAGCGCGAGAAGACTAACGTTGCGCGCGCGCGACGATACAATTCGGCAAGCTCCAATTCCGGAACATAATCAAACGCGGAGACGTATTGCCGCAGGTCGAGGCCGTCGGCGTATCCGAGCGCTTGCATCAATTCGGTTCCGTTCGGTCCGACAATAAATAATCGCGCGTCGACTTTATAACGATCGCGAAAAACCTTGAGCGCGCGAATGGTTAGTTCAAAGTTTTTAATTCTTCGCGGCGCGGCGACCATTAAGAAAAAAGGATAATCTGTCCGGTATTTATAATTATCAACGAGAGACGTTGTTCCTTTCGGTAATTCCGGAATGAAGTGCTCGGACACGCCCCAGTTGATAACTACAACTTTACTCTTGAAGCTCTTGCGCAAGTGGGATGCTAAGAATCCATCGGCGGCCGACTGCGACGGGCAAACGACGCGCGTCGCGAACCACGCGTCGAGCGTCGCCCAGAGCCGGTGGTTAAAACCGGTCCCCTCGTCGCCGCGCGTTCCGGGAACTTCCCACGGCGCTTCGTGAAATGTAGCAATGGTGGAACAATCTACAGATCGCGGAAACGCGGAAACCGTCGACCAAAAAATATCAATATTATTTTCTTTAACAAACTTCTCGGCGGGATTGCCGCGCCAATTTTTGCCATTTGTAGGAATCGCGACGCACTGAATCTTAGTCTTTGCATCGGCAGGAAACTCGACGCGCGGCGCGTGATCGGGAGCAACCGCGAAAACCTCAATTGGATCGTCGGGCCGAGGGGCGCGGCGTGAAATTTCGCGTAAGACTTCGCGAACGACCCGGCCGACTCCGGTCGGGTTTGTGCTGAGCAGGGGAGACGCGTCGATGGCAATTCTCATATATTTAGAAAAAAACTATAATAAAAGAAATTTGAATCTCAACAAATTTATGAAGCACGTGAACTTCGCGCGCATTTAGTTGTGTTTTGTAAACGGCTTCGGCGGCGGCGGACTCAGCGCGCGGCGATAAGCGGCAAGTGTAGCTTTCGCGGCGCGGCTCCAAGTGTAGCGTTTTGCGTTTTCGAGTCCGCCGTTTACTAATTCTGCACGATATGTAGCATTGTCGAGAACACTACGAATCGCGTCGAGAATCGAACCCTCGTCTTCTGGATCGCAGTAGGCGGCCGCGTCGCCGCAAACTTCGGGCATCGACGAAACAGCCGATGTAACAGTTGGCACTCCGAGCGCCTGCGCCTCAAGCGGCGGCAGGCCGAATCCTTCATAAAGCGAAGGATACAATACGATCGACGAATGTTTAACTAAGTTTGCTATTTTATCATCCGGCACGTCTTCATCTAATATTACTTTCGAACGCGCCGGCGACGCGTCGAGCGCGCGGTAAAAATCACCATACATCCAGCCGCGCCGCCCGGAGACGACCCAATGATGCGGATATCCGAGAGATACTAATTTTTCGAATACATGCAAACAACGTAAATGATTTTTGCGCGGCTCGACGGTTCCCAAAGTTAATATATACGGCAGCGGATAGGGCGATTCCTTCGTCATCGGAAAGTGTGGAAAATGATCCATTCCGAGCGGCGTGACGACGACTTTGTCCATCGGCGCTCCGCAACGAATGATTAATTCCGCCGCGGCGAATTCGCTCGGCGCGAGAACCACTGACGCTTCACTAATTAAACTTTTTGTAACCTTCATTAAATTTCGCGACGCCTCCGCGCCGTGAAAGGATTCATCCGCGGCGAACGATGCATCAAATATCGTCGCTACCGTTTTCGCCTTGCGCACAGGTAAATAAACAAAATCCGTGCGATGAAATAGATCGCAGCCGCCGATCCAGTCGTCGGCGCCCCGGTTGAACCATTTGTAGCCTAACAATATCGCGCGCCCCGGAATTCGCTTTCGGTATAATTTAACATTTGGGGCTTTGAGATCCCACAATTCGCGCGGAATTTGCGGCGTCGCCCACGAGTGTCCGAAAAGTTTTAAATGATCCGAAGCGCCGATTTCATTCGCAAGCGCCCGCGAGATCATTCTCCCGTAACGCGCAATTCCGGCGAATTGTAGCATCGCGGGTCTGTAGTCAATTCCGATGATCATGTTTGAATTCTTATGTGATCCATTTATTTAACAATTAGAGCGGCACAAGCGCCGAGAGCGACGACCGTCTCCGTCGCCACCGACGCCCACGCCGCGCCCTCGGCGCCCCAGCGAGGCGTTAATATAATATTAACAATCACGTTTGCCGCCAAGCCGGCTATGGATACAAAAAGCGCCGCGTGGTCGCGTCCCTCGGCGACCAGGCGCACGAGGACGATCCCGCCCACGTGAATCATAATCGTAGTAATGCACATCGGGCCGAGCACCGAAGCCGAGTCGGCGTAATCCGCGCCGAAAAGTGTAACAATAATTTGTTCGCGGAATATAAATAAAAAGCCCGCGAACGCGCTTCCAATCATAAATAATAGAATCGACCAGCGCAGAGTGAAGCGGTTGAGTTCGCGCCGGTTTGAATGATACAAACGAACCATCGCGGGGAGCGCCGCCGCCCCAAAATATACAGATACCAAAATAGATAATCCCGTGATCCGGTACGCGGGCGCAAACCGCGCGCCCGCGAGATCGCCGGCGAGAGCACGCGCGAGAATCGGGTTGAGGGAATAGTAGGTTTGGCGGACGACCCCGCCGAGACCGAGCGCTATCGATTCTTTC
>JBJXHE010000082.1:0-20237 GCA_046160785.1 Planctomycetota bacterium
GCCTTGCCAATAATATTGTATTGTTAGCGGTTTATTCTTTAGAACCTCGCCCTTCGCGTTTTCGATGCGAAGCGTCGCGTCGCGAACGATGATATCCACTGGAATGGTTACATTCGCGCCCGCGGCAACCGCCACCGGATCGGGGAGCGGAAGGCCCCAGTGCCGCTTGGGATGTAATATATCCAAATGGAGATCGCCCGCGGCGACCGGGCCAATTTTAACAATGCCATCGGCGGCGCAGCAACCCGACGCGTTGTGGCGCGTTTCGCCGAGCCAGCGCGACGCGATAATACAATAAGACGGCTCGGGCCGGCCATTGATGGTTAATAGGATATTGATCATCGACGGCGACGTTTCTGTTAAATCGTACGCTACTGAAAGCTCATCGCCGGCATTAGTTAGATCGAGGTCGCCGAGTGGAATGACAAAGCTCGCATTGTCGGACGCCGCAATATTTTGAATTTCAAACGTTTTTGGAAGTTGCAATTGAATTTTATATAATTTCCGCCGAAGGCCGTCGATGATAAATGTTCCGTCGGGGCGCAAGTTCCCAAGTGCGACAAATTGGTTGTCTTTGTCGACAACGCGTGTATTGCATGACAGTAGCGAAGTATTGATTAGATTTATTATTTTGCCAGTAACGCGCGTCCAGTTTGGAATCACGAGTTCAATGTTCTTGAGTTCCTGTCCGGATGTAACATTTACGATAATTTCTTCCGAAGTCATATACTTTTGCCTAGCGAAGATCGAATATTCGCCCGGCGTAATTCCTGAAATACTAAATGTGCCGTCATGACTGATATCACCCGAAGGCATCCCGCTGAATTGAAGCGACTGCTCCCTCACGGAAGAAATTTGACGTACGGATACAAACGCTCCGGCAAACGACTGTTGTTCATGGGTATATCTAACTTTTCCGGAGATCGTGGCCGTCCTATGAAGCGCGACTTCGATGTTCTTGAGTTGATCTAAATCGCGGTCCCTCATATCTAATATTTCGAATTCGTAGCCATCGGCGAAAACATAAAACCAAGTATTATTTTTTGTAATCGTAATCGGCGCGTTCGCCGAATATCTATTTCTTACCATGCTATCAACGCCAATCTTTGCATTTGGAATGATCTGTCTTGTTTCAAAATCAATGACTCGCGGTAGAAATGAATAATAACCGACATGCTTCAGTTCAACTGTAATGACCTGTCCAATCGTCTCGGAAATCTCAATATCTGTTGGAGTATAGGGAAAGTTTGGATCTTCCAGAGATCCATCAATGAATACCACTCCGCCGCCGGCCGGCAATTCTTCAAAAGTATATTCATTGCCGTTTTCGCTCTTGGGTTTGAATGGTGTGTTTGTACTGGAACTTGTGCTGGCAAATGAAACTCTCCAGCCGGGAGGCGGCTTGTCCGGAAATAATAATTTTACAGTAAACGATCCTGTATTCTTCTTTTTGCGAGCAGCGACCGGAGTACGAAATTCATAGTTGTCAATATCGTCAGTTGTAATAAGCATTGACGGCGCTTCAAACCATTCGTCGCGCCACGCGCCTCCGAAGATCTGATACATTCCGGGCCGCACGCCGTTTAATACAAATTCGCCGGTGACTGTGTCCGCATTGCTCATAAATTCGCCGATGGGAATGGGCGTCGGATTGCTAGCGTTCAGTACATGGTCCATTAACAATCTAAAATGAATAGATCCGCCATCGCCGAACGGCGAACCGTCGGATAATAGTAATTTTCCGCGAACCGCGGCACCGCGCGTCATCGTGATCGTTTCGAGATTGAGTAATCGTATCCCGTCGGCACCGGCGGGAAAATGAAGTTTCGAGATTCCGCGAAGTGTTGTATACCCGGCTGCCGTTATTTGATAATATAACCGATCGTCTTCCGTACATTCGAGCGCGAACGAATGTGTAAACAAACCGGCAGAGTCGGACGCGCACGCGCCCGGCGGCTTTGCGTCGGTCGACGGCGCCACGGAATACAAAACAAAATCAAACTGAACATTCGCGTTTTCAATCGGAACGCCCGTCGATGTAACAATTCGTCCGCGAACTGTCATTTCCGTTGCAGCGGCTGCGCGCTCCCCGGTGCGCTCACGTTTCGCGGCGTTCGCGAGGGCGCTCGATTCGCGCGATGTTACAGATTCGGCATGCGCGTCCGTCACTCCAATATTTACATTCTCCCGCTCCCTCGACTCCGCCGCGTTCCTAACCATTTCACTTTCACCACCGCCACCGCCCACCCCCGGTACAAAACTAACAATAATACCAACAACCAAAACAACGAGAATGATGAGTAGTATTCGGAAACGCATCATTCACATCCGCGATCACTCGATTTTACCAATCTCCGAATGCGGCGCCCTCGTCGATCGTTACCATGGGGCCTTCGGGAAATTCAAACTTAGCATCGGGCCTTGTTAATTTAAAACGGATGGGGTCGCGGACGGTTTTCGGCGTGGCCATCGCGTCGTCGACGGCGGCGTCGGGATCGCGCCCTTCGAAGCGGAGCGCCATCGATTCGGCCATTTGTAGTGTTGACGGAGATAACGGTTCGACTTCCGCTTTCGGAGCGGGTTCGGCGGGCGCGGCGGGGGATTCGGCCGCCCACGACTGCAAGGCGTCCTCTTTTGATATATATGATTTCTGCTGTGCCGCCTTTGAAGAACTTAACGGTGTAAATGATAACGGACGCGAAGGCTGGCGGGCCGCGGACCGTTTTGTAGTATCCGCTTCGACCTCAAAACTACGCGGTGGAGGCGCGTCGCCGCGGCGCGGCAAATTCCACAATTCCTGAAATGTATGTTCTTCGGCGGGCGCAGGCGCCGCGGGTTCGAATCGAATATCGCGCTCGGGCGCGGGCCCGGCGCGCGCGTTCGTGCGCCGAAACATTTGAAACCAACTATCGTATATTTCCCAATACTTCGCGCCCATTCCGAATGCTTCTAATACGACGCAATGTAAACGAAACAAACTTAACGATTCCGTAAAATATTCTTGCTCTACAAAATGGCTCGGACGGAAACGTTTATTTGTTTGTAACAAAAACCGCGGCTGCGACGCGCAGATTTGCTTGGCGCGCGCAAAATCAAATTTAGGAATGCGCATGCGCCGCGCGTACGGCTCGAAAACCGCCTCAGCCGCGTCGATCGATTCGCGAATGGGATAATGTGATATTCGGCGGTTCGCATCGCACTCGCGCTCGAACAAACGATAAAATAAAACCGAATGCAAGAATGCGGGAGTGACGGGATCGCCGGCGGCGACGCACTCGTCGAGCGCTTGAATGTCGCGCCAGAATAAGTCTATAAAAAACTGCCCGTGCTGCGGCCGGCGCCGCTCGACTTCGAGGAATTGTGCAATTTCAGGTAATATGATCGATAGCGCGCCGCACTGTGCTAACAATTGAAACGCGGTGTACGCGTGGCCGCTGCGCAGCAATCTTAAGTTTTCTTCGAGCAGGCGCGGCACGGCCGCCATCGCGAGATCGCCGGCGTGGCGCAGCATTGCCTGATAGGTTTCGTGCGCAATCTTAAAATTCAACCGCGCGGCGAATTTGATAGCTCGCAATATTCGGACAGGATCCTCGCGCAGCCGAATATTAGGATCGCCGATCGTTTCAATTCGCTGGCGGTCTAAATCATCTAATCCGCCAATATAATCAATAATGCGCCACGTGCGCGGATCGAAGAAGAGCGCGTTAATTGTAAAATCGCGGCGGACGGCGTCTTCGGCGGCGGTTCCAAAAGTATTATCATCCGTAATTAACAAATCATTTCCGAACGAATCGCGGTCGAGATCCTCGCCGGGTTCGGGTGCGCGCCGGAATGTCGCGGTTTCTACAATATGTTCGGTGCCATCGGGGCGGCGGAAGACGACGTGCGCGAGTTTGAATCGCCGGCCGATGATGCGGCAGTTTCTAAAGACTCGGCGAATCTGGCGCGGCCGCGCGCTGGTGACGACGTCGAAATCCTTCGGCTTCTTCCCGAGCCACAGATCGCGCACGCAACCGCCGACGAGGTACGCCTCGTAGCCGGCGGCTTGTAAACGATCGACAACGCGGACTGCGTCGGCGTCGAGGGTTGCTGGGGAGATGCGGCCGGTCGCTGAGACGAGCCGCGGGCGGAGGTTCATTGGTTGGAGAGTGTGCCAGGAAAAGTTGTGAGGGAGAAGCGAGAAGTTCGGGTGGGTGGGGTTTTAGTAGCGAAGGGAATAGTTAAGAATCGCGCCCGGGCTCTCACGTGCTCGCGCGCGAAACCCTACAGTTCCGCCGTAGTGCTACCAACCCGATCCGTCGCGCGCTGCGCGCGTGCGACCCGGGCGCTTCGCGAATCTTTATATTTCGGAATTGATATATTGGGTGGGGATATTTGGCGGGCGCAACCCATCGTGCCTTTGGAAAACCAAGGCGGCGCGAGAAGGAGCAAAGCTCCTTCATACGCGCCGTCAGGATGAGTCAATTTTGATATATCAGAAGCGGAGAGTGGCGTTAGGAATTACGGCGCCAGGATCGTGATAGCAAGGCCTTTGGATGTGCTGAGGTTGAGTGGATTGAAACCTGGCAGTACACAGGTGGATGGAGACCAGGCCCAGAGGGCGCAGGCGTAGAAGGTGCTGCCGATGAGAGCAGGGGTGTTTGGGATACTAGTGCCGACAGTTTCCGAATAGCCGGTTGCATCGCTAAAGAAATCGAATGTTAATAATTCGGTGGCGAAGATGAAGTCGGAGTGGATGAGTACACCGACGCCGAATGCGTCGCTCCCGGGTAGATCTTGGGAGTCGGTTACGATTCCAAGACCGATGGAGAGGGGAGGCGCGTTGTCGCAGGTGATCGCAAAAGCCGGCGAATTGAGGATCGGTGCTTCAGTAGAGTCGAGAGTGTGTGTGCCCGAACAACCGGGTGTGCCTGTGCCGTACGAGGACAGTCCGTAGTTATTATCAAGGTCGAAAAGATAGGCGGCTCCAGCATCCGCAAAGTCGTTGTTACTCTGCAAGCCGTCCACACCCGTTGCACTACTGTCTTCTCGCCATGCACCGACGGCGACGAGGTCGCCGGAAATTGCGACTGAAAGACCAAAGAGATCAAGTCCCCCAGTGTTGGATGCTTTAATAAAAGCCTGCTGGGTCCAGGTTGTTCCGCTTCGCGTAAAGGCGAAGGCAGCCCCAGATCCGCTTAAACTATTGTTGCTTGGGCCGTTGATGCCTGTCGTACTACTGTCTTCGAGATGGGAGCTGACGACGATGGCGTCGCCGGAGACTGAGACTGAGAAGCCAAAGTTGTCGCTACTTCCCGTGTTGAACGGCTTCAAATAGGCCTGTTGACTCCATGTGGTTCCTACTCGAAAGAAGACATAGGCGGCACCGGCATTCACAGCACTATTGTTAGTCTCGATTCCATTCACACCGGTAGAGCTGGAATCTTCGGCGAATGCGCCGGCGACGATGGTGTCGCCTGACACTGAGACCGAGAATCCAAACTGATCGACCGTATCTGGGTTCGATGCCTTCAGGTAGGCCTGTGGTGTCCACACTCCACCACTACGAAAGAAAACGTACGCGGCGCCGGATGTGCCCGTGAGATTGTTGCTGCCGTCGCCATTCACACCTGTTGCGTTGCTGTCCTCCATGTGTGCGCCGACAACGATGGTGTCGAGCGCGATCGACACACTTTCGCCAAAGTTATCAAATGCTTCCGTGTTCGACGCTTTTAAATACTCTGTTTGGGTCCATGTCGACCCGCTCCGATCAAATACATACACGGCGCCGGCGTCTGTTGCGGAATTACTTGTATCATCACCGCCGGCGTCGACGTCGGCCCCATCTTCCTTATGTGCTGTGACAACAACGGTGTCGCCCGAAACGGATACTGCCCAGCCGAATTCATCGAGGGGATCCGTATTCGAAGCCTTTAGATAGGCCTGCTGGGTCCACGTGCCGCCACTGCGCACAAAGATGTACGCGGCGCCTGCGTTCGAAGCCGAGTTCAGACTGCCGTCGCCGTTGACACCTGTAGCACTACTATCTTCAAACGGAGCACCGACCACGATCGTGTCTCCAGAGATCGCGACAGTGCGTCCAAATTGGTCGAGTGTGTCTGTATTCGAGGCCTTGAGATAAGCTTGCTGGCTCCACACTCCGGCGCTCTTTACAAATACGTAGGCCGCGCCGGAGTCTATCGAACTGTTATCGCTCTGCGTACCGTTGACACCTGTGGCACTACTATCTTCGGCGGGTGCGCCGATGACGACGGTGCTGCCCGATACTGCAACGGTCCAGCCAAACTGATCTCCAGCGCCTGTGTTCGACGCCTTCAGGTAGGCCTTCTGTGCGACGGGGTCGATGGTGAGCGGGTAGCGCGCGCCGCGGTCGTCGACGGATAATATCAAATTTCCAAGTGTAGTTTCGAAATGTGCCGGCAGAGTCTTGCCGTCTGCGTCAAATACGGTGAGACCTGAATAGTTGACTACGGATTCATTCTTAGTATTTACAAATCGGACGTCGCGGCCGCCGTGTTGAATCTCGGGGCGCAGGTCTCCCTGCACACGCAATGTGAATGTTAATAAACCAGCCTGATCGCTCGGGCGGCGATGCACCGTGAAGCCGTGTTCAAGTCCGCGCGCGTCGTTTTTGTACCATTCGGTCAAGTGTGAGTCCCACGCGTATTGTATCATCTGTCCGTTCGCGTGCGGATTTGTAGTTTTAGCAACGGGCCGCTCGTTTCCGGCAACACCGTAACTGTGCAATTGCAATCCCCACGACCAGTCTCCCGCTTGCGGTTTTACTACAAATCCGCGGCCGTCGAGCAACGTCGACCACTGCTGGCCAGGGTTATGGAATTGATAACCATCGCCGGCGGGTTTTGCCGCGTGCCGGCCGGCATTGAAGGCTGCGCGGATGTCGTTCCAATCTCCGGGCGAGTAATTCGCCGGAACGGACGGCGCCTGTTGTGCAAACGCAAAACCCGTTGTGGAAAGTACAAATGTTAATGTTGCGAGCGCGAGGAACGGTCTTGGGATGATTCGCATGGGTGAGAGAACGAGCTAAGTCGAGGGAGGTTACAAGCGAGACGCAGTCCGTGCCGGGCGGGGTTCGGCATGAATTAGAAACACCGGTTTCCGGCGCGCGTCAACTATGAAAAGGCAGTTGGAACAATTATCCGCGCACGCGAATGCACAGAGCGGCCGCTATGGACTCGTTAATCGTATGATTTCTCCGGCGGCCACCGCGCGGTTCGATTTTTGTAATATATCAATTCCCGAGTTTACTGCGATACGGACGCGCTCGGTGACGCGGCGGATTCCGAAGAGGTCGGCGGTGTCGCGCACCAGAGCATCCTGAGTAATGCCGACGGCGGATTTTAATATTAATTCCGCGGCGTTGGCGAGTTCCTCGGGGCAGATCTCATCGATAGCGCGCGGTTCGCTGCCAGAGCTCGGAACGCGGAAGCCCCGGTATTGTGATATATCCAATGTCGCGGGCCAAAGGTAGTTTCCCGATTGTTGAATTCGTCGTGCAACGGCGAGCGATGTTATCCATTCTTCGATTCGCGAAGAGACGGCTCGCGTGACGCGCGTGATTTGATAACAATCAGCGACGAAACGAATCGCGCGATCGGCGTGCACCGGCCCCTCGGCGGCGACGAATTGTTCGATCAATTGTTGGATGCGCGAGTGATTAATATTGTGGGCAAACGCGTCGGAAGATCCAACAATAACCGGGGAATGAAATTTATATTCTTCATGAGCGCGCTGCGGGCGCTCGCTCCTGGCGGCGCTGCGAATTGTAGTGTTCCCAGCCTGCAAATTTGGTTTCGCCTCCGAACCGGGTTCGACGGGCGCCGGCGCAAGAAGTGTAGCATTCGCGCCGGGCGCGCTTGCGAGGGTGCCGGCCGCGTCGCACCGCTCCAGCGCCGCCATGATCCGGCGGATTTCACGCTCGCGATCATGTAAATAATCGGGCGTCCACACTTTCATCATATTCCAACCTAAATTTTCGAGGACCGACTGGCGCAGGCGATCGCGTTCGCGCGCGGTCTTGCCGGTTTTGTAGTTTGGGCCGTCGAACTCGATTCCAAGAATATAATAATCCGGATTCTTAAGATCGCGTACGCCGAGGTCGACGCGGTAGCCCGACCAGCCGACGTTGATATCCGCGCGCCTGCCGATTGTAATAATTCGTTTTTGTAAGTCAGTGGCAATTGTAGCTTCGGCGGCGCCGGCGGATGCTACAGTTTCGCGTGCGGCGCGGCCGCCGATCCCGAGCGCCTTCGGTCCGTGCGCGGCGTAGCGCAAAAAACTCTTCAAATGCACGACGCCGGTCGCGTTCGTTTTTGATAAATCAATATGTTCGGGCGCGAGCGATGTAAAGACTACGAGCTGTTCGCGCGCGCGCGTGATGGCTACATTTAAACGCCGTTCGCCGCCCTGGCGGTTCAGCGGGCCGAAATTCATCGAAACGCGGCCGCCGGAATCGGGGCCGTACGTCGTCGAAAATAAGATCATATCACGTTCGTCGCCCTGTACGTTTTCGAGATTCTTAATAAAAACGGGCTCGGGCGCGCGGTCGCTAAAGTAAATATCCATTTCCGGATTTGTAGCACGCCGCTCGTCGAGCAGGTCTTCGATGAGCGTTTGTTGCGGCTGATTGAACGTAACAATTCCGATCGACTTCGTGCGGCGCGCCGGATCCGCGAGCGCCGCCGCGACCCAATCCGCGATCGCGTGTGCCTCGGATTTGTTAGTTCGCGATTTTGAGCGGTCGAAAGCGCCGTTCACGTTCACTAATGAAACGCCCGCCGACGCGGCGTTCGCGCCCGGCGCCGGAAATGTTTGCAACCGATTTTCGTAATAATGCGCGTTGCTGAATGTTATTAAACGTTCGTCTCGGCTGCGATAGTGCCATGCTAATGAAATCGCGGGAATATTCGATGCAATGCACTCTTCGAGAATACTATCCACTTCCTGCGCGGGCATGTCGTCGCCCGGAGTTTCGTCGTCGCCGGGATGATACTCGCGCTCGAAAAACGTCGTCGGCGGCAATTGTTTAGAATCCCCGACAATAATAACATTCGTGCCGCGCCCGATCGCGCCGATGGCGTCGTGCGTCGGAATCTGAGACGCTTCATCAAATATAACAATATCAAAGGGCTCGCGCGAAGGGGGCAGGTATTGTGCAATCGACAGCGGGCTCATTAGAAAACACGGCTTGAGCCTCGGTGCGAGCGCCGGAATTTTTTCTAACAATTTGCGCACTGGCATATGTTGCGTTTTCTTCACAGCCTCGCGGCGCAGGATGCCGACTTCCGATTCGTTCGAAACTGTAGTATCCGCGCGCGGGAGTTTCTCCGACAGTAACGTTACAATTCGTGACCCCGCACCGCGGATCGTTTTGATATCATGTTCGCGGAATTCACGAATCGTACGTTCGTGCGCGCGGCCGTCGAACGCGCGCAATTCGGGGAATTGTTCAATCGAGTGAGCGAGCCAGTCTTCAAAAAACGCGCGTTCGTACGCTAAGACTAATTGCTCCGATGTTAACGATCCGCTTCGGAGCGCCGCACACAGGGGCGATAGGTTAAATTTAACAATTGGAGCTTCCGAAGCTACAAATTGTGCCCACGGCCGCCATTCCGCCGAATGCGACAGCCAGCGTTCGAGCACTTTTTTGATGGATTTCAGGGAGAGTTGCGTTCCGGATTCAAAACAATTCGTCGCAACGGACATTTCTTTACAAATATTGTCGAACGCCGTTTTGAATTGGTCCATCGCGGACGCTAACGTTTTCGCGACGTTAACAAAATCCGCCGGTTCAAAGCGCCGCGCCGGGAGATTCGCCGCCTCCGAAGTGAACGATCGGAGTTTATTACAATTTTCGCGGAAGTCGCGCGCGTATTGAATCATTCGCGCGGCCGCGGACCAGTCTGTCGCGGCGCCGCGCGCGCCCGCGCCGAGCGATTGTAACAAAAACGGCTGCTCCGCGTCGAGTGCGGCGGCGAGGTCGCGCGCGAGAATGGCGTTTCCGAGAATACCTATCAATTCACCAGCCGCCGGCAGCGTATTCTTAGCAACCGATTGCAATTGTGATTTCGGCGAACGCAGCGCGAGCCAGCGAATCAGGAAGAAAGAGTTGATATTTGTTCGATAGCTTTGAAGGATGCCGTCGAGCGGAAGTTTAAAAATACGCTCGTCGAAGTTTTTTATTACTTCGGCATGTGCGGCGTCGCGACGCCGCGCTTTTTCGATACAATCCTGAAACCGCAGCAACGCCGCGTCGAAGTCGGCGCGTGTGGCGAATGCTAACGATCCGTCGGGAACGCCTCCGGCGATCAATTGTAGTAAATTTGCCGCGGGCTGCGCCGCCGCGAGCGGAATGGCGTTATCGAATTGTAATAAACGGCGCGCGCTCTCCAGAGTTGCTTCTAATTCCGACGCGGCGCGAAGGGTTGTATCTAATCCGGTTTGCCAGTGTTTCGCCTGGAGCGGCGTCCACTCCGAAATGCCGAGGCCCGTCAGCGGATGATTTATAATATCGCCGGCGTCGCGGGCGGCCGCCGCGTAATGATGAATGGCGGCGATGCGCGACGCGTGCGTCTCCGCCGTCGTTTCTAATATATTCGTTAGGTTTAGTTCAACTTGAGGCGCGGATTCGAGAGCGACGCACCGCTCGGCGCATTCGTAGTGAGACAGTCCGAGCGGTGTTTTGTTATGAACGCGTTTTGCATAAATATTTAATATTGCGCCTGTGCGATCGGCCGCCTGCGGCGATCCGAGCGCGGAAGGGTTCATGGCGAAATCGGCTTTGTCGAGAACAGTTATGAATTGCTCGACGACGTCGCGTTTATTTGTTTTATTGCTGTGCAATTCTAAACAAAAATCGCCGAGGCCGGCCGAGCGAAGGCGCCGGGCGACGACGTCGAGAGCCGCGCGCTTTTCTGCTACAAATAAAACGCGGCGCCCCGCGGCGAGACACTCCGCGATCATATTTGTTATCGTCTGCGATTTTCCGGTGCCGGGCGGACCCTGAAGTACAAAACTCCGTTTTTGTAAACATGCCGCCACGGCCGTGTGCTGCGACGAATCGGCATCGACGACGAGATTCGATTTCGAGGCGGGGGCGAATGTATCTAATTCGTTGGCGTCGGGAAACGCCGGCGGCGCGCCCGCGTCCGAGACTTCTCCTAACAATTTTTTGACGAGCGCGTTTTTTGTAAATTCGCCGCTGTGCTCAGCGAGGTCGCGCCATAACAAAAACTTCGAGAACGAAAAGAACCCGAGATGCGATTCGTTAACAACCTCGAATCCGGGCACGCGCGCGAACGCTTTTCGTAATGTATTCAAAACGCGCGCGACGTCGACGCCCGCGTCGCCGGCCGGCAATTGTTGCAATTCGGGAAATTGTAACTTGAAGTCGAGTTTTAACTTTTCGAGCAGCGTTTCGTTAACGCGGATTTCCTCGTTGCGCAGCTTCATGACAAAACGGATTCCGGACGTGCGCCGTTCGAGTTCGATTGGATATAACAAAATCGGCGCGAATCGCGCGGGCCCCGCTTCGATTCCGCGCGGGGAAAGATCTTCGAACCATTTTACAAATCCGAGCGCGAGGTAGAGCGTCGACGAACCCGTCTCCTCGAGTTCGGTGCGCGCTTCGCGAAAGATCGTTACGAATCGGTGATCTAAATCTTCTTTCTCGTGCGCCGCCGCCGCGCGGCCTAATTTTAGTAAACGCAGGCGTTCATCGCGCGCAAGATCTCCGGCGCCGCGCGCGCCGGAGAGTTCATGCGACCGCGGATCGTCGTGAAGAACTGTAATCTTCGGTTCGATCGTTAACTGTTCGCGATGGCACAATTCGTTTTCGAACGCTTCCAAATCGTCGATATCAAATGTAATCGATTTCGCGCGCGACGGCTTGAAATGGATTAAACGATTCCGAAGTGACAATTCGAGAAGGCGCTCTTTCCAAACATCGACGCGTCCGCGTTTCTTGTTTGTAACAATTCCAGAAACCGTGGAATCGTTATAAGACTGCTCGTCGGCCGAGGCAGGGCGGCCCGAGCGCGAAGAAGTTGTAGGATTCGTAGTTGTTATATCGCCACCGACCGGCAGCGGCAGAAAACCCGCGCGGCGCGAGGCGGTGACGTCGACGGCGAATCTAAACATTTCGGGTTTTGTTAAGAATTGCGCGGCGGCCGCCTCTGCGGCGGCGAGCGTTTCGGGCGGGCGGTGAGTGACGGTCGATGAATCGAAGACTAAGATTTCGCGCGCATCATACAATTTACGAATCGCCGCCTCGTCGTCGGTTGCCGTCGCCGCGAGCGTTTCGTCCGAAAGCCATACGCCCGGGTAGGCGTGGCTTTTTTCAATAATACAAATCGGATGAAGCCCGCACTGCTCAAATGCCGACGCGATCAGAACCGTAAGGTCGATGCACGTACCCATCCGGTTCTGTAATATTTGATCGGCGAATCTTAGTTTTTGACCCTGCGATTCAAAACTTGCCGGCGGATTGACATACGTAATATCGAGTTTTTGTATTGAACGATAAATTGCATCGCAAATCTCCCGCACGCGCGCGCGAGATTTGGATTGGTAGCCGTCGAGCGCGGGATTGCCCGTTTGTTTCTGTAACAAATCGCGCGCGATCGTTAGTATTTGCGCGACGGCGGGATGGTTCGGCGTTACAAAGGTCGCGAGCAACTCGGGCAGTACGGCGCGGTTCCATTCGTTAAATGCTAAGATTTCGACATTCACCGACGCGCGCGCGCATTCGCCGGCTTCATTCTTAAGAATCGCCTCGATGACGGCTCCTTCGCGCTCGATCACGTTTTGTAGCTTTTGTGCGTCGAGGCGCAGATCGGGAGCCTCGATCGGATATATTTCATTTTCCGCGAGCGGCGGAATTGTAAACTCCCGTTGCGGACCGAACGCGGGGCGTATTTGTAAAGTTAATATTCGCGGCTCGGCGGCGGCGCGAATCGCCCGGACCGCGACGCGATGTACGATGGGTACGCCCGCGCGTTCCATCGACCAGCAAATCCGCGTTTGCGTTTCGATTTCGATCTGCGAGCCGGGTGTATTTGTTTTCTCCATTGCGAGAATCGATTCGCGCGCGCGGGCGGCGCGAGAAGTTGTTGATTCGATAGCTTGATCGTAGCGCGACCCGGCGTAATACTACCAAAGCGTTTTATAACGCATGGTTAGGGCGGTAGCTCCAATTGGTAGAGCGGCCGTCTCCAAAGCGGCATGTTGGGGGTTCGAGTCCCTCCCGCCCTGCCAATTAACAATAAGAAGAATTGTAAAATTCAGATTGTAAACGTTTCGCCGTCTTCCGCGAACGAAACGCGGCGCTCGCCGGTTGATTCTAACAATTCGCGCAACAGTTCCGCGCCGCGCTCCCGGACAGGCGCGCCGAGATGTGATAATACAATTTTCTTCGCGCGGACTTCGTGAACGTTTGCTTTCCAATCGGTCCATGTGGAGTGGCGCCCCATTGGCGGAGCGAGGCCGGTGCATTCGGCAACTAACAAATCGGCGCCGTCCGCGCAATTCATGAGATTGTTTGTGAAACGCGTGTCGCCCGAAAAAGATATAACCTTTCCGGAAGGCAACAAAAAACGAAACATGAGCGGGGAGTGTGGCGCGTCCATGTGGTCGGCGGCGAAGGTCTGGAGCTGAAACGGGCCAATGGAATGCGATGCGCCCGGTGGCAGTTCAGTAATGTTAATATCAAATCCACGCTGAACCTGTAGTATATCTTCGTAGGACGCGCGCATGCACAAGTCGAAACGTTCCTTCATTTTCACGGGGCCCGCGATCTGCAGGGTTTTCGCGCGCGGCGAATAGTACATTCCATCGATCACTACAAATGGGAGCCCGCCCATGTGGTCGCCGTGCAAGTGCGTGATACAAATCGCGTCGAGGCGCGCCGGATCGAATTGTAATAATCGCAGCGAGAGCAACGCGGTCGGGCCGAAGTCGACGGCAACTGTGAATCCGCCGTCTTCTAGCAAATACGCGCTGTGGCGCCGCCCGCACGAATGGAAGGCATCGGCCGAGCCGAGGATGGTTACCTTTGCCATATTTTTTTGATAATATACCGAAATATGCACGACGACGACCACGGCGAATCCTCCGGCGACGATGTTGATATTCCGTCGCCGGAAGAATTGGAAAATGAGATTGAGAGCGTCGTGCGCGCGTTTGAAAAACGGCGAGGCGAGCCTCTGCCCGCGGGCGCTGTGACCCGCCTCTCGGCGCACGCGCATTTAATGTTAATGGCGAATGCTTCGATGAATCTGACGCGTATTACTAATCCGCGCGATATCGCAATTAAACATATTCTGGATTCGCTAACAATCCTCGACGCCGTCGCGCTCGAAAAAACGCGTGTATTAGATATGGGAACCGGCGCGGGATATCCGGGGATTCCGCTCGCGATCGCGGTGCCGTCGGCGTCTGTAGTTTTGATGGACGGCTCGGAAAAGAAAACAATATTTGTAAATGACGTCATTGAAAATTTACAATTAACAAACGCGGCCGCGATGCAGGGGCGCGCGGAAGTACACTTAAAAGATTACGATTACAATTTTATTGTAGCGCGCGCAGTCGGTCCGATTTCGAGGCTGCTTCCGTTATTGTTATCTCGCCGCAAACAGTTTGAAGTGCTCGTCGCGATGAAGGGGCCGGGCGGCAAGGACGAGTGGGGCGAGGCCTACAAGAGCGGAGCGTCGCGCGGCTTTGAATTGCTCGCGACGCACGAAACCGAGCTGCCCGGCGGCGCTGGCAAACGATCCATACTGCTGATCGCACCGAGCGGGACGAAACATCTAAAACCGCTTTCCCCCTCGAAATCTGGATCGAAATATAAGAATACTGAAAAAAACCGGCGCGGCCGGTAGCCACGGCGCTTCAACAATCGTAAACTTTCCGCCTACATGCGATTTAACACCAAAGTTTTATTTTATATTTTCATCTCCGTTGCCACGGCCGTGCCCGGACTCTTTGCACAGGGTTCGCTTGTGCCGACGCTCCCTTGGTTCTTGTCACAGCCAGGTCCATACGCAACAGCTTCCGCGGATTGGAATCATGGAAATGTGAATGTTACAAATCCGCTCGGCGGCGGAACGGTTTCCGTCCAGCACTTCGGAGTGGTGTGGTATCCAACGAGCGGAGGCGGGCAAATATTACAAAACCCGACGCCGTTTCCTTTCATTGTATTCGCGCACGGGCGATTTCAACAATCGGGGTTTATTGGTACAAATCACAAACAGGCAACCTATCTATTACAACATTTGGCGTCGTGGGGATTTGTAGTATCATCGGTTAATTTGGACGTCGTAGGCCAGTACACGACAGTGGCGGCGATCCCGCAGCGCGGCGAACTCATTAACCAAACGGTTTCCTATTTCATGGGTCTAGCGCCCTACGCGGCCGCGACAGACTTCAACCGTATTATTTATATCGGACACTCGCGAGGCGGCGAAGGCGTGTTTGCGGCCGTGCAACAAAACCCGGCGTGGCTCTCTCAAATTAAGGCGATCGCGGCGATTGCGCCGACGAATTTTCAAAGCTACAAAATCAGCCGCAACGCATTTGTTATTTACGGTTCGCAGGACGGCGATGTTAACAATGGCTGGCCGATCCAGCTTTATGACAATACGCTCAAGGATCAGATTAAAGGATTCCGCTGGATCGAGGGAGCCAACCATTTCTATTTTACAGATTCGATCTCGTTCGCACTTGAGCTCAATGCACAGCTGACGCGCGCCCAACACCACGAAATATCAAAAACGTATTTTACGACGTGGGCGATGGCGATGATGTATAACGATCGGCCCGCGCTTCAGCGTATTGCAGGTGATAAGGAAATTCTGTGGAGCAGCGCGTTTAAGATACACCGGATCTTTAGTCATCCGCGCAGGATCACAGTGGATGATTTTGAACAGACGCCGGCAAATCCGCTGCGCAACTCGCTCGGCGGCACCAATACGCTCACCGGACTCACCGGCGCGGCCGAAGCAAATATTAATACTTCCACGCACAGCTCATACTTCCATGTAACAAAGGGGCTCATCGGAACTTGGACCGTGCCTGCGCAATACAACACCGATTTATTAAATGACCTCGACGTGACCGGGTATCCGTACGTATCTGTTAATTTGCTTCAAAAATACAATTCGGCGCAGAATCCTTTTAATCAACCGAAGAGTTTTCATATTAGCATTCGCGACGCCGCCGGAAATTCGGCGACGTACATAAACACCGACGTGAATCCATGGCCCTATCCGTTCAATGCGTCTCCGAATGGGCCCGTGAAATCAGTCTTTAAGAGTTTCCGGTTCCCCGTCTCGGCCTTTACGGCGCAAAACCCAAACATCGATTTAACAAAACTGCGAAAGGTCGTCGTCGATTTTGATGTGAATGCCACCGGCGAATTTGCTCTCGACGACGTTGTGTTGACACAGTAATAACTCAAACAGTAAGAATTATATATAACTAACAAATAATAATATTATGAACCGAATTTCAATAATCCTCGCAATTTTAGCTTTCGGCTCGCTGGCCGGTGGTGCCGTACTCTGGATGACGGCATCGGCTTCGGGCGGCGCAGCGACTCCCAAGGGAATGCCATTCGTGCCTCCGCCTCAGATCCGCGAAGTGCGCGTTCTTACAATTCCCGCGCGCGTGATCGAAGGCAATTCTACAGATCGCGAAGTTACAATTGACGGCCTTGGATTCTACGGAACCGCGTTCGGGCCTTTTGTACGATTCAACGGCGTCGATGCCGTTGCAAGTCTCATTGAATCCGACGAAAAAATTGTAGCCTATGCGCCCGCTGGAATGTCGGGCAAGATCGAAGTCGTCGTCGAGAATCCCGACCACCAGGCGGCTAAAACGACGGTCGAATTTAAGTAATATTAATTCAGTTAATATTACTTTGAAAAATATATCAAATGGTGCCGAAGACAGGAGTTGAACCTGCACGCCCTTGCGGGCACTAGGACCTGAACCTAGCGCGTCTGCCAATTCCGCCACTTCGGCAATCCAAGCAACCGGCTCGCCGCCGATTTTGTGGCGGCGGAGAATGCCGGGCGCGCGCCTACTTTGCCAGACCCTTTTGGTTAGCGTGTCTCGATACGAATCGTGCGCGAGCGACGCAATGTTACCGTTGATGTTACCCTTTCAACAAAATGGCCGAGAAAAAGAACGAACCCGTCATCGAAACCATCGCGACCAACCGCAAGGCGCGATTTAAATATGATATTTTGGATAAGTATGAAGCGGGAATGGCGCTCATGGGTTCCGAAGTGAAACAATTGCGCAATAAAAGATGTAACATTGAAGGCGCATTTGTTCGGATGCGCGACGGCGCTTTATATATGCTCGAATGCGTGATCCCGCCGTACGAGAGCGGCGGTTATGTTAATCATGAGGAAAAGCGGCCGCGGAAATTATTGTTACATGCGAAAGAAATTAATGAAATTATCGAAGCGCTCAAAACGAAAGGCCGCACGTGCGTGCCGCTGCGGCTTTACTTCAAAAACGGTTATGCAAAATTAGAAATCGCGCTCGCGAAGGGGCGCACGATCGGCGATTCGCGCGCGGCAATTCGTGATAAAGAAGGAAAACGCGAAGTGGCGGCAGCGACGAAAGTGCGTCTTCGTTAGTCGCCGCAATTCCGCGGCCGTCTTTGTCTGTAGATGAAAAAATTAATATTTCTCATCTTTTGCGCCGCGTGCGTCGCGGCCCCGTTTTTTGTATCACGCGTTGCGCAGCCTCCCGAATATCACGATTTCGCCGACCGGCGCGAATGGTTAGGAATTGCGAACTTCGGCGACGTCGCGTCGAATGTTCCGTTTATGATTGTTGGCATTCTCGGAATTTCCTTTCTTCTTAAGGAAAAGGCCAAAGCTAAATTTAAGACCGATTGGGAAAGATCGTTATATATCATTTTTTTCATCGGCGTCTTCTTCACGGTCTTCGGCTCCAGTTTCTATCATTTAGCCCCGTCGAATCTTCGTGTGATGTGGGATCGATTCCCGATCGCGGTCGCATGCGGAGCGTTAACGTTAATATTAATTGCCGAACGCGTGAGCCTTGCCGCGTCGCAGTGGCTCACAGTTCCCGTTCTTACCTATTCCATCGGAAGCGTTGCCTATTGGTATTTTACAGAAACAGCGGGGGTTGGCGATCTGAGGTTTTGGGGTCTCGCGCAGTTTTTTCCGGCCGTTGCGATCCCCGTGATGTTTTTGTTATTTCCGGCGAACTACTCAAAGCAATACTACTATTTCGCCGCGATCGGCTGCTACGCCGCCGCGAAATTATTAGAAGTATGGGACCGCCAGACGTATGAAATACTGCGCTTCGTGAGCGGCCACTCGCTGAAACACCTCTTCGCGGCGTTCGCCGCGTATTTGTTACTTGTGATGATACAGAAACGCCAGATTCGCCAGTTGTCTTAATTCAACAATAACTTCACCCTTGCGCCGGCCGATTTTCGGCCGATGATCTTTTCTCCGTTGCGGGGGCGATCGGTTTCGACCGAATGCTGTTTGCGGCGGGTGGCGTGTCGAGGACCCCAGTTGGCCTCGTAAATCTTCTGGGAACGGCAGAAATGCCAACAACTTTTCTTTAGCAGCTTAATTAACTAAGCTCTCGTCGCTACACTCTGCTCGTGGAGTGTAATGCGACGCCATTCACGGGCAGGCCCAGAGAGTTCGCAAGGCACTCAACGGGTGACATTGAGCGTTGCTGGCGCTTCTAAGCCCTGTCGATTGGGCCGTGGAAGGGCGATGACAAATAAGAATCGAACACACACGTAGATGCCCACCGTGGGTACATTTGGGACGCGGGTTCGATTCCCGCCGCCTCCACCACACATTAAATAAAAAAGGACGCGCTGCGCGCGTCCATTTTTATTTGGGGTCTTCAGGAATTTGTGTGGGTAGCAACCGAAGCTTCCCGGCCTTACGATCGCGGAAATGCACGACAAAGACTTGTACGCAGCGATCCTTGGCATTCGAAACCCGTGGATTGTGACATCGGTGGAACTCGACTCGGCTTTGGAGGAAATCCGCGTCAAGATCGAGGCCGCGGCAGGCACATCGCAGCGATGTCCAAAGTGCCAAGTGGAGCGTCCTGGGTACGACACGCGAAAGAGGTCTTGGCGCCATCTGGACACATGTCAATTCAAGACCATCCTCGAGGCGGATGTGCCGCGAGTGAATTGTGCGGAGCATGGTGTGCTGCAGATCGATGTGCCGTGGTCTGAACCCAATTCTGGATTCACGTCGATGATGGAGTGTTTGATCATTGACTGGCTTGGCGAGACCAGTATCACCGGGGTGGCCCGGCGGATGCGTTTGACCTGGGATGAGATCGATGGCGTGATGCAGCGTGCTGTGGTGCGCGGGATGTCGCGCCGCAAGTCTGAAAAGATCGAGCAAATTGGAGTCGATGAAGTTGCGTTTCGAAAGCGGCATGAGTACACAACTGTGGTCAATGACACCCGCGAATCCCGAGTATTGTATGTTGGAGAGGGGCGCGGAAAGGATGCGTTAGATCTGTTTTACCAAGGGCTTGCGAGCCAGCAGCGATTCGATATTAAGATCGTTTCGATGGACATGTGGCCGGCATATGTGCGCTCCACAGTAGAGCACATCTGGGATGCGCATTCGAAGATTGCCTTTGACCGGTTTCATGTAGCAAAGCACTTGGGGGAAGCCGTGGATCAAGTGCGCCGAAAAGAGCACAGTGAGCTACAGAAAGAGGAAATCGATACTCTCAAGGGAACGAAATTCCTGTGGCTTCAGAATCAAGAAAACATGGAAGGAAAGCGGAGAATACAATTTGCACAATTACGAGACCTCCATCTCAAAGTCGCGCGAGCGTGGGCGATCAAGGAGACGGCCCGCCAACTGTGGGGATATGTACGGCGTGGCTGGGCCGAGAAGGCGTGGAAGAGTTGGATCACATGGGCGCTGAAGAGCCGGCTTGAACCCATTCAACGTGCCGCGACGATGGTCAAAAACCATCTCTGGGGAATCCTGAATGCCATCACACTTCGCGCGAACAACGCCACTGCAGAGAGTCTCAATGCCAAGATCCAATGGATCAAGAAGATGGCATGCGGCTTTCGCAACTCCCAACGTTTCATCAACGCAATCTACTTTCACTGCGGCAAGCTCGACATGTACCCAAGAGTCTCATGCGGAACCCACACAAATTCCTGAAGCGCC
>JBJXHE010000083.1:0-5883 GCA_046160785.1 Planctomycetota bacterium
GATCGATGAATTGGGGCCTCGATTCGGAAGCGGCGCCGCCGGAAGGACAGCCGACGCGTTTTGCAATGTTAAAGAAAGAACTCGAAGCTGCAATTGAGAGATTGCCCGAAGGCGGAAAAACAATCTTAATTACATTTTCAACGGCCGCGAATTTGTTTACTCCGCAGCCGATGACAGTGAACGCTCAAACTAAGAAAAAACTTTTGGATTATGTAAAAACAGAATTGCAGCCGAACGGCGGAACGAATATTTACGGCGCGTTGAAGGCCGCGTTCGATGCGGCCGGCCTCGGAGCGACGGATAAATTCTACCGCCCTGCCGTTGATACAATTTTCTTTCTAACCGATGGCACGCCGTCGCCCGACACGGAAATAACAGATCCGGAGCGGCTGCTTGCGTACGTTCGCGAACGAAATAAACTTTCGAAAATAACAGTTCACGTCGTATGTCTCGGCGAAGCCGACGCTAATTTTCTACGCAAACTGGCCGCGCAAAACGGCGGCGAGTTTACAAAACCTTGAAATAACAAATAGTAAATAACAAATAATAATGATTGAACCGGTTGTTACATTTCTGGAGCGCGGCGACAACGAAGCGCAAACGGCGTCGCTCGGCATACAGCAACATTTGCAGCCTCGCCTCTGGGCGCGCGAATTTGGTAATGTTGGCGCGCCGCGCGGCGCAATGGCAATTATGCACGACCACGGCGAGCACGGCGGCCGTTATTCAAAATTAGGAAGCCGGCTCGCGGAAAACGGCTTCGCGGTTTCCGTTTTTGATTTTAGAAGCCACGGAGATTCCGACGGCGATCGCAGCGGCGTATTTGTATCATCCGAAGATCCCATTCAAGATTTGGATATGGCAATGATACACGTCGCGATACTCATGCCAGAGGCGCCGCGCATCGCGATGGGCACGGGTCTCGGCGGAGTTGTAGCAATGGCGTACGCGGCGAAATATCCAGAAAAGTGCTCCGGATTTGTAGCTTTTAATCCCGATTTGAAGCCGGGGCTCGCGGTGAAAAAACCTGGAATGTTCGGATCTCTCTTCGGCGGCGGCGTACTCGGAATTGATGCTAAGGATCGGTTTCGAGATGCTAACAAAGCGGCGGAATTTATGAATGATAAGAAGGTGACGCTGAAACGCGACGCGAAGACGTCGGCGGCGATTGACGCGATTCGCGCTGCGGCGATGGCAGGAGCAGCAAATCTGAAAGGGCGCGGATTTATTGTGATGTCGAAGAATGACAAGATTATCGATACCGGCGCGATTCGCGAATATTGTAACAAGGCGGGCTCGAAGGTCGAATTGTTAGAAGTCGACTTGAGTCATAGTGTTTGGCATGACGCAGAGGCTGAAAAAGCGATGGTGCCAATGTTAGCGTTCTTGGAAAAGCATTATCCAAGAGGCGCGAATAAGATTCCGGAGATGTAGTAAACGAATTGGGCGCGACCCCAAGGCGATTTGTTATGACGGCGAAACCGTTCCGGGTTGGGGGGTGGACCACGGCGGCGCGAGAAGGAGCGAAGCTCCTTCAAACGCGCCGTCATTAACAATAATGAACAATAACGGGGAAGGTCTCCGTCAATACTTGGTTGGTTTCCGCGCGGCGCGAATAAGATTCCGACACTCTGCAATGAAATCGTTTACAAAACGCGACGTTTATAGATATCTACTGTTTAACATTTCCACCTCGCTTGTTTTAGTCATTGCGGGGTGCGGCAAACAAGTTGCATCATTGCGGCCGCCTCTCGCGGATTACCTCAATCGGAAGCTCGAATCCAAGGACAGGTCAAAAATTAATGAATTATATGAAAAAATGACAGGCGATGAGTTGTATGGAAAGTATGAAGATCTTGCGCCTAAACTCATTGTTCCATTTCATTGCGGCGCAGCGCGTTTCGCTATCATTAGTACGCCAACATCAATAACGATTCCCGGATATTGTACTTTTCATATTGCTGTATTCGATCAAAATTGGAATTTGCTCTCGAAAGAGTACATTGAGGGAGGTTACCGAATGACGTCTCACGGCGCGAGCGTTGAGCGCAATACAATTGTTAATGCCGATTTAATTATTTTCAGATCAGGTTCTGCCGTGCTCGTTAGCGTGGAGAAGGAGGGCGAGAGGGTCTTCGACACACGGCCGGAGAGCGTGCAAATACAATATATTGGATTTGATAAAAATAAGTTTCATATTGTAAGACTAACGAATGGGGAAGGCAAAATCAGATCTCGTTATTTAAGCTCGACAGTTCCCGGGGCGGGTCCGCCACGGGAAAAGCTAACAAAAGATCAATGGATCGAACGCTTACAATCTCTAAATATTATCGAACGGCTTGATGCGCTCGTTTGGCTTACAGGATCGCACAAACCATCCAGCGAACCGCGCTACGAGAATGTTACAAAAGAACCGCTTGAAGACGCGTTAATGTTTGAATCCGTACGCGACGACCCGCGAACGCGCGCTATCATCGCTAAATTAAGAACTGATACAAATCCGTGGGTGCGTGAGTGCGCGGAGTTGTGGACGTGGGGGAAGTAGGGCATAACGCGCCGGGGTCACGCGTGCTCGCTCGCCTAAACCGCGGCGCCAGAATATTAGTTAAACGAAACGCGCCTGGACCACTACCGCCAAATTGTTGCAAACGCCTTCTTCCGCGCACCGCGGCGAGCTGCGCGCGCGTGACCCCATCGCGTTTTATTATGACGGCGAAACCGTTCCGCATTAACGGGGACAGTCCCCGGGACAGGTTAGGGGACAGGTTTATACCTGTCCCTTTTTAACAAAAATTGTCGCGGCAGAATGCGACACAGGTGACCTAACTATACCTTTCTTCCCGTCACGAGCGCGCCGAGTGTGCGGGCGTCGAGCGGGAATTCGAGGACGACGTGGAGTGTCGCGAGGAATATTAAGAATGAAAGGCCAACTGTATAATCGTAGGCGTAGAGGCCGACCGACGCGATCCACGCGATGATAATAACAATAACGCGGCGCATTGGGATTGCGTGCCAGCCGATAATCTGCGTTTTCGAAAACCAGTTTAAGTAATGATATAGATAAATCCACGCGAGGAATCGCATCGCGGCGAGCGAGCTTGTGCGTCCTTCGCCAAGGTCGAAAATCCATCGGACGCCCGCGTGAACGGTCTCCATGAATTTTGCATTTTGCTGAAAAGCGGCGGCCGGTTTGTACGCCGGCAGTTGATTACGAATAAATAAAAGAGCTGCCGCACAGCCGAGGAATACTATAAAAGAAAAATAGCCGCTAGCGCTCCTTGAACGAAGGGCGCCGAATAGTATAAACGCGCCGGTGAATACAAATACGTGAATGATCGTCGGAAGAAAAATGCCGACGTACGCAATTCGATAATCCAACCCGATCGCGAGCGAGCCTGCGACGGCCGCAGCCGCGGCGATCCAGCGGAGGTGCGAGGCGATAGGTAATATCAATACCGCAGACGCTAAGAATCCGCCGAGCAGCAGCGCGGACGTCCACTCGTACGCGGGTTTTGTATTGTATGAGGCGGGTGCTGAATCCGCGGGCGCCGCGCCGGCTAACATGAGCGCCACCGGAAATGAAATGGATATTGCGAGCGCTGCTAATAATGCGGCCGCCACGCGCGACGGCAAAAAGTAGCCGCGGTCGTGCAGCCATGAAATTTGTGTTAAATAGTGCGCGGGGCCAAGAATCGCATACGAGAGAACTAATACTTCGAATGGCAAATAAAAAGACGCCACCGCCGCGGCAATCATTAAGAATGCATTTAGAAAATTAATATTGGCTGGCGACATCCGTTAAGGATTAATGCTCGAGCAGGCCTTCGTCTTTTAGATACGTCTTTAAAATAATCATAGCGGCGACGGCGTCGACGAAGTCTTTTCGCTTTTTCCCTTTAAGGCCGGCCTGCGCGAGAAGGATTGTCGCTTCTTTTGTAGTTAAACGTTCGTCGACCTCGACGACGTCCACGTTCGGCAGCCGATTCTTAACATCCGCCGCGAGCGCGCGCACGGTCCGAGACCGTTCGCTGTCGTGTCCTCCCATGTGAAGCGGAAGTCCGAAGACTAACGTTGTCGCGTTGCGTTCGTCGACGGCGTCGACGATGCGTTCTATCAATTCTTCACGATCTGTAGTATGCACGACGCCGATCGGAACGGCCGCGATTCTTAGCGAATCGCACGCGGCGAGCCCCGTGCGGCGCGCGCCGTAGTCGACGGCAACGACAGCGCCGCGCATTATAATAAATCGGTGCGCCCGCGGCGGTTGAGCTCGTCTACAATTTTCTTAACATCTTCCGCGCGGCCGCGTTTGCAGACGAGCGTCGCGTCGGGCGTGTGAACTACAATTAAATCCTCCGCGCCGACGAGCGCAATGGTATGTTTCCCTGATGACTGGATCATACAGCGAATGCTATCGATGGACACAACTTCAGATCCTTCGCTTGTAACAATTCGGTGATCGTGATCGCCGGCAATTAACAAATCGTCGAGCGCATCCCACGATCCGACGTCGCTCCAACGATAATGAATATCAATAACGCGCACGTCGGGCGCGCGTTCCAGGATGCCGATATCCACGGGCACCTGCGGAATTTTATGATACGCCTCCGCCAGCGCCGCGGTTGCGTTTGTATCAAAAACACCGCCGGATTTGGCAAGCGCCTTTTCTACAATTTCGAGCCCGGCCGCGATCGCGGGTTCGAATTGTGTCATTGCCTCGCGGATGCGCTTTGCGGTCCATACAAAGATTCCACTATTCCATACATATTCGCCGGTTGCTAAGAATTCCTCGGCCGTCGCGCGATTGGGTTTCTCACGGAATCCTAATACTTTGTGGACGGGTACGCCCTGCGATATATGCAATGCGTCGCCGCGTCGAATATAACCATAACCCGTCGCCGGATGCGCGGGCTGAATGCCGAATACCATCAATCCGCCGTGCTTCTCGACGCTCTCGCACGCGGCGCGGATGGTTTTAACAAAGTCATCCGCGGGCCGAATATCATGATCGGCGGGCATCATGACTAACGTTGCGTTCGGATCTTTTGCTAAGATTGCAGAAGCCGCGAGCCCTGCGCACGCGCACGTATTTCTAGCAATCGGTTCCGCAATAATCTGTCCGGGCGGCACGCCTGGCAGCGCAGCGCGAATGCCGGCGGCCTGATCCTGATGTGTAACAACCCAAATTCGCTCCGGCGGAATCACGCTGCGCACGCGCGCCGCCGTTTCTGTAACCATCGGTTCTCCGCCCGTTATAGGTAATAATTGCTTCGGGCGCAGTTTGCGGCTGAGCGGCCAGAATCGCGTGCCGGAGCCTCCGGCCATGATGACGGCGTGTATCATATATATTTATTAGAATATTATTAAAATCGTTCGCCCAGTTCGAGAGGCGGCATTGGCGCGATCACTTGTATCTCGCGCTGCGCCTTCGACGAGAAAGGTGAATTTACTTTATGTTTAACGTTATCGATTGTTCCGTAAACGGTGATATCGAATAATCGATCCTGGGCTAATGTCCAAATATCGCCGAGCAGGGGAATTTCATTAAACTTCTGTCGCGGTAGAAATGTCATATAAACCTGCCCGTCGAGCCCGATCCAGCCGTCGCCTTTCAGCGTGAGCGATTCGCTTTCTAATGTTATCTTTCTAAAATTAACAAGTCCGTCGATAATTGAAAAGTCGCCGATGATGCTATGAAAAACGGGTTTTTGTTGGATTGTAATTCCGTCGTAAACGGCCTTGCCAATCGGAACTTCAACGATGTCCGTGTTTTCGGCGCGAATCAAACCCTTGCCTTTGATTCCGCGGAACTGTGCGCCCGTGCCTCGCACAAGAACTCCCAAACTTAGCGATCCTTTAACGTCTTTATTCGCCGTCGGAGCA